>DASPMV010000086.1:0-6703 GCA_035626875.1 Noviherbaspirillum sp. | reverse complement strand
CGCCGGAATCCAGCACCGGCACGTTCTTGAAGATCTTCGTCACGAAGTCCTTCGCGGTCGCTTCGGTGCCGCCCTGCTGCTTCAGCGCGTAGCCCCATGCCGCAAGGTAGTTCCAGCGGGCGCCGCCGGAAGTCTTCGGGTTCGGGGTGATGACAGAGACGCCGGGCTTCGCGAGGTCGTTCCAGTCCTTGATGCCCTTCGGGTTGCCCTTGCGCACCAGGAACACGATGGTCGAGGTATAGGGCGAGCTGTTGTGTGGCAGGCGTTTTTGCCAATCCTTGGCGAGCAGGCCCTTGGCAGCGATCTCGTCGATGTCATAAGCCAGCGCCAGCGTCACGATGTCCGCATCCAGGCCGTCGATCACCGAGCGCGCCTGCTTGCCGGAACCGCCGTGCGACTGCCTGACGGTCACGTTGTCACCGGCCTTGGCTTTCAACTGCGCGGCGAAAGCCTTGTTGAAATCCTGGTACAGCTCGCGCGTCGGATCGTAGGACACGTTCAGCAGCGATACGTCGGCGGCGTAGGCGGCCGGGGCGATCAGTGCAAGTGCCAGCGCGGACTGGAATAGTTTCTTGAGCAACATCTGTCTTCTCCCTGGGGAATCTGGTTTCCGAAGTCGACAGGTTAATGAAGCGCCTTTACAAAAAGAACGAATACTTTTGCGCTTCTTTATGCAATGTGCATATATAGGATTCCCGGGCGAAAAAATAGCCGCGGGACGCGGCCTTTGTTTCGGGAGTCCTGCTCAAACCAGGCGGCTGCAGCCGCAACCGCCGGAACCGGGGAGTTTTTTGGTCAGGGAAACGGCATCGGTGCCGAATGCCGTGCGCGCCGGCCCGCAATCCACAAAGCCGTGGCGCTGATAAAAATCGCGCGCCGACAGGGTGCTGGCGACCTGCATGGAACGCAGGCCCCACTCCTTCGCCTGCGCCTCCAGCGCATCGAGAAGCGCCTTGCCGGTGCCGGTGGAGCGGACCTCGGGGGATATATAGAAGAGGACGATCCGTCCCTGGCGCGTCATGATCGCCACGCCGGTGACCTCGTCACCATTGCAGGACACGATGGAATGATGCGTCGCGCACGCGAACCAGGCGGCCACGTTTTCCGGCGTCTTGTTTCCCAGCCATGCGGCGAGGATCGCGGCATCGTTGCGATGGTCTTTGGTGCAACATTCCGAAATCGAGCGGCACAACATGCGGCAGGCCGGGGCGGCATCCGCCTGCGTGGCGGCTCTGATGACTGCATTCATTCCAGCACCAAACAATACTTCCAGTTACATGGGAAGGCCGGCATGAATGACCGCCGCGCCTCCGGGTTTCAGGCTGGAAGAAAGTATAGCAGTGAACGCAGGAAAGCCCCGGAAGGCGCCTTTTAGCGGCTTGGCTCAGTTCAGGCGGCCGTTGATGCCACCGAGGCTGTAGCGGCCGGCGCCCAGCAGGGCGACAGCGACGGCACCGAACAGGAACATGCCCTGCAGTTCGAGCGCCCAGCCGCCGGTCTTGCCCAATGTGAGGAGTTCTCCCATGTGGACCAGCCCGATGGCTACCAGCATGTTGCCGATGATGAGGACCGCCCCCAGCCGCGTCCAGGCGCCGATGATCACCAGCAGCGGGGCCAACACCTCCCCCACCAATACGAGGTAGGCAATCGATCCCGGCATACCCAGCTTCTCGAGCATGCCTGCAATGTGTCCGACGCCCCCGGTAATCTTTGCCACACCGTGCAACAGGACCAGGATCCCCAGTGCGAGACGCAGCACCAGCTTTCCCAAGTCATCCGATGCACTGCTTGCTACGGCATTTCTCATTATGGCTCCTTTGAGGTGTGTCCGGTCCCCTGATAGTGTGCCTTGCCATCGCGGCAATGCTATTGCGCGGGCTTAACATTGCCGCTGGTTCCGCCAGCGTTCAATGCAGGAGCAACGGCCCCGCGATGATGAGCCAGGTCAGCCCGGCGAGGGACAGCGCGAGAAACACGGCCGCGCTGCCGAAATCCTTCGCATTTTTCGACAGGGGATGGCGCTCGAAGGAGATGCGGTCGACGACCGCCTCGATGGCGGAATTGATCAGCTCGACGATCAATACCAGGAGGAGTACGGCGATCAGGGCGACCTTTTCCAGGCTGTTGACCGGCAGCAGCAGCGCGAGGATCACGCCGGGGATCACCAGAATCAGTTCCTGCCGGAACGCATGTTCGCTCTTCCATGCCGTACGAAATCCCTGCATGGAATACAAAAAAGCGGCGTAAATCCGCTTTACGCCGCTTTTGCTCTTGAACTCGCTTACCTGTTGCTGGTGCTGTGTCATCGTCGCTGTTTGTATAACTCGCGGAATGTCTTGCCACTGGGCGCGGGCATTTCGCGATGGTCGGTCCATCCGCCGGCAAACGGCAACTTCGATATCGTCTTCCTGTTGCCCGCCATCATCCGCATGAAGCGTACACCGATTTTGGTGGCGAGTCGATAAAGCGCCGGACGCCTGGCGACAAAGGCCCAGACGGTCAGCCCGAGGCGCTCTGCCTTTGGACGCAGGTTCTGTTCCACCTGCTTTTCGCGCAGCTTGCGCAGCAGGTCGGGCAGCGGGATCTTCACCGGACACACGACATGGCATTCCCCGCACAGGGTCGAGGACTGTGGCAGGTCGACGGCGTTTTCGATGCCGACATAGGACGGCGTCAGCACGCTGCCCATCGGCCCCGGGTATACCCAGCCGTAGCTATGGCCGCCGATCTTCTGGTACACGGGGCAGTGGTTCATGCAGGCGCCGCAACGGATGCAGCGCAGCATCTCCTGGAAATCGGTCCCCACCAGGTTCGTGCGCCCCGCGTCGACGAGCACGAAATACATGTGCTCCGGTCCTTCCACATCCGCTTCGCGCTTGGGCCCGGTGAGCAGGGAAACATAGTTCGTGATCGACTGGCCGGTCGCCGAACGCGGCAGCAGGCGCAACACGGTCGCGAAATCTTCCAGCGTCGGCAGCACCTTCTCGATGCCGGTGACGACCACGTGCACCTTGGGCGGCAGGATGGTGCACATGCCCTCGTTGCCTTCATTGGTGACGATCGCGACGGAGCCCGTCTCTGCAATCACAAAGTTGCCGCCGGTGACGCCCATGTCCGACGACAGGAACTGCGGCCGCAGCATCTCGCGGGCCTCGCGCGTCATCTGCGGAATATCGGTCAGCCGCGGACGGTTGTGCACGCGGGCGAACAGGTCCGAAATCTCGTCCTTGTCCTTGTGCACCACGGGCGCGACGATATGCGACGGCGCCTCGTTGTTGTTGATCTGGAGGATGTATTCGCCGAGGTCGGTTTCGACCGGCTGCACGCCGGCAGCTTCCAGCGCCTTGTTGAGCGCCATTTCCTCGGACACCATGGACTTGGACTTGGTGACCTTCTTCACGCCGTGCTTCTTGGCGATCTCGACCACGAGCCGCGAAGCGTCCTCGGCGCTTTCCGCATACAGCACGGTCGCGCCACGCTCGGTCGCCTTTTTCTCGAACGTGTCGAGCCAGACGTCGAGGTTCTCGATGGCGCGCATGCGGCGTTCCTTCGCCGCGTCGCGCGTGCCTTCGAAGTCATCCAGTTCCAGGATCGCGGACGCGCGTCCTGCGACCCACTTGGTGGACAGTTTCTTGAGGTTGGCCTGCAGGCGCTTGTCGGCCAGCTTCTCGCCCACGCGGGCCTTGAAATGCATCGACTGGACCTGCATCACGCGTCTCCCGCCAGAACTTGCGCCACATGCAGCACGCGCGTGGTGTTGTCGCCGGTGCGGCGCAGACGGCCTTCGATATTGAGCATGCAGCCGAGGTCGCCGAGGACCACGGCTTCGGCGCCGGAGTCCTGGATGTTCTTGCACTTTTCATCCACGATCGCGGCCGAGACATTGCCGTACTTGAGCGAGAAGGTGCCGCCGAAACCGCAGCACTGGCGATGGTCCTTCATCTCCTTCACGGTCACGCCCGCCTTTTCCAGCAGCGCGCGCGGCTGCTTCTGCACGCCGAGCTCGCGCAGGCCGCAGCAGGAGTCGTGGTAAGTCACCGGGCCCTTGATGCTGTTCTTGCCTTCGCCGGGCAGCTTCTCGATCTTCACCACGTTGTACAGGAAATCGGTCAGTTCGAAGACGCGCGGCGCGAGGCGCTGCATACGCGCCAGCCACGCCGGGTCGTCCGAGAACAGGTCGGTGTAATGCGTCTTGACGTGGCCGCCGCAGGAGCCGGACGGAATCACGACGTAATCGAAGCCTTCGAATTCCTCAACGAACTTCTCGGCCAGCGCGCGCGCCGCCTTGCGGTCACCCGAACTGTAGGCCGGCTGCCCGCAGCAGGTCTGGTTTTCCGGGACCACGATCTCGCAGCCTGCAGCTTCCAGCAGTTTGACGACGGAAAAGCCGATTTCCGGCCGCATCATGTCGATCAGGCAAGTATGAAAAAATCCGACGCGCATCACGCTGTCCTCGAGTTGTGCAAGGTCTCCATTATGTGCGCCGATGCCCTTCAGGAAGACGTTTGACACGGATGAAATAATTTAGAGACTTCCTCCAAATATTTTTCGCACGACTTTTTCATTTTTTCACGATGTGATATAAAGAGGTTTATTGCAACGCACCAACCACGATATGAAACCAGAACAGACCGCCGAGAACAGCCAGATTTCGATCCAGGTGATCGAACGGATGATCTCGCTCCTGGATGCGCTCGCCCAGTATCCCGACCCGGTGAGCCTGAAAGAGCTGTCGACCGTGACCGGCCTGCATCCATCCACCGCCCACCGCATCCTGAACGACCTCGTCGTCAAACGCTTCGTCGACCGTGCCGAAGCCGGTTCCTACCGCCTCGGCATGCGCCTGCTGGAGCTGGGCAACATCGTCAAGAGCCGCCTGAATGTGCGCGAAGCCGCGCTCGACTTCATGCGTGCCCTGCATCGCAAGACCAACCAGACCATCAACCTGTCGGTCCGCCAGGGAGATGAGATCGTCTATATCGACCGCTCCTTCTCCGAACGCTCCGGCATGCAGGTGGTGCGCGCCATCGGCGGCCGGGCGCCGCTGCACCTGACCTCCACCGGCAAGCTGTTCCTGTCCGCGGACGATCCAAAGCAAGTGCGTGCTTACGCCACCCGTACCGGCTTGGCTGGGCACAACAAGAACTCGATCACCGACCTGGTCAAGCTGGAGAGGGAATTGAGCCTGGTTCGCGCGCGCGGCTATGCACGCGACAACGAAGAACTGGAACTCGGCGTGCGCTGCATGGCCGCCGGCATCTACGACGATTCGGGCAAGCTGATCGCCGGCCTGTCGATTTCCGCGCCGGCCGATCGCCTGCAGGAAGAATGGGTGGAAGACCTGGTCAGCACCGCCAACCAGATCTCGGCCGTCCTCGGTTACGTGCCGCAAGGCGCGGCAGCCTGAAGTAAAAGGGGGCGCCTGAACACTGCGCGCTCCCTACACCACCCTTCGGTAAAGTCCCTTATCCCCGGCAAGCGCCTTGTAGCGGGAAACAAAGGGCGCCGCATGCAATCCTTCATCGCTTCCCACGCTCAGGATGCCGAACAAAGGCATGCTGTCGTAGAACAATTGCAACGCACGCCGATGCAATACCGTGCCGAAATCCGACATGGCATTGCGGCACACGATCAACTGAAACTCGTTGAACGACGCGTCGGTGGCGAGGCTGTACTGCGCCCACGTCACGTTCGCCCGCAACGCTGCGCTGAATACGCCCTTGCCGTCCGACTCGCTGCAGTAATCCGCGAAATCCGTCCTGCCCCCGCAACGGCGGTAGTTTTCCGCATATTGAGGCCAGCGGTCGAGCGCGAACTCCCCCGCCCTCGCCTCTTGCAGCAGCGACTCGTTGGCCGCCGTCGCGAAGATCTGCGTCTTGCCGTACAACCCTTCCTCATTGAGCAGGATGGCCAGCGCACAGACCTCCTCCGGCGCCACGCACTCGGCCACCCATATCCTGGGTGAAGGACAGGACCGCAGCCACGGCACCATGACGTCCCGTAACGCCCCGAAGTACGCCGGGTCGTCGAACAGTCCCGCCGGCTGCATGCTGAGCGCGCGCAGCAGGACCTCGCTTGCTCCAGCGTCATGCATCACGCGGTCCTGCAGCAAGGAGACCGTCGCGAGTCCGGCGCCGCGCATCAGCGCGTGCAGCCGCTCCCTGACACTTTCGCGCCGGTAGCCGCGGAAATCCTGCCCGAAGCGGCGGTACACGCCCTCGAGCAGGAGGTCGATCTCCAGGTCTTCGACCGTTTGCTTGTCGTACGCCACCGTATCACCTACTGATGCAGCCAGACCCGCATCAGCGACAGCAGCTGCGCCACGTCCACCGGCTTGGTGATGTAATCCGATGCGCCGGCGGCCAGGCACTTGTCGCGGTCACCCTTCATCGCCTTCGCGGTCAGCGTGATGATCGGCAGCGACTTGAAGCGCGGAATCGCACGGATCGCGCGCATCGTGTCGTAACCGTCCATCTCCGGCATCATGATGTCCATCAGGACGATCTCGATGGTCGGATCCTTTTCGAGCACTTCGATTCCGTCCTTGCCGTTCTCCGCGAACAGGACCTTCATCTGCTGGCGCTCGAGCACCGAGCTCAGCGCGAAGATGTTGCGCAAGTCGTCATCGACGATCAGCACCTTGCGTCCAGCAAGTCCGCCGTCCTCGACGTGGATGTCTTCCAGCATGCGGCGCTGCAGTTCC
>DASPMV010000085.1:0-50481 GCA_035626875.1 Noviherbaspirillum sp. | reverse complement strand
CCATTCTCGGGATGGCGCTGGCCCTCCCCGCCGGCGGCAGGTTCGGACTGACCGCACGCGCATGTACGCGATTGCTCCTGAACGCAGCACGTTCCATTCCCGAACTGGTGTGGGCGTCGATCCTGCTCATCGCCGCAGGGCTGGGACCGTTCGCTGGCACGCTTGCGCTCGCGGCGCATACGACTGGCGTCCTCGGCCGCCTGTTTGCCGATGCGCTCGAAAACACCTCCCCATTGCCGGAGTCGGCGTTGCGGATCAACGGTGTGCGTCCGGCGGCCGCCTTCCTGTACGCAACCCTGCCGCAGGCCGTGCCGCAGATACTCTCGTATACGCTGTACCGCTGGGAAAACAATATCCGGGCGGCCGCTATTCTTGGTGTTGTGGGCGCCGGCGGGCTGGGACAGATGCTGAAGTACCACCTGTCCCTGTTCCAGATGCAGCAGGCAGCGACCGTTATCATTGCGATGCTGCTGCTGGTGGCTGTCGTTGATGGTGCGAGCTTTTCGCTGCGTCGCATCATGACGCGCTGAATGAAAAAGGCGACGCGCGTTTCCGCTGCGTCGCCTCTCTCGAATGCAATTATCCGGCGCTGTGCCGGTGCAGGATCAGCCGTTGACGGCGTCCTTGAATGCCTTGCCTGCGGAGAACTTGACCGTCTTGGCTGCGGCGATCTTGATCTCTTCGCCGGTGCGCGGATTGCGGCCGGTACGTTCAGCGCGCTTGCCGCATGCAAAGCTGCCGAAACCGACGAGCTGCACGGTCTTGCCTTCAGCAACGGACTTGACGATGTTGTTGATCACGGAGTCGAGTGCACGTTGTGCGGCGACCTTCGACAGATCGCAGTCAGCTGCAATTGCATCAACCAGTTCAGTCTTGTTCATTAAATGTTCCTCCTGAGAAAAGGCACAGATTCTAGCATCACGTCTTGATGCAGTCTGTAGGTATTTTTCCACAGCCGCTGGTGCGGCCTGGATCTTCCAATTTTCGTTCAAATGCCCGCCGGGCGGGAGCTATAGGATAAAACAAACCGGTGTTTTGTATCAGTAACGATACGCCCGGTCGTTTTCCACGCGGACCCGGGCGCCGACCTGGAGGTCCGCCGCGCTCTCCTGGGTCACCGTCCGGTAACTGCCATTGTCCATGCGGATGCCCAGCTGGTAGGCATTGCGGGCCTGTGTATTCCGCTCCATCTGGTGGCCGACCATGGCGCCTCCGATGACGCCGGCCACGGTGGCAGCCTTTTTCCCGCTGCCCCCGCCGACCTGGTTGCCCAGAAGGCCGCCGACCACGCCGCCCACCACCGCGCCTGCCCCGATGCCGCCGTTGGCCGCCCCCTGGACGAGCTGAATCGAATCGACCGTGCCGTACGAGCTGCCATAGGCAGGCGAAGTCGCCGGATAGGTTTGTACGGGGGCTGGATAGGACGGTCCGACCACCGGATAGTTTGGTCCAGTACTTGCACAGCCTGACAGGATGACGGCGGTCAGGATGGCGGGGAATGAGAGTTTGGGATAGATCATGGCAGGCCTCACAGTATGTGGGGTCATTAAACGCCAAAGGGGAATGCGCGGCCAGTGTCGATCGGTAACGATTGCAACAAGTTGTATCGTGCGCCCTGGCGTTGCCGTCGGTTGTCTTTCCTCATGAAAGCCTGCACTCGCCAACAAGATAATTTGTACAGGCATACGACTCCCATCCCCATGACACAGTCCCCGGACAGGCCGCGCACCTTCGCCCAGCGCTTGCGCAAGCTCCTCGTTGGCGCCGTCGAGGAATGGATCAATGACCGCGCCACAAGCAAGGGAGCGGCGCTCGCCTTCTACACCCTCTTTTCATTGGCGCCGATCCTGATCATGGTGCTGGCGATTGCCGGAGCCATCTTCGGCGAGGAGGCGGCGCGCGGAGCGATCTTCCGCGAGTTGAACGGCCTGGTCGGCCCCGCGGGCGCAGAGGCAATCCAGTTATTGCTGGCCAACGCACGCAATCCCAAGGCCGGTGCGCTCGCCACCCTGACCGCACTCGCCCTGCTCGTCGTCGGTGCGACCACCGTCTTCGGAGAACTGAAGGACAGCCTTGATGAAATCTGGGAAGTGCCCCCGGCCCACCAGCCGGGCATCATCCTTTTCATTCGCTCCCGCCTGCTCTCGTTCAGCCTGATACTGGTGCTGGCCTTCCTTCTGCTGGTGTCGCTATCCGTGAACGCGGCGCTGGGCGTGCTGGAAAAATATCTCGGCGGATTCTGGGGCGATGCGACGTATATCCTGCTTGCGCTGTCGTCGGCGATTTCATTCGCGGTGATTGCCGCACTGTTTGCCGCGATCTACAAGTTGCTGCCCCAGGTCAGGTTGCCCTGGCGCGATGTATGGGTGGGGGCCATCGTGACGGCGAGCCTGTTCCTGATTGGCAAGAAACTGATCGGTGCCTACCTCGGGAACAATGAGTTCGTCACCAGTTTTGGCGCTGCCAGTTCCATCATCGCCCTCCTGATGTGGGTCTACTATTCCTCCCTGGTATTTTTTTTCGGTGCGGAACTGACGCGCCAGTACGCGCTCTGGTTCGGCAGCTTGAGCAGCCGCGAAGAGGCCCGGCATCAGTAGCAGATCTAGCTCGAGCGCGGGCCCGTTCCGTTGGCGAGCTGCGCGTGGTAGTGGACGATGCGCTCGATCGCATATTCGGCCCCGGCCTTGCGCACCGCATTGCGATCACCTTCAAAGCGGCAGGTTTCTGAAAACACCAGGGTCGTCCCCTCGTGCTCGAATCCCCAGGCGAAGCAGATGGTTCCGGGAGGAATGCCGTCGGTCGGCGCTGGACCGGCAATCCCGGTGTTCGCGACAGCAGCCGTTGCATGACTGTTGCGCAGTGCGCCCTGCACCATTTCACGCGCGACGGCTTCGCTGGTCAGGTTGTACTTCTCGATGGTGGCCGGATTCACGCCGAGCAGACGGCATTTCGCCTCCGGGGCATAGGTGACGAAGCTGCACTCGAGCCAGCTGCCGCAGCCTGGCATGTCGCCGAGCGTGGCGACCACCAGCCCGGCAGTGCAGGATTCGGCGGTAACGAGCCGTAGTTTGTGGCGGTCGAAGTAGTCTGCGATGCGCGGAAGGTTTTCCATGTCTCTCCCAGGTGGATGGAAAAGCGCACGCGCGGAGCGCGTGCACTTGTATCTACACGGGATAGACAAGGCGCGTCCCGGTTCGGTTCGCGTCCCTGAAACCACTTCTTACTTTGTTTCAAAGGTGGTGACGCCGTCCCAGTCGTCGCCGGGCGGATACGCGCGATAATGCGCGATTCTCTGCAGGTAGAGCTTGTACAGGACGTCGTCCGCATGATCGGCGAGAAGCGCATTGAGCAGCGCTTCGGCCTTGTCCCACTCCTGCGCGCGCACAAGGGCAAGCGCCTCATGCCATTTGCCCGCCGTTGTGCGGACGGTCTCTTCGAGTTCCACTTCCAGACCCAGCGGCTCGAAGATGGGCACCGGTTCGTTCTTGCCCTTGACGCGGACGCGGTCGAGCTCGCGGTACGCAAACTGCGGCGCGGCGAGTTTCGTTGCCTCGCCCACGGCGATGCCCACGCCGTAGACCTTGGTAATTCCCTCCAGTCGCGAAGACAGGTTCACCGCATCGCCCATCACGGTATACGCACGGCGGATCTTGGATCCCATGTCCCCCACGCGCATCTCGCCCGTGTTGAGGCCGATGCCGATCTTGAGCGGCGGCCAGTTGCGCGCAATGAAATCCTTGTTCAGCGCCTTGGCCGTGGCCTGCATCTTTAGCGCTGTAGCCACGGCGCGGGAGGCATGGTCAGGCAATTCGACCGGTGCGCCCCAGAACGCCATCACCGCGTCGCCAATGTACTTGTCGAGCGTCCCGCGATTGCCGCGAATGTCTTCCGACATGGCGGTGAGGTAGATGTTGATGTATTCGCGCAGCGCATTCGGGTCAAGACCTTCGGAAATAGTGGTGAACCCGCGCACGTCGGCAAACAGGACGGTCAGCTCGCGGCTTTCGCCTTCCATGTTGTAGTTCTCAGGATTGGCCGCCATCTCGGCCACCAGTTCCGGTGCCACGTACTCGCCGAACAAGTTGACCATCGCGCGACCCTTGCGATATTCGAACAGGTAGCCCCATGCGATATTGAAGATGAACAGCGCGACCACCAGCAAGAGGGAAATCGCGATGGGCACGACCCAGTTGAGGTGCTGGTACATCGCGAAGTTGGCGCCGACCACTGCAGCCATGGCGGCAAGCGACGCCAGGATCGACATCATGGGCGACAGCATCGGAAGCAGGAGTCCGAGCACGATGCCGATGGTCAGCACCTGTGCGAGTTGCAGGCCGATGCTGAAGTCCGGTTCCTGCTTGAAGTCGCCATCCATGATGGAGGAAATGATGTTGGCATGCATTTCCACCCCCGGATAGTCGGTGTTGACCGGGGATGGACGGAGGTCCTTGAGGCCAGCGGAGGTCGTCCCCACCAGCACGATGGTGTCGGCAAGGTGCTCCATCGGGACTTTCTCCTGGAGCACATCGACCGCGGAGACATAACGATATTGGCCGCCCCTCGGTCCGCCCGGCCCACGATAGTTGATCAGGGCGGTCATGTGCCGCTCGAGCGGGATCGTGGTCGCCTTGGGCTTGGTATTGAGACGCACCCCCTTCAACGCGCCATAGGTCCTGTGCTCTTCGCCGCTGAGCCGGGTTTCATCTTGCGTGTAGAAAATGGGCTTGATCTTGCTCGCCCCCAGGCCGACGCGGGCGGTGGCCAGGGCCAGAGACTCGTAATAGTTGTCGCCCACGCGGGCCAGCAGGCTGAGCCTGCGGATGGTGCCGTCCGGATCCTGCGTCGGATTCATGAAACCACCGGCCCTGGCGGCTGCCTGGAGTTCCTCGAGATTGCTGGCGTAGGACTTGTAGACGGCGGAGTCGACTTCCATGCCGTCCAGGTCCGATACCGAGAACGCCGGCGCCGGCAGCAGACCCTTGGTGATGGCGTCGGGTTCGTTGGAGAGGAAATAACCGAGGACAGTGGGACGTCCTTCAAGCGCAGCGGCCAGGTGATGGTCATAGTCGAACCTCGGCTTGAGCGCGCGAATTCTCTCCGCGAAGCCCGATATGTCCCGGAACTCCTTGCGTGCCAATCCTTCGAGGGTGCCGTAACCGGAACTGGTATCGGCTTCCGAAAAGATGACGTCGAAGCTGACCGACTTGACGAAGTATTTCTGGTCGAGCGTCTCGACCAGTTTCGCCACGACGTTCCTGCTCCATGGCCAGCGGCCGACCTCGGCGATACTCTTCTCGTCGATGTCGACGATGACGACACGCGGGTCCAGCTCGCCCTTCTGCACGCGCATGCGCATGTCGTAGGCGAGGACGTCGAGACGTTCGATGAAGGGCACAGAGGGGAGATAGGCGATCTGGAGCGCGGCGAGCAGGGTCATCCCGATTGCCACCGCCCAGCGCGAGCCCAACTTGGAAATCAAACGCAGCATGCCCCCTCCGTCACACACCGCTCAGGGCTTGTAGCCCGGGATCCTGGTGACATCCACCTCGTCGATCTGCGCAGGATCCATGAAGCGCTTCGCATATTCAAGATAGACCTTCTTGCGGATGAACACGTCGAAGAGATCCGGATCGATGTGGTCGCGCAGCACGAAGCCGCCGAGGATTTCCAGCGATTCGCTGAGGGTCTTCCCCTTCTTGTAGGGGCGGTCCTTCGCGGTAAGCGCCTCGAATATATCAGCGATAGCCATCATGCGCGCCTGCACCGACATCTGGTCGCCACGCAGCCCGCGCGGGTAACCCTTGCCATCCATCCGTTCGTGGTGGCCGCCGGCATATTCCGGCACCTGCTGCAAGTGTTTCGGCCATGGCAGCGATTCCAGCATGCGGATCGTGACCGAGATGTGGTTGTTGATGATTTCGCGTTCCTGGGCGTTGAGGGTGCCGGCGCGGATGGTGAGGTTGGTGATCTCGTCCTCGCTCAGCAGGTCGCGCTCGTGACCATCCGGTGCAATCCAGCGATAGCGCGCTATGGCGGTCACGCGTTGCTGCGCCTCGGGCGACATCGCTTCGGAGCCGATGTTGGCAAAGCGCAGGAAATCGCGGTCGGCATCGAGACGCGCCAGTTCCTCGCTCAGGCTGCGGTTGATTTCCTCGTGGCGCTTCGTGTCGTTGCCGGCGGCCAGTTTCTCCTTCAACGAGCGGATTTCCGCATCGCGCTTGAGGACCTCGAAGCGCGTGTCGACGAGGTGAATGCGGTCGAACAGCGTTTCCAGCTTGGTGGCCTTCTCGACCACGTGGACCGGCGTGGTGATCTTGCCGCAGTCGTGCAGCAGGCCGGCAATCCATAATTGCTTGCGATCGCGCGCCGTCATCGTGAAATCGGCCAGCGGTCCGGTGTCGATCTCATGGACCGCATCGGCCAGCATCATCGTCAACTCAGGCACGTGCTCGCAGTGGCGTCCGGTATGCGGGGATTTTTCGTCGATGCCGATGTTGATCAGCTTGACGAAGGACTCGAACAGGTTTTCCAGCAACTTGATCAGCTGCTGGTTGGTAAGCGCGATCGCGGCCTGCGATGCCAGCGCCTCGATGAATCGTTGATCGGTATCGGAAAAGGCACGCGTCGTGCCGGTTGCCGGATCCTGCGCGTTGATGAGCTGCAGCACACCGATGACCTCGCCTTCGTGGTTCATCATCGGCACGGTCAGGAAGGACTGCGAATGGTAATTGAAGGTCTCGTCGAACTTCCGCATCCCCGAGAAGTTGAACACATCGACCTTGTACACGTCCTGGATATTGACCGACGTGCCGGTGTTGGCCGCGTAAGCAGCGACGGCGCTCAGGTTCTTCGCGCCGGTCGCCGTATAGAGGGGAATGTCCGGAATCTCGATCTTGTGTCCGCTGGTGCCGCCCTGGTGCATGCCCAGGGTATCGTTCATCGAGATGTTGAAGCAGAGTGCCTGCTTGTCGTCGCGCGTAATGTAGAGCGTGCCGCCATCAGCATGCGTCATGCTCTTGGCCGCCGTCAGTATCCGCTCCAGGAGCAGGGGCGTGTCATGGTTCGTGCTGAGCTCGACGCTCAGCTCGGTCAGGCGCTCCAGTCGTTGCGCGATGTCTGTATAACTCGAGTCACTCATTTATTCTTGGACGCCGTTGGGCCGCCTGTTCGCCACAGTTCAGTTGCCGCTTCGCTCGCAGGCAAGCACTTCTTCAGAAGACGAATTCGTCCCCGACTTTGAGCGCGCGGAAGGGGCGCCCTTCTCCTTCATCCGCCAGCTCTCGCATGATCTGGTCTTCCTGGCCCGGCTTCAGATGGTAGATCAGGAACTCGACCGAACGGGGCACGCCACGGATATCCTCGATCAGCGACCGCGGGCAGAAGTGCATGGACTTCGCCGCCAGCTCCATGTCGACGTTGGTGAAAGAACAATCGACGATGACCTTGGACAGTTTTTTCTCGGCCTGCAATGCGATCCAGAGTTCCGGTGTCGACGACATGTCGCCCGAAAACAGGAACCCCGACTTCGCATTGGCGACCATGTAGGCGACCGACCCGACCGTGTGGTTGACGACATGGGGAGTGAGATGCCGGTTGCCGAGGTTGAGGGTCTGGCCCGGCTCGATGACTTCCCAGCGCATGGAGGGGCGTTCATTGCTCGGTATGGTGGCAAAGTCCGGCCACAGTACCCAGTTGAACAGATGCTTCTTCAGGGAGGCGATGACCTTTTCCGTGCCGTGCACAGTGATGGGTGACGCCCGCTTGCCCTGAATCGAATCGACGAGCAGCGCGAGGCCGGCCACATGGTCGAGATGGCTATGCGTGATGAACACATGCTCGACACGCACCAGTTGTTCGACATCCAGATTGGTCACGCCGGTACCGGCATCCAGGAGAATGTCATCGTCTACCAGCAGGCTGGTGGTGAAACGCTCCCGTCCACCGATGCCCCCGGCACATCCAAGTACCTGCAATTTCATTGTGAGACGCCCGTTTGGTCCGGGCAAGTTGTTGTGTGCGGCGCATCAAAGGGAGTCGGCCATCGTGTCCGTTTCGAACGCTTCATTGCAAGCGAACCCATGGCGCCCCTCCCTTTGCTTTTTTGAACGATTGTAGACCGAATCGGACGCATTGCGGCTTTTTCGTCAGCGTAATGACGACAGAGAAAATTAAGCAGCGAGCGATGATACATTTTTGCAACGCGATCCATTATGATGCATGGATACGCCCTCTGCGGCAATTGATCACATACCGACCCATGTTCACCTGTCCGCGGCTGCATCACCTTCCGATATCGACGATGCATCTCCTCGCCGGCAGCGTTGACAAAGATGAAACATTCGTGATGGACGACTATTCATGAGCGCGGTTCTCGGAACACCGCGAAACAATCCCGACGACGCCAATGCCCGCCTGGCGTTCTTCCAGAAACTGCAGGCCGTCACCAACAAGATCCACGCGACCAGCAACCTGGATGAAATCATGATGGACCTGTCGCAGGACATCTGCGACCTGTTCGATGCTGACCGCCTGACGCTGTACGTGCTGGGTGAAGACAAGAACAGCATCGTCTCCAAGATCAAGACCGGCCTGAATTCGTTCAAGGATTTCAAGCTGCCGATCTCTGCGCAGAGCATTGCCGGTTATGCCGCGCTGTCGCGCCGCGTGCTCAACCTCCGCGACGTGTACGACGACAAAGAGCTGAAGTCGCATTGCGCAGACCTGCATTTCCAGCGCGGCGTCGACCAGGCCACGGGTTACCGCACCAAGCAGATGCTGGTGGCCCCGCTGATCGACGAACCGAAGGGTGAGCTGCTGGGTGCCATCCAGCTGATCAACAACCGGTCGGGCGATTCCTTCAGCGCGGTGGCCGAGGAAGGCATCAAGGAACTGTGCAAGACGCTGGCCATCGCCTTCACGCAGCGCCTGAAACCGATGCCGCTGATCCGCTCCAAGTACAGCATGCTGGTGGAGGAATCGGTGCTGTCCGCACCTGAACTCGAGCTCGCGTCCCGGTCGGCGCGGCGCAAGAACGAGGAGATCGAAGAAGTCCTGATCAACGAGTTCCAGGTCAAGCAGGCGTCCATCGGCCACGCGCTTGCCAAGCACTTCGGCGTGCCGTACGAGCCGTACAAGCAGGATCGCGTCAAGCCCGTGGACCTGCTCAAGAACCTGAAGCGCGATTTCGTCGAACAGAACCTGTGGGTGCCGATCGAGGAAGGGCCGGAGGGCATGGTCATCCTCGCCATCGATCCCGAGCACGTCCGTAGCGCGCGCGTCATCAACAACGTGTTTCCGAAGGCGAAGCTCGTCTACCGCGTGACGACCAATCGCGAATTCCGCCAGACGCTCGACCAGTTCTTCGGCGCGGAAGGCGACCTGACTTCTGTCGGGGATTTGTTGTCGGGCATGGAAGACGGCGGCGATGAAGACGGATCGGAACTGTCCGAAGCCGATCTCTCGGCGGCGGCGGAGAACGAGCTGGTCAAGCTGGTCAACAAGATCATCATCGACGCCTATCGACAAGGCGCATCCGACATCCACATCGAGCCGCGCCCCGGCAAGGAAAAAACAATGATCCGTTTCCGTAAGGACGGATCGCTCGAACCCTACATCGAGATCCCCGCGAGTTATCGCAACGCGCTGGCGGCGCGCATCAAGATCATGTGCGACCTCGACATTTCCGAGCGCCGCAAGCCGCAGGACGGCAAGATCAAGTTCAAGAAATATGCGCCGCTCGACATCGAACTGCGCGTTGCAACGATTCCGTCCGCGGGCGGCGTCGAGGATATCGTGATGCGTATCCTTGCCGCCGGCGAACCGATCCCGCTCGACAAACTGGGCGTTCTGCCGCACAACCTGGAGCGCCTGAAGGCCGCCGTCAGCAAGCCTTACGGCCTGTTCTTCGTGTGCGGCCCGACGGGTTCGGGCAAGACGACGACGCTGCATTCGGTGCTCAACTTCCTCAATACGCCGGAGACCAAGATCTGGACGGCGGAAGACCCGGTTGAAATCACCCAGAAGGGATTGCGCCAGGTGCAGGTCAACCGCAAGAGCGGACTCGACTTTGCCACCGCGATGCGTGCCTTCCTGCGCGCGGATCCGGACGTCATCATGGTCGGCGAAATGCGCGACAAGGAAACCGTGTCGATGGGTATCGAAGCGTCCCTCACCGGCCACCTTGTATTCGCGACGCTGCATACCAACAGCGCGCCCGAATCCATCATCCGCCTTCTGGACATGGGTATGGACCCGTTCAACTTCGCCGATGCACTACTCGGCGTGCTTGCGCAGCGCCTGGCCAAGCGCCTCTGCTCGAAGTGCAAGCAAGCCTACGAGCCGTCGGAGGATGAGCTGCGCCTGCTGCTGGCGGAATATTGCGAGGAACTGAGGAATACCGAGGCCTTCAAGGATGTAAATGCGGGCATGCAGGGCGTCCTCGGAACCTGGAAGAAGAACTATGCCGAAAACGGCAAGTTCAAGCTGTATCGCGCGGTCGGCTGCGACCAGTGCAGCAACGGCTACAAGGGCCGCGTCGGCCTGCACGAACTGATGATCGGCACTGACCGTCTGAAGCGGCTGATCCAGGAACACAGCCGGGTCGCACAGATGCTGGCGGCGGCCTTGGAAGACGGCATGCTAACGCTGAAGATGGACGGCATCGAGAAGGTGCTGTCCGGAATTACGGACATCAAGCAGGTCCGTTCGGTTTGTATCAAGTGATCAGGTAACCAGCGGCGCGTTCTTGCGCCGCTCGGGCCCCATGAACTCCACGAGCTTCCCGCTCACCCCGCGGAGACGCTGGCTGACGAGCTTGGCCAGCTTCGACAGGATATGCAGCGCCAGCACGGGACGGTCATGCACCATGCGCATGTAGCTGTCCTTCGTCAGCAGCAACAGCACGCTCGGTTGCGACGCGATGCAGGTGGCCGAGCGCGGTTCGCCATCCACGATGGACATCTCGCCGATCGTCTTGCCACGCTGAATCTGCACAATGCGGTGCGGTTTGCCCTCCTGGTCATACTTGAAGATCTCGACTTCGCCTTTCACCAGCAAGCACATGTAACTGCCCGGGTCGCCTTCCTTGAAAATGATCGTGCCCGCGTTGACCTCATAGCATTGGACGTAGGTGGCCAGTGCCTCGATGTCTTTCCAGTCCAGGTCCATGAACAGCCTTGAATCTGCGATCATTTCGCAGATTTCATCCTTGAACGCCGCACCGGCGCCCACAAGGGTAAAGCTGTCCGATATCGGCGTCGTATGCATTTGCTTTCCTATCGCACTTCGCAGTCGACGGTGTCCTGTCCCGATGCATTACCCGTTCCGCCCTGCGGCCCGCTGCTCGTGTTGAATGCCGGCGGCGGCGAGAACTGGATGCCCGGGTTATTCGGCACGATGATTGGCGGCACCCGGAAGTTCGGCACGAAGCCGAACTGTCCTGCATTGAAGTTCTGCGTCCCGCCCTGGTTGGTCAGGTGGATGATCCCGTCCAGCACCTGCACATACAGGCCCGGTGCGCGAGAGCTGCCGAGTCCAGGCGGCTGTGGCAGACCCGGCACCTGCGCCACCCGGATCGGCAGCACCTGCAGCGGCACCGCCGCCGGCATGTCGCTGCCCACATCCGTATAGGCCGACACCGTCATCGCCGCCATGCTCGCCATCCCGTATGCGGCCACTGCTTCATCGCTCGGCGCAATGTACTCCGCAATGAAAGTCGTGCCGCGAATGCCGATCGTCGCCGTCGGCGTGTTCATCCCGAACTTTTCCTTGTTGCGCTTGCCCAGCGTCCCCGTCACCGCCCGCAGGCCGCCCTTGACCAGGTTGAATGCCGCGCTGTCCTTCTCCGGCTTGTCTTCCTCGAAACTGAAGTTGTCGATCTTCAGCTGCGAATTCGGCCGCAATGTGATCTCGCTGTTGTCGATGAACCTGATGCGAGCGTAGGTGTCCTTTTCGCTGATGAGCGTGTCGCCCTGCTCCACCGACGACTTCACCGCCAGCACCTTGACCGTGCCGTCGGCCTTCTTGGCCAGCAGCGGGCCGCTCAGGTTCGCCACCGTGCCCACCACCTGGCCTGCCCATGCCTGTGCCGCCAGCAGCAGCGCAGACATGAACAGCAGCGGCTTAATTGCAGTACATCTTCTTGGCTGGTTCATTTTTCTTTGCTCCGCTGTCATTCGTCGAGGACGTGGTTTTCTTTTCTTCCTTCTTGTTGTCGCCTTCCGTCTGCTTGCCCGAACCGCCGGACGAGCTGCCACCGCCCGGCTGTGTCTGGCTGGACGACGCCTGGGCCGTGGTGGCCACCACGGTGTTGGTCGTGAGGATTACGGTTTGCGTAACAGGATTTGTCGGCGCCGGGGTCGAACCCGTGCCAGTGCCGCTGCCAGTACCCGTATCGGTCACCGGAAGCACCACCTGGCACTCGGGGGCCGCCGGATTGATTACGCATTTGCTGGCCGCAGGCACGACCACCGAGCAGCCGTCCAGGTTCGGATTGGCCGAGCACTGAACCAGCGTCGGTAGCACTGCCGTGCAACCGGTCAAGGTTGGAGTGCTTGTGCAGGCGCTCATGCTGGGAAGCACGACCGAGCAGCCGGGCAACGACGGATCGGTGGTGCAGCTGGTCAGCGTGGGCAGCACCACGGTGCAGCCGACTTGCGTCGGATTCGTGACGCAGGTCGCAATCGTCGGCAGCACTGCCGTGCAACCGGGCAAGGCTGGGGTGGCAATACACGTGCTCGTCGTCGGCAGGACAACACTGCATCCTTCCGTTGTCGGTGCAACCGTACAGATGGTCAGGGAGGGCAGCACGACGCTGCAGCCGAGTGTCGTCGGTGCGCTGACACATGCGCTCAGGGGTGGCAACACGGCGCTACAGCCTGCCTGGCTCGGGTTGATGACACAAAGGTCCACAGTGGGCAATACGACGCCACAACCAGGAGTCGATGGCGTAACCATGCAGACGTCAAGTGTAGGCAACACTGCGGAGCACCCTTGAGTCGCCGGGGCACTGGTACAGGTGTTTAAGGAGGGCAGCACAGCGCTGCAGCCAGGAGTCGTCGGAGCAGCCGTGCAGGTGCCCAGTGTCGGCAGGACTGCCGTGCAACCGGCCTGGGTCGGATTGGCCACGCAGGTATCCACCGTCGGCAGCACGGCGCTACAGCCAGCGGTGGTCGGCGCAATCGCGCAAACTTCGAGTGTCGGCAAAACCGCGCTGCATCCAGACAAGCTAGGGTTGGCCGTGCATTCACTCAGTGTTGGCGCGGGCGGTGTAGTTGTTCCTCCACTCGGGGGGGATGATGTCGCAGCGAGGCGAAGATTCTTCGTACCCGTTACGGTCGAGCCACTCACCTCAGTCGCTCCCCAAGCGTCGAGGTCGATGTTACCCACGACGTCGTAAGAGAGGCTAATCGAAGACCCGCTCCCAGATACGATGTTATTGGCGCTGAAGTCGCCATCAACTATCCCTGCCTTAGCTCTCAACGTCACCGACGACCCTGCCTTCACAAGGGGAATCGTGAGCGTACCCTTTGCGTCAAGCGTGACGCTCGACATACAGGTCGTGGTCGTATAACAAGTGTCAATGCCAGGTGCATTGACAGACAAGTGTTTCGCCGTATCGCTGGCAGCGCCCGTGGAGATGCTGACATTACCACCTACGCTTCGGACGCCTTCACCGAGAATGCTCTCACCGTATGAAATTGTGCCAACCGTAAGGGCCTCAGAATTGTGAAACACGAAGTTGTTACCATGCATGAACCCGGCCAGAACATCGACGTCATTCGACTGATTCAAATTGACGGCAGCGGACGAACTTACAGCGCCGGCGCGTATGGCGAGCTTGCTGGCAACAATAGGTGCAGTCTGAGAAATGCCACCACCCGCAATGAGTGCCAAGGTGTCGCTCGACCCTGCCCGGACGAGTGGTGAGCTGATCACGATATTATCCGTCGCGATCCAAGTTTCGCCGTCGTCGCTTCCGAGGAACATGTACGGCGCGTTGTAAGACGCACTCGTGAAGCCGCTATCGACGTTGAGATCGGCACCATTGGTGGCATTGACGATCCGTATTACATCGTTGCTGTTGAACGTTGCGTCCGATGCTGAAAAATTCAGCGTGTCTGCGACGATCTCGATGGAATCGGTACTCGCATCACCGACGGTAACCGGCGTTCCACCGGCGGAAGCGATCGATTTTCCGCCAGCCCGGTCCGCATACAGTTCAACCGAACTTCCCTTGATGCTTGCGCCATTCAGCAGCACGATGTCTCCGCCTGAAAGCGCAGCTGTGTACGATGTCTTGATAGCGCCAGCGATTGAAATCGTATTGTTGCGGGAACCGTCCGCAGTCAGACCAATGTAGCCGGTATTGCTGTTGCCTCCGACGGTGCTGTTTGCTTCGACGAGGATACCGTACCCGTCGTTATCGTCGGCCATGCTGGTGCCAAACAGTTCGATCGAAGCGCTGCCCGTTGATTCAATACCAGCCCCGCCACGTAGTGCAATTCCGTGGTGACCGTTCGTGCCGGAGAGCCCCTGACCAGTACCGTCGATTTCGATTCCACCACTTTGCGCTGTGACGACCGGTGCTGAGTCGTAGGCGTAGAAACCCGCGTTTCCGGCGCCGCCATTTCCTGCGAGGCCTCCCGTTCCGGTAATCCAGATCCACCCGCTTGTCGACTTGACGGTAGCGCCATACGCCATCGCTACGCCGTATCCATTCGAAGTGGGTGAGGTGCTTGACCCTCCGACACCCGTAATATCAATGTCACCGGCGCCGCTCGTGATCTGTACGGCATTTGCATTAAGCATGTCGCCGATAAGATAAACGCCGTCGTTGCAGCACAGAGTGCCGTTGGCTCCGCCATAGCCGAAAATCCTGATGTCGCCGGCTGTCGTTTCTATCTTGCTGGGGGCAGCGCTTGTGCCGTAAATCTGGACCCCCTTGCCGCCTCCCGTGGCTCCCCTGCCGAAGATGCTGATATCCCCGTCACCGGCCAACAGCTGGGTATTCGAAAGGGAAATTCCGGTCGAATAGCTGCCGTCACCCACTGCAGGATTGGACGACGGGTTGGAAGCCCCACCCAGGATAATGCTGCCGCCGTTGCTGCTGATGGCCGCGCTTGACATCGTGATCGCTCCAACGCCTAGAACGTTCGCGGAGCTGAATTTCACGGTCAATAAGTCCGAATCGGGGGTGCTATCATGGATCTTTCCATTGAAATGTATATGGCGGCCGCCAATCAATGTCAGCATCTTTCCACTGTCACCAGCGCCGTTGTAATCCAGCTCCTTTAGGTTCGCCCACGTGATGTCGTTCCCCGACGACACGGTAAGGTTGCCGCTGAATGAAAGGTTGCCGGAGATGGCGACATCGCCCGATGTCGTGTCACCAATTTCAACATCGGTATTAGAGATGCTGGCCAGTTCCGCACTCGTGAGGCTCAGCATTGTTGCATTCTTGGTGCCCAGGTCAATCTTTCTCCCGGAGGAGAACGCCGTCAGTTTCGTGGTGCCCGCCGCTGCTCCGACCGTTTTGTTGATAACAGCACCAGAGCCGATTGTGATCGAGTCGGTACTCAGGGTCGCATCACGGTTGGTTAATACTTGCGCCCCGGTGCCAAGCACTGTCGATCCGCCGCTGTTCCGCACGATCATCGAGACATCGGCCACGGCGGTGCCAGTGTCGGTTGTATCTCCCGTACTGACTTTCGCGGTATTTCCGAGCGAAATGCCACTGCCAGCATACATGCTGATATTGCCGTTATTCGAAACCAGCGAAACACTACTGGCAATGTTAATGCTGCCGGTACCGTTATTGTCCTGGTCCGCGACAATGTTCATTGCCAATGGATTCGTTCCGGTAGCCGAGATGTTGGAATTAATATTGACATCACGGTGGGCGACGAGGAACAAGTGCGCCGAACTGGTTGGCGCAACGGAAAGATCGACGCCCGACTGTATGGTGATGTCGCCGTTTGATGTGCCGCTCCCGGTGGTATCCACGGTTACGGTGCCACCAGCGTTGAGTGCAGCCTTGAGCGTCGCATCTCTTAGTACGGACGAGCCTCCTGTCGATAGGAATGGAGAGGTGACAGTAATGTTGGAATTGGCCGTCGTGGAAATCGTGATGTCCTCGGGATCGAGAAGCCATGTTCCTCCCTTTCCCTTTGGAGCGTGGATGTCCGGAGCCTGGGTCACGTCCAGATACCGTTTGCCGGATGTCTCCACAAATCCGCCATTGCCGCTAATGTACCCCGCATGAACGCTAATCCGGCCATAGGCCTGTGCCGTTTCGTCCGCCCACACAATCACCTTACCGCCATCTCCGTTGTCAATTGCATCTGCCCGGATCTCTGTATCATTGCCAATGTAAGTCTGCTTCGCATTTGGCACATCGGGATTCCTCCCCTGGTAGTCGCCGCCTACCAGCACCGTTCCGCCACCCTGCTGACCACTTGCATCAACCTTGGCATCGCCAGTAAGCCCGACGCGCTCGCCCAGCACCTGGATCTCGCCTCCTTTGCCTACACCCTTCGCACTGGTCCGGCTACCCGTTTCCAGGAAGGCATCCCGGCTGGCCTTGAGCACCACCTTGCCGTTCTCGCCCACCACCGCGCTGTCGGCATTGATCACGCCGCGCTGCTTCACCAGTGCGCCATAGATGCCCGTCCTGCCGCCCGATGCAATCACCTGGCCCAGGTTCAGTGCTTCGTTCTCCGGCGCGCTCAACACCACGCGCAGGTCCGGGTTGAGCGTATCGACCAGCTGCACCGTGTGGCCCGCTGCCAGCATCACATCTCCTTTCGGGGACGTAATGATGCCGCTGCTCTCCACATTTGGCGCAATCAGGAAAACCTGGCCCCCTGCCGGCGTCGAGATCGCGCCTTCGTTCTTCAGGTTGCCCGCCTTGTCGCCCGCCTTGAACAGCATCTTTCCGTTCAGGAAGTCTTCATTGCTGATGTTGAGCGTCGACGCCACCAAGCCGTTCACATCCACCTGCGCGCCCTGACCGAACACAATGCCGTTGGGATTGACCAGGAACACGCGACCATTCGATTGGAGCGCCCCGAGGATCTTCGAGGGGTCTTGCCCGAGGATGCGGTTAAGTACGGCGCTGTCGGGATTCTGCTGGATGAAGCGGGTGATCTCGCCCGGATTGATCGAGAAGCTTTGCCAGTTGATGATCGCGCCAGGCGTATTGGTCACCGACAGCAGGTTTCCCTGGTTGAGGAAGCTGGCCTGTCCGTTCACCACCTGCGGGCCAAGCGGGTTGGCGACGGCGGAGGTAAAGCAACTTGCGACGAGGACCGGCAGCAAGCAGCGCCGCAAGCTGGTCTGTTTGAGTGCAGTTCCTGGTTTACGGTTGGCGTTGATGTTCATTTCCGTTCCCTGCTTCAAATAATCAATACGTCAGGCCAAGCCTGAAATGCAATTTCTTGTCACCCTTGAGCTGCGTGATGCCGCCATCGACGACATGCCCGTAGTCCATCTGCATCGTCATGTGCTTGCTGACGCTTACGCGCAGGCCAAGACCAACGCTGCCGATGGACGCCTTGGCGATCTCACCCGGGAGCGCATCGTTGCGCCGCACGCTCGCCGTGTCGTAGAACGCCAGGCCGCGGCACTGCGCGGCAACGGCCTGGAGCGTGGAGCAGAAGTTCGGCGTATAGACTTCGACGCTGGCGAGGTGCCCCTTGTCGTTCGAGACGTCGCGCTCGTCGAAGCCGCGCACCGTGCTCGCCCCGCCGGCGCCGAACTGCTCGCCCGGGACGAGTGCGTCGGACGTGAGCTGGCCGGCGAGAACCAGGCGCATCTGCCAGTCTTGCGAGAGGGAGTGGCTGTAGCCGGCGCTGTAGCGAAGCAGGCTGTAGCCGGCCGGCGCCCCTGCGCGCACCCGGGCGAAGTCGGCGCTCTTGCCCTTGTCGCCGCCCGGGATGTTGCGCATGCCCGTGATGGTGAAGCTCAGTTCGCCGCTGGGCGTGCCGAGGATGCCGGTATAGGCAACGCTCAGCGGATGCACGATGACGTCGTTGCCCAGCTGGATGCCTTGCAGGGCAACGTTGTTCTGGAATTCCTTGTAATCCAGCCCGTAGGTCAGGCGCGACTCGTAGTCGCCCCTGCGCTTCAGCAGCTGGTTGTAGCGTCCGCCGAACACGGTACCGCGGCCGCTCACCTGAAGGTTGAAAATGCCCGCCAACACCGATCCGGAATCGACGTCGGAGTAGCTCGCAAACAGATCGATGGAATCACCCAGCGCGTAGAGCGGGATGTGGTAACCGACGCCGTACACGCTCACCTGACTCGGTTTCTCCAGCGTGGTCGTGTACTGCAGGCTCATCACATGGTCGCGGTCCATGACATTGGCATGCTGAAATTGCATCGTCAGCTGCGATTTCCCGGTATTGCGGTTGCCGCTGTTGTCAAGGCTCGCAGCGACCTTCCATGCCTTGTCGTCGACCACCGCGAGGACGGCATTGACCTCGTCGTCGTTGTCGCCGCTCTGCAGCTGCAGCGTGGTTTTCTTTGACGGGTTTTCATTGGCCAGCTTGAGGCTGGACGAGACCGCGCCGAGGTTCGGCGTCTGCCCTTCGACCAAGCCGGGCAGGCTCCTGCGGATGTTGTCCTCGCTGAAGACAGCGTTGCCTTCGACGCGCAGCTTGCCGATACGCGTCTCGACCACCTGCAGCCGCACGACGCCCTGGTCCAACTCCTGTTCCGGCAAGGCCACCTGCACGACATTGAAGCCACGCGCATGGTAGGCCGCCTCCAGTGCCTCCAGCGCCATCTGGACGTGCCCAAAACTGCGGTCCTTGCCGGCGAAAGGAGTGAGCAATTTGTCAATTTCCGCCGCCAGCAGAATCGTGTTTCCCTCAACAGCAAAGCCGGTGATTTCGAAACGGCCAATAGGATCCTGCTCGTCGGCAGCGAAGGCCGAACTGGCCAGCATGGCCAAGACCGAGCCGGCAATCAGACGCGATAGTGGATATCTCATGGTGTGGGGATCTGCCGTCGAAGGCCTCTGGTTCTTATCAGGAAGTCGTTACATGTTCTTACAACTTTTCCATGAATAACTATAGCGTAGCGTCTTGACCAATCTCAAAGAAATTGCCTTTTTGCTAGCGTAATTCCCATTTTCAGGAGAGGGATTTGTTGTATCCGGGCCATGATGGGGTAAAGCGGCAGCGCGTTGAGGCAGCGTGCTTACGCGGAAAGCGGCTGGGAAGGGGACGTCCTGCGCCCCCACCCTTTTGACGTTGTTCAACGGTACCGGAGACGAAAGCTGGCATAGTGATTCAACAGGCGTCGCTCGTCATCGAAAGGCAGGATGGGTCTCTTCAGCAATCTATTCGGCAAGCCGGACGGGCACCGCAACCAGCGGCCGCTCGCTAGCGGCCCTCTCTTCCTGCTGCGTCTTGTCTTCCTGACCGTCGTGTACGCCGCGAGCACACAGCTGTCCAGGGGCTTTGCGGTGTTCCCGGGGATTGCCAGTTCTCTTTGGCTGCCGCATGCGATCGCGCTGTGCGCGTGTCTTGCGTGGGGCATTCGGGTCGCGCCCGCCATTTGGCTTGGTGCCCTGATCTCTTTGACACAAGGCGGACTGCCCCTGCCTGCCACCCTCCTGACAGCGACCGGATGCGCGGCGGCAGCCATTGCTGCAACGCTGCTCGTGCAGCGCCTGTATGGGGCGCGCACCGACTTCATCTACCTTGCCCCTCCCTACCGCTTCATCGGGATAGCGCTGCTGAGCAGCATCATCAGCGCGACGGCGGGGACACTGGGCGTTGTCGCCGCCAATCAAACCGGAGGGACGCCGGTGCCGATTCACTTCCTCGCCTGGTGGCTGGGGGACACGGCAGGATTGATGGTTGGCGTCCCGCTCATCCTGGCGTGGGACTTGCGGCGTGGCGTCCAATGGCGGCCTGTCAAGGTCCTTGAAGTCACGGCCTTCGCCGTCCTGCTGCTTGCTGTCGCGCTGGGAACCTTCGGCGGCGCGTTTGGCAACTGGCCGATCGCTTACCTGGTCATGCCATTTTTCCTATGGGCCGCAATCCGCTTCAACCTCGCTGCAGTCGCCTGGACAACCGCGGTCATCTGTGCGGTGGCAGCCTGGAACACAGCTGTCGGCAACGGTCCATTTGCAAGCAACTCCCTGATCGCCTCACTGCTTCTTCTGATGCTCTACCTCTGCGTGACCGGCAGTGTCGGCCTCATCATGTCCAACCTCGTGTACCAGCGCAGCAGCGCGGAATCGCTGCTGCGGGAAGAGCGCGACGACCGCGAACGGCACGTCCTCGACCGTACGCACACGCTGGTCAACGACATCGAAGAACGCAAACGCATCGAACGACAGCTTGCTGCGCGCGAGCGCCAACTGGCCGAGGCGCAACGCCTCGCGCAATTGGGGAGCTGGAACTGGGATCTCGATACTGGCGAGATTGCGTGGTCCGACGAACTGTACCGAATATTCGGCGTGGATCGAGACAGCTTCACGATCACGACGGAAAACATCCGCCCCCGGATCCAGCCAGACGGCTATGAACGCCTGCGTGAAAACGTGCGCATCAGCCAGGAAAACGGGCAACCGTTCCATGTGGAATACGGCATCGTGCTCCCCGACGGATCCACCCGCATTGTTTCTGCACGCGGCCAGCCGCAACGTGACGAGGCCGGGCGTGTCTTCCGCATGGTCGGTACGGTGCAGGACATCACGGATGCGAAGAAGGCGGAAGCATCATTACGCGAAGCCGAGGAGCGCTATCGCAAGGTGGTCGAACTGTCGCCCGATGCCATCCTCGTGCAGCAAGACGCTGTCTTTGTCTACGCCAACCCGGCGGCCTTGCGCCTGTTCGGGGCGTCACGCATGGCCGATCTCGTGGGCAAGCCGCTGTTCGACTTTCTGCACCCTGCTTTCCATGCGCTATCGCGGCAGCGGATTGCAAGCCTGAAACGAGGAGACACCGTGAGCGCGGCTGAAGAAAAATTCATCCGCCTGGACGGCAGCGAAGTCGACGTCGAAGTCAACGGCTCCCCCTTCCTGCACAACGGTCATTTCGCGACGCTGTTCATCATGCGCGACATCACTGAACGCAAGAAGACCGCCGAGCAAATGGCTTACCTGGCGCACTACGATTCCCTGACCGGGCTGCCGAACCGCATGCTGTTCCACCAGCGGCTGGAACATGCGCTCAACATCGCGGAACGTCCCGGGCGATCGCTGGAAGTCCTGTTCCTCGACCTAGACCGGTTCAAGCTCATCAACGACACATTCGGGCATGCGACCGGGGACCTGGTCCTCAAGGAAGCCGCCACCCGGCTGCAAGGCATCCTGCGCGAGTCGGACACGGTGGCCCGGCTGGGCGGCGACGAATTTGTCGTGCTGGTGGAAAACATCGGCGAGCCGCACCGCGGCGGCATCATCGCGGAAAAGATTCTCGCCGCCTTCGTCCCTCCCTTCCTGCGCGACAAGGAACCGCTCTCGCTGAGCACAAGTATCGGCATTAGCAGCTTTCCCAGTGACGGGACCGATTCGGAAGCGCTCCTGAAGAAAGCAGACATCGCGATGTACCGCGCCAAGGAAACCGGGCGCAACAACTACTGCTATTTCTCGCCCGAGATGAACCAGCACGCGGCCGAGCGGATGGCACTCGAGAACGCGCTCGGCCGCGCGATCGAGATGGGCCAGCTGTCGCTGCATTACCAGCCGAAGATCGACATCCTGACCAACCGCATCACCGGCATGGAAGCGCTCCTGCGCTGGGAACACCCGGCCTTTGGGCCGATCATGCCGGCGCGTTTTCTTCCCGTGGCGGAGGAAAGCGGCCTGATCCGGCCGATCGGATACTGGGTGATCCGCACCGCCTGCGCGCAAAACAAACAGTGGCAGCAAACGAGCCCGGTACGACTGCGTGTAGCCGTCAACCTGTCCGCAAAGCAGTTGTCGGACAACCGCCTGCTCGACAATATCGACGCCATACTCGCCGATACCGAGCTGGATGCGCAGTATCTGGAGCTCGAAGTCAGCGAGAAGGCTGTCATGGCGGAACCGGAACGCGCCATCGGCGTGCTGACCAGTTTGCGCGAACGAGGCATTTCGATTGCCATCGACAACTTCGGCATCGGCAACACCTCGCTTGCTTACCTGAAGCGCTTCCCGATCCGCTCGGTGAAGATCGACCACTCCTTCGTGCAGGGTGTGCCGAACAACCGCGACGACTCGGCCATCACCAAGGCCATCATCACCCTCGCCCACAGCCTCGAGTGCAGCGTGATCGCCGAAGGTGCGGAGACGCAGCAGCAGTTCGATTTCCTGCGTGAGAACGACTGCGACAGCGTGCAGGGTTTCTACTTCAGCGCGCCGATGCCTGCCGATCACTTCGAGGACCTGATACGGGTACAGTCGAACCTGCACCTGCACTGACGCCGGGATCGTATCGCATCACCTCCTGCGCGAGCGATCGGCGGTTCAAGGTGCAGCGGGCACCGGAAAGGCCATCACATGCAAGGGCTCAGGTCTTTTTCCAGACCAGCAACCGGTTGTTGGCCGGCATGGTGCAATCCTCGAGCGGGACCAATCCGTTGTCCTGCGCCGCCCTGTTCACGTCTTCCACGTCGCGCAAGCCCATATGCTCTCCCTGCGCCTTGAGCGACATGTCGAACACGGCATTGCTTTCGCTGGTGAACTGCCCGCCGTAATTGAACGGTCCGTACACGCACAGGATGCCGCCCGTACGAAGCGCCTTCGCGGCACCTGCCAGCATATCCACGACCTCATCCCACGCCATGATGTGGCAGGTATTGGCCGTGAATACCGCATCCCAAGGACCAGCGGGCCACGTCCCGGAGCGGACGTCGAGCTCAAGCGGCGGCAGGACGTTGGGCGGCGCCTCCTCCGCAAGCCATGCATGGATGCCGGCGTGATTGGCTGGCAAGTCGCTCGTCTGCCAGGCGAGCCCCGGCAGCGCTGCGCCGAAATACACCGCATGCTGACCCGTGCCGCTGCCGATTTCCAAGACCCTTCCCGACGTCGGCAAGATTCGGCGCAACGCCGTGAGGATCGGTTCGCGGTTGCGTTCACATGCGGGTGAGAAAGGCTTGTTCATGGCGGGCTCCCGGATAAGCTTCAGTCTACTCTCGCATTGCGCAACATCTGCGCGACCCATACCCGCATCCGCGCCACATGCGACCCCTCCCAATACACATGGGCGCAGGCGGCGCATTCAAAAAAATGCTCGTAGAACTCGCGGCTATGCTGCGGAACACGGTGCGCGACTTCCTTTTTCGCAACCGCCCGCAGCTCGCCGTTGCAGGTAAGGCAGCGGCTGAAGGCGCGCACGTGCGGCGCCAGCCGGAAGCGCCCGATTACCTCTGCCATCTGCCCCTCGATGTCCAGCGCATGCAAGTAGCAGCCAAGGACGATTTCCTTGCGGATCAGCAGGTCGCGGTCGCGGGTAAGGACGATGCGGCCCTCGCCGGCGGCGATGCGTGCCACCTCGGCATCGCTGTAATCGTTACGGTAGAGCACATCGAACCCGAGCATGCGCAGGCTCTTGGCAAGCTGGCCGAGGTGCGCATCGGCGATGAACCGGCCGGGTAGGGGCGGGTCGGGCCGCAAGCGAAGCGCGGGGGTGATTTCGACCGTGGAAGAGACGGGATACACGCTCACGCGCTCACCGTCCTGCAGACGGTGTGAAAAATCCACCGCCACCCCGTCGACGCAAATCAGCTCGACCTCGGTATGGGGAACGCCCAGCGCCTCGATCATGTGCTTGACCGTCGAATCGCGCGAACAGGGATGGCTGAACGTTCGCTGCCGGTGCCTCGGCGCAAGGAAGTTGTTCAGCTCGGCATAGAAGCGGAAATGCGCGGTGGCCACGATGGTCGCGCGAAGGGGTTAACGGCCAGGGCCGGTATAGGCAATGCGCAGCTTGCCGGTTTCCCACGCGGGCGTATCCAGGTTGAGTGCCAGGCGGACAGCGCGTGCCGTATCGGCGGGGAACCGGAAGGCGCTCTCGGTAAGTGCTTTCAGCGAGGAAAACGCCGCCATCCATCCGTCAGGATCGGCAAAGCGCGCGGGACCGCGTTCGGAAGCAGTATCGGGCACGACGGCGCAGATGCGCACTACGCCGCTCTGCAGGCCGGCGATGATGGTCGCCAGGTAGTAGCCGTAATCGAGGCCGCGTAATACGCCTGGTTGTACCTGCGCTGCCGACAGGGACAAGAACTGCCGGGCATCCTGCGCTACCACCAACTGCCTGGCGGCCAGGTTGCCCTGTTCCAATGTTGCACGGAGCATCCCCATGTTCAACTCCGCATACTGGCGCATGGCCTGCATGAGCGCGTCGCCGAGCATTGTCCCAACTTCGAGCTGCCATGACACCTGTTCCCGTGCCGCCCGGGAAGCCCCGTCATGATTCGCGAGCATTCAATTCTCCTGGGCCGAGCCGTCCGGCCAGCCTTCATTTTATGCGGGGCACGAATGAAATCAAGGCAACCTCCGTCATCGCCTCGCTTTGATGCCTGTCAAATTTCCGCAAAGGCATCTTCGTGAGCGCGATCTGTCTAAGAGCCTGTCCGCCACTGCACGAAATCGAGGATCACACCATGCCCTACAAGACCATCCTGGTGCACGTGGACGAATCCAGCCGCGCGAGCGAGCGCATCAAGATCGCTTCGGCGATTGCTATGGCGGAGCGCGCCCACCTGATCGGTACCGCGGTGACAGGCGCTTCGCGCTACCTGCTGCAATCGCGCATGCTTGCGGAACTCGACCCCAATTTACAGTCGCACCTCGCCTTCCTCCGCGGGCGCGCCGAGCGCGGGCTCGCGGATTTCGAAGCGGCTGTGCATATGCTCGGCCTGCCCTCGTGGGAAAAGCATCTTGTCGACGATGAGGCGGGCGGCGGCATCTGCATGCAGGCGCGCTATGCGGATTTGGTTGTGATTGGCCAGTATGACCCGGCTGAAACGTCACCGGTGGTGATGCCGGACTTTCCGCAATACGTCGTGCTCCATTGCGCGCGGCCGGTCCTGCTCGTGCCGCATGCCGGACGCTTCGACAACATCGGCCGGCGCGTGCTGATCGCATGGGATGCCAGCATGCAGTCGACCCGCGCGGTCACCGATGCCATTCCGTTGCTCAGGCGCGCGCATACCGTCGACCTGGTCGTGTTCAATGCCGGCGCGCAGCAGCAGTTGCAGAGCGCGCGGCCGGGTGCCGACATCGCCGCTTACCTCGCGCGGCACGATATCAAGGTGGAAGTCTTGCGCAGGCGCACCGACGACCAGGTGAGTGACGCCCTGCTTTCCCTTGTGCAGGAAATCGGCGCTGACCTGCTGGTGATGGGCGGCTACGGCCATACGCGCTTCCGGGAAATCATTCCCGGGCGGGTGACGGAAAAAGTGCTGGCCGAGATGACCGTGCCGGTTCTCATGTCCTGCTGAGCCACGCCGGATGGCGGGCTCAAGCGGGAATCGGGCTGTCGCTGAAGTGCTTGCGCGCCCAGGGCACCATCTCCTCGTCGCTCGGATGGTCTACCGTTTCCAGCGCCACAATCCTGTCCGCGACCTGCGGATATCCGCGCCTGAGGTGGACGAGCAATTCGAGCCGTTCGAAGCCCGGCCCCAGGATCAGGATGCCGTCGGCGTCGCTGATCGCCTGCGCAATATCGTCGAAATAGCGCGCGGTATCGGGCGCGTGCATGTTCCGCTCCGCGGGAACGGTGCCGGGTGCCGGCGCATAGGTCTTGATGATTTCTGTTTTCACGAGCGCGCGATTGAAACGGCTCACGCACGCCTGGTCGTAGTCGATCCAGACGACCACATGGTTGAACGACATGTCAGGTTTCCTTAGGCGTATTTAGAGGGAGACGCCGTGGCCCAGCCCGTGCTGCTTCTCATAGGCCTGCTGGCATTTCACGCAGCTCATGGCGGTCGGCAGTACATTCAGGCGTGCCGCGGGAATCGCTTCGCCGCAGTCGACACAGGTGCCGTAAGCGCCCGACTTGATGCGTGCGAGGGCGGCGTCGATATCGCGCAGGCGCACGAGTTCGTGGCTCAGCAGTGCGATGTCGGTATCATTGAGCAGGTCGGCCTCCACCCAGTCGCCGACGGCTTCGAGGTGGTTCAGCAATGCCAGTTTGCCTGGCTCTCCTTCCGCATGAAGATGCTCGCGGATATCGGCAAGCACGGATTCGCGCTCGGCGAGCAGGACCTTTTCCATGCCGTGGGCATGCGTGCCGTTGGGGCGAGAGGCGTTCACGTTATTCTCCTTGCAACCCCGTGTATCAGTGCGGGGCCTCAGATGCAGCGTAAGGGATTTTCCTTCATGCAATGAATGACCTGGATCAAGCTTGCCCCACTCCGGCGCAATCCCGGCGACGCGAACAAAAAAGGCCGCACGGAGGCGGCCTTCCCGGATGATGCCCTGGCCCCGGTCAGAACTCTTCCCAGTCGCTGCCGTTGCCGGACCGTGCCGTCGCGACCTGCCGGGGCGCAGGGGCAACTGCAGTGGCGCGCGGCTTGGCCGGCAGCGGAACGACGCGTGCCGGTGCGGGTGCCGGTATTGATGCCGCCGGCTGCATGCCGTCGAGCTTGAATACGCTCACCACATGGGCCAGGCCGGACGCCTGCTCCTGCAGCGACGACGCCGCGGCGGCGGCCTCTTCGACCAGCGCCGCGTTCTGCTGCGTGACTTCGTCCATCTGGTTGATCGCCTGGTTGACCTGCTGGATGCCGTCCGTCTGTTCCTTGCTGGCCACCGAGATCTCGCTCATGATGTCCGTCACGCGCTTGACGCTGTCCACGATCTCTTTCATCGTCGCACCGGCCTGGTCGACCAGGCGCGCGCCGGTATCCACCTTCTCGACCGAGTCGTCGATCAGGAGCTTGATTTCCTTGGCCGCCGCTGCGGAACGCTGCGCGAGCTGGCGCACTTCCGTCGCGACGACCGCGAAGCCTTTGCCCTGCTCGCCCGCGCGTGCCGCCTCGACGGCGGCATTGAGCGCGAGGATGTTGGTCTGGAAGGCGATACTGTCGATCACGCTGATGATGTCGACGATCTTCTTGGCGGAATCGTTGATGGACCCCATGGTCAGGACCACTTCGGAGACGACCGCGCCACCCTTGACCGCGACGGCAGATGCCGAGGCCGCGAGCTGGTTTGCCTGGTAGGCGCTGTCCGCATTCTGCTTGACCGTCGATGTCAGCTGTTCCATCGAGGACGCGGTTTCCTCCAGCGAGCTGGCCTGGGTTTCGGTGCGAGCCGAGAGGTCGAGGTTGCCGGCAGCGATCTGGCGAGATGCCGTGGCGATTGTTTCCGTTCCGCCCCGCACTTCGCTGACGATGCGCACGAGGCTCTGGTTCATCTCCTTGAGCGCCTGCAGCAGTTCACCTGTTTCGTCGGATGTCGTGACCTTGATCTCCTTCGTCAGGTCGCCGGCCGCCACGGCCTTGGCGACGCCGACCGCCTCCGCCAGCGGCTTGGCGATGGCGCGCAGGAGCCAGATGCAAATGACGGTGCCGAGGAGGACCGCGAAGAGCATGCCGCCGATGCAGGCGTTGCGCACCCAGATGTACATCGTCTCGTTCTTTTGAAAATCCTTCTTCGCCGTCTCTTCCTGATACTGCATGAGCTTGCCTGCCGCATCGGCGACGGGCACGAACAAGTCGTTCACGGGCCCGCGCATGAGCTCCGTCGCCTTGGCAATGTCGTTGGCGCGCAATGCCGCGACAGCAGGTTTGAGTCCCTCTTCCAGGAATTTCTTGCGGCTCGCGACGAACTTGTCGGCAAGCGCCGTCTCCTCTGCGGAGATCTCGTCGCGCATGTCCGCCATCAGTTGCTGCCACGAGCGGTCGATCTCCCCGATGCGCTTCTCCACGCCATCCATTTCACGCTGGATGCCTTCCGGCGTGTCCGTCAGCGCTTGGGCGACGGCCAGTTGGTTACGGTCGATCAGCCGGAGGATGCGGTCGATGCCTCCCATGGGGACGAGCCTGTGCTCGTAGGTAATGTGCAGCGTTTCATTGGCCATGTACAGGCTCGACAGCCCGACGACGGCTCCGGATATGCACATAAGTGAAAGGAAGCCGACCACGAAGATCAAGCGCGATTTGATGCTGAGATTCCTGAGCATGTCTGTCCCTCTGTTGTAAGCATGCGTTTCGCCGGGCCCGCACGCCCAGGCGTCGCTTGTTATCGTTGTCGTGACCTTTGTTCCGGGTGCGGATTCAATTCATCCTATCCGCTAGCAAAGCCGGAGATTGGGGAAATGTTGATTCTGGTCAACAATTTTACTGAGGATAGGGATTTTAACGCCGAAAAACATTGATTACAGTCAATTTTTTCGGATATCCACAATGGCGCGCCGCGCAGAACTAGGATGCGGGGAGACCGAAGGAACGATACGGGCGACGGACAAGAAGAAACCGCCCGGAAGGGAAGTCGCAGTTAAAGGAGCAGTATGCCTGTCCTCCCGGCACTTCAGGGCGAAGTGCGGGAGGACAGGCGAGGAGCGCACACGTCGTCAGTGAAAGTGGCTCGGTTGGCCGCCGGCCGGGGCTTGCTCTGCCGGCGGGGCTTTCGGCTTGCCTTGGGCGTCGCTGAGGCGGTACTTGGTGCGGCGATCCCCCATGAGATCGCGCAGTTCGCGGATGCTCATGCCCGTCGTTTCGTGCATGCGGATCAGCAGGGAAGCGCCGATCGGCAGACGGCGGTGGCGGATCTTGCTGATTACCGGGGGCGCGACCTCCAGCATGCGCGACAGTGCCGCATCGTTCTTCAGATTCATCCGTTCGAGCAACGTGTCCAGTAGTCGATTCGGATCGTAGCTTTCCTGGCTCGACAGCGCGTGTTCGGTCATGATTGGCTCCTGATAAAAAAACAACTCATCGTACTTAGGTGTAACAAATGACACCTTGACTTCAATTAAGTTTCCAAAAACAACAGAAATTATTGAATTTTTTCCGGGACGATGTGAGCATCCACTCCCGGCCGCCTCCGCATCGGCAATATTGCCAACCACACCACATCGCACCTTCGATTCCGGCGGCCCGCTGTATTGTTTTCAAACGCACTGGAACATTTACAACCAGGCACTGCCAAAAGACCCACATGTCACTTGATTAAGTATAGGCACAGGATTTGCAACGGCTAGGGTTCACCAACGAAGCATTTCTCGTTTGAACAAAAGGAGAGTGTCATGAACTGGGATATCGTCGCCGGGAACTGGACACAGTTCAAAGGCAAGGTAAAGGAGCAGTGGGGCGAGCTCACTGACGATGAACTCGATATGATCGCCGGACAGCGCGAACAGCTCGTCGGGAAGATTCAGGAGGCCTACGGTGTCGGCCGCGACGAGGCCGAAAGGCAGATCGAAGGCTTCGAACGCACGCTTCACTGAAGCGTTTCGTCACCTGCCTTCAACCGGCGCAGCATTCATTCCCCTCTCACCGCCAGGCATTCCGTCCCCGGCTTACCGTTTCCACACTTGAGCACGCACGGCCTGGCCAGCAGGCAAGGAGTCAACGACATGGGATTCGATCAGCAAGGCACTTTGGTCATCTGCGTGTCACCTGGCCTGAATGGACGATGGGATGTCTCCGAAAAGGGGCAGGAACTACCACTTGCATCGTTTGACGATAAGGAGGATGCCTATGCGTATGCCACTCAACTGACGAAATCCAAGCAAGACGCGACTGTCCTGGTCGAGGATGAGGAAGGGTTTTCGCCTCTCCCGACTGACGACAAGGGCGGCATCCGCCGGCCGCGCGGCTGATTGTAACGATCACGGCGCACTCTGAAAAAAGACCGGAGTATGACGTGATGAACCATTCCCCAGGCAGCCAGTCTATTGATGTAGCCACTTTGTCAACATAGGAGGTAAACCATGAACTTCATTATCTGGATCGTTGTAGGCGGTATTCTCGGCTGGCTCGCCAGCCTCGTGATGCGCACGGACGCCAGCCAGGGCCTGTTGCTCAACATCGTCGTCGGTATCGTTGGCGCGCTGCTGGGTGGCTGGCTGCTCGCACCGCTGTTCGGCACAGGAACCATCAACCAGAACGACTTCAGCATCTCCTCATTGCTGGTGTCCTTCCTCGGTGCGGTGATCCTGCTGGCGATCGTCAATCTCCTGCGTCGCGGCACGCCACGCTGATAGCGCAAGGAGAATAACAGCCACACGAGACATCCTGCCGGCTCAATGAGCCGGCACAAAAGAAACAGGCGCGAAGTCCCGGCATGCGGGACTCGCGCCTGTTTCCATTTCAGGCTAGTGAAGTTTCACAGAGGGTGTGACCTTGGCCCGTATCCAGTGCGAGACCGATTGCGCCGCCATGCGCACGAAACCATGCAGCGACATCACATGCTTCTGGTACATCAGCCGGTACAGGACGCGCGCGGCCATTCCACCTACGAGCATCTCCCGCTTTTTCGTACCGCCGATAAGCACGCCCATTGCGGCAAAGGGCCCAAGCGAGACGACTGAACCATAGTCACGGTAACGGAATCCCGCCTCCCTGCTTCCGACCGCACGAACGAGTGCCTCGGCAAGATAAACCGCCTGCTGGTGCGCCACCTGCGCGCGCGGCGGAACTGCCGCGCCATTCACCGGACAGATATAGCTTGCGCAATCGCCGATGGCGAACACTGCCGGGTCGGCTTCCGTGCGCAACTCCGGCGTGACCATCACTTGCTTGATACGGTTTAAAGACAGGCCCAGTGTGGTGCAGATTTGGGGCGCTTCCACGCCGGCCGCCCACACCGTAATGTCGGAAGGATGACGCCCACCGGCACCGTCATGCACGGCGTCCGCCTCCACACGCGCCACGGTAGTGTCTGTACACACCTCGATGCCGAGCCGATGCAAGGTGCGCGCCGCGCGTGCGGAGAGGCGTTCGTTCAGCTGCGGCAACAAGCGGTCACCCCGCTCGATGATGCGGATGCGCACGTCGTGCGCAGGATCGAGCGCGTGCACGTTGTAGTGCGCCAGGGTGCGCACGGTATGGCACAGCTCGCCCGCTAGTTCGATGCCTGTCGCACCGCCGCCGACGATCACGATGTTCACCGCCGCGCCATTCTGCCCAACAGCCTGCCGCCGGCTGCTTGCCTGCATGCACGCCGCCAGGAAGCGCTTGCGGAACAACTCCGCATCCTTCACGTTATCAAGGGTCAGCGAGTGCTCGGCAGCACCCGGGATGTTGAAGAAGTTGGTCACGGCACCGCAGGCAAGGACCAGCTTGTCGTAGTGCAGGGTACGGGGAGGAAGCAGTTCGGCGCCGTCATCCGCGCGCCAGGAACCGATATTGAGCGTGCGTGTGCCACGATCCACGTGGAGCACTTCGCCGCAGATGAACTGGAAACCATGATCGGCGGCCTGCGCGGCGTACTCGACCTGATGGACTTGCGGATCGAGCTTGCCTGCTGCAACGGTATGCAGCAGCGGCTTCCAGAAGTGTGTCGGATAACGGTCGACAAGAACGATTCGGGCGCGTCCGCTCTTGCCCAGGCTGTCTCCCAGACGGGTTGCGAGCTCAAGCCCGCCGGCACCTCCTCCTACGATGGCAATCGTTTCCATTTCGCGCCTCCAAACTGATTGAAATTCTGATGAAATACATGATCGATAGAGCGTCAGGCCGCCGCATGTACCGGCATTGGTTTCGACAATACCGGCATGACGTTCCGGCCCGTCTTGAATGCACGCAGCGCGTCGAAGGTGACGAAGCGCTCCGGGCGCGCTTTCGGCGCATTCCTGCGCTCGATCATGTCGCGCAGCTCCTGCATCTGCGGACACCAGATGTCCGCTGCGGAGATGCGCGCGATGTCCTTTTCATACGGCGTCACCGCCATGGTCCAGATGCCCACCTGTCTTGCAGCGTTCAAGCCGGGGACCGCGGCGTCGACGGCGACGCAGTTGCCGGCTTCTGCACCCATCGTGCGCAGTGCCAGCGCGTAAGGGCCGTTGCCGTCTGCGGCAGAAAAATCCGCACCGCTGACGATTACCGAAAAGATGTTGTTGACGGCATTGCCGAACGCACGGTCGAGCAAGGCCGTGGCCGTCTGCACGGGCATGTCGGTGACGACTGCGATCTTGCATCCGCTTTCGAGCGCATCCGCCATCAGCTGCGCGCAACCCGTGCTGCGCAACGGCTGGGTCGCCAGCGCGATGTCATGGAAATGGCGGTTCTTCTCCTGCGCCAGCCTGAGCACGCGCGCGTCGGACGACGCGAGTCCCATGCGTTCGGCCAGGGACGTCGTCACGTTTGCCGCGCCCCACACACGTGCTGCCGCCCGCAGCTGTGGCAATGACCACTGCAGGTCGAGTCCGCAGCCGGCAAAGGCTGCATTGCATGCACGCAATTGCGCGTCTTCAGTGTCAAAAATCACGCCGTCGAGCGCGAGTGTGATCGCTTCGATTCCCATTCTTCCCGCCTGAAAAAAGTGCGCCGTGGTCCTGCCGTGGCGCTGATTGCTGTCTCGTTCGCTGTTAATATAAGCGCAACCAATCCAGAAGAAAAATTAATTTTTCTGCTTATTCAATAAGGAGATGCTTATGCATCTGGCGAGCTTCAAGCAACTGCAGGCGCTGCTGATGGTGGCAAGGCATGAGAGCGTTTCACGTGCTGCAGATGCATTGCACGTAACGCAACCGGCTGTGTCGCTGCAGCTTCGGATGCTCGAGGAAGCGGCGGGGACATCCCTGACCCGCAAGGTGGGCCGCGGCATCCAGTTGACCGCGGCGGGCGAGGTGATGGCGGAGTTTGCAGAGCGCATCCTGCGCCTGTGGGACGAGGCTGTCGACGAAGTCGCCGCGCTCAAGGGCGTGATCTCCGGCACCTTGCGCATCGGCGCCGTGACTACCGCCGAATACCTGCTGCCTCCAATGCTGGTGGAGTTCACCACCGCGCGGCCCGACGTGCGCATCAAGCTGCAGGTCGGCAACCGCAACGAGATCGTGAACATGCTGGGCAGGCAGGAGATCGACCTCGCCATCATGGGCACGCCGCCGCGCGAGTTTCGCACCAATGCAGCACCCTTCGCGCGCCATCCGATGGCCTTCGTCGCCAGTCCGAAGCACCCGCTGATGCAGAAAAGGAAGGTGACCCTGGCCGATATCATGGAGGTCAACCTGCTGGTGCGCGAGCGCGGCTCGGGTACGCGCACCGCGATTGAGAAGCTGTACAAGGAATCGGGTTATCCACTGCGCATCGGTTCCGAACTGTCGAGCAACGAGGCAATCAAGCGGATGGTGGTGGCGGGCCTGGGCGTGGCCTTCCTGTCAGTACATGCCTGCACGCTCGAGTTCGAGGCGGGACTGATGCGCATGCTGCCGATGGCGGAAAACCCGGTCGAGGCGGACTGGCATGTGATGCACCTGGCCGACCAGCACATCCCGACGGTTGCGGCGGCCTTCCAGGACTTCGTGATCGAGAACGGGCAGGAGGTGGTGCTGCGTCAGCTCGAAGCTTTCCACCGCGACGCTGCGAAACTCAAGTCGCCGGGGCGTAAGACCCGGGCCTGATTACTGCCCCGAGCTCTGCTCGACGCTTCTTGAAGCCAAGGTAGATTTGCCGCGTTCGGGCGGCAATTCAATCGGCTTCACCTCGACCGTTGCCAGTCCTTCTTCCTTCATGCCGAGCTTCTCGGCTGTCTTCGGCGTGAGGTCCACAATGCGTCCATCGACATACGGCCCGCGGTCGCGGATCTCGACCACTTCACTCCTGCCGTTTTCGAGATTGGTGACGACGGCCTTCGTCCCGAGGGGAAGCGTGCGGCTGGCGGCAATATTGGAGTTGGGATCCATCGGTGTGCCGTCGGCCATTTTCCTTCCATGGAATTTCTTTCCGTAGTAGGAGGCCTTGCCCTTGCGCGGTTTGCCGGAACGGTCCAGTTGCGGCTTCTTGCTAGTACTTGCGGTGGGTTGTGAATCGCCCTTCGAAGGAGCCTGTGCCCACGTTGGCGCGGCCATGCACAGAGCCAGAGCGAAAACCACCGCGCTGCGACATTTCTTCTTCATATGCCTGCTCCATTCGAGCTGTCACAAGTCGGTGTGCACGTTACCGCAGGCAACGTGCTTGTCAGTTCGATAGCATGCAGGCAGAAAAGGTTCTGGGAAACATGTTACGCAATGTTTCGCTTCTTTTCCTCCTCGTCATACAACTCTTTCTTCGACAGCTTGCCGACGGGCGTTCTCGGCAACTGCGCGCGGATCTCCATGGCCTGCACCATCTCGTGCTTGCCCAGCCGGCGCTTGAGGAAATTCTTCAGTTCATCGAGCGTGAATGGCGCCGCGCCCGCCTTGAGCACGATGAAGGCTTTCGGCGACTCGCCGCGATAGGCGTCGTGTACGCCGATGACAGTCACCTCTGCGACCGACGGATGTTCGTAGATCGCTTCCTCGATGATGCGGGGATAGACGTTGTAGCCGCCGCACAGGATCATGTCCTTGGTGCGGTCGACGATGTACACGAATCCGTCGTCATCCATCCAGGCGACATCGCCGGTGCGGAAGAACCCATCCTTCGTCATGGAGGCCGCCGTCGCGTCGGGCTTCTTCCAGTAGCCTTTCATGACATTGGGCCCCTTGATGCACATCTCGCCGCGTTCGCCGCGCGGCACTTCGACGCCAGGGTTGTCGACATCGACGAATTTCAGGATGACGCCGACGGTCGGCATGCCGCAGGAGCCGACCTTCTGCATGCCGTACACGGGGGTGAAGGTACCCGTGGGCGAGGTCTCGGTCATGCCCCAGCCTTCGACCAGGCAGCAGCCGGTCAGATGCTGGAAGCGCTGGTTCACTTCGACTGGCAGGGGAGCGCCGCCCGAACCGCAGAACTTGAGCGCGCTGAGGTCGTGATTCTCGATCCCGGGATAATTGATGATGGCGGTGTACATTGTCGGCACGCCGGGGAAGACCGTGATTTTCTTCGCCGCCAGGTCGCGGACCACGGTGTCGATGTCGAACTTGGTATGCAGGACCAGTTCGGCGCCGAGGCGCACGCCGAACAGCATGTTGACCGTGAGCGCATAGATGTGGAACAGCGGCAGTACGGCGAGCACGCGCTCCTTGCCCTCTTCCAGCACGCGGTTTTCGCCGCCGGTCACTGCGCACAGCTGGCTCACGGCGGTCGTCAGATTGGCGTGCGTGAGCATGGCGCCCTTGGGCAGCCCCGTCGTGCCGCCCGTGTACTGAAGGACGGCCAGCGCATTGTCGAGGTCGGTGACCGGATAGGCTTCGTACGCGCCATCGTTGTCAAGCAGGCTGGCAAAGCGCACATGGCGCTCATCGTCCGCCACCTCGGCCAGCTGCCCGCTCTTGTGCATGTGCGCATGCACCGCCTCGGGATTGCCGCTCATCTCGCCCATGCTGCCCACGACCAGTTTCTGCAAGCGCGTTGCACCGAGCAGGCGGTCCATTTGCGGATACAGCAGCGCGAGATCGAGCGTGACGATGATGTCGGTCTCGCTGTCTTCGACCTTGTGTTCCAGCACCCTTTCCGCATCGAGCGGAGAGTAGTTAACCACCGTTCCGCCGGCCCTGAGAACGCCGAAGAAGCTGATGACGTAATGCGGCGTGTTGGGCAGGTACAGGCCGACATGCACACCGGGCTTCACGCCCAGCGCCTGGAATCCCTTCGCAGCGCGATTGACGAGGTCCTGCAGCTCTCGGTAGGTAAAGCGCCTTCCCATGAAGTCGATCGCCGCATTGCCGGGCCATTTCGCCGCCGCGACGTCGAGCAGTTGCGGCACCGGCATCGTTGGCAGCTCGGCATCCCAATGAATGCCCGGCGGGTAGGATTTGATCCACGGGAACTGCGAATTGCGCTTCATGCCTGGCTCTCTCCATCATGCAAGGTTGAATACGGCACCGCCCCGGACGCCGGATGAAGCAGCTTCGTCCGGCGCCGGGGCGGCAAGGGGAAAATGATTGCTGCGCTCAAATCGAAGTCAGTCCACCATCGACAGCCAACTGGTGTCCGGTGACGAAGGAGGCAGCGTCGGAACACAGCCATACGGCGGCGTTCGCGATTTCTTCCGCTTCTCCGAGCCGGCCGATCGGATGCGCCTTCAGGATGCTCTTCTCGCGCCGCGGCTCGCGCTCCAGCGCACGCTCCAGCATCGGTGTGCGGATGATGCCTGGGCAAACGGAATTGACGCGAATGCCCGCCTTGCCGTACTCGGCCGACGCGGTCTTGGTCATGCCGACCACGGCGTGCTTGCTGGCAGCGTAGATGGGCATGCCCGGCGCGCCAACGAGACCTGCGACCGACGCGGTATTGACGATTGCGCCGCCGCCCTGTTTCAGCATCTGCCGGATCTCGTGCTTCATGCACAGCCAGACACCCTTGACGTTGACGCTCATCACGCGGTCAAAGGTCGCTTCATCCGACTCGGCCAACGGCAGGTGTTCGATCTCGATGCCGGCATTGTTGAAGGCGCAGTCGAGGCGTCCATAGCGCTCGACCACGGCGCCGACCATCGCTTCGACCTGGGCCGATTGCGAGACATCCGCCTTGAAGAAAAAGGCCTCGCCGCCCGCCTGCGCGATCAGCGCGACGGTTTCCTCGCCGCCCTTCCCGTCCACATCCACCACCGCGACACGTGCACCCTCGCGCGCGAATGCGAGCGCCGCCGCGCGGCCAATGCCGCCTGCTGCGCCGGTCACGAGGACCGACTTGCCTGAAAATCCCTGATTGCCCATGCCATCCCTTCCTGTAAGTCATGCGCCGCAGGCAGGTGTCCCTGCGGCGCGGCGTGATTACTTGTACTTCTTCAGTTCCAGCTTGCCGATCTGGTTGCGGTGGACTTCATCGGGGCCGTCGGCGATGCGCAGCGAACGTGCGCTCGCATAACCGTGGGCCAGCACCGGGTCGGCCATGCCGCCGCCGCCATACGCCTGGATCGCCCAGTCGATCACCTGGCAAGCCATGTTCGGCGCCGCAACCTTGATCATGCCGATCTCCTTCAACGCCGCCTTGTTTCCGACGCGGTCCATCATGTCGGCCGCGTTCAGCACCAGGAAGCGTGCCTGGTCGATCAGGATGCGGGCCTCGGCGATGCGTTCGAGCGTGACGGTCTGCTCGGCGATCGGCTTGCCGAAGGCGACGCGCTTCAGGGTGCGCTTGCACATTTTTTCCAGCGCGCGTTCGGCGAGACCGATCAGGCGCATGCAGTGGTGGATACGTCCAGGCCCGAGGCGGCCCTGTGCGATTTCGAAGCCGCGGCCTTCGCCCAGCAGGATGTTCTTTGCCGGCACACGCACGTTCTCGAACAACACTTCTCCGTGGCCGTGCGGGGCATCGTCAAAGCCCAGCACAGGCAGGTGGCGCACGATGGTGATGCCGGGGGTGTCGCGCGGGACGACGATCATCGATTGCTGCTTGTGCTTCTCGGCGTTCGGGTCGGTCTTGCCCATGAAGATGAAGACCTTGCAGCGCGGATCGTTGGCGCCGGACGACCACCACTTGCGGCCGTTGATCACGTAATGGTCGCCGTCGCGCTCGATGCGGCTTTCGATGTTGGTTGCATCCGACGAGGCAACAGCCGGTTCGGTCATGGCGAAGCAGGAGCGGATCTTGCCTGCCAGCAGGGGTTTGAGCCATTGCGCCTTCAATTCTTCGCTGGCATAGCGCTCCAGCGTTTCCATGTTGCCGGTATCCGGGGCGGAACAGTTGAATACTTCAGCGGACCACAGTGCGCGGCCCATGATTTCGCATAGCGGCGCGTATTCGAGGTTGGTCAGGCCGGCGCCCTTGTCGGATTCCGGCAGGAAGAGATTCCACAGGCCTGCGGCATTCGCCTTGTCCTTCAGCTCTTCCATGATCTTGGTCGGAATCCAGGCATTGCCCTTTTCGCGGTTGGCTTCGACTTCCTTGTAGAAGGTGTCCTCGTTCGGATAGACGTGTTCGTCCATGAACGCATTGAGGCGCTTTTGAAGTTCTTTGACTTTGTCGCTGTACTGGAAGTCCATGTGTTGCTCCATGAAAGTGTGCGCGGGCGCACGCGGGGTTGGTTGTCTTGTTGTGCTGCTTGCGGTTGGATGCGTGTTCTTTATTGTTTCGGTTCGATGTTGCGTGCCGTGGCCAGCGCGGTCGCGCACAAGGTCTTCTGTCCGTTGCGCACCGAGTACACGTCCGCCATGCTGAGCGTGATGAGCTTGCCGGCATTGACGACCCGGCCGCAGGCCACCAGCTTGTCGCCATTGGCCGGACCGACAATCTTCAGCGTGCAATCGATGCTGGCATTGATCCATCCTTCGGGAAGCAAAGTGCCGGCCGCGGCAATTGCCGCGAAGTCGGCAGCGGCGAAGATCGCCGTTGCCTGCATCTGCCCGGGGCGGAAGCTCAACGACTCGCTGTAGGGAATTTCCAGGTTCACTTCACCCGGCTCGATGCTGGTGAATTGCAGCCCGACGGCCTTGGCCATCGGCATGGCGAGAACAGTACGGCGCAGGGCGTCGGCGAAGGCAGGGTTGGGAGCATGCATGGTCGTGGTCATCATCGTTCTCTCGGAAATTGTCCGCTGCTCCCCTGTCGGTATCACGGAGGCTTTGCAGGACGAGGATCGCCCGTCCTGCTGCCGTTTTTTATGGTCTGCTGTCTCCTGCCACGCTCACTGCCAAAAACCCTTAACCCAGCAAATACCCGCCGTCGACGTTGATGCAGGTACCCGTCGTGTAGCTTGCCGCGTTCGATGCGAGATACAGCACGGCGCCCGCCATCTCGTCCGGCTGCGCGACACGGCGCATTGGCACATGCGGCATCATCTTGTTGAGCACCGCGGGGTTCTGCACCAGCGCGGCGGCGAACTTGGTGTCGGTGGCGCCGGGCAGCAGCGCATTCACGCGTACACCGGCCTGCGCGCACTCCTTTGCGAAGGCATGCGTCATGGAGATAACCGCGGCCTTGGTGATCGAGTAGATGCCCTGCATGTCGCCGGGAATGATGCCGTTGACGGAGGCAACATTGATGATGCTTCCGCCGCCATTCTTCTTCATCAGCTTCGCGCCATTGACGGATGCGAAGAAATAGCCGCGAATATTGACATCCACGGTCTTCTGGAAGGACGACACGTCGGTCTCGAGGATATGGCCGAAGTACGGGTTGGTCGCGGCGTTGTTGACGAGGACATCCAAACGACCGTGCTTATTTTCGACCGCGGAAAACAGTGCTTCAATCTGCGCCATCTCGCCGATGTGGCAGGCAAGTGCCTCGGCGGAGCCGCCCTCTTCGCGAATGGCCGCGACCACGGCTTCACAGCTTTCCACCTTGCGGCTGGAAACGATGACGTGCGCGCCGTAGGCAGCGAGGGTGCGGGCGATCGATTCGCCGATGCCGCGGCTGGCGCCGGTGACAAGGGCGATCTTGCCCGAGAGGTCGAACAGGTTTGCGTTGGTCATGCTTTTCCTTGAGGGTGTTATGAACTGGATTGGGGGTCGCGCAGCCCCGAGAACCGGCCGAATGCTAGGCGCAGCGCCGCGCCGTGGTGGTTCCACGGCAAGAAGCTGCAACACCGCAGGCGGCCGGTTGTCGGGGCTGCCCTTCGGGTTCTTGCGAGAAGGGACGCATTGCGGTGTTGCGGCGCTTGCACAGACACCCAGTCTGAGCGGCGCGCCGCGCCTAGCACTGCATCCCTTCTCGCAAGAACGCGACCCCCAATCCAGTTCATAACACCCTCAACGGTAAGTGATGGATTCGGGTTTTCCCAGCCATTCCAGGTGGGAGTAATTGTTGAGGTAGCTGAGCGTCACGCGCCCGGGCTGATAGAAAAGCTTGGTCATCGCGCAGTTGACCAGCGTCCAGTTCATCTCAGCCGTCTGGCGATTCGACAATCCGAGGATATGCTGGCAGATCGTCGAAATCGTTCCACCGGAAGTGAAAACGATGATGTTCTGCGACTTGTCGGCACTCTCGACCAGACGTTGCAGCGCGTCGACGCAGCGATTCTGGAATACCGGCCACGACTCCACGTAGTCGCCGTCGTACTCACCGCTCATCCAGCGCGACATCGCGGCCTGGAAGATGTCCTGGAAGGCGTATTTGGCCTTGGGGCTGGAGGCGAGGAAGCGCTTCACCTCCTCCGGGTCGTCGAACTCCGGGCGATGGCGCACGAGCACTTCATGATGGTTGTATTCATCGAAACCGGGATCGGTTTCCCAATCGGTGTCGATCCGATGTGCCTTTGGCAGCATGGCGATGCAAGCGTCTGCGGTCTGGCGGTGGCGCTTCAGGCTGCCTGTCACCACACGGTTGAACTTCTGGCGGGAATTGGCGAACCACTCGCCGAGCAGGCGCGCCTGCTCCAGGCCGAGTTCGGACAACTGGTCGTAGTTCGCGCTTCCGAACGATGCCTGTCCGTGCCGGACCAGATAGATTTGTCCCATTGCTTGCCTTCCCTGTCGCTGAATTGCGGGTTGTGGAAAGCATATCGCCGGGGTTAGAATCGATCAAATGAATAGTTATTATCTAATTCGATAAATGCCATGCATATTTCCCGCGTCGACCTGAACCTCTTTACTGTCTTCGAGGCAATCTACACCGAGGGCAGCGTCACGCGGGCAAGCCAGAAACTCAACCTGACCCAGCCTGCAATCAGTCACGCGCTGGGACGGCTGCGGCAGATGTTCGACGACCCCTTGTTCGTGCGCCAGGGCCATACGATGGTGTCCACGCCGCTGGCGCGCAGCATTATTGATCCGATCCGCCGCTCGCTGCGCAGCCTGGAAGTCACCCTCAACGGCGTACATGCCTTCGATCCCGAGACCACCCAGAAACGTTTCAATATTGCCCTGCGGGATGTCCTGGAGGCCACCATCCTGCCGCCCCTGATGCTGCAGGTGCGGCAGAGCGCGCCGCTGGTCGACGTTGCCGCCAGCCATGTCGAGCGGCGCGAGTTGCAGAGCGAAATGGCGAACGGGACGCTGGACGTGGCGATCGACGTGCTGCTGCCGCTGCCCAGCGACATCATGCACACCCGCATCTACCAGGATTCCACCGTGGTGGTGGCACGCAAGGGACATCCGGACATCGACGGCGCGGTCGACATCGAGACTTACCTGAAACAGGACCATATCCTCGCGAGTTCGCGCCGGCGGGGTCCCGGGCTGGAGGATTTCGAGTTGAGCCGATTCGGCATGGAGCGGCGCATCTGCCTGCGCTGCCAGCATTACTTCGCCGCCTGCCGAGTGGTCAGCCAGACCGACATGGTGCTCACCATGCCGGGGCGCTACGCCCGCATCGCCAACGAACAGTTCGGCAACCAGATCCTGCCCTTCCCGCTCGACGTGCCGCCCTTCGACGTGTTCCTGTACTGGCACTCGAACGTGGACAACGATCCCGCCAACCGCTGGTTCCGCGAGCAGGTGATGCAGTCCGTTACGTGACCTGCCGCAGCCGCGGGGCTGCCGGCGCGGGGCGGCGAGCAGGTGCCGCCGCTTTCACCATGGCCGGCGCCGGACTGCTGGAACGGTATCCCATCCGGAAGCCACCCCAGTGCTTGCCGTTGACATAGATCGGCACGGACAGGTCGTGCATCACCTCGCCGGTATCCCGCTTGTAGGTCTGCAGCAGGAATGGCTTCGTGTTGGAGCCGCAGCGCGAGCCGGTACGGTCGTTGAAGATGCGCTTGGTGCGGTTGTTCACCAGGTCGATGTCATAGTTGCCGGTCAAGGGTTGTGAAAACTTGCGGTTGTGCGTCGGGAAGTAGCCGTTGTTGTCGACAGCGCCGGCATACGCGATGTGCGGCATTTTTTCCAGGATCGGCTCCTGGATCGCCGGCAGCACGCGGTCGGTGAAGGCATCGAAGGCGGTCTTGTGCTTGGGCGGATTGGTGTTCGGGATCGGCTTGTAGTGGCGGTCGAAGAGCGCGATTTCCGTGATCTGCCCGGCCGCGATCGCCTGCTCGAACAGCTTCCCGATGTCGCGTGCCGCCTGCTCGGCGACAGCGCGGATCTCGTCGTGCGAGGTCTTGGCGTTGCATGCGGAGGCCACATCGAACAAGCCTTCGGCGCGGTCGTTGAGGATCATTGCCGATTTCGACGCCAGAGGCAGTTCCGCTTCCGTCGCCAGCATGCCGTCGCGGATACGGGAAATCGCCTCGGCAATGCGGCGCGTGGTTTCCACATGTTCGCGCGAAGCAGCGGCAATTTCCTCGATCTCGCCCTGCGATGCGCCGGCGAGACGCTCGATGTTGTCGAGGAAGCCGTGCACCTTCTCCACATTCTGCGCCGCTTCCATCACCTTGTCGGTCAATGCCCCCATGCCCGTGGCAGCGCGCTCTGCTTCTTCATTAATCTCGCGCACCATCTTGCCGATATCATCGGTGGCAGAGGTCGTTCGCTGCGCCAGCTGACGCACCTCGCCGGCGACGACAGCAAAGCCGCGCCCGTGTTCCCCGGCGCGCGCCGCTTCGATGGCAGCGTTCAGCGCAAGCAGGTTGGTGCGGGCGGCGATCTCGTTGATGACTTCGGTAATGCCGTGAATGCGGCGCGCCTTGTCCTGCAGCTTGCCCATCGTGCCAGAAGCGGCTTGCGCATCTTCACGCGCATTGCTGATCTGGCGCAGGCCCTGGTCCACTTCCGCGCGTCCCGCCACGCTCTCGGAACACACATTGGCCGCCACCTTCGCGGCGTGCTCGGCATTGATGGCAATCTGTTCCGTGGTATGCGCCGTCTCCTGCGCGCTGCCGGCGATCTCCTCGGTGGTTTGCAGGTCGACATCCACCTTTTTCTTGATGGAGTCGACGAAGTAGGAGGTTTCCGCAGCGCCGATCATCAGGTGGTCGATTTCGTCGCCGATCTTGTGGGCGAACGCCTCCGTTCCATTGCTGCTCCTGGCGCTGACTACCATCGACAGGGCGATGCCGGACGCGCAGGCAATGAAAGCGGCGACAAAGGGATTCACTGCAATCCCGCCGAACCACTCGAACGCAGCGAGCGCGGCACTGACGAGCATGGCGGCGACAAGCAGCAATAGATACCGTCGTCCTTGAGTTTGCATCTTGAATCCCCCCTGTTTTTTTATTTATCCCGGACCACGGCAGCACGACCACTGTTCAACATGTTTCGACCGCTCAACCCCGGTGAGATCACGTATGGGCGGCAAGCAACATGGAAGGCTGGTGGAGAGCGCGGTCGTCAAAAGACCGCAGCGGAAGCTTCCGCTGCGCGCGATGATGAGGCAGAAAGATTACTCCATGCTTACTAAAAGGAACATTTAGATATGAACCAAGATTCACCTCTTGCCGTCATTCCGCCGGTTTCGTCATATCTTCAGGGCGCACGCACCGGTCAAAGTCCTCTTCCGTGACATAGCCGTATGCCAGCGCCGCCTGCTTGAGCGTTGTCCCTTCACGGTGTGCCCGCTTGGCGATTTGCGCGGCACGGTCGTAACCGATGTGGGGTGCAAGCGCGGTCACGAGCATGAGCGAGCGCTCCATCAGCTCGGCGATACGTTCGCGGTTGGCCTCGATCCCCTGCACGCAATGCGTATCGAAGCTGCGCATGCCATCCGCGAGCAGGCGCACGCTCTGCAGGAAGTTGTGGGCAATCAGCGGCTTGAACACGTTCAGCTCGAAATTGCCCGACGCACCGCCGAAATTGATGGCGACATCGTTGCCGAACACCTGGCAGCACAACATGGTCATCGCTTCGCACTGTGTCGGATTGACCTTGCCCGGCATGATGGAGCTTCCCGGCTCGTTTTCCGGAATGGTGATCTCCCCCAGGCCGGAGCGCGGCCCCGAGGCGAGCCAGCGGATATCGTTGGCGATCTTCATCAACGCGGCGGCAAGCGTCTTGAAGCCGCCGTGCATGGCGACCATCGCGTCATGCGAGGCCAAGGCCGCAAACTTGTTGGCGGCACTGCGGAACGGTACTCCCCTGCTGTTCTCCAGTTCAGTACATACGTGTTCGCCGAAGGCTGGATGGGTATTGAGTCCCGTGCCGACAGCGGTGCCGCCGACGGCCAGTTCACAGAGGCCAGGCACCATGGCCTCGATCACGGAACGCGCATGGTCGAGCTGGGCGACATAGCCGGAGAATTCCTGGCCCAGGGTCAGGGGCGTGGCATCCTGCAGATGGGTGCGGCCGATTTTCACGATGTCGGCAAACGCCCCCGCTTTCCTTCCCAGCGACGCGCGCAGTGCGTGCAATGCGGGCATCAGGCTGTTGGTCACGGTGAGGGCGGCGGCCACATGCATCGCTGTCGGGAAAATGTCATTGGATGACTGACCGAGGTTGACGTCGTCATTCGGATGCACAAGCCGCCCTTCGCCACGCGGTCCGCCAAGCAATTCCGAAGCGCGGTTGGCCAGCACTTCGTTCATGTTCATGTTGCTTTGCGTGCCGGAGCCGGTTTGCCAGACGGACAGGGGAAACTCGTCCGGATGCCGGCCTTCGATGACTTCATCGGCCGCCCGGATGATCGCGTTGGCCTTCTTCGCGTCAAGCCGGCCGAGGTCGCGGTTGACGACCGCGCAGGCGCGCTTGACGACGGCGAGCGCATGCACCAGTTCGGGCGGCATCGCCTCCGTGGAAATGCTGAAGAACTCACGCGAGCGCTGTGTCTGCGCGCCCCACAAGTGCCTGGCGGGCACGTCGATCGGCCCGAAAGTGTCCCGCTCTGTTCTCGTTTGATCCATGCTTCACCCCCATCTGTTGTGAAGTTTGATCGGCAACTCGTCCCAGCGTTCCGGTGTCAGGCCTGACGGCTGAAAATCAACCTTCCTGTGAGAATGGACTGCGGTCGAGGTAATACAGCATCACGACCAGTCCCATGGTGGACACGACCAGCAGTACCGGGCCGAAGAGCCAGAATGCAAGCGGCACGGTAACGAAATAGGCGCGCATGCCAACCGTATAGAAAGCGCCCGCCTGGTTCAGCCGCGCCGCGACCCATTCCGGTGCAAGCGCTCCATGCGCCGCGTCCGCCGGCAGGCTGATCATGAAGACCACGTGGTTGAGCACCCGTATCGTCATTGCAAAGGCAAAGAAGGCGACGAGCAATGCGGTGAGCAGGCAGAGGATCTTGACGATCCATAGTTCCGGCGCCTGGGACCCGCCGATGTTGAGCACATGCCAGGTGCGCGCAAGACTTTCGGCCTGTCCCGACAGCGTCAGCGTGCCGATGATGAGCAGGACGGCCGAGGATGCCTTGAACGTCGCGGCCATGCCAAAGTTGCGCAGAGCCTGCACGGCCATGATGTCCTTGGAACGGTCACGCATCACGGCCTCGACCCAGAGCATGCGCGCCTTGTGGTTGATCGCCTGGATCGTGTAGTCCGGATTGCGACGCACACGCGATGCAAGGAAGACGTAATAGGAAACGATCAGCGAGACGCTGATGGCAACGGCGGCAGTGTCAAGCTGGAATGCGTTCAAGCGTGGTCCCTTCGAGGCAGCAATTCCAGCATCTTACCCCGAAGCGCGAACCTCGCATCAAGTCCCGACGCTGGCCTGCCCTGGGACACCCTCGGCCGAGGCATCAAGTTCCGCAGGGTGTGCCGACCAGTAGTGACGGAACGCGTCGCGTATGCCTTCCCGCAGCATGCCTTCATCCCAGGGCTTGGTATAGAAGCGGAAGATCCCGCCTTGGTTGACCGCATCGACGACGCCGTCAAGGGCGGCATGGCCGGAGAGCATCACGCGCACCGTGTCCGGATACAAGGTCTTGATCCGGTTGAGCAGCTCGCTGCCCGCCATCGCCGACATGCACTGGTCGCACACCACGACCTGCACCTGGTACCGCCCAAGCAGCTCGAAGGCGTCTTCCGGCGTCATGGCGATCAGCACATCGTAACCGTCCGGTCGCAGCAAGCGCTTGAGCGCGGAAGCGATACCCGGCTCGTCGTCCACGATGAGCAGGGTCTGTCGTCGCGCCCCGTTGAGCGACGGCGGCAGCGGCAGGCGGTGCCGGTTGCGCAGCAAAGCCTCACACTCCCCCGACGGCACCGGCCGGCTGAAGAAGTATCCCTGCATGAAATCGCAGCCGTGCCGCTGGAGGTAGCTGAGCTGCGCTTCCGTCTCCACGCCTTCGGCAATTACCGTCAGGCGCAGGCTGTGCGCGAGAGAAATGATAGACAGTACGATGGCGGCATCGTTCGGGTCGACCGTAATGTCGCGCACAAAAGACTGGTCGATCTTGAGCAGGTCGATCGGGAAGCGCCTGAGATAGGACAGGCTGGAGTAGCCAGTGCCGAAGTCGTCGATCGACAGATGCACGCCGAGCGCTTTCAGCTTGTGCAGGATGCCGACCGCATGTTCGACATCGTTCATCATCATGCTTTCGGTCAGCTCCAGCTCCAGCAGGTGCGGCGCGATTCCCGTCTCTTCCAGGACCCCCTCGATGGTGGTCACGAGGTCCTGCTGGTAGAACTGGCGCGGCGAGAGATTTACCGCAACGCGTATCTCGCCGAGTCCCGCGCGCAGCCAGTCGACGCTTTGGCGGCATGCCGTGCGCAGAACCCAGTTCCCGATCGGTACGATCAGGCCAAGTTCCTCGGCCAGGCCAATAAAGCGGGCCGGCGAGACAGCGCCGAGCACCGGATGCTGCCAGCGGATGAGCGCTTCCACGCCCAGGATGCTTCCGGCGGCAAGGTCGACTTGCGGCTGGTAATGCAGCATGAACTCGTCGCGGTCCAGTGCATTGCGCAGGTCGCCCTCAAGTCTGAGGCGCTCCATTGCGCGCTCGTTCATCGACGAGGTATAGAACTGGAAGGTGTTGCGCCCGTTTTCCTTGGCGCGGTACATCGCGATGCCCGCGTGTTTGATGAGGGTGTCGGCATCGTCGCCGTCGGTCGGGCAGACCGCGATGCCGATGCAGCAACCCATCACGAACTCGTAACCCTCGATGACGATCGGCTGCGCAATCGATGCCATGATGCGCTGGATCGCCGCCGGCGACACTTTGTCGTCGGCCCCTTCCGGCAGGATAAGCACGAATTCGTCGGCGCTCAGGCGGGCAATTGTGTCGGATTCGCGTACCGATTCCCGCAGGCGCTGGGCAACGATGTTCAGCAATTGATCGCCGGCACGATGGCCCAACGTATCATTGACGAACTTGAAGCGGTCGAGGTTGAGGAACAGCACCCACACCGGATGCCCGTACCGTTCCGCATAGGCACTCGCCTGCCGCAGCCGGTCGTGCAGCAGGTTGCGGTTGGCAAGGCCGGTGAGTGTGTCGCGGTTGGCCTGGAACTCGAGTTCGGCCTGGTAACGTTTCGTCGCGGTGATGTCGTACAGCGCAACGACAAAATGGTTGACCTCGTCCGACTCGTCACGCACCGGGGCGAGGTAGGCGTCGCTCCAGAACATGCGCCCGTCCTTGCCGTAATTACGCAGGATGGCGTGCGTTTCGCGCTTTTCCCGGGCGGCGGCCAGGATTTCCTGGATTTCGGGCTGGTCGCGGTCTTCCGCCCACAACAGGCTGCAGCTGCGTCCGATGACGTCGGCTGCGGCGTATCCTGTGATGCGCTCGAACGCCGGATTGACGTACTCGATCGGATATTTAGGCGGCACGGCGCTGGTGATGATGACGGCGTTCGCGCTCGCGTCGATGGCGCGCTGCCGCAGTTTCAGCCCGTCCTCCGCGCGTTTGCGTGCTGCGATGTCGTCGATCAGCCGTTCGTTCGCGTGCCGCAGCTCGGCGGTACGCTGCTCGACCAGCTTGTGCACGCGGCGCGAGCGCGAAGCCAGGACTTGCACGAATGCTGCCAGCAGCATGCTGAAGAGGATGCCGCCGATCAGGGTATTCAGTGAGCCGTCGTGCTGCCGGAAAAACGGCTGTGGTTCGGCCGAGACGACGACACGCCAGGTCCTGCCCGCGACGTCAAAGTTGTGCACGATCTCTTCCGGCTGGTCATAGAAGATCCAGCGGGGCAGCCAGGACGGCGCGCCCTGCGGCAATGGCTTCTCTCCTTTGCGAAACACAAGAAATCGTTCGTCCAGTGTGGCGGCGGCATACACGCTGATACCGATCCCGGGGTCTTCCATCAGACCGTTTGTCTGGAGGACCTGTTCGACGAGGTAGGGAGCGTTGAACACCGCTGCGGTATCGCCGATGACCGCCTTGCGACGTCCTTCCGCGGAGTTAAGCGGCATGCCGTGCCGGTACACCGGCATGAGCACGAGAAAGCCACGCAGGGTGCCGCCGCCCTGCGCGAGGGTGATCAGGCCGGTCGAGGACACCGTCCCGGTATCGATCGCGCGATCCAGCGCAGCGATGAGTTCGGCATTGTGGGATACGTCCATGCCGAACGCCGCCTCGTTGCCGTGCATCGGCTCGATATAGTCCACCACGAGATGATGCTCGCGCGGCTCGGCCGGGACCACCTTGCCGTCTTTCAGGCGCGTCATGACAAACGCCGGAAACCGGGTCCGCATCCGCGCCTCGTAGGCCTTGCGCTCGCTATCCGGAACAATCCGGTGGAAATTGAACGCCTGCACATACGGGTGGCGCTGAAGCAGCGGGTCGGTAAACAAGGCGAACTGCTCGCGGCTGACCGGCTCGAAGGTGGCGAACAGCTGGTTGAGGAACTTGAGGACCTGCACCGTCTCGGTCAGCTGGTGGCGGAGCGTGACCGTCCGCAGGTTGGCGCGCTGCTGGAAATCCAGCTCGACCTTGTCATGCTCAAGGCGGCGTATGCCCACGAAGACCGTTGTCGCGCCGACGAGCCCGACCACAAGGGCAAGGGCGGCGACGCCGGAAAGACTGAACGGCAAGCGACACCGCCGCACGATGATCCCGGTGAGGTACTTCTTGAGTGAAAAGGCGTTCGGCAAACGGTAGTCCCTCGCCACATGGATGCTGCGAATTCCGGATAGGTTAGCGCACCTTATTGCATAAGGGAAATACCGAACGCACGTTTCCTTTGTTGTGCCGTTGGCGGGGTGGAAGGAGTGTGGCTGCACGTTAACAGCGCAAGCCGTCTCGCCGCCCTATTCTCGGGGGAACAGCCCTCTTTCCCGCGGTGATCCATGCCGAAAAGTTCCACATGGCAAAGACGCTGGCACCGGAAACCGGCGAAAAGATACGCAAGGTGACTGGCCGGCTCGAGAAGAGCGGGGAACTGAAAAGGCAGCTGGAGAAGTGGGGGCAGTACCGGACGGATACGGGCAGCCGAAGAAGGCGCTCAGGCCTTCTTTTCCGCCGGCTCGGGCAACAGGCAGGCATCCACGATCTGCAGGTCGTTGTCCTTCGCGAAGTTCAGCACGAAATGATAGGCCATCGGCTCGATCTCCCGCAGCGCCTCATTGACGACCACGGACTTCACGCCGCCGAGGACGGTGGGCCTGACGTAAGGGGAATATCGAAGGTGGGATCCCGGTCCGCGCATGCCATCCGGACGAAAGCAGGACATTACTCCACACAGGCGTTCAGCCCAGTCGCTCGGGCGGAACTGCCTGCCGTCGCTGGTAAGACCCTGGATGAAGAACTCGCTGGCAACGGTCTTCGGTGTGGTGGAATCGGCCATGTGTTCGGCTTCTTTCAAAAAGCGGGCAACTGCCTCCGGGTCCGTTTCGTGCGTGCGAAGCGGCTGTTTCGACGCGGCACCATTATGCGGCACCGCGCTTTCATTATTCTTGCATATTATATCTTATAGAAGACTTGAAGTGAAACAACATCTCGCAATGTGAAAAATGACAATATTGCAGAAATGGCATTCCGTTGCAGCTGCAACTCCGTGCCGCAAAGGATAGATGGATAGATGCCGCCCGGCGCGTTTGGCAGAACGGACGATACGCGGAAAGGGAAAGGCCGGTCAGCCCAGCCAGACGGCGAACGACAGCAGGAGAAGGAGCAGCATCCACAGCAGCAGCGCCCGCCACACGAGACCGACTGTGCTCTGCAATGCCCTGACGGTTGCCTCTTCGCCCGGCGGCGTTTCCGTTTCGACGGCGCTGGCATCGACAGTGGACGCATCGGCAAGCTGGACATCCGCCGCGTTTTCGCGGGCGCTGCCCAGGCGCAACCCCATTGCCCCGCCGCCCGCACAGAGGATGATGCCGATCGCCTCGTCCTGCCACCGGTGCGCAAAGTTGCGCCAGGCATAAATCGCGTCCTCGAAATTGCCCACGACGGCAAAGGCGATTGCCGTCAGGCGCGCCGGAACCCAGTCAATCCAGTAGAACGCCTTCCGTGCAAAGCGCCCGAACGGCTCGTTGCGCAAATGTTCGGGCTCGTTCCAGGCGCGCGAGAGATATTCGGCCACCCGGTAGAGGATCGCACCGGCAGGGCCCAACGGCATTGCGAACCAGAAGAACACGCCGAACACGTTGCGATGGGTGGCAACCAGCGCCGTTTCAACCGCGACGCGCGAAATCTCGCTCACGCTCATGCCGGTGGTGTCCTGTTTCGTCCACTCGGCGAGCAGGCTGCGCGCCGTCGCTTCATCGCCGCTGTTGAGCGCAAGCTGGATGGACGTGAAGTAGTGGCTGTAATGCCGGAAGCCCAGGGTCAGGTAGACGACAAGGATGTTCCATGCCAGCGCGA
>DASPMV010000084.1:0-49862 GCA_035626875.1 Noviherbaspirillum sp. | reverse complement strand
ACCGGTCAACTCTTATCAATTCGACAGACGTTCATATGGAAACCTTCCAGCCGCCATCCGTTGCTTCGCTTGACCATATCCTCCCGCAGGAACCGCTGCTGATGATGGGTGCCGGCCCCGTGCCGATCCCGCACAAGGTCGCGTACGCCAATTCCATCGTCATCAACCATCTTGGCGAGACGATGAACAAGGTCATCGAGCAGGTCAAGGAGATGGGCCGTTATGTCTTCCAGACCTCGTCGCGCCATGTGCTTGGCGTAGCCGGACCGGGTTCGGCGGCGATGGAAATGGCGATCTGCAACCTGGTCGATCCGGGCACCAAGGTGCTGTCGGTCTGCAACGGTTACTTCAGCCGCCGAATGGCGGAAATGGCGACGCGCATAGGCGCGCAGGTGACGACGCTCGACGTGCCCGACAACGAGGCTGCCGAGGTGGAATCGGTCGAACAATACCTGAAGCAGGGCGATTACCAGACGCTCACCATCGTGCAGGGCGAGACGTCGAACACCGTCTTCAACCGCAACCTCGAAGCGATCTCGCGACTCGCCAATTCCTACGGTTGCATGGTCATCGTCGACGCCGTCTGTACGCTGAGCACGATGCCACTGGAGATGGACCGCTGGAAGGTCGACGCCGTGATTACCGGCGGACAGAAGGGCTTGTCCTCGATCCCCGGCGTGTCGTTGCTCGCCTTCTCGGAAAATGCATGGAAGCGCATCGAGGCACGCAGGAAGCCGATCACTCACTGGTGCCTGGACGCGCTGCTGGCCGACAAATTCTGGAACCAGAAGTCCTATCACTACACCGCGCCGGTGTCCGGGATCCTTGCGCTGCATGAGGCACTGCGCCTGGTCTGCGAAGAGACGCTGCCGCGCCGCTTTCATCGCCATGAACTGTGCTCGAAAGCTCTGCAGCGCGGCATTGAGGCAATGGGACTGGGTCTATTGGTACCGGAGCGTGTGCGCCTGAATTCTGTCATCGGCATTACCGTCCCCGAAGGAATTTCGGCAGACGCCGTTCGCACCCACATGTCGCGAGTGCATCGCGTCGAGATTTCCGGCTCCTTCGGACTGAACATCGTTCGCATCGGCCAGATGGGTGAGCAAAGCCGGGCGCACAACCTGTTCAGGACTTTGCACGCGTTTGGTTCGAGCATGCAGTACGCGGGCGCCTCCCTCGATCTCCCGGCAGGCATCGCGGAGCTTGAAAAGGGCTTGTCCGAAAAATTTTCAGCATAGGCCAAGCGGACTGTGCGGCAATACGCAGTAAAATCCGAGATCCCGGGCGGCGTGTACCCATGCCGTCTTTCCACAGGCCGCCACAAGCGTGCTGACATAAAACTGGCGAACAACGCCATTCAACCAGTGAGACAAGTATGAAAATGGAAAATCCTACCCCCATCCAGTGGCAATTCTCCGAGCGCGCACAACAGCTCCAAAGCTCGGTCATCCGCGAAATCCTCAAGGTGACGGTGCGCCCCGATGTGATTTCCTTCGCGGGTGGCTTGCCGTCGCCCGAGACTTTTCCGATCGAGCGGATGCGCGCAGCCTTCGACACCGTATTGTCGAAGCAGGGCAAGGTCGCCCTGCAATATGGCCCGACGGATGGATATGGACCGCTGCGTGAATGGATTGCCGATTCCTTGTCGACCGGTGGCGCAAAGATCCTGCCCGAGCAGGTGTTGATGGTGTCCGGCTCCCAGCAGGGCCTCGACCTGCTGGCAAAGGTGCTGGTTGACGAAGGCAGCAAGGTTCTTGTGGAAACGCCGAGCTACTTGGGCGCGCTGCAGGCATTCTCGGTGTATCGCCCCGAATTCATTTCGGTGCCCACCGACGACCACGGCCTGATTCCCGAACAACTCGCCAATGTCGCCCAAGGCGCTCGCCTGCTGTACGCTCTACCGAATTTCCAGAATCCGACCGGCCGCAGCCTGTCCGTTGAACGCCGTGCGGCGCTCGTGGAAACCTGCGCGCGCCTCGGTCTGCCCCTGATCGAGGATGATCCCTACGGCGCCCTCAGCTACCGCGGCGATCCGCTGCCGAAGATGCTGACGATGAACCCCAACGGCGTCATCTATATGGGTTCGTTCTCCAAGGTGCTCACGCCCGGAATCCGCCTCGGCTACGTCGTCGCGCCCGTACCGCTGATCCGCAAGCTGGAGCAGGCCAAGCAGGCCGCTGACCTGCACACCGCCCAGTTGACGCAGATGGTCGTGCATGAAGTGGTCAAGGACGGCTTCCTGAAGGAGCACATTCCCACTATCCGCAAGCTGTACGCGGACCAGTGTGAAGCAATGCTCTCTGCCCTGTCAGAGTTCTTCCCGTCGTCGGTCGCCTGGACGCGTCCGGAAGGTGGCATGTTCATCTGGGTGACGCTGCCGAAGCACATCGACAGCATGAAGCTGCTCGACGAAGCGATTGCGCAGAATGTCGCCTTCGTTCCCGGTGCGCCTTTCTACGCAAATGCGCCCGAGAAAAACACGCTTCGGCTCAGCTTTGTTACCGTGCCGCCCGCCAAGATCCGCGAGGGCGTGGAGAAGCTGGGCAAGCTGATTACCAGCAAACTGTAAATTTCAGTACCTGGCGGTGGCCGACGGGCCGCCGCCATTCCCCCTCGCACTTTGCGTGCCTAGTCAACTGACTTATCCCGCAGCCCGCAATGCCGCCGGCTTGATCTTCGATTCCAATGCCTTGCCCTTGCGCGCGCGCTTGCCGATATGCGGCGCAAGCGCAGCGGCAGACAAGGAAACTTCCTGTGCCTTGCCACCGCGTCCGGTTCCGGATACCACCACGCCCTTCTGGCTGATCGGTTGTGCGGCAACGAGCTTTTCGTTCTTCTCCAGGTCCATCAGGATCACGCCGCGGCCGCCGCCGGAAAGGGTCTTCAGTTCATCGAGGCCGAAGACCAGCAAGCGGCCTTTTTCAGACAGGCAGGCCACTGCGCCTGCATCGCCGGCTACCATGCGCGGCGCAAGCGGCTCGTCGCCTTCATCCAGCGTGACGAATGCCTTGCCCGCCTTGATGCGGCTGACCATGTCGCCCGCCTTCGCGGTGAAACCATAGCCTGCCGTCGAGGCCAGCATCAGGATCGTGTCTGCCGGACCGGCGAAGTAATGCAGGATGCGGGTCCCCCCGGCGACTTCGATCAGCGTCGTGACCGGCACGCCGTCGCCGCGTGCGCCGGGCAGGGCGGATACCGGAACCGAGTAAATGCGTCCGTTGGATCCGAAGGCGAGCAGCGTGTCCACCGTGCGGCATTCAAAGGTGCCGTACAGGCTGTCACCTGCCTTGAAGGTGAATTGTGTTGCATCGTGGCCGTGGCCGGTGCGGGCGCGCACCCAACCTTTCTGGGAGATGACGACGGTCACCGGTTCGTCCAGCACCTTCTGTTCGACGCTGGCGCGCTCCGCTTCCTCGATCAGCGTGCGACGCGTATCGCCGAACTGCTTTGCATCGCCTTCGATTTCCTTGATGACCAACCGCTTCATCGACGACGGATTGTCGAGCAGGTCGTGCAGTGTTTCCTTTTCCTTGCGCAAGTCCGAAAGCTCCTGCTGGATCTTGATCGCTTCCAGGCGGGCCAATTGGCGCAGACGGATTTCCAGGATGTCCTCGGCCTGGCGATCGGACAGGTTGAATGCCTTGATCAGGGCCGGCTTCGGTTCGTCCGACTCGCGGATGATCTTGATGACCTTGTCGATATTCAGCAGGATCGCTTCGCGGCCTTCCAGAATATGGATGCGGTCGTCCACCTTCTGCAGGCGGAAGCGCGTGCGGCGCGTGACGGTGTCGAAGCGGAACGCGATCCACTCGTGCAGGATGTGCGACAGGCCCTTCTGGCGCGGCCGGCCGTCGCGGCCAATCATCACCAGGTTGATCGAGTTGCCGGTCTCCAGCGAGGTGTGCGCCAGCAGGATGTTCATGAACTCGGTCTGGTCCTGGTTCTTCGACTTCGGTTCGAAGACGAGGCGTACCGGGGCATCCTTGCCGGATTCGTCGCGCACCGTGTCGAGCACCGACAGGATCATCTGCTTCATCGCCAGCTGGTCGGGCAGCAGCGACTTCTTGCCGAGCTTGACCTTCGGATTGGTGAGTTCTTCGATTTCCTCGAGGATCTTCTGGGCGGAAGTGCCCGGCGGCAGTTCGGTGACCACCGCCTGCCACTGGCCGCGCGCGAGATCTTCGATCTTCCAGCGCGCGCGCACCTTCAGGGTGCCGCGGCCGTTCTCGTACATTTCCGCGATGGCCGTCGCCGGCGTGATGATCTGGCCGCCACCCGGGAAGTCCGGGCCGGGGATCAGTTCCATCAGTTCGGCGTGGGTGATCTTCGGATTGCGGATCATGGCCACGGCCGCCTTCGCGACTTCCGTCAGGTTGTGCGACGGGATTTCGGTGGCCAGGCCGACCGCAATGCCGGAGGCGCCGTTGAGCAGCACGAAGGGCAGGCGTCCCGGCAGCAGTTTCGGTTCTTGCGTCGAGCCGTCGTAGTTCGGCTGGAAATCGACCGTGCCCATGTCGATCTCGTCGAGCAGCAGTTTCGAGATCGGGGTGAGGCGGGCTTCCGTGTAACGCATCGCCGCCGCACCATCGCCGTCACGCGAGCCGAAGTTGCCCTGGCCGTCGATCAGCGGGTAGCGCAGCGAGAAATCCTGCGCCATACGCACCAGCGCATCGTACACCGACTGGTCGCCGTGCGGGTGCAGCTTGCCGAGCACGTCGCCGACGACGGCGGCGGACTTGCGGGGCTTGGCGGCGGAGTCGAGGCCGAGTTCGTGCATGGCGTACAGGATGCGGCGCTGTACCGGTTTCTGGCCGTCGCACACATCGGGTAACGCACGCCCCTTGACTACGGAGATTGCGTAATCGAGGTAGGCGCGCTCGGCAAAGGTGGCGAGCGTCAGCGATTCGCCGTCGCCCGACGGCACTTCTTCAAACAGGGTGGCTTGTTCAGTCATTGGTTCTTCGGATTATTCGAGGGCAGTCGCGGGCATGTTGCGGCGTCCCGGAATGGTCATGTGAATACGTTTTGCGGTGACGGCGTTGCCGTCGATCGCGGCGATGGACAGGCTTTGCGCAGACGGCCTGTAGAGCTGGTAGAACTGCTTGACGATCTGCACGTAGCTGCGCGTTTCCGGATAGGGCGGGACCGCGTTCCGGTATTTCTGCACCGCGCCTTCACCGGCGTTGTAAGAGGCAATCACCAGTTCCGGCCGGGTGGGGAACATCCGATGCAGGTCGCGCAGGTAACGCGCGCCGAGACGGATGTTGGTCTTCGGATCGGCCAGTTTCTGCTCGATGCTCCGCTTCCTGTCGCCTTGCACGCCATAACGCTCGGCGGTGGCAGGCATGATCTGCATCAGGCCGACCGCACCTTTCGGTGAAACGGCGTTCGGGTTGAAGCCCGACTCGGCCGCCATCACGGCTTTCAGCAATGCCGGATCGAGGTCGAACTCCCTGGCCGCTTCATGCAACAGGGGCTCGACCTTTTGCAGACCCGGATGGCGGGTAAGGAAGCCTGCCAGCGGCGTCTCGGCCTGCACCTGGGACGCGATCTGGGTGCTGTCGAAGGAGCCGTTGCCGCGCATGAAGAGCTGGTAACGGTCGTCGAGGCGTTCAGTGGAAAAATGCGCGGTACCGTTCGCATCGACGTAGCCATAGATGTCCGCCTGTGCGGAGGCGGAAAGCATGGTGAACACGAGGATGGCGAGACGTTTCATCGTGGCGGATCAGATGTCGGCTTCGGCTTCGTTGCCGTGCTCTTCGAGCCAAGCGCGGCGTGCGGCGGCTTCGCCTTTGCCCATCAACATGTTGAAGCGCGATTCGGAAGCCGCGAGGTCGAAGTCGCCGAGCGACACCGGCAGCAGGCGGCGCGTGTCCGGATTCATCGTGGTTTCCCACAACTGCTCTGCGTTCATCTCGCCCAGGCCCTTGAAGCGGGAAATGCTCCAGCCGCCTTCCTTGACGCCATCCTTGCGCAGCTTGTCTTCGATGGCTTCGAGCTCGCCATCGTCCAGCGCGTACAGCTTCTGCGCCTGCTTCTTGCCGCGGGCCGGCGCATCGACGCGGTACAGCGGCGGGCGGGCGACATAGATGTTGCCGTGTGCAATCAACTGCGGGAAGTGCTTGAAGAACAAGGTCAGCAGCAGCACCTGGATGTGCGATCCGTCGACGTCCGCATCGGAGAGGATGCAGATTTTGCCGTAGCGCAGGCCGGAAAGATCCGGCGTGTCGTTCGGACCATGTGGGTCGACGCCGATCGCGACGGCGATGTCGTGGATTTCGTTGTTGGCAAACAGGCGGTCGCGTTCGGTTTCCCAGGAGTTCAGGACCTTGCCGCGGAGCGGCAGAATGGCCTGGAATTCCTTGTCGCGGCCCATCTTGGCCGAGCCGCCGGCGGAATCGCCCTCGACGAGGAAGAGTTCGTTGCGGGTGATGTCGTCCGACTCGCAGTCGGTCAGTTTGCCTGGCAGCACGGCAACGCCGGAGGATTTCTTCTTCTCGACCTTCTGCGCCGAGCGCAGGCGGGATTGCGCCTGCTTGATCACCAGTTCGGCCAGCTTCTTGCCGTAGTCGACATGGTGGTTGAGCCACAATTCGAGGGCAGGGCGGGTGAACGATCCCACCAGTCGCACGGCGTCGCGCGAATTGAGGCGCTCCTTGATCTGTCCCTGGAATTGCGGATCGAGCACCTTGGCCGACAGCACGAAGGAGACGCGTGCGAACACGTCTTCCGGCAGCAGCTTGACGCCCTTGGGCAGCAGCGCATGCATTTCGACGAAGCTCTTGACCGCATTGAACAGGCCTTCGCGCAGGCCGGCTTCGTGCGTGCCGCCAGCGGGCGTCGGGATCAGGTTGACATAGGACTCGCGTACGACGTTGCCGTCTTCGGTCCATGCGACCACCCACGCAGCGCCTTCGCCTTCGGCGAAACCTTCCGCATCGTTGCCTGCGTATTGCTCGCCTTCGAAGAGGGGAATCATCGGTTCGGCGCCGGAAGTCTGCGCGAGCGATTCGACCAGATAGCCGCGCAGGCCCTGGTCGTATTTCCAGGTCTGTGTTTCGCCAGTCTTGCCGTTGATCAGGGTGACCTTCACGCCCGGCAGCAGCACCGCCTTGGAACGCAGCAGGCGCTGCAGTTCGGCGTTGGGGATGGTGGAGGAATCGAAGTACTTGGCATTCGGCCAGACGGTCACGCGCGTGCCGGACTTCTTGTCTTCCTTGCCTTGCGGACGCGATTTCAGTTTCTCGACCACGTCGCCGTCGGCGAAAACGATCTGGTGTACGCCACCTTCGCGCCAGACGGTAATTTCGAGGCGCGTGGAAAGCGCATTCGTTACCGAAACGCCGACGCCGTGCAGGCCGCCGGAGAAGGAGTAGGCGCCGCCCGAACCCTTGTCGAACTTGCCGCCCGCGTGCAGGCGCGTGAAGACGATTTCGACCGTCGGCACTTTTTCTTCGGGGTGGAGGCCGACCGGAATGCCGCGGCCGTCGTCCTCGACGCTGACGCTGCCGTCGGCATTCAGGGTGACGATGACGTTCTTGCAAAAGCCGCCGAGCGCTTCGTCGGAGGCATTGTCAATCACTTCCTGGATGATGTGCAGCGGGTTTTCGGTGCGGGTATACATGCCCGGACGCTGCTTGACCGGTTCGAGTCCCTTCAGGACCCGGATTGACGATTCGCTGTAATCGGAAGATTTTCTGGTTGCCATTCAGTGGGAAGCGGAGTTGCTAGAGGGAATGCATTTACGCATAAGTCCCAGCATTCTAATGAAAATCAGCGCGAGCGGCGATTTTCTGCAGTGCGGAGAGCGCGTGGCGGAAATGCCATCACCAAAAATTTATCTAGTGAAACATGCAAGAATATTTATAAAATGAAACGCTATGGTCAGCCAAACCTTTCCCTTTGCCGTTCGCCTCATCGGCTTTTCGCCGGAGGAGGAAGCGTGCTTTGACGAGAATTTCCTGATCAGGCAAACCTGGGGCTATGGTTATTTCAGGCTGGTGGAAGACAACCTGCAGGACCCCGACCTGTACATCGCCAACGCTACCCAGCTCAAGGCCCTGGTGACGCTCGCCGACGTGCGTCCGACCGATGTCCGCCCGGCCATGCTGGTCGGCACGCCGGACGTTACCCTGCCTTATCCTGCCGTCAACAGCCCCATCGACTGGGATCAACTGTTCGAGACGCTGGATGAACTGGCGGAGAAGCGGGCCGACGCGCTCTCACGGCTGGAGGCATCCGACATCGTCACCGTCCCCGAGCGCCGTCGCCGCGACCGCATGGACCTCGACCTCACCGATCCCGCCGAATACGAAAAAATGCGCGCCAAGGTGCCGGACAACGGCGTCGTCCTTGTCGTGGACAAGGGACCGGCCCTGCGGGATTACCTGTCCGACCTGCTGGCCCGCCAGAAAGTGCCCGTCCTGTGGGTCAACGACGAAGTCGAGGCGGTGGATGTCTGCAAGCGCGAGCCTGTGGCCTTCGTGATGATCAATACATCCACTCCCGGCGTGGACCCTTACCGCCTGTGCTGGGCGATCAAGGAAAAGGACTCGCCGGTCCGTATTGCCGTCGTGTTCCTCGTGAGCAAACCCTTCGTGTACGACCTGGAGCAGGCGCGTTATGTCGGGGCGGACGGTTTCCTGAACAAGCCGCTCGCCAGCCACCATCTTGTGACCGTGCTGAAGAAATTCCTGCCGTTCGCGCGCTGAATCCCTACTTGCTCAGCAGGCGCATCCCGCGCTCCAGCCCCTCGATCGTCACCGGGAACATCCGGTTGTTCATGATCTGGCGGATCACGGAAATCGATTGGCGGTACTGCCACAAGCCTTCGGGCTCGGGGTTGAGCCAGATGAATTTCGGGAAGGTGCTGGTGAAGCGCTGCAGCCACACCGCGCCGGCTTCCTCGTTGTTGTACTCCACCGAACCGCCGGGTTGCAGGACTTCGTAGGGACTCATCGTCGCATCGCCGACGAAGATCAACTTGGTATCGGGCGTGTACTTGCGCAGGATGTCCCATGTCGGGAAGCGCTCGGCGTGGCGGCGGCGGTTGTTCTTCCAGAGGTAGTCGTAGACGCAGTTGTGGAAGTAGAAGAACTCCATGTTCTTGAACTCGGTCTTCGCCGCGGAGAACAATTCCTCGGTGCGGGCGATGTGGTCGTCCATCGTGCCGCCCACGTCGAGCAGCATCAGCACCTTGATGTTGTTCTTGCGCTCCGGCTGCATCTTGATGTCGAGGTAGCCTGCGTTGTTGGCCGTGGCACGAATGGTGTCGTCCAGCGCCAGTTCTTCCTCGGCGCCTTCGCGCGCGAACTTGCGCAGGCGACGCAGCGCGACCTTGATGTTGCGCGTGCCGAGCTCGCGCTCGTCGTCGTAATCGCGGTAGCTGCGGGCTTCCCACACCTTGACGGCGGAGCGGTTGCCGCCTTCGCCGCCAATGCGGATGCCTTCGGGATTCGTGCCGCCATTGCCGAAGGGCGAGGTGCCGCCGGTGCCGATCCAACGGTTGCCGCCCTCGTGGCGTTCCTTCTGTTCCTTGAGCAGTTCCTTCAGGCGATCCATCAGCTTGTCATAGCCGAACTTCTCGATTGCCGCCTTCTGCTCCGGGGTCAGCTCGCGCTCCATGCGCTTCTGCAGCCATTCGAGCGGAATCTCGGGATGCTTTTCGAAGATGGCGTCTATACCCCGGAAATACAGGCCGAAGGCCTTGTCGAACTTGTCGTAATGCGCCTCGTCCTTCACCAGGGTCGTGCGCGACAGGTAGTAGAAATCATCCAGCGACGGGCTGATGACGCTCTTCTGCATCGCTTCCAGCAGGATCAGGAATTCCTTGATCGAGACGGGGATCTTCGCGTCTTTCAGGGTGAAGAAAAAGTCGATGAGCATGATGTCTCCTCAGCGCCCCAGTTTGTATTGCAAGTGACGCTTGATGGTCGGCCATTCCGATTCGATGATCGAGAAAACGACCGTATCGCGGAACGAGCCGTCGGGCATGCGCTGGTGATTGCGCAGGATGCCGTCCTGTTTCGCGCCAAGCCTCGCGATGGCTGCGCGCGACTGCTGGTTCATCCAGTGCGTGCGGAATTCCACGGCAATGCAACGCAATTCCTCGAAAGCATGCGTCAGCAGCATCAGCTTGGCTTCGGTGTTGATCGCGGTGCGCTGCACGCTTTTCGCGTACCAGGTCGAACCGATTTCGACGCGTCGGTGCACTGCGTCGATGTGCATGTACGTCGTCATGCCGCACAGCGCCCCGCAGTCATTGCGGCGGATGGCAAAGGGCATCATGCTGCCGGCAGCCTGCAACCCCAGGCGCCGCTCGATTTCCGCCTTCATGCCCTCCGGTGCCGGAATCGAGGTGTACCAGAGCTTCCACAACTCGCCATCCCTGACCGCCTCGGCCAGTCCCTCGGCATGGGCGATGTCCAGGGGCTCGAGCGTGACGTGTTCGCCCTTGAGCGTGAGCGGCGTGACGAAGGCCATGATGCGCCTAACGGTTGGTGCGCGACATGAAGACCAGGCGCTCGAACAGGTGCACGTCCTGCTCGTTCTTCAGCAGTGCGCCGTGCAGCGGCGGCACGACGGCTTTCGCGTCCTTGCTGCGCAGGGCTTCCGCAGGAATGTCCTCGGCCAGCAGCAATTTGAGCCAGTCGAGCAGTTCCGACGTGGACGGCTTCTTCTTGAGGCCGGCGACTTCGCGAACCTCATAGAAGGTCTGGAGCGCCTGTGCCAGCAAATCCTTCTTGAGCTGAGGGAAGTGCACGTCGACGATCTGCTCCATCGTGTCCTTGTCGGGGAACTTGATGTAGTGGAAGAAGCAGCGGCGCAGGAAGGCGTCCGGCAGTTCCTTCTCGTTGTTAGACGTGATGATCACCAGCGGCCGGGTTTTTGCCTTGATCAGCTCGCGCGTCTCGTAGACGTAGAACTCCATGCGGTCGAGTTCGCGCAGCAGGTCGTTCGGGAATTCGATGTCGGCCTTGTCGATCTCGTCGATCAGCAGCACGACCTGCTGGTCGGAGGTAAAGGCCTGCCACAGCACGCCCTTGACGATGTAGTTGTGGATGTCCTTGACCCGCTCGTCGCCGAGCTGCGAATCGCGCAGGCGGGAGACCGCGTCATATTCATACAGGCCCTGCTGCGCCTTGGTCGTGGACTTGATATGCCACTGCAGCAGCGGCATGCCGAGCGCGGCGGCGACTTCCTCGGCCAGCATGGTCTTGCCGGTACCCGGCTCGCCCTTGATCAATAGCGGGCGCTGGAGCGTCAGCGCGGCGTTGACGGCAAGTTTGAGGTCGTTGGTGGCAACATAGTTCTGTGAACCTTCAAAGCGAGTTTCTGTGCGCATGGTACCGTTGGTCAGAGAAAGGGGAAAAATCAAGTATAAGCGAGATGGAATTTCAGGGTTGGAGGGTTCACTCGAACCGGATTTCGCCCTGATTCCCGGTGCGTGGACTGCTTGTTAGTCTTCAGGTAGAATGAGACAGTTTTGGTGCGTCGGAGAAACACCTACAACAACAATGGTTAAACCCGCCGATGTCCCGAGAATTTATCCGTAAATGATTCGCTGCCGGACTGAATCCTTTCCGGATGTGTTTTGAAATTCCGATTCAACTATCCCGAGCTATCATGAAAAAACTATTTGCGTTTCTCGCGCTCGCGGGTGTCGCCGGCTTCGCTGCTGCAGCGGAAGGCAACGCCAAGGCGGCTGACAACAAGGTGGCGATGTGCATCGGCTGCCATGGCATCCCCGGCTACAAGGCAACCTTCCCCGAGGTGTACAAGGTCCCGATGCTCGGCGGTCAGTCTGCCAAGTACATCGAGAGCGCGCTGCAGGCCTACAAGAAAGGCGAGCGCAAGAACCCCAGCATGCGCGGCATCGCTGCGGGCCTGTCGGACCAGGACATCGCCGACGTCGCGGCATACTACGCACAGCAGAAATAAGAGGGGACACGTAATGAAGAAGATTCTCGCAGCCGCAGCCGTGCTGGTCTCGTTCAACGCCTTCGCGGCAGGCAACATCGAAGCCGGCAAGCAAGCCGCCGACAAGTACAACTGCTTCTCCTGCCACGGCAAGGACTACAACACCCCGATCGACCCGAGCTATCCGAAGCTGGCCGGCCAGCATGAGGATTACCTGGTCATCGCGATGACTGCTTACAAGCGCGGCGCCGACGGTGCCAACGGTCGTGGCAACGCAATCATGGGTGCACAGGTCAAGCCGCTGTCCAGCCAGGACATTAAAAACATTGCGGCCTACCTGAACAGCCTGCCGGGTACCCTGGTACTGCGCAAGTAAGCGCTCGCCGCGATACTCCATAAAAAAAGCCACGGATTCCGTGGCTTTTTTTGTTGCGGAGAGCCGCTTACTTCAGTTTCGTGGCATTGATGTCGACCTTGGTGCCTTTTTTGGCGCCGATGCCGAGCGTCTTCACGAAGGAAACATGGTGGCCGCGCGTCGTGATGTTGTCGTCGTGGACGGCGAAGCCGACGTTGTAGACGCCTCCTTCCTTCAGGGTCTTGTCGTCATCGTTGGTCAGGTTCAATGGACGAACCATGACTACGGTCCAGACGCCGTTCTTCCAGCTAGCGATCGTATTGTTATCTGCCGCCGATCCCTTTGCGTCTTCACGGCTCATGATGTAATCCGGGATCAGGTCGCCTTCTTTCCAGCCCGCGTTCGGATCGAAAGGCACGGCGTTGGTTTCACGGACGAGGTAATGATCGCCCTTGCGCAACTGGTCCGCGGTGATCGACTTGTAGCCGACCTTTTTCTCGTCCCACATGTACTTCGGCGCATGCGTCTTCTTGTCGGCGTTGCTGGCGAACGGATTCGCACCCGCGTCGAAATTGCGCCATTCGAGCACATAGCCGTCGTCGGCCATGCCGACCGCATGGCTGCGATGCGCGCGCCACTGGATCAGGTCGAGGAAGCCGCCTTCGGCCTTGATCCTGTTGAGCTCGTCCACCACCTTGCCAGTCTTCCAGTCGTTTGCCCGCGGCTTCCGGTACTAGGCGTCGATTCTCGGCGATAACGGAAATGTTGCAACCTCATCCAAACGGAATCGGTCTTCAGCGACGGATTTTCTTGTTTCGTGTCAATTCTGCGTTTCTCGGCGGTCAGGAGCGGATAGTGGAGACATGTCGCCTGCCTGGGAAATCGAGGTATTGAAAATCGCCGCGGCGTTCCTAATTTGGGGGTGTAAGCCGATCCGGCTGACGCAGATTACCTGTCAGGAGGACAAAATGATGTACAGAGCCCTGTTTCCCCGCGATGTCTTTGCCGAACTCGATCGCCTGCAGCGCGAAATGCAGGAAGTCTTTGAAACCGGCCCCAGCATCCGCGGCGTAGGCCGAGGTGGTTTTCCCGCTGTGAATGTCGGGACGACACCGCAGTCACTTGAGCTATATGCCTTTGCGCCTGGCCTGGATCCCTCCACCATCGAAGTCAACCTGGAGCGCGGCGTGCTTACCATTGCCGGCGACCGCGCCGCCGAGTTGCCGGGACAGGATGCAAAGGCCTCGCTGCATATCAATGAACGCTTTGCCGGCCGCTTCCGCCGTGTCGTCAGCCTGCCTGAAGACGACGTCAATCCGAGCGGCGTGTCGGCCGAATATCGCGACGGCGTGCTGCACGTCTCCATCAAGCGCCGCCAGGCGCCGGCACCGCGCCGCATCGCCATTCAGTAAAGAGGAGGAAGGAACATGAGCGCAAACACCAATGTGACCCAACGGTCGAACGAGAATGCACGGCCCGAAGCGGCCCTGCTGCCGCCGGTCGATGTGATCGAGGATGCTTCCGGTATCACGCTGCTGGCCGACCTGCCCGGCGTGCCGAAAGATAGACTGAGCCTTCAGCTTGAAGCGGGCAGCCTGACCATCGAAGGCGAAGTGAGCCTCAACACGCCCGAAGGCATGGAGTCCGGCCATGCCGAAGTGCGCCTGCCGCGCTATCGCCGCGTCTTCACGCTCTCAAAGGAACTGGACAGCGAGAAAACGACGGCAGAGTTCAAGAACGGCGTGCTGCGCCTGCGCATCCCCAAGACCGAGCAAGTCCAGCCGCGCAAGATTGAGGTGAAGGTTGTTTGATGTGACGACGGCGGGCTTCGGCGGCTGCAATGCCGCCGCGGCTCAGCGTCGCCGGACGCACTCCACATAGGCCGCGCCGTCCGGCGGCAGGCCGCTGCGCTGCGAATTCCAAATCATTTCGCCCAGGCATTCCATCATTTGATGGTGGGCATCGTGCTCCGAGCCAAGCCGCTGTGCGAGCGAGAGAAACGCAGCACGGATGCCGGGCGGCTGGTCGATGGAAATCTGTTCCGCAATGGACAGGTGCATCGACAGATGAAGGAAGGGATTGCTCTGGCCGCGCTCGACTGAGTAGTCGGCCGCCAGCGCCTCGTTGACGTCCTTCAGCGCATCCGCGTACTCCTCGTGCTGCACAATCCAGTCGCGGGCGATCGCTTCCAGCGGCGTGAGAATTTCATTGGCCCCGACCTTGCGGAAGGTTTCGCAAAAGAAGCGGCGCACGTCGTGCTGCGAGGGATTGAACATCGGTTCGGACGGAAGGCGGAGAAAGGGCTATTTTACCGCCGGCAGGAGCGGATTCGTTTAACATCTGCGCCGTTCCCCGACGCCACAAACTCCTCGCGCGCACCCGCTGTTCGAAGAAGCCTGCCGGATCTCGAGTACGCGGGCCGGGTCGCCGTGCGTGCCGGCGTTCCTAGACGCCCTTCTCGGGCAGGGGCGTCTTGTCCTTGTATTCGCACAAGTCATTGACGATGCAGTTCCAGCATTGCGGCTTGCGTGCAACGCATGTATAGCGGCCATGCAGGATCAGCCAGTGATGCGCATCGTGGCGAAATTCCTGCGGCACAACCTTCAGCAGCTTCTGCTCGACGGCGTCGACATCCTTGCCCGGCGCAATCCCCGTGCGGTTTGAGACGCGGAAGATGTGGGTGTCCACGGCAATCGTCGGCTCCCCAAAGGCAGTATTCAGGACGACGTTGGCGGTCTTGCGTCCGACGCCCGGCAAGGCCTGCAGGGCCTCCCGTGAACGTGGCACCTCGCCGCCGTGCTGTTCCAGCAGGATGCGGCAGGTTTCGATCACGTTCTTCGCCTTGGTGCGATACAGGCCAATCGTGCGGATGTATTCTTCCAGTCCCTCCGTGCCCAACGCGTGCATCTTTGCGGGCGTGTTCGCTACCGGATACAGCCGGCGGGTGGCCTTGTTCACCGACACATCTGTCGCCTGCGCCGACAGGATGACGGCAATCAGCAGCTCGAAAGGCGTCGTGTATTCGAGTTCGGTCGTCGGATGGGGATTGGCCTGGCGGAAGCGGCGGAAGATCTCGAGACGTTTTTCGGCGTTCATTGCGGGTCTTCTTGCTGTTCGAGCTTCTGGTTGATTTCCTCGATCTGCTTCTTCACTGAACGCGACACATCGTCAAGGCCGGTCGTTGACGCAACTCGCGCCGCCATCTGCGCCTTCTTCAGCCGGGCCCGCTCCATGGCGGCCTGGATGATGGCCTTCTTGCGCTCCGCCGCCGCTTTTTCCTCCGGCGAAAGGGTGGACTCGGCTTCGACCGCCTTCAGCTTGGCGGCTGCTTTTGCTGCAAGACGCGCATCGTTTTCTTCCTTCTCACGCCGCAGCCGCGCGACGCGGAACTGATGTCGCTCGCGCGCGGCGTCCGCCTGTTCCCGGGACCAGGCGGCCCAGCCGGTCATGCCGGGCGTGACCTCCACCATTGCGATGCAGTCGACCGGGCAGGGCGCAACACAGAGGTCGCAGCCGGTGCACAAGTCGTTGACGACGGTGTGCATCTGCTTGGCTGCGCCGACGATCGCATCGACCGGGCAGGCCTGGATGCAGAGCGTGCAGCCGATGCAGAGGGTTTCGTCGATGACCGCGACCGGCCTCGGGCGTTCCATGCCATTGACCGGGTTGATCGGGATGACCGGCTTGCCCAGCAGCGCCGCCAGGCGCGCAACACCCTCCGCGCCGCCGGGAGGGCATTGGTTGTAGCCGGCGGAGCCGTCGGCGACAGCCTCGGCGTACGGACGGCATGCCGGATAGCCGCATTTCGTGCATTGCGTCTGCGGCAGGAGGTCTTCGATGCGGTCGGCCAGGGTAGGGGCGGAAGTGGAGGACACAGCGGGGTTGTGCAAGAAAAAACAGAATTATCCCGGCAAATGGCGTCTTCTTCAAACAAAAAAGCCGTTCCCCCTTTCGAGGGAACGGCTTTTCATTACACCGGTTGCTTTATCAGGAATGTGCGCGGATGAATTCGCCGATCTTCGGGCAAACCATTTCGCGCCAGCGGCGGCCGGAGAAGATGCCGTAGTGGCCGGCCTTGGGCACCGTGAAGTGTTGCTTCTTCGCCTTCGGAATGCTCTTGCACAGGTCATGCGCAGCCTCGGTCTGGCCGGTGCCGGAGATGTCGTCGAGTTCGCCTTCGATGGTGAACAGGGCGACGTTCTTGATGTCCTGCGGGCGCACCAACTTGCCTTCGACTTCCCACGTGCCCAGCGGCAGGCGGAATTCCTGGAACACGATCTTGATGGTCTCCAGGTAGTACTCGGCCGGCATGTCGAGGACGGCGTTGTACTCGTCGTAGAACTTGCGGTGCTCTTCAGCCGACTCCTGGTCGCCTGCGCGCAGATGCATATAGAAATCCCAGTGGCTCTGCGCGTGCCGGCCCGGGTTCATGGCGATGAAGCCGGCATGCTGCAGGAAGCCTGGGTAAACCTTGCGTCCGAAGCCGGGGTAGTTCGGCGGGACGCTGTAGATCACCTTGTCCTCGAACCAGGAGAACGGACGCTTGATGGCGAGGTCGTTCACTTCGGTCGGCGATTTGCGCGGGTCAATCGGGCCGCCCATCATGGTCATCGTCTTCGGCAGCATTGGGTCGTTGTCCGAGGCCATCAGCGAGATGGCGGCGAGGACGGGGACGGTCGGCTGGCAGACGGAGATGACGTGCAGGTCCGGGCCGAGCTTGCGTATGAATTCCTGGACGTAGTAGATGTAGTCGTGCAGGTGGAACGCGCCTTCCGAGGTCGGCACCATGCGGGCGTCGGTCCAGTCGGTGATGTATACGTCATGGTTCGACAGCAGTGCGCGGACGGTGTCACGCAGCAGGGTGGAGTGGTGGCCCGACAGCGGGGCGACCAGCAGGACGGTCGGTTGCTTCAGGTCGGCGATCTTCTTGTCGCTCATGTCCTTCTTGAAGTGAATCAGGCGGCAGAACGGTTTCTGCACGGCGACTTCTTCGAACACGCCGACGGCTTTGCCTTCGACGGGAACGGTTTTGATTCCGAACTCGGGTTTTTCATAATCCTTGCCGAGCCGGTACATCAATTCGTAGCCGGCCGCGATACGTTGCGCGAACGGCGTGTGTGCGAGGGGCGAGACCGGGTTCGTGAACAGCTTTGCAGAAGCTTCCGCCCATTGGATGAGCGGGTTCAGGAAGGTGCGGTTCAGCTCGTGAAATTGGTAAAGCATGATGGCCTCTTTCAAGTGGTACCGGTGTCGCTAGATTCTGCAGATAAACGTTTCTTGCTGCAATGCATCATAGGCAATTTTAGATCTTTCCGCGAAAAATAAATCGCGCGTTCGCAACACTTTTTCGGGAAACTTAAATGTTTCCCAAAAGAAAACGGTTTGCGCTGGATCAATTGCACTAACAACATATCACAATCCGCAATTTTATTTTGAACCAGAAAGAAAGCCGGTTTACCGTGCTTTTCCTGCATATGTTCCACTGGCCGCTTTACGCACACAATCGCCCCGTGCCGGCCAAGCCAGCATTTATGCGGCATCCGGGGAAGCAGGCGGTTAGCGCTCCTGCTGCGACTGGCTGAAAGAAAACGACTGCGAGAATTCCTGTTTCTTGCTGTTTTACATGCCTGCCTGTCTCAGCAGAAAAGCGAGCATAAAGTGTGCCGGTAACCGAGTGTCTATTGCCGGAGCGTGGTTTTTCGGGGCACAGGAATGGTGCTGTGCAGCGTATGTGAAGCGCGACACACTTCACAGTTACCGTTAAAGCGGGAGGTTTGTAATTCTTACCCGCTGATCCTGGTGGAATATGGGAGAAATCTTCACTCGCCAAGGAGGCGCAGCTGCCGCGTGCTGTGAAGCAGTGATCGACAGCACGGCCAGCCAGTACTTCCGACCAGACGTGTTCACGCTGCTTTTCACGTCGTGTTTGTCCCGCGCAGACACATTCTCGGGAGGCAGTCTGATGCCGTCCGACACTCTCCGGCGTCGGAGCGACGTCAATCAAATACCGGCGATTCAACGCCCAGGATCTTGTGCAGTTTGGGCGACGTCGTCGTGTACTGCATATGAATTTTCTTCTCGGGAAAGATGATGGGGGCCGCACCGAAGGCGGCGAGCGCAGCCTCATGGAAACCCGACAGGATCAGTTTTTTCTTGCCCGGATAGGTATTGATATCGCCGACCGCAAAAATCCCCGGCACATTGGTCTCGAATTTCTCCGTGTCCACCTTGAGTTGCTTGCGTTCGATATCAAGGCCCCAGTCGGCGATCGGTCCCAGTTTCGGCGAGAGACCGAAGAACACAAGCAGGTCATCGAGAGGAAGCCGGCGGGTCACGCCGTCGGCACCGCTCACCCGGATCTCGGCGAGGCGGTCCTCGCGCGTATCGAAACCGGTAATCTGCCCGACAAGAAACTGCATCTCATAGTTCTCGCACAGGGCCTGCATCTTCGCAACGGAAGCCGGTGCTGCGCGGAAGCCTTCGCGGCGATGCAGGAGGATGACTGATTCCGCCTTGTTGGCCAGTTCTAGTGCCCAGTCCAGCGCCGAGTCGCCGCCGCCGCAAATGACGAGATTCCGGCCATGAAAGCGCGTCGGATCCTTGACGCGATAGAACAGTTGTTTCCCTTCGAACTGTTCGATGCCATCCACTTTGAGCGTACGCGGCTGGAACGAGCCGACGCCGGCGGCGATGAAGATCGTCTTTGTGATGAAACGCGTGCCCGTCGAGGTCTCGACATCGAAGCGGCCATCCTCGCGCTTTTTCACGACGCTCACTTCCTGGCCGAGATGAAAGGTGGCGCCGAAGGGTTCGATCTGCTTGAGGAGGTTGTCCGTCAGTTCCTGTCCCGTGCAGACCGGTACCGCAGGAATGTCGTAGATGGGCTTGTCCGGATACAGTTCCACGCATTGCCCGCCGACGTGCTGCAGGGAATCGATGACATGGGCCTTGATCTCAAGCAGTCCGAGTTCGAATACCTGGAAGAGTCCGACAGGGCCGGCACCGACGATCACGGCATCGGTTTCGATGGGAGAGGGGGAGGGGGGTAGTGCTGGTGCTTCGGAGGGTACATTCATGCCTGGCTTCCCTTGCAACGGTCAGTTGATCCGACGTGCGCTGACTGATGGTGCCTGCAGCTTTGCTCCTCCGGTTTTTGTTATGGTGCTACGCCGCCGGACAGTGCGCCGCCCGGCGGAAAGACTCTTACTTCGCGAGTTCGTTCAGCTTTTCCTTCACGTCCTTCCACTCGTCGGCGTCAGGCAGCGGATCCTTGGTCTTGGTGATCGAGGGCCACTTGCGCGCGAGGTCGACGTTCAGCTTGATGAAATGCTGCTGGTCGGCCGGGACGTCTTCCTCGGCATAGATCGCGTTGACCGGGCATTCGGCAACGCAGACGGCGCAATCGATGCACTCATCCGGGTCGATCGTAAGAAAATTGGGGCCTTCCCTGAAGCAATCTACCGGGCATACATCCACGCAGTCGGTGTACTTGCAGCGGATGCAGGATTCGGTCACAACGTGGGTCATAACAGTCCTATCTGTGGATTTTTGTGAAACTGATCTGATTTGGAGCCGGGAAGGCGCGGTGGCTGCAGGGCGCAACCGGAACGGACAACCCGCTGCAAAGCCTTGTATTTTAAGACAATTGGGTGTTTCTAACAAACCAAACTTATACAGTTTATGAATAAGCAAATGCGGCGGAATTCGAGCGCCGCGATGCTGACGCAATTTATTTATGAATTGGCAATGCTCCCCTCGGCCCGTCCTTTGGCCCGCATGAATAATTTGCGACGGGTGTTTGAAATTAAATCAAGCGCCCATCCGGCGACCCGGCAATTCAATTCCGGTAGACTGCGAAGCCAGTCATCAAGGGGTCAACATGGATACGTCCGCCGCTCGCCAAGCCATTTTCAACCGCATTCGCACGGCACAGAACCGGCCAGCGGAGCCGACGCAGGCCGAGCGCGACGCCGTGAAGGATTACATCGCGCAGCATTCCCAAGGGCCGCGTCCCGCGATTGGCGCCGATCTTGTCACGCATTTCAGGGAGCAGGCGGTGCGCATGTCCGACACGGTCGCTGCGGTGCCGGATATGGCAGCCGTGCCGGAGGCGATCGCGCGTTATCTCGACGGGATCGGCGTGGCGCGTAGTGCCATCGCCTGGCAGACCCTGAGTGACATGAACTGGAGCGAAGCCGGCCTGCAGGTGGAATTCCGCCGTCCGCGCAATGAGGACCTCGTTGGGATCACCGGCGTCTTTTGCGCTGTGGCCGAAACGGGCAGCCTGATGCTGATGTCCGGCCCCGAAACCTGGTCCTCCGCCGCCCTGCTGCCGGAAACGCACATCGCGATCGTCCCCGCATCGCGCATCGTCGCGCACATGGAGGATGCCTTCGCACTGGCGCGCGCCGAGGGCGTCGACATGCCGCGCGCGATCAATTTCATCTCCGGTCCGTCGCGTACCGGCGACATCGAGCAGACGATTGTCCTGGGCGCGCATGGCCCGTACCGCGTGCACGTGATCCTGGTACGCGGCGCCTGAAGCATTCCATAGGAAGTCGGGAGCGAACCGCCAACCCTTCGTGGAGGGGGCGGCCGTAGTTTTACGTATGCGGTTTATAAGGCAGCGCTATTGTTCCACGCTACAATGGCCGCCATCAAAAAAACGGAGACCGGAATTGAGAACAAGGATCCTCGCTGGATTGGCCGCCGTCGTGCCCGCATTCCTTCCAGCCATTTCCCAGGCAGCTGAACTTGACGGCAGCGTACTGTCGCCCTTGTGGGGCGTACCCTTTGCCGGACTGCTGCTCTCGATCGCCCTGTGCCCGCTCGTCACGCCGATTTTCTGGCATCACCACTTCGGCAAAGTGTCGCTCGCTTGGGCGCTCGCCTTCCTGCTGCCGTGCGCCGTTATTTTTGGCGGTGGCGTAGCGGGAGGCGGTGCCGTCCATGCCTTCCTCCTGGAGTTCATCCCCTTCATCATCCTGCTGACGGCGCTGTTCGTCGTGGCCGGCGGTATCTGCGTTTGCGGCAACCTGCACGGCACGCCGGCACTGAACACCGGCCTGCTCGCGCTCGGAACGCTCCTCGCCAGCATTATGGGCACGACGGGCGCGTCCATGCTGATGATCCGTCCGGTCATCCGCGCGAACGACAACCGCAAGCATTCGGTCCACATCGTCGTGTTTTTCATTTTCCTGGTGTCGAATGCCGGCGGCTCGCTTACGCCGCTTGGCGATCCTCCGCTGTTCCTCGGCTTTCTGAAGGGTGTCGAATTCTTCTGGACGGTGAAAAACATCTTCCCGGAGACGCTGTTCCTTTGCACGGCACTGCTGGCCATCTTCTATCTCCTCGATCGCCACTACTACCACAACAAGGAAGAGGAATTCCAGCCGTCGATGGATCCGACTCCGGACTCGGCGATCCGTTTCGAGGGGCGGTTCAACTTTGTCCTGCTCGCGGTGATCGTAGGGCTCGTGCTGATGAGTGGACTCTGGAAACCGGGCATCGTTTTCGATGTGTTCGGCACCGAAGTCGAACTGCAGAACGTCGTGCGCGATGTACTCCTTGTGGTCGTGATTTTCGTTTCCCTGTGGGCTACGCCGCAGACGGCGCGCCAGGGCAACGAGTTCTCCTGGGGGCCGATCCAGGAGGTGGCGAAGCTGTTTGCGGGCATCTTCATCACCATCATCCCCGTCATCGCCATGCTCCGTGCCGGCGAAGCAGGCCCGTTCGGCGCGGTTATTCGTGCCGTCACCGACGACAGTGGCCAGCCCATCAACGCGATGTACTTCTGGGCATCGGGCGTGCTTTCGTCCTTCCTCGATAACGCGCCGACCTATCTGGTATTCTTCAATACAGCCGGCGGAGACCCGGCCGTACTGATGACCACCCTGGCGAGCACGCTGGCTGCGATTTCCTGCGGCGCCGTGTTCATGGGGGCAAACAGCTACATCGGCAATGCGCCCAACCTGATGGTGAAGGCGATCGCGGAAGAACGTGGCATCAAGATGCCGTCTTTCTTCGGCTACATGGCCTGGTCCTGTGCGGTGCTCGTTCCGCTGTTTATCGTGATGACATTCATCTTCTTTTGGTGATGAGCGATGACAAAAGCCAGGATACTCGTGACGCGGGCGGTATTTCCCGACGTCATTGAACGCCTTGAACAGTACTTCGAGGTCGAGTCGAACCAGGATGACCGCATCCTGACAGCGAGTGAACTGGCAGACAGGGTGAAGGGCAAGGACGGCATTTTCACCACCCCGAGCGAACGCATCACCGCCGATGTACTGGCTGCCAATCCGTCGCTCAAGGCGGTGTGCAACATGGCGGTCGGCTTCAACAACATCGACGTTGATGCCGCCACCAGGGCCGGCATCGTGGTCACCAATACCCCTGACGTGCTGAACGAAACAACGGCGGATTTCGCTTGGGCGTTATTGCTCGCGACAGCACGCCGCGTCACCGAGTCGGAGCACTGGTTGCGAGCCGGCAAATGGCAGAAGTGGCGCTACGACACCTTCCTCGGCGCCGATGTGCACGGATCGACGCTGGGCATCATCGGCATGGGGCGCATCGGCCAAGCCATCGCCCGGCGGTCGATGGGCTTCGACATGAGGGTGATCTACCACAATCGCTCGCGGGTCGCGCCGGAACTGGAGGCGCGGGCGAACAATGCGCAATATGTCAGCAAGGAAGAATTGCTGAAGACGGCCGATCACGTGATGCTGGCGCTGCCGTATTCGCCGCAGGTCCATCACATCATCGGGGCGGTGGAACTGGCGATGATGAAGCCGAGCGCGACGCTGGTGAACATAGCCCGTGGCGGTATCGTCGATGACGCCGCCCTGATCGTTGCGCTGCGCGCAAACCGGCTCGCAGCAGCCGGGCTGGATGTGTTCGAGAACGAACCGGCGTTTGATCCTGCGTTCCTCACGCTTTCCAATGTGGTACTGACGCCTCACATCGCCAGCGCATCGGAACCGACCCGGCGCGCCATGGCCAATTGCGCCGCCGACAACCTGATTGCGGCGTTGACCGGCAGCAATCCTCCGAATATCCTTAATCCCGAGGTTCTTACCCAGGGATAAGGCATGGCCGACATCAGGATCACCCAGGCACACAAGCTGCCGCACAAGAAAGCAAAGGCCGCGGCGCAGAAAGTGGCCGACCAGATGGCCGAGGAATACGAGATGAGTTCGGAATGGGACGGCGACGTGCTGAAGTTCAAGCGCACCGGCGTCTCAGGCAAGCTGATCGTCTCGGAGAAGGAGGCGCATCTCGAGATCAGCCTTGGTTTCCTCTTCAAGGCGTTCGCGTCGACCATCGAGGAAAAGGTCTCCGCCAAAATGAAAAAGGTGTTCAGCGCGAAGGCGTGAACACCTTTTGCCTGCCGGCTCCCGCCGGCGCCGTCATGATCAGCCCTTCAGCCCGTTGATCAGGTCGATGTACTGCTGCATCGCGTCGTCCTTCGAGGTGCCCTTGAGCGCATCCCACGCATCGTACTTGGCGCGGCCGACCATGTCGGTGAAGCCCGGGCGCTTGCCGTCGACATCACCCGCGCTGGCCTGCTTGAACAGCGCATAGATCTTCAGCAGGGTCATGTTGTCCGGACGCTCCGGAAGGTTCTTCGAATCGGCGACCGCCTGGTCGAATTGACTTTGCAGGCTCATGCTTTTCTCCTGTCAGATGCTGTGATAGTGTCGTGAAAATTGTGCAACGTGCGCACAGATGACGGCCAAAATAACATAGAAAAAACGACCACAAAAGAAAAGCTCTAGAGGGGATGCTCGATGTTGTTGTCAGAAGCCGCGCCGGCGCTGCGCCGCGAAAAGATGTCCACCGTCGATACCGCCTGGCTGCGGATGGATTCGGACGGCAACCTGATGATGATCGTGGCCGTGCTGATGTTCGACAGGCCGATGGATATGCCGCGCTTCCGGCACGCGATGGAGACGCGCTTCCTGAAGTTCAGCCGTTTCCGCAGCCGCGTCACGCAGGACATGACCGGCAGCGCCTGGTGGCAGCCGGAGGAAATCGACCTCGATTACCACATCGTCCATGCCGCGCTTCCTGACAGGGGAAAGCAGGGGAACAAGAAGGCGCTCGAGCGCATGGTCAGCGAACTGTCCGGCACGCCGCTCGATTTTTCCAGGCCGCTTTGGCAGATGCATGTCGTCGACCACTGCGTCGGCGAGGACGGCAAGACCCGGCAAGCAGTGATTATCCGCATTCATCACTGCATCGCCGACGGCATGGCGCTGGTGGGTGTGCTTCTTTCGATGTTCGACGCCAAGCCTGAAGGCACGGATGACGAACCCGCGGAACCGTTCGTCCTGGAAGAAGGCAATCCGTGGCTGGACCTGATGCAGCCCGTGACCAAGGCCACGATTTCCGCCATCAACATGTCGACGGCCCTGTGGACGAAGTACATGTGGATGCTGGCCGACTCCAACAAGCTTCCTGGCAGGATTGCCGATATGGGCGGCATGGCGGGCCGATTGACGATGGACGCCGTCAAGCTGATGGCGATGCCCGACGATTCCCGCACGCGCCTGAAGGGGACGCCACGGGGCACCAAGCACGTGGCCTGGAGCGAACCGCTGCCGCTGGACGAGATCAAGGCGGTCGGCAAGGCGCTCGGCGGCTCCGTCAACGACGTGCTGATGGCCAGCGTCGCCGGCGCGATCGGGGCATACCTGCGCGCCAAGGGTGACGACATTCCGCCGGATACGGATCTGCGCGCGATGGTGCCGGTCAACCTGCGCAAGGCCGGCAAAGAACAGAAGCTCGGCAACGCGTTCGGGCTGGTGCCGCTGGTGCTGCCTGTCGGGATCGAGGACCCGCTTGCGCGGCTGAATGAAGTGCGCAACCGCATGGATGAGCTGAAGGGCGGGTACCAGGCGCTGGTGGCCATGGCGGTGCTCGGTGTGCTCGGCGCGACGCCGAAGCAGATGCAGAACGAAATCCAGAATTACTTTGCTCGGAAAGCCACGGCGGTGATGAGCAATGTGCCCGGACCGCAGTCGCCGCTCTACCTGGCTGGCAGCCAGCTGGACCAGATCATGTTCTGGGTGCCGCAGTCGGGCGACATCGGGGTGGGCGTATCCATCCTGAGCTATAACGGCGGCGTCCAGTTCGGACTGGTGACCGACGACGCCATTGCGGCCGATCCGCACGAGATCATCCGGCGCTTTGCGCCGGAATTCGAGAAGCTGGTGTTGCTTGCTTTGATGTCGGACTGGTAATCAGTCGTCGTCATCATCGCCGCCGAGCACCGCGCCGCCCACGGCGGTCACGCCCTTGACGGCAACCGAACCCGCAGTCACGCCAACGCTGACGGCAGTGCTCGCGACAGTCACCGCGGCGCCTGCCACGCTGATCACCGCACAACCGGAAGTCGACACGAGGATGGCTGCGCAAAGCGCAGCAAGGAAGAATTGTTTCTTGATCATGAAGCGTGGAGCTGTTTAACATTCCGATGCCGCAAGGAAAGCGGCATCGGTGCTCATCGTAACACTGCTCCAGCCGGGAAGGATTCCCGAGGGAAAAAAATCGCTTAGACGCCCAACAGTTCCACTTCGAAAATCAGGGTCGCATTCGGCGGAATGACGCCGCCCGCGCCGCGCGCACCGTAACCGAGCGATGATGGAATGATCAGCTTGCGTACGCCGCCGACCTTCATGCCTTGCACGCCTTCATCCCAGCCCTTGATCACATGGCCTGCGCCGAGCGGGAAGTCGAACGGGTCATTGCGATCCTTGCTGGAATCGAACTTGCGACCTGCGCTGCCATCCGGGTTCTGCAGCCAGCCGGTGTAATGTACGGTGACATGCTGGCCGGCTTTGGCTTCGTCGCCGGAGCCGACGGTGACGTCTTCATATTGGAGGCCGGAGGCGGTCATGATAGTGGACATGGTTTTCCTTTTTTGTCTGGTTGATCCGAGCGGCATTGTAGCAGTGGCAGCTTTATGAGGCAGACAACGCGGCGTGGTTCCCATCCAGGTCACAGCAAGCGTATGGCCTGCGCGCGGATGACGATCGATTCCTGGCGGAATCGTTGCTCCAGCGTCTGCCGGTAATTGCCCCACCATGCGTCGTCAATCGCATCCGCCATGACTTCGTACACAACGAGGTCGTCCTTCACGGTGTCGCCTTCAGGTTCCTGCCAGAAACCGCTGGCGGGAGCCCGGGAATACGCGGTGAGTCCGCCGAAACGCTCAACCAATTCGTCGCGCACCTGTCGGAACTGTGCCTGGGGAATTGCTGCGCCGTCGTTGTCGTACATGGGAAGGAATAGCTGGATGAGGTGCATGGCTTGCAGGAGATGTTGACTGACCGATTAGACAGTGCTCGGGCGAAAAAACGCCAGCTCGCGTTATCATCGCGTTCACTCGTGACAAACAGGCAATGAACAGGACTGAACCAGATGAATGATTTCTCAGGGAGCGTGCCCTCATGCGGCCGGTGCTGATCGCCTTCGGGCGCGCCGTGCTGTCGCAGCTGCATTTCAGGATGCTGTTGCTGACAGTCATGCCTTTCATCGTGTCGCTTGCAATCTGGGGCGTGCTGTTGTGGCTGGGCCTGCAGCCAATGATCGACTGGCTGCATGCATGGTTCAGCGCCAACGACGGCTTTGGCATCGCGGCCAGTGTGCTGGGCTGGTTCGACCTTGGCGCGATCACGACTGTGCTGGTTCCGCTGATCGCCATGTGGGTCCTGCTGCCGCTGATGATTCTGACCGCGCTCATTTTCGTCGGCATACTGGCGATGCCGATAATCGTGCGGCATGTGGGCAGCAGGCAGTATCCGGACGTGGAAAAGCGCCGCGGCGGCAGCCTCGCGGGCAGCCTGTGGATTGCGACTTACTCCTTCGTCATCTTCGCCGTGCTGTGGCTGTTGACCCTGCCCCTGTCACTGTTTCCGCCGCTGACCTTCGTCATCCAGCCCTTGCTGTGGGGATGGCTGACGTACAAGGTGATGGCCTATGACGCGCTCGCGGAGCATGCGGACCCGCAGGAAATCCGCGACATCATGCGCATCCATCGCTGGCCCTTGCTGCTGATCGGGGCCATCGGCGGAGCGATGGGCGCGGCGCCCACGCTGCTGTGGCTGGGCGGCGCCCTGTCGGTGATCTTCTTTCCGGTGCTGGCTGCGGGGGCGATCTGGCTCTATGTACTGGTGTTTGTCTTCACCGGTCTGTGGTTCGAGCACTATTGCCTGGATGCGCTTGCCGCGCACCGTGCGGTGGGGCAGGCGGTTGTCACTGACGCGCCGCGGCTGAAGGATATCAACTGAAAAACCGGATTCCGGGCACTGCGGCATAATGTCCTTTTGCCAAAGCGGACACACTCATGGCTATCGGACTCATCATCATCGGCGACGAAATCCTGTCGGGCAAGCGGACGGACAAGCATTTTCCCAAAGTGGTCGAACTGCTCACCGCGCGCGGCCTGCAATTATCGTGGGCGGAATACGCCGGCGATGACCGCGAGCGTATTACCGGCATCCTGAAGCGCACCTTCGCCAGCGACGACATCGTCTTCTCCTGCGGCGGCATTGGTGCCACGCCCGATGACCATACCCGGCAATGCGCGGCAGCCGCGCTCGGCGTGCCGCTGGAACTGCATCCCGAGGCAAAGGCAAGGATCCAGGAACGCATCGCCGACGTGGCGCGGGAAGAGGGACGACAGCCGGATCTTGACGCGCCGGAAAACGCGCATCGACTGAAGATGGGAGAGTTCCCGCAAGGCGCGACCATCATCCCCAATCCGTACAACAAGATTCCCGGATTCGCAATCAGCCACGGGAAGGGCGCGCATTATTTCGTTCCGGGTTTTCCCGTCATGGCCTGGCCCATGATCGAGTGGGTTCTGGATACGCATTACGCGCACCTGTTCCGGAAGGTGGCGCGGCTGGAGAAGGCGGTGCTGGTGTTCGGGCAGGCCGAGTCGACGCTGACGCCAATGATGGAGGCGATCGAGGCGGAGTTCCCGCTGGTGAAGGTATTCAGCCTGCCCAGCGTCGGCGACGCGACGATACGCCGTCACATCGAGCTGGGCGTGAAAGGCGACCCGGCGCAGGTCGAGGCCGCCTTCGGCAGGATGCTGGAGGGGCTGGACCGGTTCAAGGCCGAGGTCCAGCACATCTGATCACTTTTTCGCTTTGACTTCGTCCAGCAGGCCCTGCTTGCGAATGAAGTCCACCACCTTGTCCACGCCGTCGCCGCTGCGCAGGTTCGTGAAGATGAACGGCCTGTCGCCGCGCATCTTCTTCGCATCACTCGCCATCACGTCCAGGTTGGCGCCGACATAAGGAGCGAGGTCCGTCTTGTTAATGATCAGCAGGTCGGACCGCGTGATGCCAGGGCCGCCCTTGCGCGGAATCTTTTCTCCGCCGGCCACGTCGATCACGTAAATCGTCAGGTCGGACAATTCCGGGCTGAAGGTGGCCGCCAGATTGTCGCCGCCCGATTCGACCAGGATGAGGTCGAGGTTGGGGAAATCGGCGCTCATGCGTGCGATCGCTTCCAGGTTGATCGACGCATCCTCGCGGATGGCCGTATGCGGGCAGCCGCCGGTCTCGACACCCATCAGGCGCTCTGCCGGCAGCGCATTCGCGCGCAGCAGGATTTCCATGTCTTCCTTGGTATAGATGTCATTGGTGATGACGGCCATGTCGTAGTGGTCGCGCATGGCCTTGCACAGCATTTCACACAAGGCAGTCTTGCCGGAGCCGACCGGGCCGCCGATGCCGACGCGCAGGGGATTGGAAGAAGTCGTCATAGTTGTCGAGTGAGGTTCAGGATCGATACAAACGGCTGTACTGCACTTCATGCTGCATGGAGAGCAGGGACAGGCCGGGGGACCAGTTGGATAAATCGTCGTCGGACAGTTGCATGGCGGTCTGAGCCGCATGTTCCAGTTCCGGTTGCAGGGACAGCAGCAGGCGTTGTCCGGATACCTGGCCGAGCGGCACGGATTTCACGCAGACGAGCACCTGGTTTTCCGCCCACGAGAACAGCATGCCGAGCAGGGCAGACTCATGCGGCACGTCGAGCGCCACAGCGGCATAGGCAAGCGCGGTGGGCAGCGGTACTTCCGGTTGCGCTTCAAGCAGGCTGTGGAGTTCGTCATCCGCTACCTTGAGTTCGACGGCGAGCCTGGCGAGCGAATAGCCCATCTGGATCGTCTCGGCGCGGAACTCCGCCGTGTCGCGTGCGGCGACGAAACGCTCGGTCCATCGTATAACTTCCGCAAGGTCGCGCGCGGCGAAGGCGTGCAGCAGGCGCCACAGAATCGGCGCCTCGAAGCGGGCGACCACGTGATGCAACGTGGAGGCGATCCACTCCCGGGCGGACGCCTCGTCGCGCACCAATCCCTTTTCCAGCGCCGCTTCCAGACCTTGCGAATAGCTGTACGCGCCGATCGGCAGCGACGGGCTCGCAAGCTGGAGCAGGTGGAGAAGGGCGGTAGGCTGCATCAGGACTTGTCCGAAGGGCGGTGGATCTTCTGCCGCAGTGGAATCGGCGCCAGCGGATGGTGGTGATGGTCATCGCCGTGATGGTGATGGCCTCCACCGTACGCGCCCGATTCCGGCTCGAATGCGGCCTGTTCTTCCGTCACGGTGGCACCCAGGCCTTCCAGCATGTCCTTCAGGACGGTGTCCTTGCGAATGCGCAGGAAGCCCTTTTCCGGCGTGCCGTCGACCTGCGCCTGGGTATGACGGTTGCCGAGATGAAAGGCGCAGCGCAGCAGGTCGCGCGGCGTGGCACATTCGACGCGATATGTTGCCTCCTTGGCGGCGATGATCTTCACGACGCGGCCGTCGTCCCCCTTCAGCAAATCGCCGTTGCGCAGCACCGTGCCGCGCACCGTGAATACCGCCACTTCCTCACCGGAGAGCAGCAGGGCACGGAGGCGGCTTTTTTCGCGCAGTTCGTAGGGCAGGACGAGCTCGCCATCAATCTTGTCGGCGCCGTCGATTTTCGTATGGAGTGTCAGCATGGGATCAAAACAGGAAATAACGTTGTGCCATCGGCAGGACCTTCGCCGGCTCACACACCAGCAGCGCGCCGTCGGCGCGCACTTCGTAGGTCTCCGGATCGACTTCCATCTTCGGCGCGAGGCCATTGTGGATCATGTCGCCCTTACGGACGTTGCGTGTATTCTTCACGGCAATCAAGGGCTTGTTCAGTTTGAGCGCGTCGCCGATTCCGGCATCGAGGGCCGCCTGGGATACGAACGTGAACGAGGTCTTCAGTCCACCGCCATAGGCGCCGAACATCATCCGGTAGTGCACTGGTTGCGGCGTCGGGATCGAGGCGTTCGGATCGCCCATCTGCGCGGCGGCGATCATGCCGCTCTTGAGAATCATGGATGGCTTGACGCCGAAGAAGGCAGGCTTCCAGATCACGATGTCGGCGATCTTGCCTGTTTCCAGCGAGCCGACCACGTGCGAAATGCCGTGCGTGATGGCGGGGTTGATCGTGTACTTGGCAATGTAGCGCTTTGCGCGGAAATTGTCGTTGCGGGAAGAATCCTCCGGCAGCGAACCGCGTTGCACCTTCATCTTGTGCGCCGTCTGCCAGGTCCGCATCACCACTTCGCCGACGCGACCCATCGCCTGCGAATCCGACGACATCATCGAGATGGCGCCGATATCGTGCAGGATATCTTCCGCCGCAATCGTTTCCCTTCGGATGCGGGATTCGGCGAAGGCAATGTCCTCGGCAATGGCCGGATCGAGGTGATGGCAGACCATCAGCATGTCGAGATGCTCGTCCAGGGTATTGACCGTGTACGGACGGGTCGGGTTGGTCGAGGAGGGCAGCACATTGCCCTGGCCGACCGCCGCGATGATGTCCGGCGCGTGGCCACCCCCCGCGCCTTCGGTGTGGAAGGTGTGGATGGTGCGGTCCTTGAATGCGGCCAGCGTGTGTTCCAGGAAACCGCCTTCATTCAGGGTATCGGTATGGATCGCCACCTGGATATCCATGCGGTCGGCGACCGACAGGCAATTGTCGATGGCGGCCGGCGTCGTTCCCCAGTCCTCGTGCAGCTTCAGGCCGATGGCGCCGGCACGGATCTGTTCTTCCAGCGGTGTCGGCAGGCTCACATTGCCCTTGCCAAGGAAGCCGAGGTTCATCGGGAAGGCATCCGCTGCCGACAGCATGGAGTGGATGTGCCACGGCCCCGGCGTGCACGTCGTTGCCGCTGTACCGACGGCAGGCCCGGTGCCGCCGCCGAGCATGGTAGTAACACCGGACATCAGCGCTTCCTCGATCTGCTGCGGGCAGATGAAGTGGATGTGCGAATCGATGCCGCCGGCGGTTACGATCATGCCTTCGCCGGCGATGATCTCGGTCGCGCCACCGATTGCCATCGTGACGTTCGGCTGGATATCCGGATTGCCGGCCTTGCCGATGCCGCCGATCCGTCCGGCCTTGATGCCGATATCGGCCTTGACGATGCCCCAATGGTCGAGGATCAGTGCGTTGGTGATGACGGTATCCATCACATCCGCATGGTTGCGCTGCGACTGCCCCATGCCGTCACGGATCACCTTGCCACCGCCGAACTTCACTTCCTCGCCGTAGACCGTGAAATCCTTTTCAACCTCGATGAACAATTCGGTATCCGCAAGGCGCACGCGGTCGCCGACGGTCGGTCCGAACATTTCGGCATAGGCTTGCCGGGAAATCCTTGTCATTTGAGTTCTCCCATTACCTTGCCATTGAATCCGTAGACCTTGCGGTCGCCGGCGAGGGCGACGAGCTCGACGGTGCGCTCCTGGCCGGGCTCGAAACGGACTGCCGTGCCAGCCGCGATGTTGAGCCGCATGCCGTAGGCGACCTGGCGTTCGAACTGCAAGGCCGGATTGACTTCGAAGAAATGGAAGTGCGATCCAACCTGGATCGGTCGGTCGCCGCTGTTCGCGACCTTGACCGTAGCCGTCGCGCGCCCGACGTTCAGTTCGATTTCGCCGGGTTCGATAAGCATTTCACCTGGAATCATGGTTTCCTCCTAGGGAATCGGATGATGGACCGTGACAAGCTTGGTACCGTCGGGGAAGGTGGCTTCCACCTGGATCTCGGGGATCATTTCCGGCACGCCGTCCATCACGTCTTCGCGCGTCAGGACCTTGGTGCCTTCGGACATCAATTCGGCAACCGTCCTGCCGTCGCGGGCGCCTTCCAAGATCGCGGCCGTGATCAGCGCAACCGCTTCCGGATAGTTGAGCTTCAACCCGCGTGCTTTGCGGCGCTCGGCCAGCAGGGCGGCAGTGAATATCAGGAGTTTGTCTTTTTCTCTTGGCGTCAGCTCCATGGGTTCTCCTTGTTCAAGTGTTCCAGATGCGGGGCACGACAGCGGCGCGCCCGGTGAGCAGCGGGCGCAACATGCGCCACGCCGCAGTCATGACCTTCTTCGCCACTTCGCTCGAATCGCCGAGGTAACGGACGACAACGACGGATTTCATTTGGGTGGCGCCAAAGGAGCCTGTTTCGTCCAGCTCGGCGGCGCAGGTTTCTCGAAGGGTATTGAGGGCACCGGAAGGAAGCGGCTTGCCTACGCCGATCAACGTCGCACAAACGGTGCTTCCCGCCATGCCGAGTGGACTGGACATCGCATTGCGTCCTGACAGCTCGCCCTGTTCGAACCAGACCAGCTTGCCGTGCAGCCTGATGCTCGTTCGCTGCCCCACTCGGCCCGAGGAGAATCTCTCGCCGGACGCCGTGCGGCCAAAACACAGGATTTCAGAGCCAAGGTAATTTGCTTCGCTGCCCAGTTCGACAACGGTATCGAGCTGCACGTCGGCGGCATCGAAGAAAATGGTTTCCTGTGGCAGCCATTCCAGGCATCCTGCATCGCCGACATTCAGGTGCACGCTCTGCCGGGATACACGGCCATTTGCCTTGTACCACTTCGCAGCGCCGGGTGTGGTGATGAATGCGTTCGCGCTGTGGCCGATGCAGGCATGGATATCCAGCTGGTCGCCGCCGACCACGCCGCCGGGCGGATGGACGACGATGGCATGGCAAATATCGCTGCCCTCAGGATACAAGGGTTTCTGTACCCGCAGCGGACCATAATGGGAGCGTTCAATCAGCCGCGTCGTGTCGCCATCACGGGCAAAACCGAGCGCGAGCCACGCCTGCCACGGCTCGGTGGTATTCCCTGCGGTCAGCACTTGCGCGGCATTGACGATTCGCATGGGAGGACTATACCGCCAAGTGCCGCTTGACGTCCTCGCTACCCATCTGGTCCTGCGCACCGGAGGCGACGACCTCGCCGCGCGACAGCACGACAAAATGATCGGCCAGTTCATGGGCGAAGTCGAAATACTGCTCGCACAGCAGGATCGCCATGTCGCCGCGCTGGCGCAGCAGGCGGATGACATTGCCGATGTCCTTGATGATGGATGGCTGGATTCCTTCCGTTGGTTCGTCCAGGATGATCAGCTTGGGATCGGCAAGCAGGGCGCGCGCGATGGCGAGCTGCTGTTGCTGGCCGCCCGAGAGGTCACCGCCGCGGCGATGGAGCATTTCCTTCAGCACGGGGAAGAGTTCGAACACTTCACCCTTGATCTTCGATGCCTGCCGGCCGGGCTTGACGGCCATGCCCATCATCAGGTTTTCCTCGACGGTCAGGCGCGCGAAGATTTCGCGACCTTGCGGCACGTAGGCGATGCCGAGCGCGGCGCGTTCATGCGGCTTGAGTTTCGTGATGTCCTTGCCTTCGAGCTGCACATGGCCCTTTGCCACCGGTAACACGCCCATCAGGCATTTGAGCAGTGTCGTCTTGCCGACGCCGTTGCGGCCGAGCAGGGCCAGGCATTCGCCTTTCTGCAATGACAAGGACACACCGCGGAGCGTGTGTGCGGCGCCGTAGTACTGGTTCAATTGTTCGACATTCAGCATGTTTAGCGTCCCAGGTAGACTTCGATGACGCGCTCGTCGGATTGCACTTGTTGCATGGTGCCTTCCGCGAGCACCGATCCTTCGTGCAGCACCGTCACTTTTCCGTCCTGGGCAATTTCGGTGACGAAGGCCATGTCGTGCTCGACTACCATGATCGAATGCTTTCCGCGCAGTTCGTTCAGCAACTCCGCAGTGCGCGCGGTCTCCGCATCGGACATGCCGGCAACCGGCTCGTCCAGCAGCAGCAATTGCGGCTCCTGCATCAGCAGCATGCCGATTTCCAGCCACTGCTTCTGCCCGTGCGACAGCAGGCCGGCGAGGCGTTTTTCCTGGCCGTTCAAGCGGATCAGTTTCAGGATGTCGTCGATCTTTCCCTTCTGCTCGGAGGTCAGGCGGAAAAACAGCGTGGGCTTCACGCGCTTGTCCATCTTCATCGCCAGTTCCAGGTTTTCGAACACGGTGTGCTGCTCGAACACCGTCGGACGCTGGAACTTGCGGCCGATGCCGGCGTGCGCAATCTCGTACTCCGTCATCTTCGTCAGGTCGATCGTCTGTCCGAAGAAGGCCGTGCCCGAGGTGGGACGCGTCTTGCCGGTGATGACATCCATCATCGTCGTTTTTCCCGCGCCGTTTGGTCCGATAATGCAGCGCAGTTCACCGACGGAGATGTCGAGGTTGAGCTTGTTGATCGCCTTGAAACCGTCAAAGGACACGGTGATGTCTTCAAGGTACAGGATGGCGCCGTGGGAGGTATCGACGCCTTCCTGTTTGACGTGGCCGTAGGAGGTGCCGTATTCGGCATGCTTGTTTTCCTCGACCAGGTGAAAGGCCTTTGTCGTGTCGTTCATGCTGCCTCCTTCGTCTGGCGGAAGCGGGCGGCGAGGCCCAGGATGCCCTGCGGCATGAACAGGGTCACGAAGATGAAGATTGCACCCAGTGCGTACAGCCACAGGTCGGGGAAGGCGGCCGTGAACCAGCTCTTCAGCCCATTGACCGAGAATGCACCGATGATCGGTCCCAGCAGAGAGCCGCGCCCGCCGACAGCCGCCCAGATCACCATTTCGATGGAATTGCCCGGCGACATTTCGGACGGGTTGATGATGCCCACCTGCGGCACGTAGAGCGCGCCGGCAATGCCGCACAGGATGGCGGACAGCGTCCAGACGAAGAGCTTGAACCACAGCGGGTTGTAGCCGATGAACATCAGGCGCGATTCCGAATCGCGTACGGCCTGCAGCACGCGGCCGAGTTTGGAGGTCACGATCCAGCGGCATAGGAAGAGCGCCCCAACCAGTACCGCGAGCGTGAGCAGGTAGAGTGCCGCTTTGGTGCCGGGCGCGGTGATGGTGAAGCCGAGGATGCGCTTGAAATCCGTGAAGCCATTGTTGCCGCCAAAGCCGGTATTGTTGCGGAAGAACAGCAGCATGAAGGCGAAGGTCATTGCCTGCGTGATGATCGAGAAGTACACGCCCTTGATGCGCGAACGGAACGCAAAATACCCGAACACGAAGGCCAGCGCACCGGGCACAAGGACCACCAGCAGCATCGCGTACCAAAAGTTGTCGGTGAACGACCAGTACCACGGGTATTCCTTCCAGTCGAGGAAGACCATGAAGTCCGGCAGATGGCTCTGGTACACGCCATCCTTGCCGATGGCGCGCATCAGGTACATGCCGTGCGCATAGCCACCGAGCGCGAAGAACAGGCCGTGGCCGAGCGACAGGATGCCGGTGTAGCCCCAGACGAGGTCGAGCGCCAGCGCCGCGATGGCGTAGCACATGAACTTGCCGATCAGTGCCACTGTGTAGCTCGATACGTGCAGCGCATGGCCGGGCCCCACGGCGAGGTTCAGCACCGGCAACAAGGCAAGGATTGCGGCGCAGACAAGAATGCCGGTCCATGCCGGGCGGGAGAAGAGGGATGGCGTCATTCTGCGCTCCTGCCTTTCATGGCGAACAAGCCCTGCGGCCGCTTCTGGATGAAGATGATGATGAAGACGAGGATGGCGATCTTCGCCAGCACGGCGCCGGCAACCGGTTCGAGGAACTTGTTGACTTCGCCCAGCCCGATCGCAGCGATCACGGTGCCGGCGAGCTGTCCGACGCCGCCGAGTACGACGACCATGAAGGAGTCCACGATATAGCCCTGGCCGAGGTCGGGGCCGACATTGCCCAGCTGGGACAGCGCGACGCCGCCCAGTCCCGCGATGCCTGAGCCAAGGCCAAATGTCATCATGTCGATCTTGCCGGTCGAGACGCCGACGCAATCGGCCATGCGCCGGTTCTGGGTCACGGCACGGACGAACAGGCCAAGGCGTGTCTTGTTCAGGATCATCCAGACAGCGGCGACCACGAACAGCGCAAAGAAAATGATCACGATGCGGTTGTACGACAGTACCAGCGAGCCCATGACGGTCGCGCCGCCCGACATCCAGGAGGGGTTGGCGACCTCGACGTTTTGTGCGCCGAAGATCGAGCGCACAAGCTGCATCAACACCAGGCTGATCCCCCAGGTGGCAAGGAGGGTTTCCAGCGGACGACCATAGAGCCAGCGGATGACGGTGCGTTCCAAGGCGATGCCGACTGTGCCGGCAACAAGGAAGGCAGCGGGCAGGGCGGCAAGCAGGTATAGGTCGACCGCACCCGGCAGGTAGGCGCGGAACAGCGTCTGGCACACATAGGTGGTATACGCGCCGATCATCAGCAGCTCGCCGTGCGCCATGTTGATGATACCCATCAAACCGAAGGTGATAGCGAGGCCGAGCGCCGCCAGCAGCAGCACGCTGCCGAGCGATGCGCCGTAGAACAGGTTGCCGATGAATTCGGTACGAGCGAGGCGGGCATTGATGGCGCTGACGGTGTTGACGGCGGCGATGCGCACGGCTTCGTCCGGCTCGTTGTACTGGCCTTCTGCGTTCTTTTCGAACATCTGCATCAGCAACGGCTTCAGGCTGGCATTGCTGCTGCTGGCAAGCGCGGCAACGGCATCCTTTCGCACTGCGGGATCGGGGGATTGCAGGTTGGCGGTGGCGGCGACGAGCTTCAGCACTGACTTGATTTCGTTGTCGGCTTCCCTTTCGAGCGCCTTCTCGATCATGGGGAGCTGGCCGGGATCGGCGTTCTTCTGCATCTCCAGGGCAGCGGCCAAGCGTTCATTACGATTGTCGGAAAGCAGCCTGAAGCCGGACAGCGCGCCTTCGAGCGCGCCGCGCAAACGGTTGTTGACGCTGATGCCGTCCACGCCATCCGGCGTGACGACGGTCGCATCGGTCGCCGGGTCGAAGGCCTTGTCGTCTTCGATGATATAGACCTTCCCTTCGGGCGTGGCGTACAGGTTGTCATTCTTCAGCGCATTCAGCAGCCTGAAGGCGTCTTCATTCGCCAGTGCCGCGATTTTGTTGACGGATTCAATCCGCGCGTCGGGATCGTCGCCGGCGAGGGGGGTGAGCAGTTCGTCACTGATGGCCGCATGCGCGAGCGACTGGGCGCACAGCAAGCCGATGACGAGCAGTTGTCTGAATAGGGTCATTGCGATTCCTGGCAAGACAAAACGTGCGGACGCAAAAAAGCCGGAGTGTGGAAGGAGGAGCCACGCTCCGGCTCGTACTGCAACGGTGCTTCTTCCGGTCCTCCGCGGCAAGGCGGAGGGGAAGGCATTACATGCTCTGCTTGCCCTCATTGCCCGGAATGAACGGGCTCCACGGTTGCGCACGGATCGGGCCCTTCGTCTTCCACACTACGTTGAACTGACCGTCCGGCTTGATCTCGCCGATCATCACCGGCTTGTGCAGGTGGTGGTTGGTCTTGTCCATCACCAGGTCGTAACCGGACGGCGCCTTGAAAGTCTGGCCGCCCATCGCTCCAATGACCTTGTCGGTGTCGGTTGTCTTGGCCTTCTCGACAGCCTGCTTCCACATATGGATGCCGACGTAGGTCGCTTCCATCGGGTCGTTGGTCACGACGGTGTCGGCGTTCGGCAGTTTCTTGGCTGCTGCGTAGGCTTTCCACTTTTTGATGAACTCGGTGTTGGCCGGGTTCTTCACGGACTGGAAGTAGTTCCAGGCAGCGAGGTGGCCGACCAGCGGCTTGGTGTCGACGCCACGCAGTTCTTCTTCACCGACGGAGAAGGCGACGACCGGAACATCGGTAGCCTTCAGGCCGGCGTTGCCCAGTTCCTTGTAGAAGGGCACGTTGGAGTCGCCATTGATGGTGGAGATCACCGCCGTCTTGCCGCCTGCGGAGAACTTCTTGATGTTGGCGACGATGGTCTGGTAGTCGGAGTGGCCGAACGGGGTGTAGACCTCATCGATATCGGACTCCTTCACGCCCTTGGACTTAAGGAAGGCGCGCAGGATCTTGTTGGTGGTGCGCGGGTAGACGTAGTCGGTGCCGAGCAGCACGAAGCGCTTGGCGCCACCGCCATCCTTGGACATCAGGTATTCCACGGCGGGGATCGCCTGCTGGTTCGGAGCGGCGCCGGTGTAGAACACGTTCTTCTCGAGCTCTTCGCCTTCATACTGGACCGGGTAGAACAACAGGCTGTTCAGTTCCTTGAAGACCGGCAGTACCGACTTGCGCGACACAGACGTCCAGCAGCCGAACACGACCGCAACCTTGTCCTGGGTGATCAGCTGGCGAGCCTTTTCGGCGAACAGCGGCCAGTTGGAAGCCGGGTCCACAACCACGGGCTCGAGCTTCTTGCCCATCACGCCGCCTTTTGCATTGATCTCTTCGATCGTCATCAAGGCCACGTCTTTGAGCGAGGTTTCGGAGATCGCCATCGTGCCCGACAGCGAATGAAGAATACCGACCTTGATGGTGTCGGCGGCCAGTGCCTGAGGCATCCAGGCCGAAGCAGCGAGAGTCAAAGCGCCAGCAGCGGTCGCTTTCAGGAGTGTGCGACGGGACATGTGTTGCTCCTACGGGTTATGGGTTTAATTGGAGTGCGATGGCTCGCCGGCAATCTTTAGCAGGTTGTGTGCCAGTCAAGTTGCATACAAGTCGTCGGGCTTTTGCTGTCGGCGCGTGCTTTTATGGTGCGATGTGGCCGTGCACGGCGAGTGCCGCGCGCTGTCATTGGGCGACTGCGCTGAAAGATGGTGCGTTTATCCTTCGGCAGGCACAGAGTGTGTGCATGCCGGGGACTACCCCAATGGACTGGAAATGCCGTGGGTGCGGGCTTGACTCTCCGCAGCGCGATTGTGGTGAGTCGCTTACCGGGTTGCGGGAAAGGTAACGACGTGGTCGGCACCGAGGCGGATGCCGATCTTCTCGCCGATCGCATGATTGTGGTGGGAGGGCACCAGTGCGAGCAGCATCTGGCCGCTGGGGAGCTTCAATGTATACAGGAACTCTGCGCCGCGGAATGCCTTGCGCACGACCTCGGCCTGCAAGGGGCTGCAGTCATCGTGGATCACGTCGTCCGCGCGCAGCAGCACGTCGACCTGGTGCGCGTCCTTCTGATCGGTGGCGCAGACGTCGACGCCCCGCCACAGTGGCAGGCTGCCCAGTTCGATATTCACCTGCTGGTTGGGCAGGTCGATGGTGCCGGGCGTGAAAACGCCCTGGCCGATGAAGTCCGCGACGAACCGGTTGTCCGGCTTGTGGTACAGGTTGTACGCGGTATCCCACTGCACGATCTCGCCGTTTTGCATCACGCCGATGTGGTCGGCGATGGCAAACGCCTCGTGCTGGTCGTGCGTGACCAGAATCGCGGTGGTGCCAAGTTCCTTCAGGATGTCGCGCACTTCGAGCGCCAGGCGCTCGCGCAGGTCGACGTCGAGATTGGAGAACGGCTCGTCCAGGAGAAGGAGGTCGGGTTGCGGCGCGAGGGCGCGGGCGAGTGCCACACGCTGTTGCTGACCGCCGGACAGTTCATGCGGATAAAGGCGTGCGTGCGTGCCCAGCCCGACCAGCGAAAGCAGTTTGTCGACGCGGGCCTTGCATTCCGACATGGTCAACCGGCGCAGTCCGAACGCGATGTTGTCCCAGACCGACAGGTGCGGAAACAGCGCATAGTCCTGGAAGACGACGCCGACCTGGCGGGTTTCCGGAGAAGCGGTGAAGCCGCGCCGGCTCAATTCCCGGCCGCCCAGCGAGATCCTGCCGTCGATCAGGGATTCGAACCCGGCAATGGCGCGCAGCACCGTCGTCTTGCCGCAGCCGGACGGGCCGAGCAGGCAGCCAATCTCGCCGCGCGTGAGGGCGAAGGTTAACCCATGCACAATCTCCTGGATGTGCCGGCCAACCGGGTAACCGACTTTAATGGCGTCGACTTTCAAGTGGCTGTGGAGCGGGAAGGGAGCGTTCATGGATGGGTGCGAATAATTGCGTGGGCGTAATTCGATATTGATTATAATTCTCATTCAGAGAACCCGTACACTTTATAGTGGAATTCCATGCGTAATCCCCCCTTGCGCCCTTGCCGTTTTTGCAAGGGCGGCAGCCAGGTATTGCTGGTCGCGTCGCTTGCGGTCGCCATCCTGGTGGGCGTGCCGATCCTTGGCGTGTTGTCCAACCTGCTGGTCGCCCAGAACGTGGAAACCGGCGCGACGTTTGCCCATCTGTGGTCCACGGTACTGCCCGAGTATGTCGTCAACAGTCTCGCCATCGCGGCTATCGTCGCCGTGCTTGCCGGGGCGGGAGGCGTGGGATGTGCGTGGCTGGTCGCCGTGTTCGACTTTCCCGGCAAACGGATATTCGAATGGGCGCTGGTCCTGCCGCTGGCCATGCCTGCCTACGTGGTCGCGTATGCCTATACCGATTTCCTGCAGTTTTCCGGACCGGTGCAGTCCGCGCTGCGCGCGACCTTCGGCTGGCAGGCGGGGGATTACTGGTTCCCGCAGATTCGTTCCGTGGGCGGCGCGGGCATCCTGTTCGCGATGGTGCTCTATCCCTATGTATACCTGCTCGCCCGAAACGCCTTCCTTGAGCGCAGCCCGCGGATGTGGGATGCGGCCCGCACGCTCGGAATGGGACCCTGGCATGCCTTCGTCAAGGTCAGTCTGCCGCTTGCGCGGCCGGCGGCGGTGGCCGGCATCGCGCTGGCGCTGATGGAAACCCTCGCCGATTACGGCGCGGTTGCCTACTTCGGCGTGCCGACACTGACCACCGGCATCTATAAATCCTGGTACACGTTCTCGGACCGGACGGCAGCCGCGCAACTTGCTGCCGTACTGCTGATCGCGGTCACGGTGCTGATGCTGCTGGAGCAGAAAAGCCGCGGCCGAGCCCGTTATTACGCGGTAGGCAGCCGCACCAAGATGCAACTGCCCATGCCCTTGCGTGGCCTGCGCGGCTGGGGATCGACCTTGTTCTGCCTGGTTCCCGTGCTGCTCGGCTTCGTGATTCCGCTGGCGATCCTTTTGCGGCTGATGTTGCGGGAAGACTCCGTCGTGTTCGGCGCGCGCTACCTCGAGTGGCTGAAAAACAGTGTGTTGCTGGCCGGCGTCACGGCCTTCATCGCCGTCCTGATCTGCATCCTGCTTGCCTACGCTGCCCGCGTGACGAAGAGCCGCCTGCAGGCGGCGTGCAATCGTGTGGTCAGCATGGGCTACGCCGTTCCGGGTGCGGTTATCGCCGTGGGTATCCTGATTCCGCTATCCCGCCTCGATGCCTGGAGCGCGGACCGCGGCATTGGCTTCGTGCTGACCGGCAGCGTGGCGGCCCTGGTGTACGCCTATTTGGTGCGTTTTCTCGCCGTGTCGTACCAGAGCGTGCAGGCGGGGCTGGTCAAGATCACGCCGAGCATGGATGCGAGCGCGCGCATTCTCGGGCACGGCCTCGGTGCGATGCTGCTGCGCGTGCATGCACCTTTGCTGTGGCGAAGTGTACTGACCGCCGGCCTGCTCGTGTTTGTGGATGTGGTGAAGGAATTGCCCGCGACGCTGACGGTGCGGCCTTTCAATTTCGATACGCTGGCAGTGATCACGCACCAGCTCGCCTCCGATGAGCGCCTCGGCGAGGCAGCCCTGCCGGCGTTCACCATCGTGATGATCGCCTTTATTCCCGTGATCGTGCTGGCCCGTGCGATTGCGAAGGGAAGCAAGTAGGGCAAAAAAAATGCCCTGGAAACCAGGGCATTCGAAACGGTACCTGAAGAGGAGGAGGCTTTTGGGTACCGATTTGATCGCTGCTCGCACCCCAGACGTTTGCCCGGGGCGCAGTAAATCATATTACTTCTTTGCTGCGCGAGCTGCCTTCGGAGCAGCCTGGGTGAACTGGCCGACGGCGTTGTTCAGGTTGGCTTCGATGGTTTCCACAGCTTGCTTGGTGGTCTTGGTCAGTTGCTCGTAGCCTGCGTTGGCGTTGCCGATCGCGGTCTTGAGCATGGCAACGGCGTTCTCGGAACCCGCCGGCGCGTTCTTGGAGACTTCTTCAACCAGTTCCAGGACCTTGCGGCTGGTTTCGGCGATCTGGGCTTCAGCAGCCTTGGTGAATTCAGCCTGCACGCCGGAAGCGATGCTTGCCAGATGACGGCCGTAGGCCAGTGCCTTCTCGGCGTTCGGTTGAGCTTGTGCAGCGGCGAGGCTCAGGAATTCTTGTGCGTCCTTGGCAGCCAGGAACTGCTTCGCGGCGGCGCTGGACTCTTCCAGGGAAGCCTTGGCAACGTTCAGGTTCAGGTCGACAACCTTCTCGACGCCTTCGAATGCCTTGTTGGTCAGGGCGGAGATCAGCGACAGTTGTGCTTCAAAATTGGCTTTGGATGCGGCGGAGAATTGCTCGGGGATTGCAAACATGTTCGGCTCCTCAAGAGGGCAATGATTGGTCAAGAAATTTCGTGGGACGCAACCACCAGACTTCTTTTGTGCGTCGCAACAATTCCTATTTTAAGGCGAAATTCTGTTGTGTCAACAACTTTTGTTGCGGAGCGTCAAAAAGGCGTATCTGCGTCAAGTTATTGATTTTTAGCAAGTTATCGGTTGCGTGTTTGCAATACGATGGCGCGCCGCAGCGCGTGCTAAACTGCCCTGTCCTTCCTCTTACGTAAACGTCAACTGTGAAAGCCTTCTACAGCGACCATTTCGTGCTGCCGCTCCCTGAAGGACACCGCTTCCCGATGCAGAAATACCGCCTCGTCAGGGAAGGGGCACTGCGGGCGGTCCCCGCCCTTGAAGTCGACGAGGCGCCGCGAGCAACCGACGGCGTGCTCGCACTGGCGCATCATCCCGATTACATTCACCGCGTCTCCGCAGGCTTGCTTGCACCTAAGGAACAGAAGGCAATCGGTTTTCCCTGGTCTCCCGAGATGGTGGAGCGCTCACGGCGTTCGGCCGGCGCGACGATTGCGGCGTGCCGCTCGGCCTTTGCATCCGGTGTCGCGGCCAACCTTGCCGGTGGCACGCACCATGCGTATGCCGACCGTGGTGAAGGATTCTGCGTATTCAATGATTCCGCCGTCGCCGCACGCCTCATGCAGGCCGAACGCCGGGCCCGCCGTGTGGCAATCGTCGATCTCGACGTGCACCAGGGGAACGGGACGGCATCCATCCTTGCGCGCGACGAGTCGGTCTTTACGCTTTCACTCCACGCCGAGAACAACTTCCCGTTTTCGAAGGAATGCAGCGACCTCGATGTCCCACTTGCTGACGGCACCGGGGACGCCGGCTACCTCGATGCCTTGCAGGCGGCACTGTCCGAGATGTTCGCGCGCTTCGATCCGGACCTGATCATCTATCTTGCCGGCGCCGATCCGCATGAAGGCGACCGCCTCGGCCGGCTGAAACTGTCGATGGACGGACTCGCCGCACGCGACCGCATGGTGCTCGACCATGCGAAGCAGCGCGGCATCCCGGTCGCCGTGACCATGGCGGGCGGCTATGGCAAAAACATCCAAGACACCGTGGACGTGCACATCCAGACTATCGGCATCGCATCCGCATATTGTCGAGAACCCGCATGAACGTCGCCACACGCTCCTCCCCACCCGGCTCCCTTGCTGCCGAAAACCGGCCGCAAAGCCCATGGATTTCTTCCATGCCCTTCGTCTTCGTGCTCATCTGGAGCACAGGGTTCGTCGTTGCCAAGTTCGGCCTGCCATATGCTGATCCGCTGACCTTTCTCCTGCTGAGATTTACCGGCGTGCTGCTCGTCCTGCTGCCATTGGTATGGCTGATGAAGGCGCCATGGCCGGTGGGGCGCATGCGCCATATCGCGGTTGCGGGGATGCTGGTGCAGGCGGGGTATCTGGCCGGCGTGTGGTGCGCGATCAAGCTGGGGATGCCGGCGGGGCTGTCTGCACTCATCGTCGGCCTGCAGCCGATCCTGACGGCTTTTGCCGCACCGCTGGTGGGCGAGCGTGTACGCGGGAAGCAGTGGATCGGACTGATGTTCGGGCTGTGCGGGGTCGCGCTGGTGGTCGCCAACAAGATTTCGGTAGCCGGCTTATCATGGCAAAGCATTGCGCTGACCGTGTTCGCGCTGATGTCGATCACCGTGGGAACGCTGTACCAGAAGCGCTATTGCCCCAGTTTCGACCTGCGCACCGGAACGGTCATCCAGTTTGCGGCATCGATCGTGATCCTGCTGCCGTTCGCGGTGGCGTTCGAGAACCTGGATGCCGGCCTGGGCAATGTGCAATGGACGCCGAACTTCATTGGCGCCTTGCTCTGGTCCATCCTTGCGCTGTCCATCGGCGCGATCTTCCTGCTGTTTGCGCTCATCCGCAAGAGCGCGGCGACGCAGGTGACCAGTCTGCTGTATTTGACCCCGCCGACGACGGCAGTCATGGCGTGGGTGATGTTCGGGGAGGCGTTCAGTATCGTGGGCATGCTCGGCATGGTGCTGGCCGTCATTGGAGTGGCTCTTGTTGTGAGAAAGTGATCGATGCGACCGGAAGCGAAGAAACGCAGTGACTTCAAGCACTTCCATACCATCACGACGCGATGGATGGACAACGATGCCTACGGGCACGTCAACAATGTGGTGTATTACAGCTGGTTCGACACGGTGGTGAACCAGTTCCTGATTGCCAACGACGTGCTCGACATCGAGCACAGCAATGTGATCGGGCTGGTGATCGAGACGCAATGCAATTACTTCGCCTCGGTCGCCTTCCCGGAGCGTGTCACGGCCGGCCTGCGCGTGACCAAGCTTGGCAACTCCAGTGTGCGCTACGAAGTCGGTATCTTCCGCGAGGAGGAGGAATCGGCTTCGGCGCAGGGACATTTTGTCCATGTCTATGTCGATCGCGAGTCGCGCCGTCCGAGCGCGATTCCCGAGCCGATGCGTGCCCTCCTGCAATCCATTACGGTGTCAGAATGATCGAATCCAACGAACAGAAGATTGTCGACGCGGCCATCACCTCGCGCCGCTCGATCCGCGCCTTCCTACCCACGCCCGTCGCGCGTGAAGATATCGAGGCCATCCTTGAAGTGGCGTCACGGGCACCCTCCGGCACCAACACGCAGCCGTGGAAAGTGTATGTGCTGACCGGCGGCGCCAAGGAGCGGCTGTCCGCAGAAATCCTGCGCGCCCATAACGACCCCGTGCTGGGCAAGGAGCATACCGAGGAGTATGCGTACTACCCCCGGGAATGGGTGTCTCCCTATATCGACCGCCGTCGCAAGGTGGGCTGGGACCTGTACGCGCTGCTCGGCCTCTCGCGTGAAAACAAGGCCGGCATGCATGCCCAGCATGGGCGCAACTACCGATTTTTCGACGCCCCGGTCGGCATGATCTTCACCATCGACCGGATCATGGAGCAGGGCTCCTGGCTGGATTACGGCATGTTCCTGCAGAACATCATGGTCGCGGCACGCGGCCGCGGCCTAGATACCTGCCCGCAGGCGGCATTTACCCAGTTCCACAAGATCATCGCGAAGGAACTGGAATTGCCGTCGAACGAAATGGTGGTATGCGGCATGTCACTCGGCTTTGCGGACATGAGCAAGATTGAAAACAGCCTCGTGACCGAACGCGTTCCGGCCGGACATTTCACCACATTCCTCGAATAGACAGCCTTTCCGTACAGCCTTGCACTCCGCGAGGGGTTGCAAGGCAGCATCGCAATTGTGCATCCTCAATTATCAGTAAGAAAATTGTTTAAATTCCTGCGCTAACTACTTAATTCGCTTGCCGATTTTCACTATTTTGCTAGACTGCAAGATATAATGCCGGCTCGCAAGAATTAGGGAGGGTGCAGATGCTCAGGTCAGCGCTGGGAATCGTCATGACATGTTTGGCGTTGGCCGTGGCCGCCCCTGCGGTCCAGGCGGCAGGCACCAGCAAGTCGTCGACGAAAAAAACGGTCATCAAGAAGCCGGCGACCAAGGCGAAAACCTCTTCAGCACGCCGCGCGTCCTCGTCCGCCAAGGCGCCCAAGGCAGCCAAGCTCGCCAAGCGCAGCACCACCGCAAAGAAAACCGTCGTCGCGAAACAAAAAGCCTCGGTTCAGCACGTCGCATTTACGCCGTCGGCTCCCGCTGCTCCACCTGTATTGACCGCTGGTGACATGGCCGGCCTGCACCAGACCCGCGACCCGCTCGCCCTGAAGTCCAATGCTGCCTTCGTCATCGACCAGGCCACTTCGCAGGTCCTGTTCGAAAAGAACGCCAGCTTCTCCCTGCCCATTGCCTCCCTCACGAAGCTCATGACCGCACTGGTCGTGGTCGAGGCGCGCCAGGACATGGATGAAGTGCTGGAAGTCACCTCCGACGACATCGACCGCGAGAAAAACAGCAGCTCGCGCCTGCGCGTCGGTTCGCAGATGACGCGCGCCAACATGCTGCATATCGCCTTGATGAGTTCCGAGAACCGCGCCGCGTCGGCGCTCGGCCGGAATTACCCGGGCGGCTTGCCGGCGTTCGTCGCGGCAATGAACGCAAAGGCGAGGGGCCTGGGCATGAAAGATGCCCGCTTTGTCGATTCCACCGGTCTGTCGAGCCACAATGTGGCAAGCGCGCGCGACCTGGCCAAGCTCGTGGTCGCGGCTTACCAGTATCCGGTCATCCGCGACTACTCGACCGATCCGAGCTACGCCGTCGATGCAGGCCGGTACCAGCTGAACTACATGAACTCAAACCGCCTCGTGAAGAATCCGGGATGGGAAATCGGACTGCAGAAGACCGGCTACATTGCGGAAGCCGGTCGCTGCCTCGTCATGCAGGCCCGGATCGAAGGCCGGCCGGTCGTGATGGTCTTTCTCGACTCCAAGGGCAAGGAGACGCGTCTTGCCGACGCCAACCGCGTGCGCAAATGGCTTGAAGTCGCAAGGCCGCAGGCTGCTTCGCCACTCGCTGCGCGGCAGGGCTGACATTCTTCTTATCCGAGGATATTGCGCTCCTGCAAGGTCTTCGTTTTCGTTATCGGGCGTTGTATTACAGGCCGGCTGCGCAAGCACTGCACCGCCGGCTTTATTTATCTGTGTTACATTGGTTCGGGAAACACCGGGAACTCACCTCTGCCTGGAGGCAAGGTGTAATAACCTGCACGAATGGCCGATTCCCGTATTACATTGATAACTTAAAGCGGCCTTCGGGCTCCGTCAGTGCGCTTCGGAAAAAGGAAGTTGCGCGAGGAGCGGCAACCGGGCCGCTTTTCTTTCAGCAAAGTCCTGATACAGCGCCGTGTTTACTCCCAAAGTCCTTCTGGTCAATGACGATGCCGCGAGCCTGCTTGCCCTGGCGAGCCTGCTCGACACAGACGGAACAGGCTACAGGGTCATCACCGCCCGTTCGGGTGAGGAAGCGTTGCGGCAGGTGCTGAACCACGACTTCGCCGTCATCCTCCTCGATGTCAGCATGCCGGGCATGGACGGTTTCGAGACGGCCGAGGCAATCCACTCCCATCCACGCTCGGCTTCGGTCCCGATCATTTTCATCACCGCGCACTATGCCGATGAAATGAACCGGCTCAAGGCTTACCAGAAGGGCGCGGTGGATTATCTGTTCACGCCCATTATTCCGCAGATCCTGCAGACCAAGGTGTCGGTGTTCGTCGAGCTCGCGCGCAACAACCTCCAGTTGCAACGCCAGAAGCAGGAGCTGGAGAAGCTGAATCACGACCTGCAGGAGCAGCGCAAGCAGGATCTTGACCACATCAACGAACGCCGGCAGGCCGAGGAAGCCTTGCGGCAGTCGCAGGAAGAATTGCGCCAGCTGGCCAGCTACCAGGAGCGCATCAAGGAAGACGAGCGCAAGCGCATTGCGCGCGAAATCCACGATGAACTCGGGCAGAATCTCCTCGCGCTGCGGATCGACATCGCAATGCTGCACGCGCGAACGGGCTCCACGCATCCCAAGCTCAACAAGAAGGTGCACGCCGTGCTCGAGCATATCGACAGCACGATGAAGGCGATGCGCGCGATTATCAACAACCTGCGCCCGACGGTGCTCGATCTCGGCCTCAACGCCGCCATCGAGTGGCAGGTCAAGGAATTCCAGCGCCGCACCGGAATCGCATGCGAACTGGTGATGCCTGACGCCGAAGTGGTGGTGGACGACAATCGTGCAACGGCACTTTTCCGCGTTCTGCAGGAGTCGCTCAACAATGTCTTCCGTCATGCACGGGCGACACGGACGAAGATCGAATTGAACAATACCGGAGACCGTCTGCTCATGACGGTGTCCGATAACGGTGTCGGCATTTTCCCGGGGTGCAGGCGGAAGGCGAACTCGTTTGGGCTCGTCGGCATCAAGGAGCGCATCAGTACCCTCGGTGGCGAACTCGTGATCGAGACGGCGCCCGAGTCGGGCACCGCGTTGACCATTTCCGTACCTGTGCCGTTGAGCGACATGTCCGGCGCATCGACACGCATCGATGCCGAAGGTACAGCGCCTGTCCTCATGGAGCGCAGGGCCTCCGACACGCTGAAGAAGACCACCGTCGCCCCCAATCGTCCTCTGTCCCGTCGGCCCAAAGCAATTCCCGCAGATACCTCGCGCGACTAGTCCTTCCACTGGCGCGACATCCGTCCCTTCCCATGTTGCATGCCGAACAAGCAAGTTGAGAATTATCAACGGTACGTTCGGTAGGTGAATTGGAAGCCGGTTCCTTTATTGCCCACGCATGCTGTTTAGACCACAATAGCCGTTTAATTGCTTATTGGAAATGGCGCTGGCGGCGCATTACGCCCGCCGGGCTTTTCTGCGTAAATAATCGTCTGGATTTCGCCGGACGATTGCATCTACCCTGACTTGATGGATCAATGCCGACGCGCGCGCGGTCAGGCATTCGTGCGGCTATTCGACAGAGGAATGGACTGCGGGCGTTTTTTTGGAACAGCGACTTTTTGAATCGCGGATGGAGACACCATGATGGACACCAGGACAGAGTTGAGGGACGAACTGGACGACAAGCTGCTGCTTGGCGTACTGACGGCGCTGAAGAAGGGAGACTTCTCCGCGCGCATGCCGTCGGACCTCACGGGCCTTGCCGGCAAAATCGCCGACACCCTGAACGACATCATGGAAGCCAATGAGCAGCTGACCCGTGAAATCACCGAGGTGAGCCGCGTGGTCGGACGTGAGGGCCGCTTGACGCAGCGGGCGTCGGTTCCGAGCGCTGCCGGTGGCTGGGCAACCATCGTGAAATCCGTCAACACCCTGATCGACGACCTGGTGCGCCCGACCACGGAAATGGCGCGCGTGATCGGCGCGGTGGCCAAGGGCGACCTGTCGCAGACCATGGCGCTGGACGTGGACGGGCGGCCGTTGAAGGGCCAGTTCCTGCGC
>DASPMV010000083.1:0-4996 GCA_035626875.1 Noviherbaspirillum sp. | reverse complement strand
CAATCGCTGCCCGGACAGTCGCGGCTGAATCCACTTTCAATTCTCGCAGGATCTGCAAATCAGGCCGCACGTAGCAGACCTGCACGGAGATTTCAGCCATACACCGCCTCCGCCCGCTTGCAGAAGGAATCGACGAAGCTGTTTGCAATCATGTTGAACACCGGACCAATCACCTGCTCCAGGACGCGGCTCGAAAATTCGTAATGCAGGTCGAAATCGATCTTGCATGCATCCGCGCGCAAGGCCTTGAATGTCCACGTGCCATGCAAGTGCTTGAATGGTCCCTCCAGCAAGGTCATCGTGATCGATACGGGGCGCACATGCAGGTTCTCGGTCGAAAACGTCTGCTTCACGCCATGGTAGTTGATCTGCAGGGTGGCAACGACCTTCTCTCCGTCGCGCTGGCGCACTTCCGTCCCGCCGCACCACGGCAGGAACTTCGGATAGTCCTCGATATTGTCGACCAGCGCAAACATTTGCTCTGCGCTGTATCCAAGCAATACCGACTTATGAACGACAGCCATGCGAAATTAACCGTTTGTTAGAATACGAACTTCGAATTTTAACTGACCCGCACTGTTTCCCACACACATGACCATTGTTGATAATAAAAAAGCCTTCCATGATTATTTCATCGAGGAGCGCTACGAAGCCGGCATGGTGTTGCAAGGTTGGGAAGTCAAGTCGATCCGCGCGGGCCGCGTGCAGTTGAAGGAAGCGTACGTGATCGTGCGCCAGGGGGAAGTATTCCTGTTCGGCGCACATATCAGCCCGCTCCCTACCGCCTCGACGCATATCCATCCAGACCCCGTTCGAACGCGCAAGCTCCTGTTGAATGCCGACGAGGTCAAGAAGCTCATCGGCAAGGTCGAGCGTGCCGGCTATACCCTTGTCCCGCTGAACCTGCACTACACCCGTGGCCGCATCAAATGCGAGATCGGCCTTGCGAAGGGCAAGAAACAGCACGACAAGCGCGAAAGCGAAAAGCAGCGCGACTGGCAGCGCGAACAGCAATCGATCCTGAAGCAGAACCGCCGCTAGCCGCCGGGGTCACGCTTCCTTCTGCGATTTCACTACCTGCATCGCGCCGGCAATCAGGCCGCTGATATCGCCCATGTTGGCGGGCACGATCAGCGAATTGTTGGTCTTTGCCAGCTGCGAGAACGCGTTCACGTATTGCTCGGCAACTTTCAGGTTGACCGCATCCGAGCCGCCCGGTTCACGGATCGCGGCGGCGGTTTTCCGCAGCGCTTCCGCGCTCGCCTCGGCAATCGCAAGAATGGCTGCTGCCTGGCCTTGCGCCCGGTTGATGGCCGCCTGCTTGTCGCCCTCGGATTTTGCGATCGCTGCCTCGCGCTCGCCCGTTGCGATGTTGATCTGCTCCTGCTTCCGGCCTTCCGACGCGGCGATCAGCGCCCGCTTCTCCCGTTCCGCCGTGATTTGCGCCTGCATGGCGTGCAGGATTTCCTTGGGCGGCGTCAGGTCCTTGATTTCGTAGCGCAGCACTTTCACGCCCCAGTTCGCCGCCGATTCGTCGATCGCCGACACGATTGCCTTGTTGATGTGCTCCCGTTCCTCAAAGGTCTTGTCGAGCTCCATGCGGCCGATGACGGAACGAAGCGTTGTCTGTGCAAGCTGCGTGATCGCCGCAATGTAGTTCGAGGAACCGTAGGAGGCCCGCATCGCGTCTGTCACCTGGAAATACAGGATGCCGTCCACCTGCAGCTGCGTATTGTCCTTCGTGATGCACACCTGGCTCGGAACGTCGAGGGGGATTTCCTTCAGCGAATGCTTATAGGCCACCCGATCGATAAAGGGCAGGACGATGTTGAGGCCGGGACCCAACGTCGCGTTGTACTTCCCCAGCCTTTCCACGACCCAGGCGTGCTGCTGAGGCACGACATTGATCGTCTTGATGACGAAAACAACCGCGACGATAAACAGAACCAGGCTGACACTACCGAAACCGAAATCCATCTTCCCCTCCGTTCTTATTGACTGATTGTGCCCGGCTCCGCAACGACGAGACGGTTGCCACGCACCTCCCGAATGACGTACGCACCCGGCCTCGCGCGCGCACCCGCATCCAGCTCGACATCCCACAACGCGCCCCGATACATGACTCGGGCGGTGTAAACGTTCCCCTGCCCGCCCGACCATTCGTCTACGACGAGCGATTGCCCGATGTCGAGGTTGACGTTCGGATCGCGCTGCGCATCGCGCCTTGCTGTTTTACCCCACTTGCTGCGGCGCAGTCCATATGTGGCAATGACGCCCGCGATTCCTGCAGCGACAAGCTGCGCCCCGGCACTGGCAGCGGCCAGCCCGGCAAGCCCGCCGGCAATAAAACCGATGGCGATCATCAGCAGATAAAACGTACCGGTAAACATCTCCAGCACAACGAGAATTCCTGCCAGTGCGAACCAGGCGATCCAATCCGTCATCATCTGTTCCTCTTTCGGAAAACAAAAAGCCCCCGAGGCCCAAAGGGCGACGGGGGCGCAATACAGAGGTACTGCTGTTTTTGTTGGTTATTGTTCGGCGACAAGTTGGCTCAAGTCTAATCGAAAACCTCGGCGCATCAAATGTTTCAAGTCAGTTTTTTGCCGACTTACAACAGCTATTTCACCTCGATACAACTTTCGACCAGACCCGCGCCCTCTCAGCCGGCCGAAGCGAGCTTCTGCCAGGTATCGATCACCGTGTCGGGATTCAGCGAAATCGACGCAATGCCCTCCTTCATCAGCCATTCCGCAAAATCCGGGTGGTCGGATGGCCCTTGTCCGCAAATGCCGATGTACTTACCCTGTGCCCGGCAGGCTGCAATCGCCTTCGAGAGCAACGCACGAACTGCCTCGTCGCGCTCATCGAAATCGGCTGCGAGCAGTTCCATGCCCGAGTCACGATCGAGGCCAAGCGTCAATTGGGTCAGGTCGTTCGAACCGATCGAGAATCCGTCGAAATACTGGAGGAACTGGTCCGCCAGGATCGCGTTGGACGGCACTTCGCACATCATGATCAGGCGCAGGCCATTCTCGCCACGCTTGAGACCATTCTTTGCGAGCAGATTCACGACCTTTTCCGCCTGGCCGAGCGTACGGACGAACGGCACCATGATTTCAACGTTGGTCAGGCCCATGTCGTTGCGCACGCGCTTCATCGCCTGGCATTCCATTTCGAATGCTTCGGCGAAGTCGGCAGCCAGGTAACGCGCGGCGCCGCGGAATCCCAGCATCGGGTTTTCCTCGTCCGGCTCGTAGCGGGAACCGCCGATCAGCTTCTTGTACTCGTTGGACTTGAAGTCCGACAGACGAACGATCACGGGCTTCGGCCAGAACGCGGCCGCAATCGTGGCGACGCCTTCGGCGAGCTTGTCAACGTAGAAGGCTCGCGGCGAGGCATGGCCACGCGCGACGGATTCGACCGCTTTCTTCAGGTCTGCATCGATGCTCGGATACTCCAGAATCGCCTTCGGATGCACGCCGATATTGTTGTTGATGATGAATTCGAGACGTGCGAGACCCACGCCACCGTTCGGGATCGACTGGAAGTCGAACGCGAGTTGCGGATTACCGACGTTCATCATGATCTTCAGCGGCAGCGTCGGCAATTCGCCGCGGGACACTTCGGTCACTTCGGTTTCGAGCAGGCCGTCGTAAATCTTGCCTTCGTCGCCCTCGGCGCAGGAGACGGTGACGAGCGTGCCGTCTTTCAGCATGTCGGTCGCATTGCCGCAGCCGACGACCGCCGGCACACCCAGTTCGCGCGCAATGATCGCCGCGTGGCAAGTACGGCCGCCACGGTTGGTAACGATCGCGGAAGCGCGCTTCATCACCGGTTCCCAGTTCGGGTCAGTCATGTCGGCCACCAGCACATCGCCCGGTTGCACACGCTCCATCTCGGACGGATCGTGGATCACACGAACGGGACCGGCACCGATCTTTTGGCCGATCGCGCGGCCGGAAGCGAGGACAGTACCGCTGCCCTTGAGCTTGAACCGCTGCTGCGCATCAGTCGACTTCTGCTGGGACTTCACGGTTTCAGGACGGGCCTGCAGGATGTACAGCTTGCCGTCGCGGCCATCTTTGCCCCATTCGATGTCCATCGGACGACCGTAGTGCTTCTCGATGATGACAGCGTACTTGGCCAGCTCGACGATTTCCTGGTCGTTCAGCGAATAGCGGTTGCGCAGTTCGATCGGCACGTCGACGGTCTTCACGGAACGGCCGGCCTTCGCCTCGCCGGTGAATTCCATCTTGATCAACTTGGACCCGATGTTGCGGCGAATGATGGACATCTTGCCTTGTTCGAGCATCGGCTTGTGGACGTAAAACTCGTCCGGGTTGACGGCGCCCTGCACCACCGTTTCACCCAGGCCGTAGCTGGACGTGATGAACACGACATCCTTGAAACCGGATTCCGTATCGAGGGTAAACATGACACCCGCTGCACCGACGTCGGAACGCACCATGCGCTGCACACCGGCAGAGAGGGCAACTTCCGCGTGGGTGAAGCCTTTGTGCACGCGATAGGAAATTGCGCGGTCGTTGTACAGCGATGCGAACACATGCTTGATCGCTTCGAGGACGTTGTCGATGCCGACGACGTTCAGGAAGGTCTCCTGCTGGCCAGCGAAAGACGCATCGGGCAGGTCCTCTGCCGTCGCGGACGAGCGGACTGCAAACGATACCTCTGCCGCCGAATCGGCGACCAGGCGCTGGTAGAACTCGCGAATCTCTTGTTCCAGGCGTGGCTGGAAGGGCGTGTCGATGATCCATTGACGGATCTCGGCACCGGCCTGCGCGAGGGCACGAACGTCATCGATGTTCAGCGAAGCCAGACGGTCGGCAATGCGCTGCGCCAGCGACGCGCCGTTGCTACCGGCATGCGAAAGAAAATCACGGAATGCCTGCGCGGTGGTGGCAAAGCCGCCGGGAACGCGGACGCCGGCGCCAGCCAGCTGGCTGATCATTTCGCCGAGCGACGCGTTCTTGCC
>DASPMV010000082.1:0-18500 GCA_035626875.1 Noviherbaspirillum sp. | reverse complement strand
GGCGGATGCGGCCGTTCAAGTCTTCCTCGTGCGCGATGGCATTCAGCGCCTCTGCCGCGTCCTGGTCGGTGAGTTCTTTTTGCAGCACGCTGCGGCTGACGTCTTCTAGGCTTTGGTAGATACCCTCAAGCGCGTCCGCGGAATACTCGGCATCGGTCGCGTACAGGTCCAGCAGGACATCCTTGTAATCGGCAATCGACCCCGGCCGCGACCGCGCACGCATGCGCACAAGCCGGAATACCGGCAGGTCGTCGTTATGGACGGAGAACAGCATGTTTTTCGCCAGGATGAATGCGACCGTGATCACGCGCGACGGGCCGTCATCCTCTTCCAGCAGGAAGTCCGTTCGCAGGTGCAGGTCGCCGTTTTCCGCTTCGTAATAACGCGCGGATGCCTCGATGTCCTTGACCTCATCCTCACCGGGCAACGTGACGCCATAGATGCTCTTGACCCAGGCGCGCTCGTCGTCGTTCGGATCGGTCAGGTCGACCCAGACCGGGGCAACATTTTCCAGGTCATTCCTGGTTTCAATGTTGACCTGGTTGAGGCGGCCATTCTGCAAGACGAAAACATTAATCATGAGCTCTCCCGACTGCCTTCATGTTGTGAAAGCAGCCATCCCGCCGCTGTTTGCAACGAGTTGATTCAGTTCAGGGAACGCGGCCATGAATTCGGCCTGGTCGCGCCCGCCCACCAATGCAGTTGGCGAGAGGCGCAGGAGGGGATTACCGCTGGAGCGCTATCTCGCCGATCGACCGTGCGATGACGGTTGACTGTGTGTACTAGGACTACCCAAGACGGGTCTCCGATAACGAAAACAGCGCAAGTGTACTGATATCGATGGCCGCAGGCAAGCGCGCGGGCTACCCGAAATCAACGATTGACGGCCTTGTCCATCAGCTTGTCGCGCATGCTCGGCGCACCCTCTCCCTCGGGTGCCGGCGCCACCGGCACTTTCGGGGCTTCGAAGCCTTTTGTATCGTGGATTTGCACCTTCTGGCTGGTCGGGTTGGCCTTGTCGCACTCAACGTTGGAATAGACAGTCTTGCCGTCGATGACGCATTTCTTGATCTGGGCGGGCTCTGTCCTGGCCGCACTCTGCTGCGTCTGCTGGACCGCCTGGCCGACGTCGGTCTTCGTCAGCTTTTTCCACGCTTCGTCGAAATAGTTGCGTTCGTAACGGGCAGACATCAGCGCCACCATCCCTGCCAGGGACACGAGTCCCACGACAACAGCCGTCCACAACAGGCTGAGTCCCTTCTGATATTTCAATCGCATGACATCTCCCCTTGTTATTGATTTTTACGGCAACTCGGCCGCGCCCATGCGCCGAAGGATCAGGTCGGTGCGGCGCGCCAGGTAGGCAGAGCCCCGGTTCTTGTCGTAGAACCGCGGCCGGGGCAGCATGACGGCCAACCTTGCCGCCTGCGCAGGGCCAAGCTGGGCTGCGGAAATACCATAGTAGTGTTGCGCCGCCGCTTCGGCGCCAAACACGCCGACACCCCATTCGACCACATTCAGGTAGATCTCGAAAATGCGCTCCTTGTCCAGCATATATTCGAGCATGTAGGTGATCACGACTTCCTGCGCCTTGCGCAGGTAGCTGCGTTCCCCGGACAGGAAGAGGTTCTTCGCGAGTTGCTGCGTGATGGTGGAACCGCCGGCGACGACCTTGCCTTTCTTCAGGTTCTTCTCGTAGGCCTTTTGCAGCGCTTCCCAGTCCACCCCTTCGTGGTCCGAGAAATTGGAGTCTTCGGCAGCGATGATCGCTCGCTTGAGGTGGTTGGAAATCCGGTCGTAGGGCACCCATTTGTGTTTGAGCCGCGCCTTCGGATCCTTTTCCTGCAGGATGGCCAGCTGCCGGTCCATGAAACTGGTCGAGCCGGGATTGTGATCTTTCCACCACCAGATCTGCGCCACGAAATACAGCTGCATCGCCAGGACGATGGCGATGGGGGCGAGCACAAGCCACAGGACTAACTTGCGCAGGAACTTCATCAGAGACGGGTGCGCAGGTCCGCGTAAACCGGCGCCGTGTCGGGACGCATGCCGCGCCACACGAAGAATGCCTCGGCGGCCTGTTCGACCAGCATGCCCAGGCCGTCGCGCACGGCAGCGCCTTGGGAGGAGGCAAGACGCATGAACACCGTCGGCTCCTTCCCGTACATCATGTCGTAGGCGAAGCTCGCGTCGCCGAACACAACGGGTGGTATCGGCGGCAGCTCATCCGAGAGGCTGGCGGATGTGGCGTTGATGATGATGTCGAACCGCTCCCGGAGTCCCTCGAAGCTGCAGGCGGAAATGCGACCATGCGGCGCGAACTTCGACGCCAGTTCCGCCGCCTTTGAGACGGTGCGATTGGCAATGACCAGTTCGGCCGGCTTCTCATCGAGGATGGGGAGGAGCACGCCGCGTGCGGCGCCTCCCGCCCCGAGCAGCAGGATCTTCTTGCCGTTCATGGGCACACCGGCAGTGCGGATGATGTCGGTCACCATGCCGATGCCATCCGTGTTGTCCCCCAAGATTGCGCCAGAGTCGAACTTCAGGGTATTGACTGCCCCGGCTGCCCTGGCACGCGCGGTGAGTTCGGTGGCGAGCGCATGGGCTTCGAGCTTGAACGGCACCGTCACATTGGCGCCCCTGCCACCGTCACGAATGAAATCACGCACCGCCAACGCGAAACCGTCGAGCGGCGCCAGCATGCGTTCGTACACGAGGTGTTGCCCGGTCTGCGCGGCAAAGCGCGCATGGATGTCCGGCGATTTGCTGTGCGCGATCGGGTTGCCGAAGACGGCGTAGCGGTCCGGTTCGGTGCTCAATTCAGCCCCCTCCCTGCATAATGGCTTCCACGCCATCCTCGCGCGTGAACTTGAAGCGGGTCGTCATGACCCAGACGTCATCGCGGTCGGAGGAGCGCATCTTCTTGTCGAATGCGCCAAAGGGAGCGGCCCGGCGCACGATGCGCCGCGCGGCCTCGTCAAGCGCTGAATTGCCGGAACTGCGTTCAATCACGATGCCCTCGTCGCGATCCCTTGTATAGATTTTCCCGTCCTGGAAGATCGAGATTGACATGGTCAGCTCGCCGTAGAGCTTCCGGCCGTCCTTCTGCGGGAAATTAAGCGTGCCGACGTCTTCGATCTTCTTGCGCACGCTGTCGAAATACATCGCGTAGCCCACCTCGCGGGTGCTGGGCGAGATGAAGGTTTTCTTGGGGCGCTTGTTTTCGTCTTCGATGCGCTTGGAGATCTCGGCTTCGCGGCGGAGGATTTCGCGTGCGTTTTCAAGCGCGTCGCCCATGTCGGCCTGCGTCGGGGTTTCCGTCGGCTTGACCTGGTCCTTCACGGGCGGCGCCGCCTGAGCCGACTTCTTGTTCAACTGTGCGAGCATCCGCTGCTGGCGCTCGAGTTCATCGATCCGACGCTGGATGGCTTTCATGCCTTCGCCATCCTCCGTGCGCCGCATATCGGGCAGCGGCGACTTGGACCGACCTGCGTCGGCATTGCCGCCGCCGTCGAGGTTGGCTTGTGCCAGCGCCTCTGCCTTCATCGGCTTGCGGTCATGCTTGGCATTGACGAGGATGACTTCGAGCCCGGGATCCATGGGCTTGAACTTGAAGGTATCCGGCGGCGCGAACCGCACTGCCAGCATCGCGCCATGCAACAGGACCGACGCCGCGATAGCGATGGACAACGTGCGGTTTTCAAGAATGAGCATGACGCAGGGCAGGACTAGCGATTGCAGAAGCCTTGAATTTTACGATAAAGCCCGTCGCAAATCGGCTTAGTTTTCATTCTTGTACCGATTCCGCATTGGACTCGGTTTCGGCAATGGCAATTTCGTCATCTTCGATCACGACAGCATCGGTTTCCGCAGTCGACGTTGTCACTTCGATCAGGCGTGCTTCCACCGTCAGCTCAACCTCATCCCAGCGAATCAGGTCGAGCTTGACCTGTGTCCCGCGCGGCGACTGCGGAATGCCCGGCAGACGAATGATGAGCGGGATATCGACCAGGCGCAGCACTTCGTCCTTGAGCACGACGGCGTTGACGTGCTTCGCGCTTTCCTGCGCCAGCCAGCGCAGGCACCAGTAGCGCTCCATGCTGGACTGGAAGTCCGCATAGGCGGCATAGGCCGCGTCAAATGCAGAGACGATGGCGAACAGGTCGGCATCCTTCGGCTTGAACGGTGCGACCAGCGGTGCGGTCACGCCGTGCTCTGCACAGGCCAGGATCTGCCACTGATTGACCAGGTCGGTATAGCGGCGCAAGGGCGACGTGCTCCATGCATACTGATCGACGCCGAGCCCCTGGTGCGGAGCGGCGTGCGTCACCATCCGCACCTGCATCTTCGCAGCCCAGCCCCCGCCTCCGCCACCCTGGCTGCGGTAAATGCCGGGTACGCCGTGGTCGTGCATCAGCTTGCCCCAGGTACTGTTGGCGAAGATCATCAGCTCGGCGACGATCTTGTCCAGCGGGGCGCCCCGTTTGCGGCGTACGATCGAGACGACGTCGTTCTCGACATAGAAATTGAAGTCGACGCGGTTCGTCTGCTCCGGCTTCAGGCCAAAGCTCTCGCGCTTGGCCATGCGCCCCTTTTCGAGTACCTGCGCCCATTGCCAGAGCAATTCGATCTCCGCCTTGTGCGCGTACTCTCCAGCTCCGGCCGCGAGGTTATCCTCGGTCACCACCTCGTCGAGGTCGTTGTGGCGGAGGTTGGCGGCGATGGGCACCGCCTCGGCGCGCGTCTCGGTCGATTCGACCGTCCATGTTGCGGGATCAAGGGTTGCGTAGAGCGACAGGGCCGGACAGGTGCGTCCTTCGGCAAGCGTAAAAGCCTCCACCAACTCGTCAGGCAGCATGGTGATCTTGTCGCCGGGCATGTAGACGGTGGACAGGCGCTGCCGCGCGATGGCATCGAGCGCGTCGTTGCGCCTGATGCCGAGGCCGGGAGCAGCAATGTGGATGCCCACCCGCACCTTGCCGTCGGCAAGATGCACAACGGAGAACGCATCGTCGATCTCGGTGGTCGTGACGTCATCGATGGAAAACGCCTTGACGTCGGCAACGGGAAGCGCCGGCACTTCCGGAATGGTAATGGCGGGAAAGCGCGTCCCCTTCGGGAAGTATTCGAACAGGAACTTCGACAGGTGCAACTGTTTGGGCGAGGTAATGCCTCCGGCAGCCAGCATCAGGCGTTGCGGTGTGGTCTGCGTTGCCGAGCTCGCCTCGTCCAGCGCCTTGTATTCGATGCTGTTCTTGTCAGGTTTGAAGAGCAGCTGCATCACGATCGGCTTGAACGCATCGGGAAGCTGGTTTGCCTTGAGCTGTTCGACGTACTGCGCCTGCACGAGCGCCTGCTGCTTCTTCTTTTCGATACCAGCGAGCGCTGCCTTCAACGAGGCCTCGGGCGCGGCCTTGTAGCGACCCTTGCCCTTCTTGTAAAAGTAAATGGGGGAAGTGTGCAGTTTCAGCAGCAGGCCGGCGGCCTCATGCGGCTTCGGCTCGTGGCCGAAGTACTCGCTGCCCAATTCGGCATAGCCGAACTCTTCCTGGCCGGCGACTTCCCACAGGAAATCGAGGTCGACTTCTTCCGCGACCGTCTTCGCCTCGTTCAGGAGTTGAGCCGGGTCGGGCGACGCGAACTGGAACAGGATGTCGCGCGACTTCACCTTGGTGCGCTTGCCGGTCTGCAGTTCGACCTGGTAAGCCTCGCCCTGTTGCGAAAGCACGGTGCCGGCCTTGAAGTCGCCGGATTCCTCAAAGAATAAATTCATCGATTGCCTAGTGTAAGTTGCCTGCGCGGTGCCTTGAGCTCCGCGATCGCAGGCAGGAAAAGTTCCGTCACGAGCAGCACGCCATTCCTGCGGCGATACAAGCAGCGCCGCGCAAAGAGCGGCGCTGCGAATCCTTCATGTCCCAGTGCGGCTCGCGCACGTTCCACCAGCGGATGCTGGGCGCTCAGGCGCGCATACTGCAATTGGCCGCGCTTCACCCTCGGGTCGCCGAATAACGTGGTGCCGAGCGAACGTTCCCCCAATGTGCCGAAGAACGGCCAGTCGGAAGCCGTCGCGGTCAGGGGCACGATCGTGTGCGCAAACACGACCGGGCGGCCGTCGCATTGCAGCAGCACTTCTCGCTCCTGCACATGACTGCGGCGCGGCAGCTCCACCATGTCGGCTTCATCGGTCAGGCACATGCCGCGTTCCTGCCTCAGGCGTCGTACGCGGAAATGCTCGCTGCGCCCCATGAGCTTCTTCGTCAGCGACATCGTGTCCGTCAGCCAGCCGCGCATCTCCCGCGTCGGGTTGACCCCATTCACATGCCAGACCCACCGCGCATGCCCAACCGCATGCCCCCTCACGCACGACCTCCTGCCGGGATTCCGCAGAAGGCAAGCACCTCATCCACATACTGCGCGAACTCGGAAATACCGTGGTCGCTGCCTTCAATAACGTGATGACGCGCGCCGGGGTAATGTGCGGTCATCTCACGCCAGTCGAGCACTTCGTCGCCGGTTGTCGCCATCAGGAAATAGCGGTCGGGACGCGTGATCCTGTTGACTGCCAGCGTCTTCAGCTCATCGATATACTCGCGCTTGAATTCGAAGGGCGCGTCGCTGTGGTATGCGGTCGTCACGCCGACATATTTTTCCAGGTCGCGCGGCGGCTTCACTGCCGGATTCAGCAGGACGGCGCGGCAGCCGAATTTTTCGGCCAGCCAGGTTGCGTAGTAGCCGCCAAGAGAGGATCCGATCAACGTGACGTCCTCCTGACTCGCCGCGATCAGCTCCTCGGCAAGCGCTATCGCCTGGTGCGGAGATGCCGGCAGCTGCGGGCACATATACTCCTGTTCCCGGCCAAGCGCGACCATCCTCTCGCCAATCAGGCGCGCCTTGAACGACAGCGGCGACGAACGAAATCCGTGCAGGTAGAGAATCATTGCGACAGCGCGTCCAGGATCTTTTGATGGACGCCGCCGAATCCGCCGTTGCTCATCACCAGTACGTGGTCGCCCGGCTGGGCCGCTTTCACGATTGCCTGCACCAGCGCGTCCAGGTCATCGAAGGCGCCCGCCTTGGTGCCGAGGGGTGCGAGCGCTTCGCCAAGATTCCAGCCGAGCGCGTCCTTGCCGGCCTTCGCGCCATAGCCGAACACCAGATCGGCATCAGTCAGACTGCCCGGCAAGGCGCCTTTCATGGTGCCCAGCTTCATCGTATTGGAACGTGGTTCGAGCACGGCAAGAATGCGCTGGCTGCCGATCTTCTTGCGCAAGCCGCCGACGGTCGTCGCGATCGCCGTCGGGTGATGGGCGAAGTCGTCGTACACCGTAATATTGTTAACTACGCCGCGCACTTCCATCCGGCGCTTCACATTCTCGAAACGGGACAGGGCTTCGATCGCCAGCGCGGGCGGCACACCGACATGGCGCGCGGCGGCAATGGATGCCAGCGCATTGAGCCGGTTATGTTCGCCTGTCAGCGACCACTCGACCGTGCCCTGCACTTCGCCGTTGAAACGCACGTCGAAACTGCCATCCTCGTGTTCCTTCAGCGACCAGCCTTCGCCATCATTGCCGCCGAACCATTCCCTCTCGCTCCAGCATCCGCGCGCAATCACGCGCTGCAGCGATTCTTCGCGGCCATTGACAACCAGCCGGCCGACCTTGGGCACCGTGCGGACGAGATGGTGGAACTGGGTTTCGATCGCGCCAAGGTCCGGGAAAATGTCGGCGTGGTCGTATTCCAGGTTGTTCAGGATCGCGGTCTTCGGTCGGTAGTGGACGAACTTGCTGCGCTTGTCGAAGAAAGCCGTGTCGTATTCGTCAGCCTCGATCACGAAGAAGTTCGAGTCGTCAGCCTTGCCCGCCAGCCGGGCGGAAATGCCAAAGTTCATCGGCACACCACCGATCAGGAAGCCCGGATCGTAGCCGGCGTCTTCGAGAATCCAGGCGAGCATCGACGACGTCGTGGTCTTGCCATGCGTGCCGGCCACCGCCAGCACCCACTTGTTGCGCAGGATGTGCTCGCCGATCCACTGCGGGCCTGATGTATACGGCAGGCCGCGGTTCAGGATTTCCTCCATCAGCGGATTGCCGCGGGAGACGACGTTGCCGATGACAAAGAGGTCCGGGTTCAAGTCGATCTGTTCCGGCCCGAAGCCTTCGGTCAGTTCGATGCCCTGCGCCTGCAGCTGCGTGCTCATCGGCGGGTAGACATTGGCATCGCAACCGGTGACTTTATGCCCTGCTTCCTTGGCCAGCACTGCGAGTCCGCCCATGAACGTGCCGCAGATGCCGAGAATATGGATATGCATTGTGAAGTTTCAGAATGAATAAAAAACTCTGACTGAAATCGGCCGCAAAAGGTCAAATACCGTGCCGGCCGCCAAATTCTGCAGAACCCGCAATTTTACCCGACCCGAGGTCCTGCGCCCCAGAACCTGATCTAACGTATCATCGAGCCCCATGAGCAATTTCACCACTAATACAGAGATGCTGCGCGCGGAAATCGCTGCCGCCGCGGCTCGCCTGATCGCCGAGGACGGCGCGGATTACGCCACCGCCAAGAAAAAAGCGGCGAAACAGGTGCTGGGGAACGCCAAGGTTCGCGGCGAAATCATGCCGGATAACGCACAGATCGAAGATGAAGTGCGTATATACAATGAACTCTTTTTCGCCGACACCCAGCCCGCGCGCCTGCTGCGCCTGCGCAAGCTGGCCGTTCGCCTGATGGACGACCTCGCCCGCTTTTCGCCCTACCTGACGGGCGCCGTCCTGAATGGGACTGCGGGAGAGCACTCGGATATCCATCTCCAGCTATTTCCGGAGAGCGCGAAGGACGTCGAGATTTTCCTTCTTAACAAGAACGTGGACTTCGAAGTCTCGGAGTCCAACCACTTCAGTGGCCGTGGCGACCCGGTCGAGACGGTCAGTTTCATGTGGAATGATGAAGGCGTGCATCTTGCGCTTTATGAAACCGACGACCTGCGCGGCGCGCCAAAGACCGGCCCCGACGGCCGCCTGGCACGCGCCAATGTGGATGCGGTACGCGCGTTAATTGCAGATTCAGAGAAAAAATGAAGAAAAATGCCGTTCTTTTCGGTGGCGTTGCAATCCTCTTCGCCGTTTTCGGGATTTTTTTCGCCAACGAGCGACTTGCGCCGGCACCGGCGCAACCTTCTGCTGTCAGCACATTTCTGTCGCAATCCATGAAGGATGCAAACGGCCAGGTTCAACCGCTCAGCCAGTGGAAGGACCGAACGCTCGTCGTCAACTTCTGGGCAACCTGGTGTGCACCCTGCGTCGACGAGATGCCCGAGTTGTCGGCATTACAACAGGAAATTTCCTCTCAAAACATCCAGATTCTCGGCATTGGCATTGATTCTGCTTCGAATATCGCCGATTTCGCCAGGAAATACCGTATCAGCTATCCACTGTACGTCGGCGGGATCGACGGCAGCGAGTTGTCACGCGCGTTGGGCAACCAGGGCGGGGGCCTTCCTTTTACGGTCATTATCGGACGCGACGGGCAGGTAAAGAAGACCTACCTCGGCCGACTGAAAATGGAGGAACTGCGGAAATCCCTTAGCGGACTCTAGTCGCCAAGGCATCTTTTTCCTTGCCAGCGCGCATCATTTGGCGGCAAAATGCGGCATCCTCGTCAAACGGAGTAGTAACTCCATGGCAAAAAAACTTCTTCTGGTCAATGGCCCGAACCTGAACCTGCTGGGCACACGTGAACCGGAGGTGTACGGCTCGACGACGCTGGCCGATATCGAGCAGGCTGCGACCGCACAAGCGACCGCAGCTGGCGCGACCATCGCCTGCTTCCAGAGCAACCATGAAGGCGCACTGATCGACCGCATCCAGGCCGCGAGGACAGAAGGCGTGGATGCGATCGTCATCAATCCGGGCGGGCTGACCCATACCAGCGTCGCATTGCGCGATGCCCTCGCGGGTGTCGCCATTCCGTTTGTCGAAGTACATATCTCCAATATCCACAAACGCGAGAGCTTCCGGCATCACTCCTACCTGTCCGCCATCGCGGTCGGCGTGATCTGCGGGCTGGGCGTCGACGGATACCATAGCGCGATCGAGTTCGCACTCAAAAAGCTGTAATTTTCGGTAATTTTCAATATCTCGCCAGCAATCAACTTATAATTGTGGCGATTCCAATTGTAATAAGTACACAAAACTGAGGAATTTCATATGGATCTACGAAAACTCAAGACGCTGATCGACCTCGTCGCCGAATCAGACATCGCCGAGCTGGAAGTCACCGAAGGCGAAAGCAAAGTCCGTATCGTCAAATCCTCGGGCGCACCGCAAAACCAGGTGGTGATGATGCAGCCGCAGTCCATGCCGCAGACCGTCACTGCACCGGCAGCCGCACCGGTTGCCGCCGCCCCCGCTGCCGCTCCTGTCGCAGCCGCCGCAGCCGAACCGGAAGGCCACATCGTGAAGTCGCCGATGGTCGGCACCTTCTACCGCTCGTCCTCCCCGGGCAATCCTCCGTTCGTCGAAGTGGGCGCAACGGTCAAGGAAGGCGACACCCTGTGCATCATCGAAGCCATGAAGCTTCTCAATGAAATCGACGCCGATGCCTCCGGCGTGATCAAGCAAATCCTGGTGGAGAACGGCCAGCCCGTCGAATTCGGCCAGCCGCTGTTTGTGATCGGTTAAGAGGTGCGCAAGCGGCCTCTATATATAGAAGCCGCGCACTTCCACTCCTTCCCAAAACGACACAAGCAAGACACCCCGCCATGTTCGAAAAAATTCTCATCGCCAATCGCGGCGAAATCGCCTTGCGCATCCAGCGCGCGTGCCGTGAAATGGGCATCAAAACCGTGGTCGTCCACTCCGAGGCCGACCGCGAAGCCAAGTATGTGAAGCTCGCCGACGAATCCGTCTGCATCGGCCCCGCGCCATCCTCGTTGAGCTACCTGAATATGCCGGCAATCATCAGCGCGGCAGAAGTGACCGACGCCGAAGCGATCCACCCCGGCTACGGCTTCCTCTCGGAGAACGCCGACTTTGCCGAGCGCGTCGAGAAGTCCGGTTTCGTCTTCATCGGCCCGCGCCCTGAATCGATCCGCATGATGGGCGACAAGGTGTCGGCCAAACACGCGATGATCAAGGCCGGCGTGCCCTGCGTGCCCGGTTCGGAAGGCGCGCTGCCGGAAGACCCGAAGGAAATCATCCGCATCGCGCGCAAGATCGGCTACCCGGTCATCATCAAGGCCGCTGGCGGCGGCGGTGGCCGCGGCATGCGCGTGGTGCATACCGAAGCAGCACTGCTCAACGCCGTCACCATGACCAAGTCGGAAGCCGGCGCAGCCTTCGGCAACCCGGAAGTCTATATGGAGAAGTACCTGGAGAATCCGCGCCACGTGGAAATCCAGGTGCTGGCTGACGAATTCAAGAACGCCGTCTGGCTGGGCGAGCGCGACTGCTCGATGCAGCGCCGCCACCAGAAAGTGATCGAGGAAGCGCCGGCGCCCGGCATTCCGCGCAAGCTGATCGAACGGATCGGCGACCGCTGCGCCGAAGCCTGCCGCAAGATCGGCTACCGCGGCGCGGGCACCTTCGAGTTCCTGTACGAAAACGGCGAGTTCTACTTCATCGAGATGAACACCCGAATCCAGGTGGAACATCCGGTGACCGAAATGATTACCGGCGTTGACCTGGTTCAGGAGCAGATCCGCATCGCCGCCGGCGAAAAGCTGCGTTTCCGCCAGCGCGACATCGAGCTGTCCGGCCACGCCATCGAGTGCCGCATCAACGCCGAAGACCCGTTCAAGTTCACCCCGTCCCCGGGCAGGATCGTCGCCTGGCACGCACCGGGCGGCCCTGGCATCCGCGTCGATTCGCACGCCTACGCCGGCTACTTCGTGCCGCCGACCTACGACTCCATGGTCGGCAAGGTGATCTCCTACGGTGCCACCCGTGAACAGGCAATCCGCCGCATGCAGATCGCGCTGTCCGAAATGGTGGTCGAAGGTATTCAGACCAACATCCCCCTGCACCGTGAATTGATGGTGGACGCACGCTTCATCGAAGGCGGCACCAACATCCATTACCTCGAGCAGAAACTGGCAGACAAGCCCGACCTCCCCAAGAGCAACGGCAAGTCGGCCAAGTAAACAAGGCATTCTTATGAGCTGGACCGAAATCGTCATCGAAGTAGCACGCGACCACGCGGAGGCCTTGTCCGATGCATTGATGGAAGCAGGTGCGTTGTCGGTTTCGGTCGAAGATGCCGACGAAGGCACCGACGCGGAAAAGCCCATGTTCGGCGAGCCGGGCATGGAACCGACGGAAACGGCCTGGGACCACAGCCGTGTGGTCGCGCTGGCCGACGAAAACGCAGACTTCGCCGCCATCGTCGCAGCTGCCGCAGCGGAATGCGGCATCGCGGTCCCGCCGTATACATTACGTGCAGTCGCGGAACAGGATTGGGTGCGCCTGACGCAATCGCAGTTCGAACCGATCCATATCGGCAAGAACATCTGGGTCGTGCCAAGCTGGCACGACGCTCCCGATCCGGATGCACTGGTCCTCGAGCTCGACCCTGGCCTGGCTTTCGGCACCGGCAGCCATCCGACCACCCGGCTGTGCATGGAGTGGCTCGAAGCACATGCACCGCAAGGCCTGTCCGTACTCGACTACGGCTGCGGCTCCGGCATTCTCGCCATGGTCGCGAAGAAGCTCGGCGGCAACCTCGTGTGCGGCGTCGACATCGATCCGCAAGCGATCGAATCCGCGCGCTTCAACGCCGAGCGCAACGGCTGCGAAATCGACTATTATCTTCCCGAAGAATTCTCCGCCGCGGCCCAACAGAAGACCTACGATATCGTGGTTGCCAACATCCTTTCCAGTCCGCTGAAACTGATGGCGCCGATGTTGTCGTCCCGCGTCGCACCTGGCGGGCGGCTGGTGCTGTCGGGCGTCCTTGAACGCCAGGCGGACGAAGTCGCTGCCGCCTACGCCCCCTTCATCAAGCTGTCCGTGTGGGCAGAGCGCGAAGGCTGGGTCGCCCTCGCCGGCCAATTGTCCGCCGCTGATTAAATAGCGATGGCGCTCGCTACCCAGTGCCCACATTGCCAAACGACATTCCGGGTCGCGCATGACCAGTTGAAACTGCGCGCAGGCCTCGTGCGCTGTGGCGCGTGCAAGCAGATCTTCAACGGCATCGAAAACCTGCTTCGTCCCGAAGAACTGGAACAAGCCATCAACCGTCCGGCGCATGAAGTTCCGCACCCTGCCCCTCCTGAACCGAAGCCCGCGCCGCCTCCCCCCGCACAGGAGAAACTCGCACCGAGCGTGGATTTCGACCTCGGCGACCTGAGCGACCTGGAACCGGAACCGCCGAAGGAACCGCCTGCACCGCCCAAGGTCTTCCCTGATTCCTCGGATACCACCCTTGCAGAAGCAGAAAAGGAAGAATTCGAAGCCACTCCGACCACGGACGAGCCGCGCAAGGATGATCCCCTGCTGCGCATGACGCTGATGGACTTCGCCCATGAGCGCCGCGAACCGGTCATCGACACGCCACCGAAAGAGACCGGCACGCGCGAGGACGAAGACCCAATCGAGCAGGCGATCGACGACCTCGAAAGCAAACCATGGCGCCGCGAACACGATGCGTCCGACCTCGCCGACGGCGACGCGCTTGACCATGCGGAAGCCGCGGAATATGAGGAACCGAGTTTCGTCAAACAAGGCCGGCGCAAGCAGCGCATTGGCCGCGCACTGCGCATCGTCATGGCGACGGCATCCGTATTCCTGTTCATCGGATTGCTTACCCAAGGCGCTTACGTTTTCCGCGACCAGCTGGCCGCGTGGTTTCCGGCAGCCAAGCCGATGCTTTCCGAAGCCTGCGCACACCTGGGCTGCCAGGTAGGACTGCCCGCACAGATCGAGGCGGTGTCGATCGAATCAAGCGAGCTGCAGACGCTGGCCCCTGACACCAACACCTTTGCACTGACTGTCCTGCTGCGCAATCACAGCGCAACCACCCAGGCCTGGCCGAGCATCGAGCTGACCCTCAACGACAACAACGAAAAACCGATCGCACGCCGCGTGTTCATGCCGCGCGAATACCTGGCGGAGGCGGCAGACGCAAACAAGGGATTCGGCCCGCGTTCCGAACAGCCGGTCAAGGTGCACTTCGAATTGACGCAACTCAAGGCTTCGGGTTACAGGGTCTACCTGTTCTATCCTTAGAACTCATTTCATAAAGAGGAGGACCCGCGTTCGCACCAGAACGTTTGCTGGCAAGGCGCGCGACGCGTCATGTAGCCGGTGCTACATGCAAGGAGCGCAACACGGCCAGCGAGCGTTCTGGTACGAACCCTCCGGGCAGGTGGTCTGGACGGCGCATTGCGGCGTTGCGACGCTTGCTCAGACACCCAGTCTGAGCAAGCGCCGCGCCTTGCACTGCATCCGTCCAGACCACCTGCGCGGGCCCTCCTCTTTATGAAATGAGTTCTAATAAACTTTGAGAAATCCCCTGGCGGAATCGCGGCGAGTTCCGGCTACAATCACCCATCTTCCTTTGGCAGGCAACCATGACATCCTTAATCTGCGGCTCGCTCGCTTTCGACTCCATCATGATGTTCGGCGGACGCTTTTCAGAAGCGCTGCTGGCCGACCAGCTCCACAAGATCAACGTTGCCTTCCTGGTGCCTGAGCTGCGCCGCGAGTTCGGCGGCTGCGCGGGCAATATCGCGTACAACCTGAAGCTGCTCGACGGCGATCCGCTGATCATGGCGACCATCGGCCAGGACGGTGGCCCCTATCTCGAGCGCCTCGACCGCCTGCAGATCTCGCGCCGCTGCGTGCGCACCATCGACAGCAGCTACACCGCCCAGGCCTTCATCACGACGGATGCCAACAGCAACCAGATCACCGCATTCCACCCGGGCGCAATGACGATGTCGCACCAGAACAAGGTGGCTGACGCGGGTCCGGTGAAGCTCGCCATCGTTGCTCCTGACGGACGCGATGGGATGCTGCAGCACGCCGTCGACTGCGTGGACCTCAACATTCCCTTCATCTTCGATCCGGGCCAGGGCTTGCCGATGTTTAACGGTGCAGAGCTGGAACATTTCATTGAACTGGCCACTTACGTCGCGGTCAATGATTATGAAGCGGAACTCTTGACAGAGCGCACCGGCCTGTCGCTCGACCAGATCGCCAAGCGTGTTGCTGCACTCGTCGTGACGCGTGGTGAACAGGGCGCAGAGATCTTCACCGATGGCCAGCGTATCGATATCCCCTGCGTGCAGGCGGACCAGGTGGTCGATCCAACCGGCTGCGGCGACGCCTTCCGTGCCGGTCTGCTCTACGGGATCACCAATGGCATGGACTGGGCGACCACCGGTCGGCTGGCCAGCCTGATGGGCTCCATCAAGATCGCCTCCCAGGGCGGGCAGAATCACAAGCCGAGCCGTCAGGAGATCGAAGACCGCTTCCAGAAGGCGTTCGGATACCGATTCTGATATCCGCACGCATCGGCATATTCGACGGGAGGCCTCATGCGTGTTCGTGTTCCGATTTCCAGCGTGGCGATAGCCATGACCTTGCTTGCCGGATGCACTTCCAATCCGCCTGCGCCGTTGATGTCGACGCAGGGCAGCACCATCGTCCAGGCGGGACGGGTGACGGACGTACGCGACGTCGCTGTCCGGGGCGGCCGCGCTTCCGGCGTGGGCTCGTTCATCGGCACCATCGTTGGCGGTGTCGCAGGCAGCAAAATCGGAAGTGGAACCGGCAGCACGGTAGCAGGTATCGGCGGTGCCGTGGCCGGCGGCATGGCCGGCCAGCGCGTGGAAGAGGCCGGCAAGGGCAGCGCAGCCACCGAACTCACTGTGCAGCTCGACGATGGCGAGCGCCGCACCTACCGGGTCAGTCCGGGCGACCCCTACCGCATCGGCGACTCAGTCAAGATCACGACCGTCAATGGCGTCTCCACTGTCGCCCGCTATTAATTAGGCAGCTGTTTCCATTACCGATCGGATAGCTGGTCGGATTCAGCCCGCCCCACCCAGCAGTGATGCCCTGACGCGTTCAAGCGCGAGGTCCGACGCATTCACTTCGATTACTTTCCGTTTATTGGTGTGCCCATGGGCGATTGCCACGGCACTCTTCGGGACGGAAAGCTTGTCGGCGAGGAAGCGGACCAACGCCTCATTGGCCTTGCCTTCGATCGGCTGCGCCTGCAGCCGGATCTTCAGCACGTCATCCAGAACACCGATGACTTCACTCTTCTTCGCATTAGGAGTGATCTGGACGGAAATCCGGATCACTCCCGAGGCGACGGAACACCAGTCACGGGTCATGCGAGCGACATGACCATCTGGGTCACGAGCATCAGGCCGATGCGCAGGAGAATGAAGAGAACGAGGGGAGAAAGATCGATGTTGCCGATCAGGGGAACGACGCGGCGCAGCGGACGGAGCAGCGGATCATTCAGCGCGCGAATGAAGGGGGCAAGCGGCGCATGCGGGTTCACCCAGCTGAAGATGACTTCAATGAGAAGCAGGCCCATGAACCCATAGAACACCCATTCAAAGAAGCGCATCAGCGACATCAGTACCAGCGGCTTGGGGTGGAAACTGGACACGACTGCGAGGTTGATCGCGACGGCGATCACGATCACGACCAAGGCAGCAATCAGGCTGGCCCAGTCGTATCCGCCGACGCCCGGAAGCACGCGCCGCATCGGACGGACCAGCCAGTCGGTGAGCTGGAACGTGAATTGTCCGAGCGCAGCCGGTGGCCGGACGCGTACCACTTGCATCCAGAAACGCAGGAGCAGCATGCCGCCCAGGACGGCCGCAACGGTATCGACAATCAACGTGAGGATGCTGTTGAGCACTATCTGATCTCCAAAAATGAAAAAGCCCGTCGTGCGGCACGGGCCACACCACGGGCATTTTGCCTGAACTTAATCAGGCATCCAAGCAAGCTTGGCTATTACGGACGGGTGCCGGTCGGGAACGGCCAGGCCGCTGCCGGATTCAGCACAGTCTTCACAGCAGGAGCTGCTGCAGCGGCAGGCTTGGCTGCCGGCTTCTTGGCTGCTGCCTTCTTGGGAGCAGCGGCCTTCTTCGGAGCTGCAGCCTTCTTGGGAGCAGCGGCCTTTTTCGCAGCAGGCTTGGCTGCGGCCTTCTTGGGAGCTGCTGCCTTCTTGGCTGCCGGCTTCTTGGCGGCTGCCTTCTTCGGTGCTGCTGCCTTCTTGGCTACCGGCTTCTTGGCTGCTGCCTTCTTCGGTGCTGCTGCCTTCTTGGCTACCGGCTTCTTCGCTGCTGCTGCCTTCTTGGTTACCGGCTTCTTCGCTGCCGCTGCCTTCTTGGCTACCGGCTTCTTGGCTGCTGCTGCCTTCTTGGCTACCGGCTTCTTGGCTGCTGCTGCCTTCTTCGGAGCTGCTGCCTTCTTCGGAGCTGCCGCCTTCTTGGCTGCTGCCGGCTTCTTCGCCGCGGCTGCCTTCTTAGCAGCGGGTTTCTTTGCTGTTGCCATTTGTTTCTCCTTCACGTGATGAGAAAGTTCAAACTACGAGGTTGGAAACCCGCATCGACCATCGCGATGATCCACGCGGATTATTCATCGGCACAAGCAAACTTCTGTTTGCGCTAATGAATTCGGCACCAGCTGAACTGCTGCATCACCTCAGACATGCAGCACTTCAGCCTCAATCGGCTACGCCCTCTCTTCTTGAAATCACCGCCGCGCGTCGGCGGTGACGGAGGTCCTGGTCGCGCGCTCAATAGAGCGGCTTGCTGATCGGCACACGGGGCCAAGCTCGGTCCTGCGGTGCTCGGTGTACATCGCGTACACGTCCGCTCCTCGGTCCGACCTTGGCTCCCGTCTGCTGACCATCAACCCGCTCCAGGCGCTGCGATCCGCGAAGCCAAAAAAAACGCCGGCAGCAAAGCCGGCGTGGGAATACAGTTTCTGAAAACCCAACAGGTTTTTCAAAGAAAAAGCCGCCTTGCCCGACAGAGTCGAGCACAGCGGCTGAATCACAGAAGATCGAATCGTTCGTCTACTGTCCATTAAGTTCGGTTGTAGCCTCTCGGTTTTGCAGTCTCGTCCCGCTTTACCGATGGCGAGTCGACTGCTGTCTCTCCATCCGCTTGAAGCTATCGACTCGGGATCGGTTCTTCTTCATTCCCAGCTCAGTGCACCACCGGTCTGGTATTCGATCACTCGAGTCTCGAAGAAGTTGCGTTCCTTCTTCAGATCGATCATCTCGCTCATCCACGGGAAGGGATTCTCTTCCTGCGGGAACAGCGGATCGAGACCGATCTGCTGTGCGCGACGATTCGCGATGAATCGCAAGTACCCTTTGAACATTGGTGCATTCAATCCGAGCACTCCACGCGGCATTGTATCCTCTGCGTAGCGATATTCCAACTCTACTGCACGCAAAAACAACGCTTTGATCTCTTCGCGAAACGCTGCAGTCCACAAGTGCGGGTTCTCTAGCTTGATCGTGTT
>DASPMV010000081.1:0-10162 GCA_035626875.1 Noviherbaspirillum sp. | reverse complement strand
GTGGCGAGCTCGGCTTGTGCGCGCTTTTCAGCGGCAGCCATCTCTGCTTTGCCCCGGTCGGCGGCGGCCAGGCCGCTCGCGATCTTCTCGGCGCGCTCGTCGAGCGCCTTCATCAGCGGTGGCCACACGAATTTCATCGTGAACCACGCGAGGATGAAGAAGACCACGAACTGCGCAAACAAGGTTGCATTTAAGTTCACGGTGTTTTCCTTCTCAGAATAACGAGAGCCGAACCAGGGACCGGTTCGGCTGTTGGAAATCAGCTATAGGCTAATTACTTCGCGATGAACGGGTTTGCGAAAGCAAACAGCATTGCGATACCAACACCGATCAGGAATGCAGCGTCGATCAGACCAGCGAGCAGGAACATCTTGGTCTGCAGGGTGTTCATGAGTTCAGGCTGACGTGCGGATGCTTCGAGGTACTTGCCGCCCATGATGGCGATACCGATACATGCACCGATAGCACCCAGGCCGATGATCAAGCCGCAAGCCAAAGCAACAAAAGAGATGTCAGTCATGAGAGTTCCTTCAAAAGGTTAAGGTTGAAAACAAAAACTAAAAAACAAACTTCGTTACGTACAACTATCCTGAGGATTCTTTAGTGCGCTTCGTGGGCCATGCCGATGTACACCAGGGTCAGCATCATGAAGATGAAGGCCTGGAGGAACACGATCAGGATGTGGAAGATTGCCCACATCGAGCCGGCGATGACGTGGCCGATGAAACCGAATGCGGTGGCCATCGAGCCGAGCAGTGCGATCAGCAGGAACAGCAGTTCGCCTGCGTACATGTTGCCGAAGAGTCGCATGCCGAGGGAAACGGTACGGGCGACGTATTCGATCAGGTTCAGCAGGACATTGAACGGCGCCATCCAGATGCCGAACGGCGCTGCGAGCCACTCGTGCAGCCAGCCGCCCATGCCCTTGATCTTGATGTTGTAGTAAATGACGACGGCCAGAACGCCGAGGGACATGCCCAGGGTACCGTTCAGGTCGGCGGTCGGGACGACGCGATGGTAGGGGATGACGTTTTCGAGGCCGAGCAGGGAGAACAGCGCGGCGAACATGTCGACCGGCAGGAAGTCCAGCGAGTTCATCAGCGCGACCCAGACGAACACGGTCAGGGCCAGCGGTGCGATGAAGCGGCGGTCGCCATGCACGATGGCCTTCGACTGGTCTTCGACCATCTCAACGACCATTTCGACGGCAGCCTGGAAGCGGCCCGGCACGCCGGAGGTTGCCTTGCGTGCGGCCAGCCACATCAGGAAACAGCCGAGCACGCCCATCGCCACGGACCAGAAAACGGTGTCCATGTTGATGATCGAGAAGTCGACGATCTTGTCCTGATGCTTGGTGGAGAAGTGTCCGAGGTGGTGGACTATGTATTCTGATGCGGTCGGAGCGTGTCCAGTGGATGCCATGTCAGTGCCTAAATATTAAGATGATGTAACTTTTCAGCGCCACGATGAAAGCAGCGAGTAGCGCCAGCCAGTTCAAATCGCGGTACAGCCATACCACCACGCCAAGAAGCGCGACAGTCAATGCAATCTTGATAAATTCGCCGATGAAAAACGTCATCGGGTTGACAGCCCCCGGCTTGCGCGCGCTGATAAACAAACGCAATGCAAACAAGCCGTTCGGCACAACACAGCACAAGCCACCAAGAAGCGCAGACAACAGCGCGTGCCATCCTCCGATCAGGCCGGCAATCAGGCCGGTGATGATCGTGGTCAGAAACTGCAGGAGGACGACGCGTAGCATTAGTGATCCGCTTTGGTGCAATCCGTGGGGCTTTCGGCTTCTGAAAGCACCCGCTACGGGCCGCGGTATTTCTTGTGGGCGTCTTGTGAAACCACGGGATTATAAGTGTTTTCCACAGGGATGGTCAAACCTTTGGCAGAAGGAAAGTCTTATATAAGACTATAGTAAAACTACCGTATTGGCCTACGTGGAAATGCGGGGTATGGCGAGTCGAACCCAGCGCTTGCGGGAATCCGGACGACGCCTCGGCCAGCTTGTCGGACTGTTCGCACGTTCTTGGTGCAGCGCTCTCGGCACTCCTTCTCTTTCTTCTTTCAAATCAACGAGTTATTGAAAGCTCAATGAAAGCTGTCCCGTGGCATGCTTATTGTTATGGTTGCCCATGCGTGCATTTCGCATGCGGCCTCTTCAAAGGACCTGCACATGGACTCCCACCGGCCCGCCCCTCGCTCCATCACCCTTCGCTTCCTGGCGGAGCCAACCGACGTCAACTTCGGCGGAAAAGTCCATGGCGGCGCCGTCATGAAATGGATCGACCAGGCGGGTTATGCCTGCGCAGTCGGCTGGAGCGGATATTACTGCGTGACGGTTTTCGTCGGCGGGATCCGATTCTATAAACCCATTTTCATCGGCCAGGTCGTCGAGGTGACGGCAACCGTCGTGCATACGGGGAATTCGAGCATTCATATCGCGATCGACGTGTCGGCGACCGATCCTAGGACGGGGACGCGCAAGAAGACGACGCGTTGCCTGATTGTGTTCGTTGCCGTCGACGGCGGAGGCGATACGGTCCAGGTACCGGAGTGGGAACCAGTTGCCGAGGAGGACCTGCGCCTGCAGAAGTATGCGATGCGGATGGCCTAAATGCGCAAGGCGCAGGAGGATGAGCTGGCCTTGATTGGCGAAGGTGCCGCCCTGCCCTGACGGCGTCCTCAGCGGGCGAAGCTGAACAGCCAGTCCCGGCCCTGCGGCCAGTCGCCGAATCCGCTTTCGGAATTGATGTGGCCGTATGCGCCGATGTTATGAAAGTCAGCGCCCCAGGCTGCGGCCCAGTCCCTTGCCCTGTGCAGTTCGCACCAGGGATCGTTGGAGGATGCAACGACGATGGCCTTGAATGGCAGCCGGATTCGCGGCATCGGTGCGAAGCCTGTAACGGGCTCGGGCGCGCCTGCACGCTCCACGTCGGGCGGCGCGACGAGCAGCGCACCCTTCACTTTCGCAGCCTGCGGCTTGCCCGCATATGTCGCGGCCCACCATGCGGTGGTAGCGCAGCCGAGGCTGTGCGCGGCGATCACCACTTGTCCCTCTGCAGTCGCGATTGCCGCGTCGAGCGTCGCGATCCATTCGTTGCGCTCGGGTGTGATCCAGTCACGCTGCTGTACGCGCTGCGCGTTCGGCAGCATGCCTTCCCACACCGTTTGCCAGTGTCCTTCGCCTGAATTGAACAGGCCAGGATGGATGAGGATGGTCGTCGTCATTCGCCGCCGCGCAACTTTGCAATCAAGCCGTCGAGTGCGTCGAGGTTGGCGAAGTCGATGATGAGCTGGCCCTTGTTCTTGGCGCCGACCTTGATTGCAACTTGCGTGGCCAAGGTGTCGGACAATTCTTCTTCGAGGCGGGCGAGATCACGGGACTTTTCCTTGCCTGCGCGCGTCTTGTTGCCTGCCTGTTCGGTTGTCGTTTTCACGACCAGCTTTTCGGCTTCGCGCACGGACATGCGTTTGGCGACGATCTGGTTGGCGAGCGTGATCTGCGTCGCGGAATCGACGGCGAGCAATGCGCGGGCGTGGCCCATGTCGATGTCGCCGGCCATCAACATCGTCTGCACGGGCTTTGCAAGGTTCAGCAGGCGAAGCAGGTTGGACACTGCGCTGCGCGAACGTCCGACCGCACCGGCAGCCTGCTCGTGCGTGAAGTTGAAATCGGTGATCAGGCGGTGGATGCCCTGCGCTTCTTCCAGCGGATTGAGGTCTTCGCGCTGGATGTTTTCGATCAGTGCCATCGCTGCCGCAGCCTGGTCGTCCACATCCTTCACGAGCACGGGGACTTCGGAGAGACCGGCGATTTGCGCGGCGCGGAAGCGGCGTTCACCCGCGATGATTTCGTAGCGGCCGTCGCCGTTGACCGGACGCACCAGAATGGGCTGCATCAGGCCTTGTGCCTTGATCGACGCGGCGAGCTCCTGCAGTGCGCCTTCGTCCATGCGCGTACGCGGCTGATATTTGCCGGCCTGCATTTGCGTGACGTTGAGCGTCGACGGCGCGCCTGCGACGGTCGGGACGGCTTCCTCGAATTCGGAAGAACCACCGAGCAGCGCGTCGAGGCCGCGGCCGAGTCCCTTGGTTTTCTTGAGTGCCATTGTCAGTGCCTTACATTGTTTTGATACGCTCGACCATCTCTGCGCCGAAGGAAACGTAGGCCTGCGCACCTTTCGACGCTGGATCGAAGGTGACGCCCGGCATGCCGTAGGACGGTGCTTCTGCCAGTCGCACATTCCGGGGGATGATGGTCTTGAAGACCTTGTCGCCGAAGTGCTGTTCAAGTTGCGCGGAGACTTGCTGCGACAGTGTCATGCGCGGGTCGAACATCACGCGCAGCAGGCCGATGATCTTGAGGTCGGGGTTGAGCTTGCCGTGTACCTTCTTGATCGTGTTGACGAGGTCCGACAAACCTTCGAGCGCGTAGTACTCGCATTGCATCGGAATGATCACGCCGTTCGCAGCGCAGAGGCCGTTCAGCGTGAGCATCGACAGCGCGGGCGGGCAGTCGATCAGCATGAAATCGTAGTCGCTCGCGACGGCGGCGAGGGCGTCCTTCAGGCGCTTCTCGCGATTCTCGAGCTCGACCATTTCCACTTCGGCGCCGGCAAGTTCTCGATTGGCGGGCAGCACGTCGAAGCCGCCGGTCTCGGATTTTTTGCGTGCGGTGTTAACGTCGGCAAGACCGAGCAGCACTTCATACACGGACGACTCGAGCTCGGACTTGTTGATGCCGGCGCCCATTGTCGCGTTGCCCTGCGGGTCGAGGTCGACCAGCAGGACGCGCTGGTTGATCCTGGCGAGACCGGCTGCGAGGTTGACTGCTGTGGTGGTCTTGCCGACGCCGCCTTTCTGGTTGGCGACGCAGAATATCTTGGCCATGTTGTTTTAGTTTGTCGTGAGTTTGATGCCGAAGCCGATCAGGAACATGCCCGCCATTTTCGATGCGAAGGTCGCGATGCGCCGATTGCGTGCGAGGCGTTTTGCCGCGGCGTTGCCGGCGAAGACCAGCAGGCTCCCGTAGAACAGGGTGCAGCAGGAAATCACCGCGCCCATCGCCGCGAAGGTGACTGCGCCCTGGTGCGTCGCGGGATCGATGAAGAGCGGAAAGAAGGCCATGTAGAAGACGATGGCTTTCGGATTGATGAGCGTGACGAGGAAGCCGCGCCGGAAGTCGGCGGCATTCGAGAACGGCACCACTGCCCCGCCCTCTTCGCTCTTGGCGAACACGAGTCGGAGTCCGAGATACGCGAGGTAGGCCGCGCCGAGGTATTGCAGTCCCTGGAACAGAAGCGGATTCGCCTGCAGCAGCGCAGCGACGCCGATGGCGGCGAGAAACATGAGGACGATATCGCCAAGCATGAGGCCGGCGAGCGAAGCGAAGCCGCCGCGCAATCCGCGCTGGCCGGTGCAAGTGAGAACGCAGAAGGTGCCGGGACCGGGCAGCATGAGGAAGACCATGGTGGCAGCGATCAGTTGCCACACGTCGGTGATACCAATGGAATGAAACAGCGCGTTCAAGCCTGCCCTCCTGCTTCGATGAATACGAGGTGGCGCTCGGCGTCGAGGCCGGGCACGGTCAGGGATTCTACCTTGCCGACTTTCCATCCGGCAGGAAGTCGCGCGATTTCTTCGTTCGGCATGACGCCCTTGAGCGCGATGAAGCGTCCGCCCTCTTCCAACAGGTGGCCGGACCAGGTGACGAAGTCGTTCAGTTCGGCGAAGGCGCGGGAGGTGATGACGTCGAACTTTTGCGGCGCCTTCAGCTGCTCTACCCGCGAGGTATAGACCGTGACGTTGGCGAGGCCGAGTTCGGCCTTTGCCTGTGTGAGGAAAGCCGTCTTCTTGTGGACCGTGTCGACCATCGATACGCCCATGTCGGGGCGCGCGATGGCGAGCACGATGCCGGGCAGGCCGCCGCCGGCACCGACGTCGAGGATGTTCTTGGCGCCCGCGAATGCCGGTACGACCGCCAGGGAATCGAGCAGGTGATGCGTGACCATCTGCCGGGGATCGCGCAATGCGGTCAGGTTATAGACGGCATTCCATTTTGACAACAAAGCCAGGTAATCCATCAACTTGCCGAGCTGGGCTTCGCTGAGGTTGAGGTTCAGCGCGCGTGCGCCCTCGGCGAGCGTGCGCATGAGTTCGTCGCGGGGAAAGGATGTCATCGGCCGATTGTCCTTACACCGCCGCCGGCGCGTTGGCGAAATCCTTGAAGCCGCCCTTCTTCAGGTGCACGAGCAGCAGGGAGATTGCCGCCGGCGTGACGCCGGAAATGCGGGAAGCCTGGCCGAGAGTTTCCGGGCGGTGCTTGTTCAGCTTCTGGCGGACCTCCACCGACAGGCCGCGGACTTCCATGTAGTCGATGTCTGCAGGCAGCTTCAGGTTTTCGTAGTGGTCGTGGCGCTCGACCTCGCGTGCCTGGCGGTCGATGTAGCCGGCGTACTTGACCGAGATCTCGACCTGCTCCGCTACGGTGCCGTCGCTGACACCCGGGCCGGCGAGGTCCTGGCCTTCCAGGCCTTTCAGGGTCATCAGGTTTTCGTAGCTCACGTTGGGGCGGCGCAGGAGGTCAGCAAGCGCATACTCCCTTTCGATGGCCTTGCCGAGAATCCGCTCCGCTTCCGCGGGCGGCACGATGCGCGGGTTGACCCAGGTCGACTTCAGGCGTTCCAGTTCGCGGGCGACGGCTTCGCGCTTGCGGTCGAAGACTTCCCACTGGGCATCGCTTACGCAACCGAGCTCCCGGCCGATTTCGGTCAGGCGCATGTCGGCGTTGTCCTCGCGCAGGCTGAGGCGGTACTCGGCACGGCTGGTGAACATGCGGTAGGGTTCCTGCACGCCCTTGGTGATCAGGTCATCGATCAGGACGCCGAGGTAGGCTTCATCGCGGCGCGGTGTCCACGATTCGCGTCCCTGGGTTTGCAGCGCAGCGTTGATGCCGGCGAGCATGCCTTGGGCGGCGGCTTCTTCGTAACCGGTCGTGCCGTTGATCTGGCCGGCGAAGAACAATCCCTGGATGGCCTTGGTTTCCAGCGAAGACTTCAGGCCGCGCGGATCGAAGTAGTCGTATTCAATCGCGTACCCGGGGCGGAGGATGTGCGCATTCTCCAGGCCGCGCATGGAATGCACGAGATCGAGCTGTACGTCGAAAGGCAGGCTGGTCGAAATGCCGTTCGGGTAGAACTCGTTGGTCGTCAGCCCTTCCGGCTCCAGGAAGATCTGGTGCGAGCTCTTGTCGGCAAAGCGGTGGATCTTGTCTTCGATCGACGGGCAATAACGCGGACCGACGCCTTCGATGACGCCTGTATACATGGGGCTGCGGTCGAGGCCGCCGCGGATGATGTCGTGGGTGCGCTCGTTGGTGTGAGTGATCCAGCACGGCAACTGCTTCGGGTGCAGGTCGGCGGAGCCCATCACCGAGAACACCGGAATCGGGTCGAGGTCGCCCGGCTGCTCTTCCATCACGGAAAAATCAATCGTGCGTCCGTCGATGCGGGGTGGCGTACCGGTCTTCAGGCGGCCTTGCGGCAGCTTCAATTCTTTGAGGCGCGCGGACAGGGAGATGGCGGGCGGATCGCCGGCGCGGCCAGCCGAGTAATTATTGAGTCCCACGTGGATCTTCCCGTCGAGGAAAGTCCCGGCGGTCAGCACGACGGCGCGGCTGCGGAAGCGGATACCGACCTGGGTGACTGCACCGACGACGCGGTCGCCCTCCACCATCAGGTCGTCGACCGCTTGCTGGAACAGCCAGAGATTCGGCTGGTTTTCGAGGCGGCGGCGGATCGCGGCCTTGTACAGGATGCGGTCGGCTTGGGCGCGGGTGGCGCGAACTGCCGGACCTTTCGAGGAATTCAGGATGCGGAACTGTATGCCGCCTTCATCGGTGGCGATTGCCATCGCGCCGCCCATGGCGTCCACTTCCTTGACCAGATGCCCCTTCCCGATCCCGCCGATGGACGGATTGCAGGACATCTGTCCCAGCGTTTCGATGTTGTGGGTCAGCAGCAAGGTCTTTTGGCCGATGCGGGCAGAAGCCAGTGCGGCTTCCGTGCCGGCGTGACCGCCGCCGACAACGATGACGTCGAATTCAGTAGGAAAAAGCATATTTCGCCTCGAAGAGACGGGTAAGGAAGTGGGCGGCCGAACGGGGCCGGAGGCGAGATTATAAAGTGTTTTTCGCCTCGGCCCTGCCGTTAGTCACGCTTTCCGCCTCCTTTGTTTCACGTGAAACAAAGTCAGGCGGTGATGCGGGCGAGGACGAAGCCGACGATGAAGGACATTCCGGACACGATCAGCCAGTAGCCCCAGTGAACCGCCTTGAACGGATTCAACTCCTCGTACGCTTCCTGGATGACCGGCTGGGGCATGACGATTGGCGCGGGCTGCGTCACCGGTGCGACCGGCTTTTGCATCCTCTTCACCCGCAGCTCTTCCATCAAGGCATCGGCAGCCTGGACATCATCGGCATCCAAATTCGGTTCGGGCCAAGAGGGACGGCTTGGTGGCGACGTCGGAACGGCCAGCACCGGCGCGTCCTCGACGGCCGTTTCCGCCACCGTGGCAACGGTCGAAGTATTTTCTACGCTGCTTGTCGCGGGAACCGGCGCGGGAGTAGCGGTCCAAGTACTGGTCTGGATATCGTGGCTCAGCATTCCCAGCTCGTCCTCGGGATCACGGAGGATCACCGTGACCGGGTCCATTGGGTCCTGCTGGAGGAAGCGGTCAATGACTGTCCGTTCGATTTCTTCGGGCGGCTGGCCGTCGAGGGGCATGAAGACTTCCAGGACAAGCTCCTTGGCCTGGAGCTTTTGCAGCGCGCGGTCGAAGCGTTCATCCGTCAGCACCGCAAGCTTCGCGCGGATTTCTTTGTAGGAAGACACCCCATCCACCATGATCAGGACAAGGCGTTCGCTCTGTGTCAGCCCGTGGCTCTTTTTGTGGATTTCTTCGCGGCCGCTGTGGGTGCGCTGGAAAATGATGGCAGGATCAGTCATGTCAGTGGAAGGTTATGTTTCACGTGAAACACTTGGATGCCAAACCGGGCAAAATGTTTCCGGTAGCCATCAATTCATCCTAGTCCCCGAATCCATCCTCCGCTATACCAAACGCACAACATAAGCGTCGTAAATTGTAAGCATGCTTTACGCTGCCCTGCCCGGCTGACTCACTACCATGACAACCTCCCCTTGCTACAATAGAAGATCCACACAAGGAGAAGAGATGAGCACAACAACAGCCCTCGGTGCCTTTACATTCAGCACCGTTCCGCACATCGTGTCCGAAATCGGCGCCGTTAAACGCATCGGCGCGCTGGTCCAGCAACATTTCCCGAAAGCCCGCCGTGCACTGGTCGTCACCGACGGTGGCTTCCTGAAGACCGGTCTGGTCGACGCGCCCATCGCGAGCCTGCGCGAAGCCGGACTGACGGTGAGCACCTTTTCCGATGTCGTTGCCGATCCGCCGGAACCGGTTGTGCTGCAGGCAGTTGCCGATGCTCGGAAAAACGAAATCGATCTCGTGATCGGCCTCGGCGGCGGCAGTTCGATGGACGTCGCCAAGCTGATCGCCGTTCTGGTGGACAGCGAGCAAGACCTTAAATCCATGTACGGCATTGGCAACGTCAAGGGCAGTCGCGTACCGCTGGTGCAAGTTCCCACCACTGCTGGTACTGGCTCGGAAGTGACACCGATCTCGATTGTAACGACCGGCGCGACGACCAAGATGGGCGTCGTCTCGCCCCAGCTCTATGCCGACCTCGCCATCCTCGATGCAGAACTGACCATCGGCCTGCCGCCAAAGGTCACGGCCGCCACTGGCATCGATGCCATGGTGCATGCGATCGAGGCTTACACCACCAAGCTGAAAAAGAATCCGCTGTCAGACATGCTGGCTCGCCAGGCGCTTGCCTTGCTCTCCAGCAATATCATCACCGCTTGTGAAGATGGGAAAAACCTTGCGGCTCGCCAAGCCATGCTGCTCGGCGCGATGCTGGCCGGACAGTCGTTCGCCAACGCGCCCTGCGCCGCGGTGCATGCCCTCGCCTACCCGATCGGCGGCATCTTCCATGTCCCGCATGGCTTGTCGAATTCGCTGGTGCTGCCGCACGTGCTTCGCTTCAATGCACCGAATGCCGCCG
>DASPMV010000080.1:0-10393 GCA_035626875.1 Noviherbaspirillum sp. | reverse complement strand
GAGCATGCGTTGCTGGAGGTGATGTTTGAATTGCCGAGCCAGCAGAATGTCGCCAAGGTGGTGATCGATGAAAACTGCATCATCAACGGAGCGAAACCCTTGTTGATTTATCACGAGCAGCCCAAGGTATCCGGGGCAAAGTAGCAGTAAGCCTAACCCTCACCCTTTAGAACACCATGGACTCAAGCCCGTTTTTTTCCAGAAGCAGTAAAATTTGAGATACAGGAATCACCACAGGCTTCCATCGCAAAGCCACCCGAGGGCGACTTCGTGTGTGGCTTTTTTTATTGCTAGCATTGAAAGAAAGGGTTGAAACAGAGTGTTTTTTATTGCCGCTTGGACTTGAGTTTTGGCTGCCAGTGCCTACATCATTAACAAGCTATTAAATAAGGTTCGCCATGACGACTTCTACAACACTAACTGAACACACCCAACTGCCGCTTTTGCCGCTGCGGGACGTTGTTGTCTTCCCGCATATGGTGATCCCGCTCTTCGTTGGCCGGCCCAAGTCGATCAAGGCTCTTGAAGCTGCGATGGAACAAGGCAAGAGCATCATGCTTGCCGCTCAAAAAGCCGCAGCCAAGGACGAACCCTCTGCATCCGACATTTACGAGATCGGTTGCGTCGCCAATATCCTGCAAATGCTGAAGTTGCCAGATGGCACCGTCAAGGTGCTCGTCGAAGGTGCCCAGCGGGCGCGCATTCATCACATCAGTGAGCTCGACACGCACTTCGTTGCCGAACTGACTCCGGTCGAATCCGAGTCGGGGGACGAGTCCGAAGTGGAGGCCATGCGCCGTGCGATCGTCCAGCAGTTCGACCAGTATGTCAAACTGAACAAGAAGATTCCTCCGGAGATTCTTACTTCGTTGGCAGGAATAGACGATGCAGGCCGCCTAGCTGACACCATAGCAGCGCACCTGCCGCTTAAGCTTGAGCAAAAACAGATCATTCTCGAGATCTTCAATGTGGCCAAGCGCCACGAGCATCTTCTCGGCCAGCTCGAGGCGGAACTCGACATCCTGCAAGTCGAGAAGCGCATTCGCGGCCGTGTGAAGCGGCAGATGGAGAAATCGCAGCGCGAGTACTACCTGAACGAGCAGGTCAAGGCGATCCAAAAGGAACTCGGCGAAGGGGAGGAGGGCGCAGACCTCGAGGAACTCGAGAAGAAGATCATTGCCGCGCGCATGCCGAAAGAGGCACGCGAGAAGGCGCAGTCCGAACTGAAGAAGCTGAAGCTGATGTCGCCGATGTCCGCTGAAGCGACTGTCGTGCGCAACTACATCGACACGCTGATCGGCCTCCCGTGGCGGAAGAAATCCAAGGTCAACAACGAGCTGTCCAACGCCGAGAAGGTGCTGGAAAGCGAACACTATGGCCTGGAAAAGGTCAAGGAACGCATCCTCGAGTACCTCGCCGTGCAACAGCGCGTGGACAAGCTGAAGGCCCCGATCCTGTGCCTGGTCGGCCCTCCCGGTGTCGGCAAGACTTCGCTCGGTCAGTCGATCGCACGTGCAACGAACCGCAAGTTCGTCCGCATGGCGCTCGGCGGTGTCCGTGACGAAGCCGAAATCCGCGGCCATCGTCGTACGTACATCGGCTCCATGCCGGGCAAGATCCTGCAGAGCTTGTCCAAGGTCGGCGTGCGCAATCCGCTGTTCCTGCTGGACGAAGTGGACAAGCTCGGCCAGGACTTCCGTGGCGACCCGTCGTCGGCACTACTCGAGGTGCTGGATCCGGAACAAAACCACACGTTCTCGGACCACTATGTCGAGGTGGACTTCGACCTGTCCGACGTGATGTTCGTTGCGACATCGAACTCGTTTAACATTCCGCCTGCGCTGCTGGACCGCATGGAAGTCATTCGCCTCTCGGGTTACACGGAAGACGAAAAGACGAACATCGCGTTGCGTTATCTGCTGCCGAAGCAGATCACCAATAACGGCCTGAAGGAAGACGAGATCACGGTGTCCGAGTCGGCAATTCGCGACATCATCCGCTACTACACGCGTGAAGCAGGTGTTCGTTCGCTTGAGCGTGAAGTGTCCAAGATCTGCCGCAAGGTCGTGAAGATGCTGCTTCTGAAGAAGCAGGATCGCAAGGTCGTCGTCTCGTCGAAGAACCTCGACAAGTTCCTCGGCGTGCGCCGCTACGACTTCGGCATCGCGGAGAAAGAGAACCAGATCGGCCAGGTGGTCGGCCTCGCATGGACGGAAGTGGGCGGTGACCTGCTGACGATCGAAGCGATGACGATGCCGGGCAAGGGCGACATCATTCGTACCGGTACGCTGGGCGATGTGATGAAGGAATCGATCGAGGCAGCCCGTACTGTCGTGCGCAGCCGTGCGAAGCGCCTGGGCATCAAAAACGAGCTGTTTGGCAAGAGCGATATCCACATCCACGTTCCCGAAGGTGCGACGCCGAAGGATGGTCCGTCTGCTGGTATCGCGATGACGACCGCGCTGGTGTCCGTGCTGACCGGTATCCCGGTGCGTGCGGACGTGGCGATGACCGGCGAGATCACGTTGCGTGGTGAGGTGCTCCCGATCGGCGGCTTGAAGGAAAAACTGCTGGCGGCGCATCGCGGCGGAATCAAGACTGTCCTGATTCCGGAGCAAAACGTGAAGGACCTCGCCGAGATTCCGGACAACGTCAAGAACAAGCTCGAGATCGTTCCGGTTCGCTGGATCGAAAAAGTGCTTGAAGTTGCGCTGGAACGCCAACCGGTTCCACTGACGGATGTGGATGCGCCAGTTGATACGGCCGTCACCGCGGCAACAGGAACTGCTGATCCGACCGTCGTCAAACACTGATCTAAAACCGCACCAAAAAAGCGCTCTTCGGAGCGCTTTTTTTATGCCATTGCGCTGCCCAAAAATTCAGCGTCGGACTTTGTCTGTAAGTCTTGATCGCTGTTAGGCAACTGCCCGGGAAACCGCTTGACACAAGGCTTTGCGACTTGTTTAATACGGGCTGCAGAAAATTTCTTATCTGCATTTTGTGTCGCTTGTGCTACAAAAAGAGCCATAAACAGGCATCACAAAATCCAACTTTCTTGAGGGGGCGTCAGTGAACAAAACCGAACTAATCGATCACATCTCCGGGACCGCGGACATTTCGAAGGCAGCCGCAACGCGCGCGCTCGATGCACTGATCGGCGCAGTCAAAACCACGTTGAAAAAGAACGGTTCCGTAACCCTGGTCGGTTTCGGCACTTTCACCGTCGGCAAGCGTGCAGCACGCACCGGCCGCAATCCGCGTACTGGTGACGCGATCAAGATCAAAGCTGCCAAAGTACCCAAGTTCCGTCCGGGTAAGGCACTCAAGGATGCACTGAACTAATTAGGTAGTGCATCTCGATAAAAGATGCTATATAATCTTGTTTTTTACGACGTGGTGACAAACGTCGTGAAGTTTGGCTGACTAAGTGTGGATCCAGGGTGCTTAGCTCAGTTGGTAGAGCGGCGCCCTTACAAGGCGTAGGTCGGGAGTTCGAGCCTCTCAGCACCCACCAAAAGCAGCCAGGCTATGCAGTAGAGTTTCAGGAGTGGTAGTTCAGTCGGTTAGAATACCGGCCTGTCACGCCGGGGGTCGCGGGTTCGAGTCCCGTCCACTCCGCCAAAAACGAAAAAGGCGAACGCGAGTTCGCCTTTTTTCTTATGCGCGAAGGATTTTTGAAGTGCCTCCGAGAATGTTGTCGGCGACCTGGTGTCGAATGGCAGCGGGGGAGTCTTGATCCGACGTGCTTGAAACAGCGCTCCGGCGAAACCTCGTTTTCGAAATTTCGTTCTCACAATCTGTACGCCTGTAGGACCGACCATGTTTGATTTTATTCGTACGCATCAACGCCTGATGCAGTTCGTGCTCCTGCTGTTCATCTTCCCGTCATTCGTGTTTTTCGGGCTTGAGGGTTATACCCAATTCAATGAACGTGGAAATGCCGTTGCTAAGGTGGGCGGCAACGCGATCACCCAGCAGGAACTTGACGCTGCACAGCGTGAACAGATGGAACGGTTCCGCCAAATGTTCGGTGCGCAGTTCGATCCGAAGATGCTGGACACGCCGGAAGCAAAGCAGGAAATCCTCGACGGGTTGATCGCGCAACGTGTGGTTGCGGCGGAAGCTGCAAAGGGCCGACTGTCCGTCAGCGACCAGACCTTGCAACAGAACATTCTTGCCATGCCGGGTCTGACCGGCCCCGACGGCAAGTTCGATGTCGAGCGCTATAAGTCTGCACTGGCCGCGCAAGGCATGACGCCGGCAATGTTCGAAGCGCAGTTGCGTCGCGATCTGACCCTGCAGCAGGTGGGCGGTGCCATCCAGGGAACGGCATTCGCCCCCAAGGCTGTGGCGAACCGCCTCTCCGACCTCAGCGACCAGGAACGTGAAGTGCAGGAGCTGTTGTTCAAGGCATCCGACTTTGCGCCGCAGGTGAAGGTTACCGACGAGATGCTGAAGGCGTATTACGAGAAGAACGGGGCGCAGTTCGAGATCCCGGAGCAGGTCAGGGCGGAGTATGTCGTGCTCAACAGCAACACTGTGGCTTCGCAGATTTCCGTCAGTGACGCGGATATCAAGTCCTACTATGATCAGAATGCGAAGCGCTTCGTGGACGAGGAACAGCGCCGCGCGAGCCACATCCTGATCAAGGCGGAAAAAGGTGCGTCTGGAGCGGAAAAGACCGCTGCAAAGGAGAAGGCTGAAAAGCTGCTCGCACAGTTGCGCAAGAACCCGGCTGATTTCGCCAGGCTCGCCAAGGAAAATTCGCAGGACCCCGGTTCCGCCGAGCGTGGAGGCGACCTCGATTTCTTCAGCAAGGGCATGATGGTCCCGCCGTTTGAAGAAGCGGCATTCAAGCTGAAGGAAGGCGAGATCAGCGATGTGGTCCAGTCCGATTTTGGCTTCCATATCATCCAGGTCACCGGCATTAAGCCGGGATCGGCGAAGAGCCTCGATGCCGTGAAAGGCCAGATTGCCGCGGAGATCAAGAAGCAGCTCGCGACCAAGAAGTTTTCCGAGATGGCCGAGCAGTTCAGCAACATGGTGTACGAACAATCCGACAGCCTGAAGCCGGTCGCCGACAAGCTGGGCCTGAAGATCGAAACGGCTAACGGACTGACGCGAAAGCCGAATCCGGCCGTGGCGCCAAACGCGCCGTTCAACCATCCGAAGTTCCTGGGTGTACTGTTCTCTGACGATGCGATCAAGAACAAGCGCAATACCGAGGCAGTTGAGGTGGCGCCGAGCACACTGGTTGCCGGCCGCGTCGTGGAGTACAAGCCGGTGACGAAGCGTCCGTTCGAGGAAGTGCAATCCATCGTCCGCGAGCGCGTCATCCAGATCGAGGCCGCTAGCCTGGCACGGAAGGCAGCCGAAGAAAAGCTGGCGGCGCTCAAAGGTGGTGGCGAGGCAGCGGGATTCTCGAATCCCAAGACCGTTTCCCGCGTGAAGAACCAGGATGTACGTCCCGAGGCGCTAGTCGCAGTCATGCGGGCGGATACCACCAAGCTGCCGTCGTATGTCAGTGTTGAATTGCCTGGCCAGGGCCATGCGCTCTATCGCATCAACAAGGTGAGCCAGCCGGCCAGCGTCGACACGGCAAGGCGCCAGGCAGAGCAGCAGCAAATTGCCGGCGCGCTGGCGCAGCTTGAATCCCATGCCTATTTGGAGGCATTGAAGAAGAAGGCGAAGGTGGAGATCTTGAGCAAGCCGGCCAAGCCCGCAGACGGGGAAACTGCCGACAAGAAATAATCGGCTCCGCAAATAAAAAACCGCTCGCATTGTCGAGCGGTTTTTTTTCGCCTGCCGATGTCTACTTCGACAGCAGCGGCTTCAGATGCGGCCAGATATTGTCCAGCATGATCGGCTGCGCTTCGGCGAGCGGGTGTATCCGGTCTGCCTGGAATAGTTGCGGGCGGCTGGCAACACCTTCAAGCAGGAAAGGCACGAGCGGAACCTTGGCTTCCTTCGATAGCTTTTGATAGAGGCCGGAGAAACGTTCGGCGTAGTCGCGCCCGTAGTTTGGCGGAATCTGCATGCCAACCAGCAGGACCTTTGCCTTCGCCTTCTGGGACTCCTGGATCATTGCGCGCAGATTTGCTTCCGCTGCCGACAGTGGAAGGCCGCGCAGGCCGTCATTGCCTCCCAGCTCGATCACGACGATCGATGGACGATGCTGGCCGAGCAACTCCGAAAGCCTTGCCTTGCCGCCACTGGTCGTTTCCCCGCTGATGCTGGCATTGACGATGCTGGCATCGATTTGTTCGGCCTTGATGCGTTGCTCAAGCAGTGTCACCCACCCGGCGCCGCGCGCGATCCCGTACTCCGCCGAGAGGCTGTCACCGAGCACGAGCACTGTTTTTGATGCAGAATAGGCGCTCGTTGCGAACAAGACCAATGTCAACGCCGCCGCCATCCGACACCATTCAATTCCTTTTCCCAATTTCCTGATCATATCCTGCATGCCTGGACCTTCCTCGAAAACTGCTGCGATTGAAACCATTCATCTGAGCAAGCGTGTCGCGGATGCGACCGGCGAGCTGACGATTCTGCGTGATATCGATTTTACCGTGCAGGCTGGGGAGACGCTGGCGATCGTCGGGGCGTCAGGGTCGGGGAAATCGACCTTGCTCGGCTTGCTGGCAGGGCTCGATACGCCGTCCGAAGGGACAGTCAAGCTTGACGGCGTCGATATCTTTGCGCTGAATGAAGATGGACGGGCTGGTCTGAGGCAGGCGAAACTCGGATTCGTCTTCCAGTCGTTCCAGCTGCTTGCGCACCTGACGGCACTGGAGAATGTGATGCTTCCGCTCGAGCTGCGCCGCGATGACGACGCGCGCACCAAGGCGGAAGCGATGCTGGGACGAGTCGGCCTGTCCAGCCGGCTTCGGCATTATCCGAAGTATCTTTCCGGCGGTGAGCAGCAGCGTGTGGCACTGGCACGCGCCTTCGTGACCGAGCCGCCCTTGCTGTTCGCCGATGAGCCGACAGGCAGTCTTGATGCGGCAACCGGCGAGGCGGTTATCAAGTTGATGTTCGAGCTGAATGAGGAGCGAGGTTCGACCCTGGTCCTCGTCACCCACGATCCTTCGATTGCCGCCCGCTGCCGGCGCACGATCACCATTGCCGCCGGCCAGCTGACATAGTCAACGCGACGTCGACGTATCCATGTGTACGCGGCGGTGTTCGACATAGGCGATTCCCACGCCGCCCGCGCAGATGATTCCTATCCCCACAGCCGTCAGGCTATCCGGCAACTGGCCAAAGACCAGCCAGCCCATGGTCGTCGCCGAAATGATCTGCAAATAGGCGTACGGCGCCAGGAGCGAGGCTTCGGCATGTTTGTATGCGCTGTTCACCAGCAGATGCCCGATCGTGCTGGTGATGCCGGTGGATGCAAGGATCAGCCATTCGCCCGTCGTCGGCACATGCGGCGTCCAGAAGAAGGGAACGATGGCCGTGCTGATGACCATTCCCACCAGGCCGCCGTAGAAGAGCGTGACCATCGGATGATCGAACTGGTTGGTCTTGCGGGTGAGGACGACCACTGCAGCAAAGATCAGCGCCGACAGGAGGCCGAGCATCACGCCTGCAGGTGAGATGCTGCCACCGGGACGCATGACGATCAGCAAACCGGTAAAGCCGACCACGACGGCGGCCCAGCGCGAAACGTAGGATTTTTCCTTGAGCAGCCAGGGCGAGATGGCGAGCACGAATAGCGGGGCGCAGAAATTCATTGCCGTGCCTTCGGAAAGCGGAACGATTTTCAGCACGGAGAAGAAGACGACCGTCGACAGCAACAGGAGTGTCGCCCTAAAGAGCTGCAGGCCAGGCCGGCGCGTGCGCAGGATACTGTGACCGTGCTTGCGGTAGAAGTGCGGGGCAAGGACCGCGGCCATCAGCAGCGTATTCAGCGAGTATCGCATCCACGCGATCATGACCACATGGTAGCCGGATTGGGCCAGCAGCTTCCCCGCCGTGTCGAGCAGGGACAGCGTCCATTGTCCGAGTACAAGGCAGGCGATACCAAGCCAGAGCCTAGTGCGCGGTGTGGTTGCCTGCATGCGCTTCCGTGAGCTGGTTCAAGAGTGTGCGAAGCGCAGGGATCAGTTCGCTGGCCGTGAGGCCGATGGGCCCAGTTCCTTGGCCCACCAGCATATCGGCAGCCTGGCCATGCAGCCAGGTCGCAGCCAGGGCGGCATTCCAAGCCGGGAATCCTTGCGCGAGGAGGGCACCGCACACGCCCGCAAGCACGTCGCCCGTACCTGCCGTCGCCAAGGCCGGATTGCCGGTGGTGTTGATCGCGATTTCTCCGTCAGGACGGGCGATGATGCTGCCGGATCCCTTGAGGACGACTATCGACTGAAAACGCTGTGCAAGCGCGCGCGCCGCGTGCAGGCGGTTCGATTGCACCTCCTGCGTCGTCGAACCAAGTAGCCGCGCCGCCTCAAGCGGATGCGGCGTGATGACCGTTGCGGAAGTACGCTCGGACGTCCGGGATTGAAGGCCCGGTTCGGTAGCGATCAGGTTCAGTGCGTCGGCGTCAATCACGAGCGGCCCCGGGCAGTGCAGTGCTCTTGCGAGCACATCGTGGGCGTCCCTCGATACGCCCATGCCCGGCCCGGCGACCAGTGCACCAAAGGAAAACTCCAGGGTGGCAGCAGCACGACACATCAATTCCGGCTGCATGCTGTCATAAGCAGGCGGTTCGCCGATAAAGGCGGGGTATACGCGTCCGGCGCCGCACTTCGCGGCAGCCCGTGCGGCAAGGATGGGGGCACCAGCCATGCCGGGCGCGCCGCCGACAACGATGACGTCGCCGAAGGTCCCTTTGTGGGAATGATGCTGGCGCCTCTTGAAAAAGCCGGAAAACGTCTCGACTGTGTTCAAGTGCATCCGGGCAGGTTTGAACCGGTCGGCTTCGACGCCCAGCCCGGCAACGTGCACGTGGCCCGCGCAGTCGCGTCCATACAGCGTGTGCAGACCCGGCTTGTTCGCAATGAAGGTGACGGTATGGGTGGCGCGAACCGCTATCCCGTCCTCGCCGATAACCGCTCCCGTGTCAGCGTCGAGTCCGCTCGGGACATCGAGCGCGAGGACCGGGCAGGGTAGCGAGTTGATGCGTTCCACGAGGCCGCGATGCAGGCCAGCGATCGGGCGGGTCAGGCCGATGCCGAACAGGCCGTCAATTGCAAGGTCGCACTCGCTTATCGTTTCAATCGATGCCGTGGCCGCCTCCACGATGTTCAGGGGACTGTTGCGCGCGCGCTCCAGCACGTGCCGTGCGTCGCCAGGGAGGCGAGTGGTATCTGCGCATAGCAGCACGGTGACATCGAGTCCGTGCTCCGCGAGGAGGCGCGCCGCTTCCACCGCATCGCCGCCATTGTTGCCGGGACCGGCAAATGCAAGGACGCGCGCACCGGATGACGCGTTGGCTAGAAGGCCAAGGGCGATCTGGGCGGCGGCCTTGCCGGCACGCTGCATCAGCGTCCCTTCAGGCAGGGCGGCAAGGCTGGCCTGTTCGATCTCGCGAATCTCGGCAACGGTGTAGAGCGCGGTCTGGGTAGACATGGGGGAAGAAGTTCGTCGGCTTCCATGGATTTTATGCCAACTCGACGGGTGTCGCGGAAATGCGTCGGTTTTCATTGCCCCAGGATAAAGATTCATTTATGATGAATGTTAACGCCGCTTGTCCTGAAGCGTGCATTCCCAGCTTGTCCAACTTAAGGAGTCATGGCATGTCACACGATTGTTCTCGTCCGATTACTTCCGGTGGTATTTACCCGTTTGACGCGCGCGGCGTCGCGAAGCGTTTTCGTCACGCGGCGATTTTCGGCGCACTCGATTCCCTTGAACCGGGCGAAACGATGCGCTTCTGTAATGACCACGACCCATTGCCGTTGCTCGCGCAGATCGACAACCTGTTTGGACCGCGCATCAAGATGGCCTACGTCAAGCGCGAGCCGGGCGAAATCGTGATCGATTTCCTGGTCGCTTCCTGAGGCTAGAGGCCGAGCAGGGCTGCCGCGTGCGCCGCAATCGCGAGTGACGCGGTCAAGCCCGGCGACTCGATGCCGTAGAGGCCAAGGTAACGCGGCGTGCCATGCGAGGCGAACAGGAAGTCCGCGGCGGGCGCACCTGGCGGCGTGATTTTGGGACGCACGCCGGAATAGGCCGGCTGCAAGGCGTCATCGGCGAGGTCTGGCCAATAGGCGCGGATTTCGCGGTAGAAAGCGGTGGCGCGGTCGGGATCGACGCTGTAGTCGATGTCCTCCAGCGACGGTGAAAGCCATTCCACATCCGGCCCGAAGCGCGCTTGGCCGCCCATATCGAGGGTGAGGTGTACCCCGAGGCCGCCGGGTTCAGGCACGGGGTAGATCAGGCGTGAAAACGG
>DASPMV010000079.1:0-3700 GCA_035626875.1 Noviherbaspirillum sp. | reverse complement strand
TAGATACCCAGTGCAGCGATGTCACGCGACAACACGACGGTGGAGTCGAGGTGGGCGAAGGTGGTTGCAGGGGACGGGTCGGTCAAGTCATCCGCAGGCACGTACACGGCCTGGATGGAGGTGATCGAACCGGTCTTGGTCGAGGTAATACGCTCTTGCAGGCGGCCCATTTCTTCGGCCAGCGTCGGCTGGTAACCCACCGCGGAAGGCATACGGCCCAGCAGTGCGGACACTTCGGTACCGGCCAGGGTGTAACGGTAGATGTTGTCCACGAAGAACAGAACGTCGCGGCCTTCGTCACGGAAGGATTCCGCAATGGTCAGACCGGTCAGCGCCACGCGCAGACGGTTGCCCGGCGGCTCGTTCATCTGGCCGTAGACCATCGACACCTTCGAGTTGGCCAGGTTGTCCAGGTCAACGACCTTGGAGTCAGCCATTTCGTGGTAGAAGTCGTTACCTTCACGGGTACGCTCACCCACGCCGGCGAACACGGACAGACCCGAGTGTGCCTTCGCGATGTTGTTGATCAGTTCCATCATGTTCACGGTCTTGCCCACACCTGCACCGCCGAACAGACCGACCTTACCGCCCTTGGCGAACGGGCAGACCAGGTCGATCACCTTGATGCCGGTTTCCAGCAGTTCCTGCGACGGGGAGAGCTCGTCGTATGCCGGCGCTTTGCGGTGGATCGATGCGGTCTGGGTTGCGTTGACCGGACCACGCTCGTCAATCGGGTTACCCAGCACGTCCATGATGCGGCCCAGCGTTGCCGGACCAACCGGCACGGAGATCGGTGCGCCGGTGTTCTGGATCACCATGCCACGACGCAGACCGTCGGAAGAGCCCAGCGCAATGGTACGGACGATGCCGTCACCCAGCTGCTGCTGCACTTCGAGGGTCAGCGCGGAGCCTGCCATCTTCAGGGCATCGTAAACCTTGGGCATCGCGTTACGCGGAAACTCCACGTCAACCACGGCGCCGATACACTGAACGATTTTGCCTTCAGCCATTTTCGTTCCTTCAATATAAGTAGATTCTTTTAGTTAAACCGCAGCCGCACCGGCGACGATCTCGGACAGTTCCTTGGTAATCGCAGCCTGGCGAGTCTTGTTGTAGACAAGCTTCAGTTCGCCGATCACGTTACCTGCATTGTCGGAAGCAGCCTTCATCGCCACCATGCGCGCCGATTGTTCCGACGCCATGTTCTCGGCGACGGCCTGGTAAATCAGCGCTTCGACATATCGCACCAGCAGTTCGTCGATCACGGACTGGGCATCCGGCTCGTAGATGTAATCCCACGAGTGCGAATTCTTGTCCGTTTCCATACGCTCTGCCGACAACGGCAGCAACTGGTCCATCATCGGTTCCTGTTTCATCGTGTTGATGAACTTCGTGTAGAACAGGTAGACCGCATCGAGCTTGCCTTCCTGGTACGCGTCGAGCAGCACCTTGACGGGGCCGATCAACTTGTCCAGGTGCGGCGTGTCGCCGAGGCCGACGGCCTGCGACACGACCTTGGCGCCGATTCGGTTCATGAAACCGAGACCCTTGTTGCCGATTGCGACTGCTTCAACCTTTTTGCCCTGACCTTCGAGCTCGCGCACCTTGTTGGTCACCTGACGCAGCACGTTGGTGTTCATGCCGCCGCACAGACCCTTGTCGGTCGTGACGACGATGATGCCCACTGTCTTTGCCGTGTCCTGCTTGACCAGGAAGGGGTGCGTGTACTCCGGGTTGGCCTGCGCCAAGTGAGCGGCGATATTACGAATCTTGTCACTGTAGGGACGGGCCGAACGCATCCGGTCCTGCGCCTTGCGCATTTTGGATGCGGCGACCATTTCCATCGCCTTGGTGATCTTCTTCGTGTTCTCGACGCTCTTGATCTTGCCGCGTATCTCTTTGCCTGCAGCCATGAGTAATTACTCCTTCAGCTCCAGTGATCAGAAAGTTTTCTTGAAGGCGGCAATCGCGGCGGCAAGTTCGGCTTCGCCGTCCTTGTCGAGTTGCTTGGAGTCTTCAATCTTCTGCAGCAGGGCGCCGTGGCTGGTCTTCATGAAGTTGTGCAGGCCGGCTTCGAATGCCAGCACTTTCTTCACTTCGATGTCGTCGAAGTAGCCCTTGTTCACTGCGAACAGCGACACGGCCATCAGCGAGATCGGCAGCGGCGAGTACTGCGGCTGCTTCAGCAGTTCGGTCACGCGCGCACCGCGGTCCAGCTGGCGGCGGGTTGCTTCGTCGAGGTCGGAAGCGAACTGCGCGAACGCGGCCAGTTCACGGTACTGCGCCAGGTCGGTACGAATACCGCCGGACAGGCCCTTGATGACCTTGGTCTGTGCTGCACCACCGACGCGGGACACCGAGATACCTGCGTTAATCGCGGGACGGATACCTGCGTTGAACAGCGAGGTCTCGAGGAAGATCTGGCCGTCGGTAATGGAAATCACGTTGGTCGGAACGAACGCGGAAACGTCACCTGCCTGGGTTTCAATGATCGGCAGTGCGGTCAGCGAACCGGTCTTGCCCTTCACTTCGCCATTGGTGAACGCTTCGACGTAGTCGGGGTTCACGCGTGCTGCACGCTCGAGCAGACGGGAGTGGAGATAGAAAACGTCGCCGGGATATGCTTCGCGGCCCGGCGGACGGCGCAGCAGCAGGGAAACCTGACGATAAGCAACAGCCTGCTTGGACAGGTCGTCATAAATGATCAGTGCGTCTTGACCGCGGTCGCGGAAGTATTCGCCCATGGCGCAGCCGGAGTACGCAGCGACATACTGCATCGCGGCGGATTCGGAAGCGTTGGCGGCAACGACGATGGTGTACTCCATCGCGCCGTGCTGCTCGAGAGCGCGCACGATGTTCTTGACCGTGGAAGCCTTCTGGCCGATCGCGACGTAGATACACGTCATGTCCTGGCCCTTTTGGTTGATGATGGTATCAACCGCAACGGCGGACTTACCGGTTTGACGGTCGCCGATGATCAGCTCGCGCTGGCCACGGCCGATCGGCACCATCGAGTCAATTGCCTTCAGGCCGGTTTGCATCGGCTGGGACACGGACTGACGTGCGATAACGCCCGGGGCGATCTTTTCGATCGGGGCGGTCAGCTTGGTGTTGATCGGGCCCTTGCCGTCGATCGGCTGGCCCAGTGCGTTGACGACGCGGCCCTTCAGTTCCGGACCGATCGGCACTTCCAGGATGCGGCCCGTGCACTTGACGGTGTCGCCTTCGGAAATGTGCTCGTATTCACCCAGAATAACGGCGCCGACGGAATCGCGCTCGAGGTTCAGCGCCAGACCGAAGGTGTTGCCCGGGAATTCCAGCATCTCGCCTTGCATCGCGTCGGACAGACCGTGGATGCGGCAGATACCGTCGGTCACGGAAATCACCGTGCCCTGATTGCGAATCTCAGCGGTGTCGCCAAGGCCTTGAATCCGGCTCTTGATCAGTTCGCTGATTTCAGACGGGTTGAGTTGCATGTTAACTCCTAAATTTTTTAATCTCTGCTTACGCTGGCGAAGCCATCAATCACGATGCGAGCGCAACGTACATCTTTTGCAGCTTGGCACGGACCGAAGTGTCGAGCACTTCGTCGCCGACTGCGACACGTACGCCGCCGATCAGGGAGTTATCCACTTTCACGGTCGGATTGAGCTTGCGGCCAAATTTCTTTTCCAGCGTCGCCACCAGGTCTTTCACTTGT
>DASPMV010000078.1:0-17717 GCA_035626875.1 Noviherbaspirillum sp. | reverse complement strand
CATGTCCTTCAGGCCTTCTTCGATGCGCTTGGCGATTTCGATTTCGCCTTCGCGGGTCAGCAGTTCGACCGAGCCCATTTCACGCATGTACATGCGGACCGGGTCGGTGGTGCGGCCGAAGTCGGAGTCGACGGTCGACAGTGCGGCTTCCGCAGCGGCTTCTGCATCGTCGTCGGTGGCGACCGTCGCGACGCTGTCGGACAGCAGCAGTGTTTCCGCGTCGGGCGCCTGCTCGTAGACGGCGATACCCATGTCGTTGAACGTGCCGATGATGCCGTCAATGGCTTCCGGATCGACAATGTTCTCGGGCAGGTGGTCGTTGATTTCAGAATAGGTCAGGAAGCCGCGGTCCTTGCCGAGCTTGATCAGCGTCTTGAGCTTCTGGCGGCGCTGCTCGAGTTCCTCTTCGGATGCCTCGGTATCGGAAGAAAACGCGTCCTTCAGCAGGGCCTTTTCCTTGGCCTTGCGGTCCTTTGCCTTTGCCTTGTCGGCGGCCTTCAGCTCCGCACGCTCGACAGCATTCAGCGCGGCGACCTCATCGTTCTCCGGCTGGAAGTCCTTGGGCTTGCGACCACGCCGACCGGGCACTTTAACCGCGGGCAACACGTAGCTGGACGTGTCGATCGCCGCCAATGCTTCCGCATCAGTCGTCTGGCTGACCGCCATCACTTTGCTATCGGACTTCAGCTCGGCTTTCGCCTCGACCTTGGGGGCCTTGCTTGCGGTCTTCGATTCGGATTTCTTGTTCGTCACGGGTGCTTTCAGTTTCTCGAGAGCCGGCTTTGCTTCGGCTCGGGATGAAGGTTTCGACTTCGACGGGGTTGCCTTGGTTGCCGTTTTAGGCGTAGTCTTGACACCCGTTTTCGTCGCAGCTTTGACCGGCGTCTTTGCCTTGCTTGCGGGCGCGGCAGCAGTGGTCTTCTTCACGGCAGGCTTTGCCATCGACTTGCTCGGGGCCGCTTTAGTTGCAGCCGATTTCGCCTTTTTTGCGGTTACAGTCGTGTTCGCGGTTTTTTTCATTGCGTTTGCCATGGAATCAATACCAACTGGTTTGCTCTCGTGCGCCGAGTGAATTGCGCTTGGTGGAGCCGATGAGTGTGACTGGCTTCGGCATTCGCCCGCGCGACATGTCCCTGGTTTTTCGTTGTCCGGCTGAAAATTCAACCCGGCCAGCGAAACAACCTAAGGTCTTGAATCAAAAGCTTTAAATTATACCACAGCGAGCAATATTTCTCCATTTCAAAGGTATTCGACAAGACGCCGTCGTTTGGCTTCGACCTCGGCGCTGTCAGGACGTTGCATGATTCTGGTGCGATCGCCCACCATGCGGAACGCGCAGGCGCAGTCACTGGTCTCGAGGCGACGCCAATCCTCGCCGGACCGGCATTTGCCGCCTTGTCACACGTCCTGCCCCCGCCTCAATTGCTCTTGTTTTTGCATCAGCTCGCGGTAACGCGCGCGAGCCTCGTCGGTCGCAAGACCCGTTGTTGCGAGTCGTTCCAGCTCGCCTTTCAATACTTGCATTTTAGTCTGCCGGACTGCCCCGGCAAGTTCGAGACGCGCCGTGTCGAGTTCCGACTCGGTATCTGCAGCAATTTCGGCGATAAGTGCGTCAAAATCACTGTTTTGCGCACGCAACTGCTCCGCCAGCGCAGCGAAATTGGCTTGCGGCCCGAGTGCCACGCAGGCGTCGATCAACTGCATCAGCATGGCGGCGTTATCCGGGGCAAGCTGCGCGACGGCATCCAGCGCCGCCTGATCCAGTCCCGCTGCCAGTGCAGGATGTGCCACGAGGAGCCTGATCATCTGGCGCTCCAAGCCCATTGGCGCCGTGCGCTTGGTGCGCGGCGGCGCCACCTTGGTGCGCGCAACTGGCTGGGCAAGCTCGAACAGTGCCTCGATCTCGGCCGGCGTCGTCTGCGTCTGCTGCGCGAGCGCGCGCACGATCTGAAGACGCAGCGCGGACGGCGGCATGGATTGCAACAACGGCTTGGCATCGAACTGCGCCTTGGCCCTGCCCTCGGAAGTCCCAAGGTCGTTTTCCCGCGTCACCTCCTTGAGCAAGAATTGCGACAAAGGCATCGCGTCGCGCACCTGCTGCTCGAAGGCTTCCGCTCCATATTCGCGAACAAAACTGTCGGGGTCATGCTCGGCCGGCAGGAACAGGAACTTGATGGTCTTGTTATCCGTGGCGTGGGGCAAGCAGGCGTCCAGCGCCCTTCGGGCCGCGCGCCGGCCGGCTGCATCCCCGTCAAAGCTGAAGATCACATCATCTGTCTGCCGCAACAGCTTTTGCACGTGCGTCGGGGTACAAGCGGTACCGAGCGTGGCGACAGCCTGCGGGAAACCGAGTTGCGCCAGCGCGACAACATCCATGTAACCCTCGGTCACCAGTACGTAACCCGCCTCGCGTATTGCCTGCCTTGCCTCGAACAGGCCGTACAGCTCGTGACCCTTCTGAAATAGGGGTGTTTCCGGCGAGTTCAAGTACTTCGGCTCGCCACTGTCGAGCACACGTCCGCCAAAGCCGATGACCTGTCCCTTTGTATTGCGAATCGGGAACATGATGCGGTCGCGGAAGCGGTCGTATCGCTTGCGCCCGCCGCCATCTTCGTCACTGCGATCGATCAGGAGACCGGCCTCGACAAGTGCGGGGGCATCGTAGTCGGGAAAGACACTGCGCAAGTTGTCCCAGCCGCCCGGCGCATAACCGAGGCCGAACTTCGCTGCGATTTCGCCGGTCAGGCCGCGATTCTTCAGATAGGCGATGGCTTGCGGGGCGCTGCGCAGCTGATGGCGGTAATAGTCGCTGGCACGGGACATCACGTCCGAGAGCGCCATGCTTTTCGCCTGCGCTTCGGCGCGCTGCGCGGGCGGGATGCGATCCTCGTCGGGCACGACCATGCCGACGCCTTGCGCAAGGTCCTTGACGGCCTCGACAAAGCCGAGGCCCGAGTACTCGATCAGGAAACCGATGGCGGTGCCGTGGGCACCGCAGCCAAAGCAGTGGTAAAACTGCTTGGTCGGACTGACGGTAAAGCTGGGGGATTTTTCGTTATGAAAGGGGCACAGCCCCATGTAGTTGGCGCCGCCCTTCTTGAGCTGCACGTAGCGGCCGACCACGTCGACGATGTCGACCCGGTTGAGCAGATCCTGGATGAAAGACTGCGGTATCACGGCGGCGCCTTGGTATCGTGGGACAGTCCCGGGAAATCATGCCGACGCCGCAGGGATGCGCAGCGCGTCGACGCCAACAGTATGCGAGGGCAGGACGGCCGCTTTGCAACCGCCCTTCTGTGCGCCTCAGGCCTTGGACAGGGCTGCCTTGACCAGGGCGGAAACGACCGTCATGTCAGCGCGTCCGGCAAGCTTCGGCTTCAGCACGCCCATCACCTTGCCCATGTCCTGCGGGCCGGCGGCGCCGGTGGCAGCAACCGCGGCGGCGACTTCAGCCTGGATTTCGGCTTCCGGCATGGCCGCGGGCATGTAGGTGGACAGCACGGCCATTTCGGCCTTTTCGTTATCGGCGAGATCCTGGCGGCCGCCGGCTTCGAACTGCGCAATGGAATCCTTGCGCTGCTTGATCATCTTTTCGATGATGGCGAGAACGTGGGCGTCCGTCAGCTCGACACGCTCGTCGACTTCCTTCTGCTTCATCGCGGCGGTCAGCAGGCGGATAGTGCCCAGCCTGGAACTGTCCTTGGCACGCATTGCGGCCTTCATGTCTTCGGTGATTTGCTCTTTCAGGCCCATTTTTTCTCCATTTGCAGACAGTTCCCGCGCCCTTCCAGCAAGGCACGCGCAAAATACAGCAGGCTATAAACACCAAAACCCGCTGCGGGAACTACACCGGAGCGGGTTTGCAGAGCACCGCACGCGAGCGTGCGGCAGCAAAATCAGTACATCTTCTTCGGCAGTTGCTGGCTGCGGATGCGCTTGTAGTGGCGCTTCACGGCAGCGGCGAGCTTGCGCTTGCGCTCAGCAGTCGGCTTCTCGTAGAACTCGCGCGCACGCAGCTCGGTCAGGAGACCGGTCTTTTCGATGGTGCGCTTGAAGCGACGCATGGCGACTTCGAAAGGCTCGTTTTCTTTAATGCGAATAGTGGTCATGTAAACTCACAAACCGAGAAATTTGTAGGAAAGACGACGAGTATAGCAGGGTTAACCAACCTTGGAAAGGGAAACACTGGTTTCGTGTTGCATATCTCCGATATTGCTACAAAGACAATGCAGCCGCCACGCCCGATGCCCATGCCCACTGGAAGTTGTACCCGCCCAGCCAGCCGGTCACGTCGACCGACTCGCCGATGAAATGCAGCCCTGGCACCTTGGCCGCCATCATGCTCTGCTGGGAGAGTGCGCGCGTATCGATGCCGCCGCAAGTGACCTCCGCCTTGCGATAGCCTTCGGAGCCGTTCGGGACAATGGTCCAACGATTCAGCGACTCGCCGAGTTTGCGCAACTGCTTGTCCGGCAGGTCGGCGATGCGCGCGTCGGACTTGAAGCCGTTTGCCTGCAGCCAGCCATCGGCGAGGCGCGCAGGCAGCCACTGGGAAAGGGTGTTACCGAGGTTTTTCTTGATGGTAGTCTTGCCTTCAATGAGCGTTTGTGCGACGTCGACCTCGGGCACGAGGTCCAGCGTCAGCGGCGTGCCCGGCCGCCAGAAGCTCGAGATCTGCAAGACCGCCGGTCCGGACAAGCCGCGATGGGTGAAGAGCAGGTCTTCGCGAAAATGCATGCGCGACTTCTTTTCGCCGGTCTCGATGCCCACTTCCAGCGAAATGCCCGCGAGCGGAATGAAAGGTTCCCAGCCGGTGCTGTCGAATGTCAGGGGCACGAGGCCGGGGCGCGGCTCGACCAGTTTCAGGCCGAACTGCTTCGCAACGCGGAAGGCGAAATCGGTCGCGCCGATCTTCGGAATCGACAGCGCGCCGGTGGCGATGACCAGGTTCTTGGCGAAAATCGAGCCGCCGTCCGTGCCGATGACGAAACGCTCCCCTTCCCTGCCGATCGCCTCGACCTTGCACGGCATCCGCCATGCCACGTGGCCGACACCGCATTCGGCCCTGAGCATGTCAATGATCTGCTCGGCGGAATCGTCGCAGAAGAGTTGCCCCTTGTGCTTTTCATGAAAGCCGATGCGATAGCGCTTCACCAGCGCGATGAAATCCTGCGGCGTGTAACGCGAAAGCGCGCTCTTGCAGAAGTGCGGATTCTCCGACAAATAGTTTTGCGGTCCGGCATGCAGGTTGGTGAAATTGCAGCGGCCGCCGCCGGAGATGCGGATCTTTTCGGCGAGCTTCGTGGCATGGTCAATCAGCACGACCTTCCTGCCGTTCTGGCCGGCGACGGCGGCGCACATCATGCCTGCGGCGCCGGCGCCGATTACTGCAACATCATATTGGTTTGACATGGCTTGCTGGATGGGTGACAAGCCATGATTGTAAGCGCGCCGGCAGTCTCAATGGAAATACGATGGCACCGAATCCTTCATCCACAGCTCCGACGACAGCCGCATCACATCGTTGAGCGAACCGCGCTTCTTGTACGTGTCGCGTAGCCAGGCGGCGTCGTTCAACCTTTCGTAGGCCATGTGCCGCAGCCGCTTCAGCGCCTGTACCTCAGCTTCGTTCTGCGCATAGCGCTTCAAGTCCTGCAGGCGATCGAGGATGCTGACAAAGATCGATTGCTTGCCGGCGTGCGCGGTCTTGTCTTCGCCATGCTGGGCGATTTCGCCATCGAGGCCGTAGCGGCTGGCTTCGAAGCGGTTGTACTGGTAGAGCAGATAGAAATCGTCGTCGACCTCGAACGGCCGTTCCGTCAGGATCCAGCGCGCGAGCAACTGCGCGTAGCAGCCGAGCAATGCCGCATGCTCGATCGTCAGCGGTGTATCGCATACGCGGATCTCGACCGTGCCGTATTCGGGCTTGGGGCGGATGTCCCAATAAAAGTCCTTCATGCTTGCGATGATGCCCAGGTCGACCAGTTCGTTGTAGTACTTCTCGAAGTCGGTCCAACGCGTCACCACCGGCGCGGTGCCCGCCAGCGGAAATGCACGGACGACATTGCTGCGCGACGAATCGAAGGCCGTGTCGACACCCTGGTAGAACGGCGACGCCGCGGACAGCGCGATGAGGTGCGGCACGTAGCGGGAGAATCCGTGGGTCAGGTACAAGGCATCATCACCGCTCGATACGCCGATATGGATGTGCTGTCCGAACACGGTGAATGTCTTCGCGAGATACCCGTACTTCTCATGCAGGTGATGGAAGCGCTCGCTCGGCGTAATGCGCTGCTCGCTCCAGTTCTGGAACGGGTGTGCGCCGCCACCGGCGACGTCGATATTGAGGAGATGGGCACCGCGCGTGAGTGCGCCGCGCAACTCCTTCAATTCGTCCAGCAGATGGTCGACACGGGTATGGATACTGGAGTTCAGCTCGATCATGCCCTGCGTGATTTCAAGCTTGATCTGGTTCTGCAGCTCGCGCGGCTCGATCCACGCCAGCAGGTCGACGGCGTCCGTCGCAAGGTTGTAGTTGCGCCGGTTCACCAGTTGAAGTTCCAGTTCGATCCCCATGGTAAAGGGTCTCGACGTTGTGAAGGGCAGCACGCTCATTGATGGCTCCGTTGGTTCAGTCGCGGCGGCTTTCTCCGGACTTGATCAGTGCGAATTGGGTGGCAATCGGTCCGAGCAATTCGAGGACGATGAGTGTCCCGGCAAGCAAAGGTGCGACGGCAGCAGCGGTCTGCGGATAAACCGAGGATATCTGGGCGAGCCCAAGGCTGGCCTCGGCCATCGGCAGCGTGCCGAGCGTGAGGAGCCCCGCTTGCCGCCATTTCAGCCGCGCGGCTCTGGCGAAGACAAAAATGCTGCACGCCATCGCGGCAAAACGGGCGGCGACCAATACAAGAACGGAGAGGCCGATGGCGGCAATATCGGCGATGGCAATGGACGCGCCGATGGTTGCAAACAGCATCACGATGAAAAGCTCGTTCGCGACGCCGAACTCCAGCTCCATCAGGTCGTACTGGAGGTCGAGGTTTTTGGAGAGGATGGCGAAGATCAGCATGGTGAGCAGCACCGGCAGGCGCAATGCATGGGCGGCGCCAATGGTGAGCGTAATGATGGCAATGACCAGGACGAATTGCCTGCTGCGCTGGCGGCCAAGCAGCCGCGCAAGCGGCATCATGAGGCGATACGTCAGGTAGGCCAGCAGCGCGGAGCCGAATACCGAATAGACCGTACTGGACAGCAAGGTCTGCAGCGGGATGTCGACATCGGTCGCCACCACGGGCAGCATGATATATGCGGACACCAGCGCGACAAGATTGTTCAATGCGGTCATCGCGGCGAGCCTGCGCGTGAGCTGTCCCTCAGCGTCGAGGTCGCGCACCACCACCATGATGACACCGGGGGCGGTGCCGATCGCGAACACGCCGGCGAGCATGGCAAACGGACGCGCGACGCCCAACAGTTCCAGCGCCATCCAGACGAACACAAAACAAAGTGCGGCGCCGGTCACCACGGTTGCCAGCAGCCACCGTTCGTAGCGCAGCCAGCCGACGTCCACGTACCGCCCGAGCTGATAGACAACGAGCGCGAGCGCAATGTCGGCGAAGATATGCGCCACTCGCAGGATGTCGCCGGAAAGCCATTGCAGGCCGCTGTCACCGACGACAATTCCGACCAGCAGGTAGCCGGTGATACGGGGAATCCAGGGGTTCTTGGAAACGAAGTGGCCGCCGATCAATCCGAGCAGCAGCAGACTGCCGAAGAGCAGCAGTGCATTCCATTGCAGCGGCTGCGATGGGTCAAACAGCGGGAAGGTCCACGACATGGTCTCTCCTCATCGGGATGCGTCCACCAGTGCGATGGGCGGGCACTGAGAACCAGTTGACGGACTCCGGCAGCGGCGGGGAGTTCGTCAAGCGCAGGCGCGACGAACCACCGTCATCGAAACGATGAGCATGGATAACAACTTCCGAATCCTCCCTGGAGGCGGCGTCCGATACCTATACTTTTATGTTTCAACCATGGTGGGATTGCACACCTTTGTCCATTGGCAATGCATACAAGTTCCGAAAGATATTTCTCCTGGGCAGGAAATGCTGTTCGACTATGCCGATTATTTAAGCCGTCGCAGCAGGGAGAGAGAGTGACATTCCTCAAGCGGCGCGACTGGCCGAATGAGGAATCAGGGACACGTAAGACGGGAAAGCGTCACGCAAAATACCGGCGGTGCATTGCTTCGTTGATGAATTCCGGACGCGCACAGCGAACGACGTCACCGATGACGATGATGCTCGGGCTGGCGAGGGTCGACGCTGCCAATGCAGCGGGGAGTTGGCCGAGCGTTGTGATCAGCTGCGCCTGCTTCGTCGACGTGGCCGCGTGAATCACGGCTACCGGCGTCATCGAGGACTTGCCGCCCGCGAGCAGGGCCTCTTGGATTGCGCTGCAGCGGGCGACACCCATGTAGACCACGAGGGTCATATCAAGTTTGGCGAGCGTGGCCCAGTCTGGATGCACATCGGCCGTCTTGCCGTGGCCGGTGACAAAGATGGCGCCCTGGCTCCAGTCACGGTGGGTGAGCGGGATGCCGAGCGAGGCTGGCGCCGCGAGACCGCTGCTGATGCCGTTGACCACGTCGACCGCGACACCTGCTGCCTCGAGATGCGCACGCTCCTCGCCACCACGCCCGAAGATGAAAGGGTCGCCCCCCTTCAGGCGCACGACGAAGTTGCCGGCACGCGCCTCGCTGATCATCAGCTTTTCGATGAATTCCTGCGGTGTCGACTGACAGCCGCCCCGTTTGCCGACGGGGACGACGCGCGCGTCGAAGCGCGCGTGGTCGAGGATGTCGGGATTGACGAGGTCGTCGACGAGAAGCACGTCGGCTGCGGCGATTGCCTTGACAGCCTTGATGGTAAGGAGATCCGGATCGCCCGGGCCTGCGCCGACCAGAACAACCTTACCTTGCTTCTCCATGTGACACCTGTTTGGCATGTACGAGCCCTGCTACATGCAAACAGTGTTCCACCTGTTCCGCGATAGGTACGGGTACAGGCTGGCTGCCATTGAGCGCCGATCTGATCCATTCGGCTGTGGTCGCTGCATCGCGTTGAAGCGGAAGCGGGGGCAGTTCGTCGACCGCCTCCTGTTTTTGCACCAGGATAGTGCATTGATGGTCATGGAACCAGGTGATTTGCTGTGCCCGCTTGGCATTGGCAACGGTTTCGCCCTCGGTGCCGCGCATCAGGAAAGCGTCACCCCGATCTGGCGGCGCGGCGGAACTGAAATACGCGGTCAGCATTTCCAGGTATTCGGGGTGCGTGTACGAGGTCAGGCGCAGCGCCGGTCCCGCAAACGGCTGCATGATTTTAACCAGCGTGTGCGTCGAATTGCGCACACCGAGGATGCGGCGCAGCGCAAGCAAGCGCGCCATGCGCGGGGCCAGGACCTCGACCGGCATGAACACCGGCTCTCGTCGTGCAAAACCCTGCATCGCCTGTTCGATCGAGTGCGCAAAGGAGAAACCGAGCACCTGCAGGATCTCCGCCGTGGTCACCCTTCCGGGATCGGTCGTGACACCGTGCACCAGCACCGGCACACCGCGTTGCGCGAGCAGCATCGCCAGCAATGGCGTGAGATTGGGCATCTGGCGCGAGCCGTTATAACTGGGGAGGACGACCGGAGCGAACTCGCCGGGCGGACAGGGCAGCTTGTCGAACGACTGCTCCGCCGCATCGAGGAATCCGGCGATTTCGTCGACGGACTCGCCTTTGATGCGCATCGCCAGCATGAGAGCGCCCATCTCAAGGTCAGAGACGCAGCCGTCGAGCATCGCTTCATAGAGGCGGTAAGCGTCTTCACGGGAGATGCTGCGCGCCCCTTTCTTGCCGCGGCCGATCTCCTTGATGAAGGGGGCGGCGACGAAAGCTTCCTTGGTGTGTGCGTGTTCCATGCGCATAGGGTACTACGAGGCGCGGGCGTGCTGAAAGTGTGGGCCAGGATTTTCCCGCCTGAAAGGACAAAGGGCAGGTTGCCCTGCCCTTTGTCTTGTTGCATGCGGGACGGTTACGCGAGGCGGCCGTGGCACTGCTTGTACTTCTTGCCGCTACCGCATGGGCAGGGGTCGTTGCGACCAACCTTCGGTACGGCATTGACCGATGGCTGCTGTCCGGAGGATTCCGCATTCGCGGTCGGCGCAAGCAGCTCTTCCGGCGCAGCGTTCGGATTGAAGTCAGCGTGCTCATAATGCACGTTTTCCACGTGCGACTGCGCGAGCTGCGCTTCCGCCGCATCGATCTCTTCGCGCGACTGGATGCGTACGGTCATCACGATGCGGACGACTTCGTTCTTGATCAGGTCCAGCATGGTGCCGAACAGCTCGAAGGCTTCGCGCTTGTACTCCTGCTTCGGGTTTTTCTGTGCATAGCCGCGCAGGTGGATACCCTGGCGCAGGTGGTCGAGCGCGGCAAGGTGCTCGCGCCAGTGGGTATCGATGCTCTGCAGCATCACGCTGCGCTCGAAACCGGCGAAGGCTTCCTTGCCGATGACCGCGACCTTGGCGTTGTAGGATTCCTCGGCGGCCTTCTGCACACGCTCGAGCAGTTCCTCGTCGCTCAGCTCGGGCTGGGCTTCGAGAATCTTCGTGAGCGGTACGTCGAGCTGCCACTCGTTGGCGAGCGCTGCTTCCAGTCCCTTGAGGTCCCACTGTTCTTCCATCGACTCTTCCGGCACGAAGGCGCGGAACACGTCGGTGAACAGGCCCTGGCGCAGATTGGCGATCATCTCCGAAACGTCGCGTGCTTCGAGGAGTTCGTTGCGCTGCTGGTAGATCACCTTGCGCTGATCGTTGGCGACGTCGTCGTATTCCAGCAATTGCTTGCGGATGTCGAAGTTGCGCGCCTCGACCTTACGCTGGGCGGATTCAATCGAGCGCGACACGATGCCGGCTTCGATCGGTTCGCCTTCCGGCATCTTCAGGCGGTCCATGATGGCGCGCACGCGGTCGCCGGCGAAGATGCGCAGGAGCGGGTCGTCGAGCGACAGGTAGAAGCGCGATGAGCCCGGGTCACCCTGGCGGCCGGAGCGGCCACGCAACTGGTTGTCGATGCGGCGGGATTCGTGGCGTTCGGTGCCAATGATGTGCAAGCCACCGGCTGCGACCACGTGGTCGTGCAGCGACTGCCATTCGTCGCGCAAGGTCTTTGCCTTTTGCTGCTTGTCGGCATCGCCCAGGTTCGCGTCCGCCTCGATGATCTGGATCTGCTTCTCGACGTTGCCGCCCAGAACGATGTCCGTACCGCGGCCGGCCATGTTGGTGGCGATGGTGATCATCTTGGGACGGCCCGCCTGCGCCACGATTTCCGCTTCGCGCGCGTGCTGCTTGGCGTTGAGGACGTTGTGCGGCAGCTTGTGCTGCGCGAGGATCTTCGAAATCAGTTCAGAGTTCTCGATCGAGGTCGTGCCGACGAGCACCGGCTGGCCTCGCTCGTAGCAATCCTTGATGTCGTTGACGACAGCGTTGTATTTCTCCTCCGCGGTCTTGTACACCTGGTCCTGGCGGTCCTTGCGCTGGCTCGGACGGTTGGGCGGAATCACGACGGTTTCGAGGCCGTAGATTTCCTGGAATTCGTAGGCTTCGGTGTCAGCGGTACCGGTCATGCCGGCAAGCTTGCCGTACATGCGGAAGTAGTTCTGGAAGGTGATCGAGGCCAGGGTCTGGTTCTCGTTCTGGATCTTCACGCGTTCCTTCGCCTCGACGGCTTGGTGCAGGCCGTCAGACCAGCGGCGGCCGACCATCAGGCGGCCGGTGAATTCGTCGACGATGACCACTTCGTTGTTCTGCACCACATAGTGCTGGTCCTTGTGGAACAGCACGTGCGCGCGCAGAGCGGCGTACAGGTGGTGGATCAGCGTGATGTTGGCCGGATCGTAGAGCGATGCGCCTTCCGGCAGCAGGCCCATGCGGGTCAGGATCTGCTCGGCCTTTTCATGGCCGGCTTCAGTCAGCAGCACCTGGTGCGATTTCTCGTCCTTGGTGTAGTCGCCCGGCACTTCGATCTTGCCCTTGCCGTCCGGCGTTTCCTCGCCGATCTGCTGCGTCAGCAGCGGCGGCACCTCATTTATCTTGACGTACATCTCGGTGTGATCTTCGGCCTGGCCGGAAATGATCAGCGGGGTACGTGCTTCATCGATGAGGATCGAGTCCACTTCGTCGACGATGGCAAAGTTCAGGCCGCGCTGCACGCGGTCCCCCGAATCATAGACCATGTTGTCGCGCAGGTAGTCGAAACCGAATTCGTTGTTCGTGCCGTAGGTGATGTCGGCGGCGTACGCAGCCTGCTTCGTGTCGTGCGGCATCTGCGACAGGTTCACGCCCGTCGTCAGGCCGAGCCAGCTGTACAGCTTGCCCATCCATTCGGCGTCGCGCTGCGCGAGATAGTCGTTGACCGTCACGACGTGCACGCCCTTGCCGCTCAGCGCATTGAGATAGGCCGCCAGGGTCGCCATCAACGTTTTGCCTTCGCCGGTGCCCATCTCGGCAATCTTGCCGTGGTGGAGGACCATGCCGCCGATGAGCTGCACGTCGAAGTGGCGCATCTTCAGGACACGGCGGCTCGCCTCGCGGCAGACCGCAAACGCTTCCGGCAGGATCTCATCGAGCGTTGCACCCTTGGCGATGCGCTCCTTGAACGCCGGCGTCTTCGCCTGCAACTCGGCGTCGGACAGCTTTTCCATCGCCGGTTCAAGTGCGTTGATTTCGCGGACGGTCTTTTGGTATTGCTTGATCAGCCGCTGGTTGCGGCTGCCGAAAATCTGGGTCAGTAGGGACATGCTTTAATTTTGATTAAGACGCCGTGAAACCAGCCCTTCATCAGTTTCACGGAGACGCAATTGGGTAAATTGCTGATTTTATCATGCAGCCCATCGAGGTCTGCCCGCTTCGGACCCGGACGCGCAAAATGATTGCGCGAGGACAAATTTCCGGAATCCGCTCGGCCGCGTTACGGCCGATCAAGCGCAAGATGGGGACGATCTGAAGGGAAACAATCCCCTTGGCACGCAAAGTCAACAATGCGAGGGGTGGCTTATCTCGACGCAAGTGCCGCCAGCTTCGCCTGGTCCGCGCCTGCAGACAGGAACTTGTGCGGATCCTGCTGGATGCCTTTCACAAGAACCTCGAAGTGCAGATGGGAGCCGGTGGATCGCCCGGTGGAGCCGATATCGGCAATATGCTGGCCGCGCCGCACGATGTCACCGACCTTTACGCCGAGGCGCGAGCAATGCGCGTAACGCGTGATCATGTCGTTGCCATGATCGATTTCGACCATGTTGCCGAACTGGTGATGGTACTCGGCGGCGATCACCACGCCGCCGGCAGCGGCGACGATCGGGGTGCCGGTCGCCGCGGCGAAGTCGATGCCTTCATGGAAGGCCTGACGGCCAGTGAAGGGATCGAAACGCCAGCCGAAACCGGAAGCGTTGTAGCTCACGTTTACCGGCTGGATGGTGGGCAGCAGCTTCGACTTGATCTTGTGGCTCATCAGCGTGGTTTCGACCACGTTCATGTAATCCGCGCGATGTTCGACGTCGCGGGCCATGGCGTCGAGCAGTTGCTGGAATTCGGTCATGCTGAGTGGCTTGCCCTGCATGCTCGACGGCTCGGCGCCGCCGCGGCCCGGGAGTTCGCGAAAATTGAATTCCTGCGGCTTGACGCCGGCGAGACCCTGCACCCGTTCACCCAAGGCGTCGAGGCGTATCAGCTGTGCCTGCATTTCGCCGAGCTTCATCGCCATGGCGGCGAGGTTTTCCTTGACGTATTTGTCTTTCTTGCTGGTGTCGTCCTGGGTCGCGGAGGCGAGGACGTCACGAACGACCGGGATGTTGAGATCGGTGGCGTGGCGGAAGGTGAGGTAATACAGGAGAAAGGAAACGAGGATGACCGATGATAAAAACACAAGGCCGAGAAGCATCAGGTGCCATCGCGTCAGGGTGAGCGTCTTGGCGCTGAAGCGCGGGTGCAGCAGAATAATTTGCATTACAACTCCTCCGACTCGTCTATCGCAGGTGTGATGTGATAAGGTTTCGAGCATGAGTCGCCCGCCCTTATTTCTTTCTTCTCAGCAACGTTTTCAGTCTAATCGCTCGGGCAGCAAGTCCGCGAGCAGAGTTACAGCTGTTACAGATTTCCTCCGCACGCACGACAGAATGGCGACACTGTTACCGGCCGTCATGCGTTTGGCGAAGTTGCAAGAAGAGTGTTCGGCTGTCCTCCCCGCGCTTTTTGACGCTTGTTCCGTCATGCGGTTCGACGGAGATCAATTGACGATCGGGGTACCGAATGCTGCGCTTGCCGCGAAGCTCAAGCAGCAGTTGCCAAAACTGCAAGAGAGCCTGCTGCAACGCGGTTGGCAGGTTAACGCAATACGTATCAAAGTGCAAGTTAGAAAGATTGGCGAAAAGACAATACGCCAGAAGGAAATCGAGCTGCCGAACAAGGCCTTGTCGGCATTCGAAAACTTGCGGAATTCACTAGAGAAGTCGCCCGGGAACCAGGCGTTGACGGAGGCGCTGAGCACCATGCTCAAGCGCCATGGGAAGGCTTAACTGAAGGCCCATTCCTGCCGCGTCTGCCGCGCGTACGCTTCAGGCGCGGTCGTGACCGAATCGAAGCTCACGATTTCATAAGCATCCGGCTGCTCGAGCAGTGCGCGCAGCAGCAGGTTGTTCATCATGTGTCCCGACTTGTGCGCCACGTAGCTGGCAAGCAGCGGGTGGCCGACCAGATAGAGGTCGCCAATGGCGTCGAGGATCTTGTGGCGCACGAATTCATTCTCGTAGCGCAGGCCGTCCGGATTCAGGATCCGGTATTCATCCATCACGATCGCGTTTTCCAGTGAACCGCCGCGAGCGAGGCCCATGCCGCGCAGGGTTTCGACATCTTGCATGAAGCCGAAGGTGCGGGCGCGGGCGATTTCCTTCACGTAGGAATCGATGCCGAAATCGACTTCGGCGACCTGCCCGGTCGCGTCGACCGCGGGATGATTGAATTCGATGAAGAAGCTGAGCTTGAAGCCGTCGTACGGCTCCAGGCGCGCCCACTTTTCCTGGGCGCCCTTGCCTTCGCGGACTTCGACCGGCTTTTTGACGCGGATGAATTTCTTCGGTGCGTTCTGCTCCTGCAGGCCGGCCTGTTGCAACAGGAAGACGAAGGAGGCGGCGGAACCGTCCATGATCGGGATTTCTTCCGCAGTCACGTCCACGTACAGGTTGTCGATGCCGAGGCCGGCGCAGGCCGACATCAGGTGCTCGACGGTCGAGACGCGAACGCCGCCATTCTCCAGGACCGAGGCCATGCGCGTGTCGCCCACGCCGGTGGCGCTGGCGGGCAGGTCGACCGGCGGAGTCACATCGACGCGACGGAAAACGATGCCAGTATCAGGCGCGGCCGGTCGCAGGGTGAGCTCGACCTTGGTGCCGGAATGCAATCCGACCCCAACGGTCTTGACGAGCTGTTTGACGGTGCGTTGTTTGAGCATTGCTGAATTATAGCAACTAACCCACCGGTCAGTTGTAAAGCCCTGTAACGGCTGTTGGGCTTACACCACGCTATTCGCACCGATCTGCTGTCATTCCACGTGAATTAGTGGGATTCGAGCCAGTGTTGAGACCGTTCCACCGCGCGGCGCCATGTGGACAGCCGCTCCTCGCGTTCGTCGGAATGCATGGCCGGTTCGAACCGCTTCTGGACCTGCCACTGGGAAGCGATCTCGTCCTTGGAGCCCCAGAACTTTACGGCCAGGCCGGCAAGATAAGCAGCACCAAGTGCCGTTGTTTCCGTCACCAGCGGCCGCACTACCGGAACGCCAAGTACGTCAGCCTGGAACTGCATCAGCAGGTCGTTCCGTGAAACGCCGCCATCCACACGCAACTCCGTCAGACCAATGGACGCGTCCTTCTGCATTGCCTCAAGCACATCGGCTGTCTGATACGCAATACTCGCGAGCGTCGCCCTCGCGATGTGCGCCTTCGTCGTCCCGCGGCTGATGCCGACCATGGTTCCGCGCGCGTAGGCATCCCAGTACGGCGTGCCCAGCCCGGCGAAGGCGGGCACGAAGAAAACCCCGCCCGTATCCGGAACGCTGGAAGCCAGTGCTTCGACTTCTTCCGATGTCTTGATGATGCCCAACCCGTCACGCAACCACTGGACCGCAGCGCCCGCATTGAACACGCTGCCCTCGAGCATGTAGTCGGTCTGTCCATCGATCGTCCAGCCGATCGTGGTCAGGAGGTTGTTCCTGGAGGTAATGGCCTGCTTCCCGGTATTCATCAGCATGAAGCAGCCGGTGCCGTAAGTATTCTTTGCCGTGCCCGGTCTGTGGCAGGCCTGCCCGAACGTTGCTGCCTGCTGGTCGCCGGCGATGCCGGCAATCGGAATCGCGCTACCGAGCAAGTCCGGTTTTGTGTTTCCAACCACGCCACTGCCCGAAACGACTTCAGGCAGCAAGCTGCGGGGAATGCCGAGTACGGACAGCAGTTCGTCGTCCCACTGCAAGGTGTGAATATTGAACAGCAAGGTGCGCGACGCATTGCTGGTGTCGGCGACGTGCGCGCCGCACAGCTTGTAGATGAGCCAGGAATCGATGGTGCCGAAAGCGAGTTCGCCACGCTCGGCCCTGCTCCGCGCGCCGGGAACGTTATCGAGCAGCCACTTGAGCTTGGTGCCCGAAAAGTAGGCATCAATCACGAGGCCGGTCTTTTCCTGGAACAACGTCGTCCTGCCCTGCTCGCGCAGGCTGTCGCACAGGCCTGCCGTGCGATGGTCCTGCCAAACGATGGCGTTGGCGATCGGCTCGCCCGTCTTGCGGTCCCACACTACCGTCGTCTCGCGCTGGTTCGTGATGCCGATGGCGGCGATGTCGTTCGCCGTAATGTTCTGCTCCTTGAGCACCTGCTGGGCGACATTCAGCTGGCTGCTCCAGATTTCGTTGGCGTCGTGCTCGACCCAGCCCGACTGCGGGAAGATCTGCCGGAACTCCTGCTGCGCGATGCCCTGCATGCGGCCTTCGCGGTCGAAGAGGATCGCACGCGAACTGGTCGTGCCCTGGTCGAGGGCGAGGATGTATTTGGTCACTGGACTGTCTCCTTGGCTGACGCGCTCTCCGGCCGCCATGAAAAATGGCGCGGCAACACTGCCGCGCCAACCTAGTTTATCTGATCAGTAAAGACGCGATCAGTAGGCGCGGCCCTCCTTCCACGCCTGCAGCAGCTTGTCGTAGGCGATGGTTTCACCCTTCGGCTTTTCGTTGTCCAGCTTCTTCCATGGCGCGCCCTTGTCGGTCAGCCACTTGGCCGGGTCGCCCTTGGGATTCAGCTTCGGCGCGCATGCCTTCATGCCGGCGCGCTCGAGACGGGCCAGCACCTGGTCCATTTCCTCGGCCAGGCTGTCCATCGCGGCCTGCGGGGTCTTTTCGCCGGTGACCGCGGTCGCGACGTTCTTCCACCATAGCTGCGCCAGTTTCGGATAGTCCGGGACGTTGGTGCCGGTTGGCGTCCATGCCACCCGCGCAGGGCTGCGGTAGAACTCAACCAGGCCGCCGAGCTGGTCGGCATGCTTGGTGAAGTAGTCATGCTTGATGTCGGATTCGCGGATGAAGGTCAGGCCGGTGATCGACTTTTTCAGCGACACGGTTTTTGCGGTTACGAAC
>DASPMV010000077.1:0-9294 GCA_035626875.1 Noviherbaspirillum sp. | reverse complement strand
GCGAGCGGCGGCGCGCGGAGACCGAGCATCGTGCACGGATCGAGGCCGAGGCCGCGAACCAGGCCAAGTCGGTCTTCCTGGCCAACATGAGCCACGAAATCCGCACGCCGATGAACGCTATCATCGGCATGGCGCACTTGGCGCTGCGGACCGGGCTCGATCCCAAGCAGCGCGACTACATCGAAAAGATCCGTAGCGCCGGGCACTCCCTGCTGGGCGTGATCAACGACATCCTCGACTTTTCCAAGATCGAAGCCGGCAAGCTCGACATGGAGCAGGTTGCCTTCAACCTCGACGATGTGCTCAGCAATGTCGCTACCGTTACCGGCAATCGCGCGCACGAAAAGCGCCTGGAATACCTGTTCCAGTTCCCGCTCGATATCCCGCGCGGGCTGGTCGGCGATCCGCTGCGCCTCGGCCAGGTGCTGATCAACCTGATCAACAACGCGATCAAGTTTACGGAGGAGGGCGAAGTCTTCGTTGCATGCCGCCGCCTCGACAGGAACGCCGACAAGATCCAGCTGCAGTTCGTTGTACGCGACACCGGTATCGGTATGTCAGCCGAGCAGACCGCCAAGCTGTTCCGTGCATTCAGCCAGGCCGACGAATCCACCACGCGCAAGTACGGCGGCACCGGCCTCGGCCTCTCGATTTCGAAGCGCCTGGTGGAACTGATGGGCGGCACCATCTGGCTGGAAAGCGAAGTCGGCGTCGGCACCACTATCCGCTTCACCGCCTGGTTCGGCCTGGCCGAGGCGCTGGAAAGGCCGTCCCTGCCACCGCAGGGGCTCGATGGCCTGCGGGTGCTCGTGGTGGATGACCATGCGGGCGCACGCGCCGTGCTCGCCGAAAGCCTGGCTGCGCTGCCCGTCAGCGTCGACCTCGCCCGCAATGCCGGCGAGGCGCTCGACATGATCTGCAGGGCCGATGCGCGCGCGCCGTATTCCGTCGTCTTCACCGATTTCGACATGCCCGGCATGGACGGGCTGGACCTCATCACCGCCGTCAAGCACGACGACACGCTCGGCGCGCCGCCGCGCATGATCCTGCTCAGCGCGCACGGCCGCGAAGAGGCGCGCCAACGCGTCGAACACATGAAGGCCGACGGCTTCCTGCTCAAGCCGGTCAACATCTCCAGCCTCGTCGATACGCTGGTCGAACTGTTTATGCCCCGCACGCGCGGCCCCTCCGCAGGGACGCCGGAACGCATGCCGCGCTTCCGCGACCTCAACGTGCTGCTGGTGGAGGACAATGAAATCAACCAGCAGATCGCCATCGAACTGCTGCAGGCGGCGGGCGTCCGTGTCGATGTCGCCGTCAACGGCCGTGTCGCCCTCGACCGCCTGATGATTGGCGGCCCGCGCCGCTATGGTCTGGTCTTCATGGACGTGCAGATGCCGGAAATGGATGGCCACGAGGCGACACGCCGCATCCGTGCCGATGTGCGCTTCGCGAAACTGCCCATCCTGGCAATGACAGCCCATGCCCTGGTCGAGGAGCGCGAGCGCTGCTTCGCCGCCGGGATGAACGGCCACCTTGCCAAACCGATCAATCCGGCTGAGCTGTACGCGGCGGTCAGCCGCTGGTGTCCGCAGCATGTCGTGAGCGACGGACACGTGATGCCGGCCGTCGCCAATGACGACGAGCTGGTGATCGATGGCATCGATGTCGAGGACGGCCTGTCGCGGACGCTGGGCAACCGCGACTTCTACCTGCAGATGCTCGCGCGTTTCCGCGACGGGCACTGCGACGCGGCAGCCGATATCCGCAGCGCGCTGCACCGCGACCGCGAACTCGCCGAACGCCTCGCCCATTCGCTCAAGGGCGTGGCCGCGCTGCTCGGTGCGGTCGAGGTGCGCGAACTCGCTTCCCGGCTGGAGAATGCGATCCGCCAGGGCGCTCCCGACGACGGATTGAACCCCTTGCTCGACGAACTCGACGTCATGCTGAGTGAACTGTTCGTCGCGATCGGCAAGGTGCTTCCCTGCGAAGACACGCCGGTTGCACGGATCGAAGACGACGCTTACGATCGTGAGGAGGTGCAGGCCGTCATCCGCCGTCTCGGCATCCTGCTGCGCGACAGCGACGGCGATGCGGTCGATGCCTTTGAGCGGGGAGCCGGACTGCTCGCGGCCGCACTCGACGCGAACAGCTGGAGCAACATCGAGCACGCCCTCACGCGGTACGACTTTGACGCGGCACTGGCTGCCCTGCGCACGGGCGCGCTGGACGCCGGCTTTGTGGTCGATTAGGAGACGAGATGGCCAACCTGTTCCCGTTCGCGCAGAAACCGACGATCCTGCTGGTCGACGACACGCCCGACAACATCACCCTGCTGTCGGCGCTGCTCAAGGACAAATACAAGCTCAAGATCGCGACCAACGGCGTGAAGGCGTTGCAGATCGCGAGCACCGCGCCCCATCCCGACCTCATCCTGCTCGACGTGATGATGCCGGAAATGGACGGTCACGAAACCTGCCGCCGCCTGAAGGCCGAGCCGCGGACGGCCGACATCCCGGTCATTTTCCTGACCTCGCGCACGCGGCCGGAGGATGAAGAGTTCGGCCTCTCCCTCGGCGCAGCCGACTACATCATGAAACCCATCAGCCCGCCCATCGTGCTCGCGCGCGTGACGACGCAGCTCCAGCTGCAGCGGGCGCGCCAGCTGCTGAGGGACCAGAACAGCCATCTCGCGCACCTGGTGGAAGACCGCACGCGGCAGTTGATGCGGATACAGGAAGCAGGCGCAGGGGCGGAGCAGCGCGACAACGGCGTTGTCGCCTCACGCATGCAGGCCTACGTCAGGGCGCTGGGCGAACGCTTGCGCGACCATCCGCGCTTTTCGCAAGCGCTCGCCGACGAGAACATCGGTCTCGCCGCGCGCCTGACCGCCGTGGTCGGCGTGTACGACGCTTTGGTCTCGTCCGATGCAGGCGCGCCGGCCTGCAGTCACGAGGAAGCTGTGCGCATGATGCGTGACGGCGGCAGCCATTTCGACCCCGACGTCTTGCAAGCCTTCCTGCACATCGAAGCCAGCTTCCGCGAGATCGCCCGGCAGCGTCCCGCTGAGGATGGATTCGACAGCACTACCGTGCACCATTCGGCCGCATAACCTGCCAGCAAACGAGGGAACGCCATGCCCAACCCTGCCAATGTCAGTGTCCTGATCATCGATGACAACGACGTCAGCCGTTCGATGCTGCGGCATATCCTCGCCAGCGAGCACTACCGCGTGGTCGGTGAGGCGGGCAACGGACGCCTCGGCCTGGAACTGGCGGAACGCCTCAAGCCCCACATCATCTGCCTCGACATCAACATGCCGACGCCGAACGGCATCGACGTGCTCAGGCAGGTGAAGGAAACCCTGCCGCAGGCCGAAGTGCTGATGGTCACCGGCAACAACGATCGGGAATCGGTGACCGAGGCGATGCAGCTCGGCGCCGCCGGTTACATCGTCAAACCCTTCAACCCGACGACGCTGCTGCGCACGCTGGAACAAGCGGTGCTCAAGCTGCGCCCGACCACCGCATAAGCCCAGCCCATGGCCCTCAACCGACACCGCATCCGCGCCTTCCTGTGCATCGTCGCGTCCGCCGCCGTCAGCGTCGGTCTGATCGTCTGGGTGGTGCGCACATTCTTCTAGCTTACCCACATTTCCTGCGCCCAAATCTGTGGACAACCCGGAATAACGTGGTTTAAGCCAATGATTCCTAAGGAAATTCTTCCATTGATGAAAATCAATGCATACCCCCGCGCGAACATCTTCCCGCGAGCACAGTCCTAGCTGCTCTAGCTATGGAGGCGATGATGGCAGCCATCAAATACACCAAGGCGGACTGGGTCGCGCAGGCCGATATCCAGGAAGAAGCGGGCGGCAAATTCCGCGGCGTCGTGATGATCAGCCACCAGAACGGTGCGGCGAGCGAGGACCGGCAGCATACGGCAGACGCGCCGTCCGACAGCCCCGAGCAGGCGCTCGAACAGGCAATTGCCCTCGCGCATCGCATCCTCGCCGACGTTCCGTGAGCCTCGGCACGTAGATCGCCGCAAGGACGCGCCGGGCTGTGAAAACAGCATTTGATCGTCTGCCTTCGAGCGTCTTCCTCGTCCATGCGATGAACCCGGAAGACGAAGCGAATTCGACGTCGATCACTCACCCGGCTGAACGCTGCAGTTGCCCACAATCGGCGTGGACAACATTGTGGACAACCGGGGATGAACACCGCTATGTCAATGATTCACAAGGGAATTTTTTCCTTGATTAAACGCAAGGCAGGCTAATCACTGGTGTCGCCCGGCTTCGCGTTCAGGTGCGACAGGGTCAGGATGAACAATGCGAGCAGCGTCGTCAGCAGCGCGGTGGTCTCGCGGCCCATGCCGGCGGTGATGCCGATCGCCGAGGTCAGCCAGATGCTGGCCGCCGTGGTCAGGCCGCGGATTTCTCCGGCGCCAGACATCTTCACGATCGCACCGGCGCCAAGAAAGCCGATTCCCGAAATCACGCCTTGCAGCACGCGTCCGACGCCGTCGAGTTCCATGCCCGCCTGCAGGGGCACCACCACGAACAGCGCCGACCCGAGCGCAACCAGCATGTGCGTGCGCAGCCCGGCAGCCATGCCGCGCAGCTCGCGCTCCAGCCCGAGCATGGCGCCGAGAAATACGGCCAGCAACAGGCGTACTGTCATCCGTGCGAACTGGTCCGCCTCGGACAGGTCGGAAAACTCGGCTTCGACGGTCTCCCAGACCGTGGCCCACCAGTCCTGCATCAGGCCGCGCGCAGGGAGCGATTGGTCCGCAGCCGCTCGATGATGAGCGCCGCGTGCAATCCGGCTGCCGCTTCCAGCGCCTGGCCCCAATTGTCCTGGAGGCGGGCGACCGAGTCCTGCATCATGCGGAAGGCAACCAGCGCCGCGTCGGCCGGCGTCTCCGCGCCCGCCCGGGCGGTCTCGATCTGTTCCAGCAGCTTTTCCAGGGATGCGCGATGACGCAGCGGCGCTTCGTCGACCGCCTCACGCAGGATGTGGCGCCTGAAATCCTCCAGCGCGGCAGGATCATGGCGGTACAAGGCCACCAGTACGTCGAAATCCGGGAGGGGGGTCGTCATGAGTAGGGCTCCTGTAGGTCACGTAACTACAGGTATATCGCCCTTGTCATTTTGGTATGTTGTGGCCGCTCAAGGCTGCTTGGTGCCCGGTCTGTCTCGGCGCAATGCGTACGGCATCCGGACGACAGGCGAAAAAAAAGCCCGCTGACCTTTCGGTAGCGGGCGAATCCAATTCAAGAAGAGTTGGAGGAGACAGGAAGAATAATACTGCTCCGCAACACATGCCGCCGCTTTATTCTGGTGATGACAATCATTCACAAAGCTAATAACAGCGACCAGTAAAAAGCCCGCAGGGCTTTCGCCTAGCGGGCTTTCGTGTCTCCTTCGATCATCCTGGCATCGGATTTCTTTATTTGGTGGCCGAATACTACACGGCTTTAATTAAAAACAAAAGCGCGTTCATCGAACGCCGACCGAATTTTCGTCATTTTCCGATGCAAAAACGGCTGAAAATTACGCCAAGCAGGTCATCGGGCGTAAATTCTCCGGTAATGCTGTTCAAACGCTCCTGCGCGATTCGTAATTCTTCCGCAAACAGGTCCAGTGCGTGGTCGCTGGTCTGGTTGTTTTTCGCGACATGTTCCGCCGCGACATCCAGGTGGTCGCGCGCCGCTTTCAACGCCAGCAAATGACGCTCGCGCGCGAGGAAGCGCGACTCGCCCGTCTGCTGCCAGCCCGCCACGCGCAACAGTTCCGTCCGCAACAGGTCGATGCCGCGGCGGTCGGTCGCCGACAGGTAGACGTGGGTCGCATCCGGCATGCGGTCCACGGCCGGCTTGTGGCCGGACAGGTCGATCTTGTTCCACACCCGCAGCACCGGCACGTTGTCCGGCAGGCGGTCCACGATCTCTTCGTCGCCGCGCGTCGGCCCGCGGCTCGCGTCGAGCAGGTGCAGGATCACGTCCGCCTTGTTCACCTCGCCCCAGGTACGCTCGATGCCGATGCGTTCCACCTCGTCGCCCGCGTCGCGGATGCCCGCCGTGTCGATGATGTGCAGCGGGATGCCTTCCATCTGGATTGTCTCGGTCACCTTGTCGCGCGTGGTGCCGGCGATCGGCGTGACGATCGCAACTTCGGAGCCGGCCAGCGCATTCAGCAGCGAAGACTTGCCGACATTCGGCTGACCGGCCAGCACCACGTTCAACCCTTCGCGCAACAGCGCGCCCTGCGACGCCTGCTCGAACACTTCCTTCAGGGAGTCGCGGATACGATCCAGCTGGCCGCGCGCGTCGGACTTCTCGAGGAAGTCGATCTCCTCTTCCGGAAAATCCAGCGTCGCCTCCACCAGCATGCGCAGATGGATCACCTTGTCGACCAGCTCATGGATGGTCTTCGAGAAGACACCCGACAAGGAGGCGGACGCGGATTTTGCCGCGGCTTCCGTCGATGCCTCGATCAGGTCAGCCACTGCTTCGGCCTGCGCCAGGTCAAGCTTGTCATTCAGGAAGGCACGGTGCGTGAATTCACCGGGCTGCGCGACACGCAGGCCGATGTCCTTCCCCGCCTCCAGGCAGCGCGACAGCAACATCTGCATCACCACCGGCCCGCCGTGGCCTTGCAATTCCAGCACGTCCTCGCCGGTGTACGAATGCGGCGCCTTGAAATAGATGGCGATGCCCTGGTCGATGGCCGTGCCATCCGCATTCCGGAAGGGGAGATACGTCGCGTAGCGCGGTTTCAGTTCGGTCGTGCCGCAGAGGGCCTGCATCACGGGCGCAATGTTCTTGCCCGACACGCGGACGACGCCGATGCCTCCGCGACCGGATGCGGTGGCGATGGCGGCGATGGGGGAAGAGTCGAAGTTCATGGAATGATTGTAGGGGCGCTCGCTTGCAGCGGGCAATTGCAACTGCGTAATAGCAACACAAACAAAAAAGCCCGCGCATAGCACGGGCTTCTTCAGTCACCGAAGCGATCAGGCGGGCTGTCCGCTCTCGATCTTCTTCGTGATCACCCACTGCTGGCCGATCGACAGGATGTTGTTCACCACCCAGTACAGCACCAGGCCGGCCGGGAAGAAGAAGAACATCACCGAGAAAATGATCGGCATGAACAGCATCACCTTCGCCTGGATCGGATCCGGCGGCGTCGGGTTCAGCTTGGTCTGGATGAACATGGACACTGCCATCACGATCGGCAGGATGTACCACGGGTCAGGCGAAGCCAGATCCTGGATCCAGCCGATCCACGGCGCATTGCGCATTTCAACCGACGCCAGCAGCACCCAGTACAGTGCGATGAACACCGGGATCTGCACCAGGATCGGCAGGCAGCCGCCCAGCGGATTGATCTTCTCGGTGCGGTACAGCTCCATCAGCGCCTGGTTCATCTTCTGCGGATCGTTCTTGTAACGCTCGCGGATCGACGTCATCTTCGGCGTGACGGTCTTCATCTTCGCCATGCTGCGATACGACGCGGCGGACAGCGGGAAGAAGGCCAGCTTGATCAGGATGGTCAGGACGATAATCGTCCAGCCCCAGTTGCCCAGCACCTTGTGGATCTGGTCCATCAGCCAGAAGATCGGTCGGGCGAGGATGGTTAGCCAGCCGTAGTCCTTCACCAGGTCCAGGCCCGGCGCCAGCTTTTCCAGGCGGTCGGTTTCCTGCGGGCCGGAGTACAGCTTCGCATCCATGGATGCGGTAGCGCCCGGCGCGACGCTGCCGAGCGGCAGGATGCTGCCGATGGCATACAGGTTGTTGTCGACCTTCTTCGTGTAAATCTCGCGCTGCACGTTCTCCGGCGGCAGCAGGGCCGACACGAAGTAGTGCTGCACCAGTGCCACCCAGCCGTTGTCCGACTTGGTCACGTGCTTGGCCTTGCCCTCTGCAATCTCGTCGAATTCCATCTTCTGGAACTTCTCGGCTTCGGTGTACACGACCGGGCCGGTGAAGGTGCTGTAGAACTGCGATTCGCCTTCCGGCTTGTTGCCGTCGCGCAGAAGCTGCATGTAAACAGAAGGCGTGACCGGCGCGCCGCTGTTGTTCACGATGTCATGCTTGAGGCCGATGACGTAGTCGCCCTTGCGGAAGGTGAAGGTCTTCACCAGCTTCACGCCGCCCTGCTCGGATTCCAGCACCAGCTGCAACTCGTCCTTGCCGTCGAGGGCGCGCGGGCCCGGCTTTGCGACGAAGCCCGACTTGTGGTTCGGGAAATTGCCGCCGATGAGGCCGGTCTGTGCGAGGTATGTGTGCTTGGTGCCCGCATCGAACAGCACCATGTTCTTGGACTGGTCGACGGTGTCCTTGTGCTTGAGCAGTTCAAGACGCTTGAGCTCGCCGCCCACGGTATCGATATCCGCCTTCATCACGTCCGTGGTGATGGTGACGATCTCGCTCTTCACCGGCGTCGTGCCACCGGGGACTGCGGACGGCGACGCGGTGGCGACGCTCGGCTGCGGCACATCGGCGCGCGCGGCGGGAGCGCCACCGGCAGCGGCAGGCTTGTCCGCCTGCTGGGTCGCGGTCGGGAAGAACATCGACTGTTTTCCGGTATAGCGCATCCAGTTGTCCCACAAGAGCAGCAGGGACAGCGAGAACACAACCCACAGGATGGTACGTTGGATATCCATAGTTCTTTATTGTGCTTGAGTAATCAGTAATTCAATGATGCTGGCAGGCGCAGTCCTCATGTCCCTTAACCGCCTTCTTCGGTACCGGATCCACGCCACCCGGATGCCACGGATGGCATTTGCACAAGCGTTTCGCCGCGAGAAGGCCGCCCTTTGCCGCGCCATGTTCGCGGATCGCTTCGGTGGCGTAGGTGGAGCAGGTCGGGTAGAAACGGCAGTTCTGGCCGAGGAAAGGACTGATGCCCAGCTGGTACGCGCGCAATAGTAGCAGCAAAAGCGTCTTCATCAGCGGGATTCCGCGTTAGGCGAAGGGAGTTTTACAGCCTGTGAGCCGAGCAGCTTCGCGAGTTCGCTGCGCAGCTCGGCCTTGAGCTTCGCGTTGGTTGCCGGACCGGCTTTGGAATTCACGGGCTGGGACAGGCGGACGATGCAATCGATCGCCGGCAGGGTGGACTGACGGAACAGTTCGCGCGTCACGCGCTTGATCGTATTGCGGGTCACCGCACGCGGCGCGAAGCGCTTGGCGGCGACTATCCCCAGCCTGGCGTGGTCCAGCTCGTTGCTACGCGCATAGAGAACGAAATGCGCGGTGCGCTGCACGGGCCGCAAACGAAAAACGGAT
>DASPMV010000076.1:0-15376 GCA_035626875.1 Noviherbaspirillum sp. | reverse complement strand
GCCTGTGCCGCCACCCATGCCAGCGGCGATGAAAACCATGTGCGCACCGCGCACTGCATCTTCAATGCGCTGGCGGGAATCTTCCGCCAGCTGGCGGCCGACGTCCGGCTTCATGCCGGCGCCCAGGCCGGATTCGCCGATCTGGATGATGTTGTTGGCCTTCGACTGCTGCAGTGCCTGCGCATCGGTGTTGGCAGCGATGAACTCCACGCCGGCCACGCCCTTGTTGATCATGTGCTGCACTGCATTGCCGCCTGCACCACCCACGCCCACCACCTTGATCACGGTGCCGAGATTCGCGTTATCGATCATATCGATTTCCATGACAGTTTAACTCCCTTAGATGAAGCAGTTTTCAGTCGTTAGTCACCACGCTGTGGGGCGACTAGCAACTGCAAACTGCGGTTAGTACACAAAGATTATTAAAATTCTGCTGCTTAAAAATTACCCAGGAACCACTCTTTCATTCGCTGCCATACCGCCTTCACCGATCCATCCTGGCGAGTGACGATGTGACCGCGCAGGTACTGCTTTTTCGCTTCCAGCAACAACCCCAACACTGTCGAATAACGGGGGCTGCGCACGACATCCGCCAGCTGCCCGCTGTACTCCGGCACGCCAAGGCGTGTCGGCTTGAGGAAGATGTCTTCCGCCAGTTCCACCATGCCCGGCATCATTGCCGTGCCGCCGGTGATGACGATGCCGGAAGACAGGACTTCCTCGTAGCCCGATTCGCGCACCACCTGGTGCACGAGGGCAAACAACTCTTCGACGCGCGGCTCGATGACTGCGGCGAGCGCCTGGCGCGACAGGGTGCGCGGGCCGCGGTCGCCGAGGCCGGGCACTTCCAGCGTCTCGCCCGGATCGGCCAGCACCTGCTTGGCGACGCCGAAGCGAAGCTTGATTTCTTCCGCTTCCGCCGTCGGCGTACGGAGCGCCATCGCGATGTCGTTGGTGATCTGGTCACCGGCGATCGGGATCACTGCGGTGTGGCGGATCGCGCCTTCGGTGAAGATCGCGACGTCGGTCGTGCCGCCGCCGATATCGACCAGCACCACGCCCAGTTCTTTCTCGTCGGCCGTCAGCACCGCATCGGCGGATGCCATCGGCTGCAGGATCAGGTCGGACACTTCGAGGCCGCAGCGGCGCACGCACTTCACGATGTTCTGCACCGCCGACACCGCGCCGGTCACGATATGCACCTTCACTTCCAGGCGGATGCCGCTCATGCCGATCGGCTCGCGCACGTCTTCCTGGCTGTCGACGATGAATTCCTGCGGGACCGTGTGCAGCAGCTGCTGGTCGGTCGGGATGTTCACCGCCTTGGCGGTTTCGATCACGCGCGCGACGTCGGTCGCCGTCACTTCCTTGTCCTTGATCGCCACCATGCCGCTGGAGTTGAAGCTGCGGATATGGCTGCCTGCGATCCCGGTGTAGACGTTCTTGATCTTGCAGTCGGCCATGAGTTCGGCTTCCTCGAGCGCGCGCTGGATGGACTCCACCGTCGCCTCGATGTTGACCACCACGCCCTTCTTCAATCCCTTGGATTCGTGCTGGCCCAGCCCGATGACCTCATGCCTCCCGTTCGGCATCACTTCCGCCACTACCGCGACCACCTTGGAGGTGCCGATGTCGAGGCCGACGATCAGGTTCTTTGCGTCTTTTGTCATGTTGATTCGCTTACTTTTTTTTGCCTTCGATACCGAACTTCAAACCGGTCGCCTTCAACGCCAATCCATTCGGGTAACGCATGTCTACACTTTCAATCCTGTCCTGCAAGCGCGTGACCAGCTGCGGATAAATCTTCACCAGCCGGTCAACGCGGTCCTTCAAGGTCGTGCTGCTCGCTTCGCGTCCCAACTCGACCGTCATGCCGTTGTTCAGCCTCACGCTCCACGCGTATCTGCCCGAAAGCCACACACCCTCCGGCGACAGGCTGACCGGCTTGAACCAGTCCTGCAGCTGGCGGTAACGGGCAACGACTTCCTTCTCGCTTCCTTCCGGTCCGCCGAACTCGGCGAGCTCGTGTTCTTCTTCCGCCTCGGCGAGGTTGGCAGTGAACACATCGCCCTTCACCGACAGCAGCCTGCCGTCTTCGCCCCACGTGCCCAGCGGCTCATGCTCTTCCACCGTCACGATCAGCTTGTTCGGCCATTCGCGGCGCACCGATGCCTTGCGCACCCAGGGGACCGCTTCGAACGCCGTGCGCACCGTGTCCAGGTTCGCCGTGAAAAAGTTGCCCTTGATGCGCGGTACTGCCGTCGTGCGAACCGTCGATGCATTAACGTGCCGCAGCGCCATTTCGCCGACACCCTCGACACGAATTGTCTTGAGCGTGAACATCGGCCGCTGCGCGACCCACCAGATCCCCGACGCGAGCAGGCTCAGCACCAGCACGCCGAGCAGCGCGTTGGTGGTGGTGTTGAGCATTCTTACGTCGTGCCACATGGTCGGTCGTCAATTCCTTATGTCGGCTGCCAGTCCTTGTTCGGCTTCAGGTCGAGATCGGCCGAACGCAGGATTTCCACACACAGATCTTCGTAGCTCACACCCGAGGCCTTGGCCGACATCGGCACCAGCGAGTGGCCGGTCATGCCCGGAGACGTATTGATCTCCAGCAGGAAGGGCTCGTTGTCCGCTGCGCGCAGCATGAAGTCGACGCGCGCCCAGCCGGCGCTGCCGACGGCATTGAACGCGCGCACGGCCAGCGACTGGATGCGCTTGGTCAGTTCCTCGTCCAGCGGCGCGGGGCAGAGATACTGCGTGTCGTCGCTGAAATACTTGTGCTGGTAGTCGTAGTTGCCTTGCGGTGCGCAGATTTCCACGATCGGCAGCGCGCGTGCAGTGCGGCCCTTGCCCAGCACCGGCACCGTGAGTTCACGGCCGGTAATGAATTCCTCGGCGAGCACCACGTCGTCGTACTTTGCGCAGTGCTCGAAACCGGCGCGTACATCCGCGGCATCGATCACCTTGCTGATGCCGATGGTCGAACCTTCGTGGGGCGCCTTCAGCATGACGGGCAGGCCAAGTTCGGCAGGGACGTTCGCCAGTTCTTCCGGCGTCGCCAGCTGCGAATCCAGCACGATGAAGCGCGGTGTTGGCAGGCCGTGGTTCAGCCAGATGCGCTTGGTCATCACCTTGTCCATGCCGATGGACGAGGCCATCACGCCGGAACCGGTATAGGGAATGCCGAGCTGCTCGAGCACACCCTGGAGCGTGCCGTCTTCGCCGTAGCGGCCGTGCAGCGCGATGAAGACGCGGTCGAACTTCTCCGCCGCCAGTTCCGCAAGGCTGCGCTGCGCCGGATCGAAACCGTGCGCGTCGACGCCCTTGCTCTGCAGCGCCTTCAGGACGCCGGAACCGGACATCAGCGATACCTCACGTTCCGCCGAACGGCCGCCGTACAGCACCCCGACTTTTCCAAACTCTTTTTTCAGATCGCTCATGATGAATCCTGCTTCAGCTCGACTGAGCCAGTTTTCCCGGCACGCCGCTGATCGAACCGGCGCCCATGGTGATGACCACATCACCATCCTTCGCCATATCCATGATCGTCGACGGCATGTCGGCAATGTCTTCCACGAAGATCGGTTCCACCTTGCCGAGCACGCGCAGCGCATGGGCCAGCGCGCGGCCGTCGGCGGCCACGATCGGTTGTTCGCCGGCCGCGTAGACTTCGGCCAGCACGAGTGCGTCCACCGAGGACATGACTTTCACGAAGTCCTCGAACAGGTCGCGGGTACGGGTAAATCGGTGCGGCTGGAAGGCCAGCACGATGCGGCGGCCCGGATAGGCGCCACGCGCGGCCGACAACGTCGCCGCCATTTCGACCGGATGGTGGCCATAGTCGTCGACCAGCGTGAAGGAACCGCCCGCCGCCAGTTTGATTTCACCGTAGCGGGTAAAGCGGCGGCCGACGCCGTTGAATTCGCGCAGCGCCTTTTGCGTCGCGGCATCATCCACGCCCAGTTCGCGTGCAATGGCAATCGCAGCACAGGCGTTCTGTACGTTGTGCATGCCGGGCTGGTTCAGGTGCACGGTCAGCGGCGGGTATTCATCCTGGATCACCGTGAATTCCATGTGGCTGTCGACGGCCTTCGCATCGACAGCACGCACCTGCGCATCCTCGTGGAAGCCATAGGTGAGGATGGGCTTGGAGATGAAGGGCATGATTTCACGCACGCTCGGGTCGTCGATGCACAGCATCACGACGCCATAGAACGGCAGGCGCTGGGTGAACTCCACGAAGGCCTGCTTCAGCTTGGCGAAGCTGTGGTCGTAGGTCTCCATGTGGTCGGCATCGATGTTGGTGATGACTTCGATGCACGGCGACAGGTTCAGGAAGGATGCGTCCGATTCGTCGGCTTCAGCGACGATGAAGTCGCCTGCGCCCAGCTTGGCGTTCGCGCCGGCGCTGTTCAGGCGGCCGCCGATGACAAAGGTTGGGTCCAGGCCGCCTTCCGCCAGCACGCTCGCAACGAGGCTGGTGGTCGTCGTCTTGCCGTGCGTACCGGCGATGGCGATGCCCTGCTTCAGGCGCATCAGTTCGGCCAGCATGATGGCGCGCGGGACGATGGGAATGTGCTTTGCGCGTGCGGCGATCACTTCCGGGTTATCGCCCTTGACCGCGGTCGAGGTGACGATCGCGTCGGCATTCTGGATATTTTCCGCTTCGTGGCCGAAGGTGATCTTGGCGCCGCGCTCGATCAGGCGTTGCGTCGCCGCGTTGCTGGCCAGGTCCGAGCCGGAGATCGTGTAGCCGAGGTTGAGCAGCACTTCTGCGATGCCGCTCATGCCCGAGCCGCCGATACCGACGAAATGAATATTCTTGACTTTATGTTTCATGTTATTTGGCCAATTCTTCCAGCACGTTCGCAATCGTTTCGTTCGCCTGGCGTCTTCCGATGCCGTGCGCCGCCTCTGCCATCGTCCTGCATTCCTCCCGGGTGAGCGACTGCAGCAGTTGCGCCATCCGTTCCGGATTCAATTCTCCCTGCGGCAGGTGCACCGCCGCCTTCTGGCTCGCCATCCATTGCGCGTTGTCACGCTGGTGCGAGGTGGTCGATGCCACCAGTGGCACGAGCACGCTGGCCACGCCCGCCGCCGTCAGCTCGGACACCGTGATCGCGCCTGCACGGCAGATCACGAGGTCGGCTTCCGCATAGCGGCGCGGCATGTCATCGATGAAATCCACGACTTCCGCCTGCACTTGCGCGTCGGCGTAGGCTTTGCGCAAGACGTCGATGTGCTGCTTGCCGGACTGGTGTGTGACGATTGGACGCACGTCCGCAGGAATGCGAGCCAGTGCTGCGGGCAGGCATTCGTTCAATACTTTCGCGCCGAGGCTGCCGCCGACGACCAGTAGGCGTAGCGGGCCGGTTCGAGTCGCATAGCGCTGCGCGGGCGGCGCCACCTCGATGATTTCCTTGCGTACCGGATTGCCGGTCACTAATGCCTTGGAAGCGGCACTGCCGAAATCCGCGGGAAAACCGAACAGCACGCGCTGCGCAACAGGCGCGAGCGTCTTGTTCGACAGCAGCAATGCTGCATCCGCGTTCACCAGCACCAGCGGCACGCCGCGCGCCTTGGCCATCATCCCGCCCGGCACCGTGACGTAACCGCCCATGCCCAGCACCACGCTCGGCTTGCGCCGGCCGATGATGCTGAAGCAGGAGGCAAAGGCCGCGGCCATCTTGAACATGCCGCGCACGGTGTGCATCAAGCCCTTGCCGCGCACGCCGGCGAAGTCGATCGAATCCATGTCGATCCTGTGCTTCGGCACGATGTCGCGCTCCATGCCGTGCATGGTGCCCAGCCAGGACACCTGCCAGCCGCGCGACTGCATCGTCTGCGCGATCGCCAAACCGGGGAAGATATGACCACCGGTGCCCGCTGCCATGATCAGGAGGCGCTTCATATCCGCCCTCCTCGCATAAGCACCCTATTCTCGTAATCGATCCGCAAAAGTATCGCCAGTCCTACACAGTTAATAAGTACACCGGAACCGCCGTAACTCATCAGCGGCAAGGTCAATCCTTTGGTCGGCAGCAAACCGAGGTTCACGCCCATGTTGATGAAGGCCTGCACGCCGATCCAGATGCCGATGCCCTTGGCAGCGAGGCCCGCGAAGGTCAGGTCCATCGCAATTGCCTGGCGGCCGATCTCGAACGAGCGCTTCACGATCCAATAGAACAGCGCGACGACGACGAGCACCCCGACGAAGCCCAGTTCCTCGCCGATCACGGCCAGCAGGAAGTCGGTATGCGCTTCCGGCAGGTAATGCAGTTTTTCGACGCTGCCGCCGAGACCAACGCCAAACAGTTCGCCGCGTCCGAAGGCAATCAGGGAATGCGACAGCTGGTAGGCCTTGCCGAGCGCGTTCTCTTCCGTCCAGGGATTCAGGTACGCGAAGATGCGCTCCCGCCGCCACGGTGACAGCAGGATGACCATGCTGAAGATGCCGACCAGCGTCGCGCCGATGCCGCCGAACCAGATGCCGTTGATCCCGCCGAGGAAGAGGATGCCCATAGCGATGCAGACGATCACGCCGAAGGCGCCGAGGTCCGGTTCGAGCAGGAGCAGCAGGCCGACCACGCCGATGGCCACCGTCATCGGCAGGAACCCCTTGGTCAGCTTGTGCATCACTTGCTGCTTGCGCACCGTGTAGTCGGCAGCATAGAGAACGACGAAGAGCTTCATCAGCTCCGACGGCTGCAGGTTGAAGACCTTGAACGACAGCCAGCGGCGCGCGCCATTGACGCCTTTGCCGATGCCGGGAATCAGCACCAGCGCCAGCAGGATCAGCGTGGCGACGAAGAGGTACGGCGCCAGCCGCTGCCAGGTCTCGATGCGCACGCGGAAGGCGAGCAGGCCGGCAATCAGGGCGGCACCTATATAGATTGCCTGTCGGATCAGGAAGTGCGAGTTCTTGTAATTCGCATACTTGGGCGAGTCCGGCAGCGCGATCGAGGCTGAGTACACCATCACCATCCCGAACAGCATCAGGAGCACGACAACCCACACCAGGGGCTGGTCGTACTCCATCATCTTCGAACGCTGCACGACGCCGGGCAACGGCGCCGATGACGACGAAGAGGAGAAGGATGGCATCGCGAATTTCATGCGACCACCTCGCCGCGTAACAAGGCGACTTCACGCACCCCGTCGACGAATACCTGCGCGCGATGGGCGTAATTCTTGAACATGTCGAGGCTTGCGCAAGCAGGCGACAGCAGGACTGCGTCGCCAGCCTGGGCCGCTTCGGATGCCTTTTGCACGGCTTCTTCGAGCGTCGCACAATCGACGAGGTCAACACCGGCTTCGCCGATGGCCGCGCGAATCGACTGGGCGTCCTTGCCGATCAGGAAAACAGCCTTGACGAATTTGGCGACCGGCTCCGCCAGCGGCGAGAAATCCTGCCCCTTGCCGTCGCCGCCGGCGATCAGCAACAGACGCGACGAGCCAAGTTCGGCGCCAAGCCCGTTCAGGGCAGCAACCGTTGCGCCGACATTGGTGCCCTTGCTGTCGTCGTAATAATCGACGCCGCCGATGTTCCCGACGAGTTCGACGCGATGCGGCTCGCCGCGATATTCACGCAGTCCGTGCAGCAGGGGCGCGAGCGGGAGGCCGATGGAACGGCACAGTGCGAGCGCGGCCAGGGCGTTCACGGCGTTATGCTGTCCGCGAATTTTCAGTGCGTCGGCCGGCATCAGGCGCTTGACCATGACGGGGACTTCAACGACGTCCTTCTTGCGGCGCGGCTTTTCGCCTTCGTCCAGCGCGATCGCAGTGGTCAGCCAGTGCATGCCGTTGTCGTCCAGCAGACCGAAGCAATCCGGCTTCGCCGGCTCATCCGTACCGAAGCTGATGCAAGTGGCCAGCGGCGACGCCATTTGCATGACGCGCGCGTCGTCCCGGTTCAGCAGGCGGATCGTCCGCGCCCCGAAAATACGCGCCTTGTCCGCCGCGTAGGCATCCATGCTGCCGTGCCAGTCGAGGTGGTCCTGGGTCACATTGAGGACCGTCGCCACATCGGCCTGAAGGCTGAAGGTGGTGTGGAGCTGGAAGCTCGACAGTTCGAGCACCCACGCCTGCGGCAGCTCGTCGCTGTCCAGCGCGTCACGCAATACGTCGAGCGCGGCCGGGCTGATATTGCCGGCGACGACCGTCTTCAGGCCGGCACGGCGGCAGAGCAGCCCGGTCAAGCTGGTGACCGTGGTCTTGCCATTGGTGCCGGTGATCGCAATGACTTTCGGCGCATAGGCGCGGGAGGCGCGCAAGGCGGCCAGCGCCTGTGCGAACAGCTCGATTTCGCCCCAGAGGGGGATGTTCTTTTCGGATGCCGCGGGAATGACGTCGGCCAGTTCGCGGTCCGGCGTAAGGCCAGGGCTGACGGCGACGAAATCGACGCCGTCCAGCAGACTCGCGGCGAATGGGCCGCCGATGAATTCGGCCTCCGGGATCGCGTCGCGCAGCGCGGGCAGGCGGTCGGGTTCAGCACGGGTATCGGCAACGCGGACGGCGACGCGGAAGCGCGCCAGCCAGCGGGCCATTGCCAGGCCGGACTCGCCGAGGCCGAGCACGAGGACGCGCTTGCCTTCATAGGCGAAGCTCTCCTCCAAGGTCACTACTGGCGCAGGCGGGACTTCTTCCACCACGACTTCTGCGGCGACCGCCTCTTCCGGAGCGACCTCTTCGGCCTGATCGTCCGGCTCGGACAGGGAAGGCTCGTCCGCCGTCGCTTCCGTCACGGCCGCTTCGGCCATGACTTCACCTGCCGGCGTCTGCGGCGCAACGTCGGCAGTGACGGCGGCAATCGTCTCGTTGACGTCGCCACCGGCGCTGTCAACCGCGTTGCCTCCCTGCTCTTCGTTCACGTTGTTTTCCACGCAGCTTTCCCCAAAATTCCCTGTTTAACGCAATTTCAATGTCGACAGACCGAACAGCACCAGCATCATCGTGATGATCCAGAAGCGGACCACCACCTTTGTCTCTTTCCACCCCTTCTGTTCGAAGTGGTGGTGCAGCGGCGCCATCAGCAGGATCCGGCGGCCTACGCCGTAGCGCTTCTTCGTGTACTTGAAGTAGCCCACCTGCAGCATCACCGACAGCGTCTCGACCACGAAGATGCCGCCCATGATGAAGAGGACGATCTCCTGCCGGACGATCACGGCGATGGTTCCGAGCGCGCCGCCGAGTGCCAGGGCACCGACGTCGCCCATGAAAACCTGGGCCGGATGTGCGTTAAACCAGAGGAACGCAAGCCCGGCACCTGCCATGGCCCCACAAAAGATTAGCAGTTCCGCCGACCCGGGTATGTGAGGAATAAAGAGGTATTTCGAGTACACCACGCTGCCTGTGAGGTACGCGATGAGGCCAAGGGCCGATCCAACCATCACCGTCGGCATGATCGCGAGGCCGTCCAGGCCGTCGGTCAGGTTCACGGCATTGCTGGTGCCGACGATGACGAAATAGGTCAGGGCGATGAAACCCCAGACGCCCAGCGGGTAGCTGATGGTCTTGAAGAAGGGGACGATCAGGTCGGCCTTGGGAGGCAGGTCCATGTTGAAGCCGGAGGTCACCCAGGCCATGAACAGCTCCAGCACCTTGGTATTGGTCGGCGCGGACACAGAGAAGGCAAGGTAGATCGCGGCGACGATGCCGATCAGCGACTGCCAGAAGTATTTTTCGCGGGACGACATGCCTTCCGGGTTCTTGTAGACCACCTTGCGGTAGTCATCGACCCAGCCGATGGCGCCGTAGCCGAGGGTCACGACCAGCACCACCCAGACGAAGCGGTTGCTCCAGTCGGACCACAGCAGGGTCGAGACGCCGATGCCGAGCAGGATCAGGGCGCCGCCCATGGTCGGCGTGCCGGTCTTGATGAGGTGGGTCTGCGGACCATCGGTACGCACAGCCTGGCCGACCTTCAGGCGGGTGAGCATGCGGATCATGGCCGGACCGGCGATCAGGCCGATCACCAGCGCCGTCAGCGTGGCGAAGACGGCGCGGAAAGTGATGAAGTTGAAAACCCGAAGCGGGCCGAGGTCTTGTTGGAAGTATTGCGCTAGCCAGAGCAGCATGTCAGTGAGATCCCTGTCCTTGTTCTGTTGTGTTGACGAGGTGCTGGACCACGCGCTCCATCTTCATGAAGCGTGAACCCTTCACCAACGCCGTCGTGCCGGCGGTGACCAGTGCTTCGGCTGCCTGGTTGATCGCTGCGATATCGTCAAAATGCGTCGCGCCTGCACCGAACGCGCTGCTTGCATGCGAGGCCAGCTGGCCCAGCGTGAGCAGGTGCTCGATGCCCTTGTCGCGGGCATAGTTGCCAACCTCGACATGGAACTGCGGGCCTTCGTCGCCCACTTCGCCCATGTCACCCAATACCAGCACCCTGGGTGCGGCAGCGTGCGACAGGACGTCGATCGCGGCGCGTACCGAATCCGGGTTGGCGTTGTAGGTATCGTCGATCACCAGGGCGCCACTCTTTGCCGTCTTGCGCTGCAGGCGGCCGTTGACCGGCGCGAAGGACTCCAGTCCGCGGATGACCGCATCCTGGGGTACGCCGATCGCCAGCGCGCATGCCGTTGCAGCGAGCGCGTTGCGGACGTTGTGCACGCCCGCGGCAGAGAGTGCTACCTGGAACTGTTTCCCACCGGCAGTAATGGACAGGTCACTGCCGAAATCGTTCACCTTGAATGTGCAAGTCACGTCCGCGTCGGGCGACAGACCGAAGGTCATGACCTTGCGGGTACCTGCGAAGGTGCGCCACAGGCTTGTGTAAGTATCATCGACGGGGAAGACGGCCACACCATCGGCCTGCAGGCCGAGGATGACGTTTCCGTTTTCCTTGGCCACCGCTTCCACGCTTTCCATGAATTCCTGGTGCTCGCGTTGTGCGTTATTCACCAGTCCGACCGTCGGCTGGGCGGTGGCGGTAATGGTGGCGATTTCGCCCGGATGGTTCATGCCGAGTTCGACTACGGCTGCCTTGCAGCCGGCGTCGAGTCGGAAAACCGTGAGCGGAACGCCAATGTCGTTGTTCAGGTTGCCACGGGTGGCGAGGATGTTGTCGGGGCCATAGGCGGCGGACAGGATGGAGGCGACCATCTCCTTCACAGTCGTCTTGCCATTGCTGCCGGTGACGCCGATGACCGGGATATTGAACTGCTTGCGCCACCACGCACCGATCTCGTTCAGCGCGGCGCGCGTATCCGGCACCACCAGCGCCGGCACGGTCAGGCCGTCCGGCACGCGTTCCACCACCACGGCAGCCACGCCCCGGGCTGCCACATCATTCAGAAAATCGTGCGCATCGAAGCGCTCGCCGCGCAAGGCGACGAACAAATTGCCAGGTGCTACCTGACGGCTGTCGGTGGACACGCCGTCGAATGCTGCATCTGCCGTCATCGCGGCTTGCGAAATCCATGGCTGCAATTGCGCCAATGACGATTTCATCAGTTTGTTCCCTTCATTGTTGCCCGTGCAGCCAGCGCGAGTGCGGCGTGGTCTGCATCCAAAAACGGCAATTTCTTGCCTTTGATTTCCTGGTACGCCTCATGGCCCTTCCCTGCCAGGAGGACGACGTCCGGTTTGCCTGCATGGCGCACCGCCCACAGGATGGCGGAGGCACGGTCTTCGATCACGTGCAGGGCGTCCTTGGCCAGGCGTGCGGTGTCGATGCCGGCAACGACCTGCGCAAGGATGGCCGCCGGGTCTTCACTGCGAGGGTTGTCGCTGGTGACGATGATGTGGTCGGCCGCGTTCGATACCTTGCCCATCTGTGGGCGCTTGCCCGGGTCACGGTCCCCGCCGCATCCGAAGACGCACCACAACTTGCCGTTGCGCTGCTGCGCGACTTCGCGCAGTGTCGCCAGCGTCTTTTCGAGTGCGTCCGGCGTGTGCGCGTAGTCGATGACGATCAGCGGCGCATCCTGCCCGCCGAGCTGCTCCATGCGACCCGGGACGGCGGTGAGCGACTCCACCGCGTCCAAGGCGGAACGGAAGTCGATACCGCGCGCGAGCAGGACACCCATGACGCCCAGCACATTGCTGACGTTGAACTGGCCGACGAGCTGCGTCTTGACCTGCGCAGTGCCACCAGGTGCATCCAGGCGGAAAACGGTGCCGCCGTGGCTGGTGCGGATGTCGGACGCATTCAATACTGAGACGCCCACCGCGCTCTTGCCGCCGGTCGTATAACCGGTGACCGGGAGCGACGGGCGGGTCGCCTGGAGATGCGCGACGAGGCGCATTCCCATGTCATCGTCCAGGTTGACGACGGCGTGATCCAGTCCGGGCCAGTCGAACAGCTTGCGCTTGGCCGCCTCGTAGGCATCCATGCTGCCGTGGTAATCAAGATGGTCGCGCGTGAAATTGGTGAACAGCGCGACATTGAAATGCATACCGTTGAGGCGCCCCTGGTCCAGGCCGATGGAGGATGCCTCGATGGCGAGGGCCTGCGCACCGGCTGTGCGGAGCTGGGCCATCCTTCGTTGTAGCTGGATCGCGTCCGGCGTGGTGTAGCCGGTGCTGTTGAAACCACCGTGCTGTCCGCGGCGGTACAGGGCGACGCCGAGCGTACCCACCACCGCGGTCGGCTGGCCGAGTCGCGACAGGGCTTTGCCAAGCCACTGGGTGCAGGATGTCTTGCCATTCGTGCCAGTCACCGCAACGGTAAACATCGCTGCGTCCGGCTGGTCATAGTAGGCGCTGGCGACCTCGCCGGCGACTTCCTTCAGGTTCTCGACCCCGAGGTGCGGAAGTGTGAGGCGGTCGTCCCAGATGAAGTTTTTTGCTTCGTGCACCACCACCCGCGCTCCGGCCTCCACGGCGCGGTCGATGTAACCGCGCCCGTCTGCCGCGTCGCCTGGGTAAGCGAAAAAGACGTCGCCCGGCGAGATGCTTCGGGAATCCGAAGACAGTTGCGCCTTCGGCGCATTCGCATGCAGCCAGGCGAGAACATCGGTCACGGTCGGCGTCGCGCTCATCACATGCTCTCCTCGACAGGGTTGGCCGGCACGATGATGTCGGTTACGGTGGAGTCAGGCGGAACGTTCAGTGCGCGCAAGGCGTTGGCAGTCACCGCGGAGAAGACCGGGGCCGCCACCTGGCCGCCATAGTGGAAGCCGTTGGACGGCTCGTCGACCATGACGGCAACGACGATGCGCGGATCGGAAACCGGAGCAAAACCGACGAAGGAAGAAACATACTTGTTGGCGTACTGGCCGCCGACCAGCTTGTGCGCGGTACCGGTCTTGCCTGCCACGCGGTAGCCGGGGACCTGGGCCTTGGGCGCAGTTCCCTCCGGACCGGCCGCCATTTCCAGCATCACGCGTACATCGCGCGCGGTCTTCTCGGAGATGACGCGCTGGCCAATCGGACTGTCGCCCGCCTTTTGCAACGTCAGAGGAATGATGTCCCCGTCGCGCGCAAAGATCATATAAGAGTGCGCAACCTGGATCAGCGAGGTCGAAATGCCGTGGCCGTAACTCATGGTCGCCTGCTCGATCGGCTTCCAGGATTTATACGGACGGACGCGGCCAGCGACAGCGCCAGGGAAACCAAGCTTGGGCTGTTGGCCGAAACCGACGGTGGTGAACATGTCCCACATCTGCTGCGGCTGCAGCTGCAGCGCCAGCTTTGCAGTGCCGACGTTGGACGACTTCTGCAGCACGCCCTGCACCGTCAGTACGCCATGGGGATGCGCGTCGCCGATGGTCGCCTTGCCGATGGTGAGCTTGCCGGGCGCGGTCTGGATATTCGTGAGCGGCGTGACCAACCGGTTTTCCAGCGCCAGGGCGATCGGGAAAGGCTTGAGCGTGGAGCCCGGCTCGAAGGTATCCGTCATCACGCGGTTGCGCAGCTGCGCGCCGGTCAGCTTGGAGCGGTCGTTGGGGTTGTAGGTCGGCAGGTTCACCAGCGCCAGCACCTCGCCGGTCTTCACATCGAGGATGACCATCGCGGCGGCTTTCGCCTTGTGCTTCTCGACAGCTTCCTTCAGGTGCGAATAGGCGATGTACTGCAGCTTGCGGTCGATCGATAGGGCGAGATCCTTGCCATCGTGCGGCAGGCGAACGGACTCGATGTCCTCGACGATGCGGCCCAAGCGGTCCTTGATCACCCGGCGGCTGCCGTTGACGCCTGCCAACGTCTTCTGAAACGCCAGCTCCATGCCTTCCTGGCCGATGTCCTCGACATTGGTGAAGCCGACCACGTGGGCCATGACGTCGCCATCCGGGTAGTAGCGCTTGTACTCGCGGCGCATGCCGATGCCCGGAACGTTCAGGGCGCTCACCTTGTCGGTCACGTCCTGCTCGACCTGGCGCTTGAGGTAGACAAAAGTGCGGTCGGAATCCAGTTTCTTGCGAAGATCCTTTTCGCTCATGTCGAGCAGCCTGGCCAGTTCGCGGATCTTTTCGTCGGGCGCCTCCAGCACGTCCTCGGGGATGGCCCAGACTGCCTTTACCGGCATCGAGGACGCGAGCACCTGACCATTACGGTCGGTGATCTTTCCGCGCGTCGCGGGGAGTTCCAGGGTGCGCGCGTAGCGGGACGCGCCCTGCTTTTGCAGGAATTCGGTCGAGATCCCCTGCAGCCACAGTGCCCTGCCGGCCAGTGCGGCAAAGCCGGCGAAGAGCGCGAACAGCACCACGCGCGAGCGCCATACCGGCAGCTTGAGCGCAAGCACCGGGCTGGCGCTGAACTGGACGCCCTTGCCCGCCGCTGTACGTGAGGGCTCGCGCATCACTGGCCTCCCATCGTCAAGTACTGCGTGCGGTCAGGCGTGACGGGAACCATGTTGAGATCGCGTCGTGCGTTGGCTTCGATGCGTGCATGCTTGGCCAGCGTGGACTGGTCAAGCTGCAGCTGCGCCCATTCGATCTCAAGCTGCTTGGCCGCAGCCTGGGCGCGCTCGAGTTCGATGAAAAGACGGCGGGATTGGTATTGCGAATTCACGACGAAAAGGGCGCAGGTGACCAGCGCCGCGGTGAGGATTGCGTTGACCTTGCCGCTCATGGCGCGCCTCCCGAGGGAATCCGCTCGGCGACACGCATGATGGCCGAACGCGCGCGCGGGTTGGCGGCGATTTCGGCATCGGTGGGTTTCATTTTGGCGAGCAGCTTCAGTTCGGGCTGCGGCAGGTCCACGGCACGGATCGGCAGGCGGCGGTCGGGCTGCTGCACCTTGGCTTTGGATGCCAGGTAGCGCTTGACGATGCGATCTTCCAATGAATGAAAGCTGATCACAGCCAGTCTCCCGTGCGGGGCCAGTTTGTCGAATGCGGCGTTCAGTCCTACTTCAAGTTCTTCAAGCTCTTGATTGATGTAAATCCGGATAGCCTGAAATGTGCGAGTGGCCGGGTCCTTGCCCTTCT
>DASPMV010000075.1:0-45673 GCA_035626875.1 Noviherbaspirillum sp. | reverse complement strand
GCGCCTTGCCTGCGAGCGAATAGTAATTGCCTTTTGCAAAATAGGCATCGGGAACGGATACTTGATCCAGCCCTTCGATCGCACCCGCAAGTCGCGGCGCCCACAGGCCCCCGCAGTTGACGAGCGTGGCAACCTCGAGCTCCGATTCCTCGCCTTGTCCAGTCTTGACCTGCATGGCGACCCCCGCCTGCGTTAACCGTCCGGACACCACTGCGCTATCCATCGCAAAGACGGCGCCCGCATTTTCGGCGTCGCCCTGCAATGCGAGCATGTATGCATGGGTATCGATGATGCCGGTAAGGGGCGAGGACAAGGCGGCCACGCAGGAAAGTGAAGGCTCGAGCGCATGCGCGCTCTTGCCATCGAGCCAGGTGACTTCGTTGCAACCGTTGGCCTGCGCCTGCGCGTGTATTGTGGAGAGCTTGGGGCGCTGCTCCTCCGAGGTGGCAACCACAAGCTTGCCGCAGCGCCGGTATGCGATGCCCTTCGCGTCGCAGTAGGCATAGAGTTCATTGCGACCTTGCACACACAGGCGCGCCTTGAGACTGCCTGTGGGGTAGTACAGGCCTGCGTGGATGACTTCGCTGTTGCGCGAGCTTGTCTCCATGCCGATCGACGCATGCCGTTCGATGACGACGACGTCGCGGCCCCTGCGCGCAAGCTCTCGCGCGACGGCAAGCCCAACGACACCGGCGCCGACGACGGCGCAGTCGATCTTATCCATAGCGGGACAGGGTCAGCCCGTCCATGTCGATGTCCGGGGAGTAGCCGGAAACGATATCCGCGAGAACCTTGCCCGCCCCCGCGGCCATGGTCCAGCCGTTGGAGCCATGCCCGATATTCACGAAGACATTGCGTACAGGCGTGGCGCCAATGAGTGGCGGGCCGTCGGGCAGCATCGGCCGTACTCCGGTCCAGAAGTTGGCTTGCGAATAATTCGCGGCATCGGGAAACCAGTCGCTACCGACCTTGAGCAGCGTACGCAGCGCTCGGTCGCGCAGTTCTGTGGAGCGCGCGCCGAGTTCGGCGGTGCCGGCGATCCGTACGCGTCCTCCCAAGCGCGTGATGGCAACACGGTACGCCTCATCCACGACCGCGGCCTGCGGCGCCTGGTCGAAGTTCTTGATTTGTGCCGTGGCCGAATAGCCCTTCACCGGGTACATCGGCACATGGATGCCGAGCGGCTTGAGCAGGTTGGCACTGTCAATGCCTGCCGCTACAACAACCGCATCCGCCGGGTAGCGGCCTTCGTCGATCTGCAGTGCCACGCCGCGCGACTCGGTTTCGATTGCGTGCACGGTGCTCGTGAAGTGAAATTGCACGCCGATCGAGCTGGCGATCTGTTTCAGGCGCTTGGTGAACAGCGGGCAGTTGCCCGTTTCGTCCTGCGGAAGATAAATGCCGCCGGCCAGTGGCGTGTCGGGTGCAAGCGCTGGCTCGATCACGCGCACGCCTTCCGCATCGAGGATCTGGTGCGGCACCGCGCTCTCGGCCAGGAGATCAATGCCTGGTGCTGCGAGCTGGCGATCCTTCTCCGTGCGGAAGAGCTGCAGTACTCCCTGGGTCTGCTCATAGTCGATCTGGTAATACTCGCGCATCTGGCGGAGGACGTCGCGGCTGTAGAGCGCGAGACGCTGCATGCGCGAGCGGTTGATGCGATAGCGATCCAGTTCGCATTCCGCCATCCAGCGGCGTACCCAGTGCCACATCGTGCGGTCGAATGTCGCTTTCAGCCTGACCGGCGCCTCGGAGCGGAAGAGATGGGACAGGATTTGCTTCGGTGCCCCCGGCGAGGCCCACGGGGCGGCATGGCCCGGAGCGACCATGCCACCATGGGCGAAGCTCGCCTCCTGGGCGACGTTCTGGTGCCGTTCGATGACCACGACGTCATGTCCGGCTTCCGCAAGGAAGTACGCGGTACAGACGCCGACAACGCCGCCACCGACCACTGCTACTTGTTTTTGTGTCACTGGATAACCTGATTGCTGTTGACCGCAGACGCAGTACGAGGATGCATGAAAGAGAGGATATGCCGGAATGCGGGCAGGCGATATTCGCCCGGGTCAAGGAAACGTAGACCGCCGGACATATTTCTAGTTCAAAGGCGTAATTTTATTCGACGGTGGCCGGCGCGGTACTCAAAACAGGTCAATGCTTGCACGGGCCGGGGTAGCCAGGCAGCTCCTGCGCTTCTGGCTGGCATGCAAGTGCCTCTGCAGCCTGCAATGCTTGCAGGAGATTGAGTCGGTCGATCGGCCGCCAGCCCATTCGGCTGCCGAAGTACCGCGCCCAGTGGAATTCCATGAAGTAGGCATCGGTCTTCTTGTAATAGCCTGCATCCTGGGCGTAGCCCGCAAGCGCGCGGTACGGGTCGTCGGCAAGATCGGTAAGCCGTTGTGGCAATGCGGAAGGTTGGATGGGATTGCCTTTCGGATCGAACAGATAGACCCAGCGCCGTGCCTGCATCTCCTGCCAGAAAGTCGCTGGATTGTCGAATCGTCCAATCACCTGCGCCGAGGCGCGCTGCGCGCCGGCGCGTACGAGGACGCTGGCGAGGTGGTGACTGTCGGTCAGATAGAAGCTGCCGTCCGGTCCTTGCACGACAGGGATGGGACGTCTTGCCGTATAGCGTACAAAATCGGTTTCGCCGCCCATGCGCGCCGCCCGTTCTTCCACCTGGATCATTCCGACCGCCGGTTGGGTGGGACGCAGGTCGGAGAGGGCAATCTCGCACGTTGTGTTGACGGGAATATCACGGCTGCATGGCGGAGCGGCAAAGCTGGCTGATAATGGCGCGAGCGCGATGACAAGGGGGGCGACAACACGCGAGGAAACGCGGGGCAGGCGGTACATTGTCTGTCAGTCCATCGGGGAAAACAGGATGATACCCCGCCTTCGCCTTACAACGCCCCGGTGCGTTGTCATGGTGCCTACGTGGTGGTACGTAACGCACACTGCGTAGTTGCACGCTTGTGCTTTGGCGATGTTGACAGAATACTTTGCGGCAGGCGGCGGGAGGCCGCCACCCGTAGCAAGAAAACACATTCCAATCAGGGAGAGATCTCATGAAACAACTGCTGAAAACGATGACCATCGCATTGCTTGCATTGTTCATTCATGCAAGCGCAACGGCTGCGGACAGAGGCACTGCGGATGAGGCGGTCGCGATGGTGAAGAAGGCGATCGCCTACATGAAGGAGAACGGCAAGGACAAGGCGTTTGCCGAATTTGGCAATCCCGCGAATACCGTTTTCCATGACCGGGACCTGTACATCTTCGTGTACGACATGAACGGCAACAATGTCGCGCACGGGAACAATCCGAAGATGGTCGGCAAGAACCTGCTCGAGATGAAGGACCATGACGGCAAGTTCATCATCAAGGGGTTCATCGATGTGGCAAATACCAAGGGCAAAGGCTGGGTGGACTACAAGTGGCCGAACCCGGTGACCAAGGCCGTGGAACAGAAATCGGGCTACGTCGAGAAAGTGGACAACCTGATCGTCGGCTCTGGCGTCTACAAGTAATCCGTTCCAAAGCTTGAGGGCATTTGGCGCACGCCGGTAACGGCATGCGCCTTTTTTTATTGTGGCTGCAGAGTACGTTCGATGGCGCGGGCCACGGCGAGGATCTTGCGGTCGGACATGGCAGGGCCGGCCACCATCAGTCCAACCGGCAGCGTGCCTTCGGCGTGGCAGGGCAGGGACACGGCGCAGCCATCGAGGAGGTTGATGGTGGACGGATTCCGCAGCAACAGGCCGTTTGCCTTGAAAAAGGCTTCCTCGGAACCTTCAAGTTCGGCGATCGGCGGCGCGACCATGGGGACCGTCGGCATGATCAGCGAATCGAACGGCCCAAGGGCCTCTTCCATGCGGGCAATCCAGTCGCGTCGATTGCGGTGCATGTCAATGTAGTCCGCGGCACTCACCGATTCGCCCATCCTGATGCGCTTGGCGACACGGAAGTCGTATTCCGCTTCGCGCTTTGCGAGCAGATGGCGATGCCATGCAAAGGATTCCGGGCCGGAAAAACGATTGAGGCTGGAAGCTTCGGCAAGCAGGCCGAAGGGCACGTCGACGATCTTCGCGCCTGCGGCGGACAGCCGGGACAACGCACTGGAGAACGATTCCGCAACATGCCGGTCGAGGCCATCGAGCATGATCGTTTGCGGCACGGCGAGGCGTAGTCCAGCCGCGGGCAAATCGGGAATTGACAGGATGGTATTGGCAATGATGCTGTCAACCAGGATGCAGTCATCCACCGAGCGCGTCATGGCGCAGATCGTGTCGAGCGTGGTGGACAAGGGTACGGTCCCGGCTGTCGGCACGCGACGCGCGGTCGGTTTGAACCCCACCACGCCGCACAATGCCGCAGGAATGCGGATCGAGCCGCCGGTATCGGAGCCGATGGCTGCCACGCAAAGGCCAGTCGCGACGGATACCGCCGCGCCTGAGGACGAGCCGCCAGGGATGCGGGCCACGGCAGTATCGGCCGGATTTGCCGGTGTCCCGTAGTGCGGATTCAGCCCGACGCCGGAGTACGCGAATTCGGTCATGTTCGTCTTGCCGATGATGGCGGCGCCGGCAATGCGCAGGCGTTTGACAACCGGCGCGTCGGACTTGGCCGGGGGCGAATCGCGCAACACCGTCGACCCGGCAAGCGTTGTTTCGCCTGCGATATCGACCAGGTCCTTGATCGAGATGGGCAGGCCGGCAAGGGGTGAGACTTCGACACCCGCGGCACGCATGCTGTCGGCATGCTCCCCGGCGGCACGGGCGGCTTCGGGATAGAGGCGGGTGAACACGGAGGGGTATTTTTCTGCCTCGTCCAGGCTGACTTCCACCAGCGAAAAGCGGGAGTAGCGGTCAAGGGCGGGTATCGATTTGGCGGTCAGCGGATTCATGCGGAATACGATTGGTCCAAGGGGTGGGCTTGACTGGTCAACAATAGCACAGCGGGCGAATTGCCACGCGACGCCGGCCATGGATTGACAAGCTGCCATGATGGCTCGTCGCGGTATAATCTCGGATTCCGATTTAACCTGCAACCAACGCCGTGCCCGTCCACGGCCGCGCTGCATCAATTCTCTTGCCGCCATGTTGATTCTGCCGGGCTCCAATGCCCTGTCTGCCTTCCGTACCCAGCGACTTTTGTCACAATTGCAAGCAGTCGAGCCCGCGATCATCGGGGTGACCGGGCGCTTCCTCCATTTTGTCGATGCGGCAAGCGCACCGAGCGAGGACGACATCGGACGCCTCAGTGCGCTGCTGACCTATGGTGAACCTTTCGCGGCATCGGCGGACGGCGACGAATTCGTGGTGATTCCGCGCTTCGGCACGATTTCCCCGTGGGCGAGCAAGGCAACCGATATCGTCCACAACTGCGGCATGACACACATCAAGCGCGTCGAGCGCGGGGTGTCCTACCACGTACAGCTCAAGACCGGCCTGCTTGGCGGCGCGAAAAAGCTGTCGGAGACCGCAGTGCAGGAAGTCGCCGCCTTGTTGCATGACCGGATGATCGAAACCGTGCTGCGCAATGCGAATGACGCGGCGGGCCTGTTCCGGGAACTGGAAGCCAAGCCGCTGGAATTCATTGATGTCCTGGCTGGCGGCAGGGGCGCGCTGGTGGCCGCTAACACCGACCTTGGCCTCGCGTTGTCGGAAGACGAAATCGATTACCTGCTCAACGCCTTCACACAGGCGAAGCGCAATCCGACCGATGTCGAGCTGATGATGTTCGCGCAGGCCAACAGCGAGCATTGCCGTCACAAGATTTTCAATGCGGATTGGACCATCGACGGCGTCAAGCAGGACAAGTCGCTGTTCGCGATGATCAAGAACACGCACCAGCTCAACCCGAAGGGCACGGTGGTTGCGTACAGCGACAACTCGTCCATCATCGAAGGCGCGTCGGTCATGCGCTTTTTCCCGAATGGTGCCAAGAACGGCAACGTGTACGAGGAGAAGGAAGAACTCACTCATATCCTCATGAAGGTCGAGACGCACAACCACCCGACGGCCATTTCGCCGTTCCCCGGTGCGTCGACCGGTGCCGGCGGCGAAATTCGCGATGAAGGCGCAACCGGCCGTGGCGCAAAGCCCAAGGCTGGCCTGACCGGTTTCACCGTCTCCAACCTGATGCTGACGCACTCCGTGCAGCCGTGGGAAAACGCACGCGATGCGACAGAACCGGTCGCATCGCGCGAGCATCACGGCCAAGCCGGCATCTACGGCAAGCCCGACCGCATCGCATCGCCCCTGCAGATCATGATCGATGGCCCGATTGGCGGCGCGGCGTTCAACAATGAGTTCGGACGCCCGAACCTCGGCGGCTACTTCCGTACCTATGAGCAGAAGGTCGCTGGCAAGGTCTACGGCTATCACAAGCCGATCATGATCGCCGGCGGCATGGGCAACATCTCGGCAAAGCACACGAAGAAGCATGACCTGCCAGTGGGCAGCCTGCTGATCCAGTTGGGTGGTCCCGGCATGCGTATCGGCATGGGCGGCAGCGCGGCGTCCTCGATGGCAACCGGCACGAATACCGCCGACCTCGACTTCGATTCCGTTCAGCGCGGCAACCCGGAGATGGAACGCCGTGCACAGGAGGTCATCAATGCCTGCTGGGCGATGGGCGACGACAATCCCATCCTCTCCATCCACGATGTCGGCGCAGGCGGCCTGTCCAACGCCTTCCCCGAAATCACCAATGACGCCAAGCGCGGCGCGATCTTCGACCTGCGCAAGGTGCCGCTGGAAGAAAGCGGCATGGCGCCGAAGGAAATCTGGAGCAACGAGTCGCAGGAGCGTTATGTGCTCGCAATCGCCCCGGAAAGCCTGCCGCTGTTCCAGTACCTGTGCGAACGCGAGCGGTCGCCGTTCGCGGTCGTCGGCACGGCGACCGAAGAGCGCCAGCTGAAGGTGATCGACCCCGAACACGACAACAACCCGGTCGACATGCCGATGGATGTCCTGCTGGGCAAGCCGCCGAAGATGCACCGGAACGTCGAGCATGTGACCAATGATTTTCCGCCTGTCGACCTGACCGGCATGACCCTGGAAGACGTCGCACAGCGCGTCCTGCGCCTGCCGACGGTGGCCGACAAATCCTTCCTGATCACCATCGGCGACCGTACCGTCGGTGCTACTTCGGTCCGCGACCAGATGGTCGGCCCGTGGCAGGTGCCAGTGGCCGACTGCGCCGTCACCGCGATGAGCTTTGAAGGTCATCGCGGCGAAGCGATGGCCATGGGCGAGCGGACACCGCTGGCGGTCGTCAACGCGGCCGCATCCGGCCGCATGGCCGTCGGCGAAGCAATCACGAACATTGCCGCGGCCCCGATCGCGGACATTTCCGACATCAAGCTCTCCGCCAACTGGATGGCTGCGTGCGGCCAACCCGGCCAGGATGCGGCCCTGTTCGATACCGTGAAAGCCGTCGGCATGGAACTGTGCCCGGCACTGGGCATCAGCATCCCGGTGGGCAAGGATTCGCTTTCCATGCGTACGACGTGGAAAGATGCAGAGGGCAGCAAGGAAGTCGTCTCGCCCGTGTCGCTGATCGTGTCGGCATTCGCGCCGGTGCCGGACGTGCGCCTGTCGCTGACGCCGCAATTGCGCAAGGACCTGGGCGACACTGCACTCATCCTGATCGACCTCGGACGGGGCAAGAACCGCATGGGCGCATCCGCGCTCACGCAGGTGATGCAGCAGATCGGCAATGAAGTGCCGGACGTGGACAGCCCGGAAGACCTCAAGGCCTTCTTCGCGGCCATCCAGCAGCTCAATGCCGAGCGCAAGCTGCTTGCCTATCACGACCGTTCCGATGGCGGCCTGTTCGCCACGCTTTGCGAAATGTCCTTCGCCGGCCGCGCGGGCGTCTCGGTCAACCTCGACATCCTGACCATGGAAGGCGAACACGCCTCCGATTCGGGCGAGGCAAAAAACTGGGCCGGTCAAGTGGCCGAGCGTCGCAATGACATGACACTCCGCGCGCTGTTTAGTGAGGAGCTCGGCGCGGTGATCCAGGTGCGTGCCGAGCAGAAATCGGAGGTGATGAATGTGCTGCGCTCGTTCAACCTCGGTGCCTGCAGCCACATCATCGGCAAGCTGAACGATCGTGATGCCGTCGAATTTACCCGCGATGCGAAGGTCATCTTCAGTCAGCAGCGCATCGAACTGCAACGCCTGTGGAGCGAGACCAGCTGGCGTATCGCGCGCCTGCGCGACAACCCCGTCTGTGCCGATGCGGAATACGATCGCATTCTCGACGCGGCCGACCCGGGCATGTCGCCGAAGCTGACCTTCGATCCGCAACAGGATGTCGCCGCCCCGTTCATCGCGACCGGTGCAAAGCCGAAGGTGGCGATCCTGCGCGAACAGGGCGTCAATTCGCATGTCGAGACGGCATACGTCATGCACAAGTCCGGTTTCACCGCTGTCGACGTCCACATGAGCGACCTGATTGCGGGCCGCGCTCGGCTCGATGATTTCAAGGGCTTCATCGCGGTGGGCGGCTTCTCCTACGGCGACGTCCTCGGCGCTGGCGAAGGCTGGGCCAAGACGGTCCTGTTCAACGCCAAGCTGGCGGAGCAATTTGCCGGATTCTTCAACCGCGGCGATACCTTTGCACTAGGTATCTGCAACGGCTGCCAGATGATGAGCAACCTCAAGTCCATTATCCCAGGCGCGCAGGCATGGCCGAAGTTCACGCGCAACAAGTCGGAACAGTTCGAAGGGCGTTTTGCGATGGTCGAGGTGGCCGAATCGCCGTCGATCTTCTTCGCCGGCATGGCGGGGACGCAGACGCCGATCGCTGTCGCGCATGGCGAAGGCTTTGCCGACTTCTCCCAGACGGGCGACATCAACCAGGCACTCGTTGCCATGCGCTGGATCGACAACAAGGGCCAGACGACGGAGACCTATCCGTTCAACCCGAACGGATCGCCGCACGGCATTACCTCGGTGACGACGCCGGACGGCCGTTTCACGGTGATGATGCCGCACGCGGAGCGTGTGTTCCGTACGGTGCAGCACTCCTGGCATCCGGACGGCTGGGGCGAGTACTCGCCGTGGATGCGCATGTTCCGCAACGCGCGGAAATGGGTCGGCTGACGAGGACGATCATTCCCGTGTAAACAAGGCGCTCCTTCGCGGGCGCCTTTTTTTCATCCTGCCGCAGACCACATGTACACCTGTGCTGGGTGAAGACGAAAAAAAAGCGCTCCCATCGGAGCGCTTTTTCATCGGTACAGATGGCTTACTGGATCTTGGCCTTCTTGCGCAGGTCTTCCTGGTAAGCTTGCAGCTTCTTCTGCTGCAGCGATTCCGCGATCTGCGGCTTCACTTCTTCCAGGGCCGGCAGCTTGGCTGCGCGCACGTCTTCCAGCTTGATCACGTGGTAGCCGTACTGGGTCTTGACCGGAGTTTCGGTGATCTGGCCCTTCTGCAGTGCGACCATGGCGTCGGAGAACGGCTTCACGAAGGAGGCCGGGGATGCCCAGTCGAGGTCGCCGCCATTGGCTGCGGAACCCGGATCCTTGGACTGTTTCGCGAGGTCTTCGAACTTGGCGCCGCCCTTCAGCTTCGTGATGATGCCCTTGGCTTCGTCTTCCTTGTCGACCAGGATGTGGCGAGCGTGGTATTCCTTGTCGCCGGCCTGGGACTTGAACTTGTCGTACTCAGCCTGGATTTCCGCATCCTTGACTGGGTTCTTCTTCAGGTAATCCTGGACCAACGCGCGGATGGCGATCGACTGGCGCGCAATCTCGACCTGGTTCTTGACGTCCGCGGAGTTGGACAGGCCCAGCTTGTCGGCTTCCTGGATCAGGATTTCGCGATTGATCAGCTCTTCCTTGACCATGGCGCGCAGCTGAGGCGAGTCGGGCTGGCCCTGGGCCGCCAGCTGCTTGATCATCACGTCAGCGCGGGAGGAGGGAACAGGCTTGCCGTTGACCACTGCGAGGTTCTGTGCGAAAGCGGGCAGTGCAACTGCGGTGACGAGCAGCATCAGCAGGCGAGCGGGTTTCAGTGTCATTGTTTTCGTTCCTAATTACGAGGGATGAAAGATTGTAAATGCGGCGCGCTATTTCGCAACTTCCGACGGCGCCAATGCGATGATGTTGAGGGCGTGTATATCGCTGGTCATCATGTCACGGAGGCAATCATACACCAGGCGATGACGCGCTACGCGGTTTAACCCATCAAAACGGTCGGAAACAATGCGCACGCTGTAATGTCCCGCGCCCGAGGCGGCGCCTGCATGTCCGGCATGCAGATGCGAATCGTCGACGAGTTGACAATCAAGCGGCGCAAAAGTTGCGGTCAACCGGCTCCGCATTTTTTCCATACGTTCGCTCATCGCTGGTCCTTCACATGTTTGGACAGGAAAACACTCTGGGCGACGACGAAGGCGATCATCAGGCCGGTGAAGCCGAACAGCTTGAAGTTCACCCAGAACGCAGTCGGAAAACTGTACGCCACATAGAGGTTGACCAGTCCCATCGCTGCAAAGAAACCTGCCCAGGACAGGTTCAGGCGTTGCCACACCAGATCGGGAAGCGCGATCTGTTTTTCCATCATCAGGCGGATCAGATTCTTTCCGAAAAGCATGTGTGCGACGACCAGCGCCGCGCCGAAGCACCAGTAGAGGACGGTGGGCTTCCACTTGATGAAGGTTTCGTTATTGAAGTAGATGGTGGCGCCGCCGAAGACGGTGATGATGGCCAGCGAAACCCACAGCATGCCGTCGACTTTGCGGCGTCGAAGCAGCAGGTAGCCGATCTGCGCGAAGGTGGCGAGGATGGCAATAGCGGTGGCGAGCATGATCGGCGCCTGCGCCGAGGTCGCCGCGCCCGAGGTGAGGCCGCCGAGGTATTGCTGGGCGAGGGACTGTGCCGCGTCGGGATTGCCTTCGCCCCACTTGAACATGGCGAAGAACAGGATGACAGGAAAAAGATCGAATAAGAACTTCATTGAGCCAGGCTTTCGGTTACTTGGGTTCAAACCGCAGGGAGGCGGAATTGATGCAATAGCGCAATCCTGTCGGCGGCGGCCCGTCCGGGAAAACATGGCCGAGATGCGCATCGCACACATTGCACAGGATTTCGGTGCGTATCATGCCATGACTGCGGTCCACGCGCTCGACGACATGCTCCGGATCAAGCGGTTTGAAGTAACTGGGCCAGCCGCAGCCCGAGTCGAACTTGGCATCGGACTCGAACAGCGGCGTGCCGCAGCAGGCGCACGTGTAGATGCCATGTTCGTGATGGTCCCAGAAACGTCCTGTAAACGCGCGTTCCGTCGCGGCGTTTCGCGTGACCTGGTATTCGATGGGGTCGAGCTGGGCGCGCCATTCGGCGTCGGTCTTCACTACCTTGTCAGTCATGATGAGCAACTCACTTCCAGTTGGCTCGCCCAGTCGGGCGGCAGGTCGGCGTATTTCTCGTGTTCCGGCTGTTCGTCGAAGGGATGCTCAAGAATGCTGAGCAATTTGGCAACCTCCGAGAAATCCTTATTTTGCGCCTTTTCAATGGCGCCTTGCGCAAGGTAATTCCGCAGCACGAATTTGGGATTGACAGCGTGCATTGCTGCGCGGCGGACCACGTCCTCGCTGTTTTCCTGTTTCAGGCGCTGGCGGTACTGTGCGGCCCAGGCATCGAACGCCGGGCGATCGATGAACAAGTCACGCAGGGGCTCGTCCGAACCCGGATCATCCACTTTCAGGTTGCCGAGGCGCCGGAAGAAGAGCGTGAAGTCCACATGGTTGGCCTGCATCAGGGCGAACATGGCGTCGATGAGCGTGCCGTCGTCCGGCTGCGTCGTCTGTAGGCCGAGCTTGGCATGCAGCAGCTGCTCGAGCTTGTCGTCATAGGCCGGCTTGTAGGTTTCGAGCGCCGCCTGGGCGTCGTCGACTTCGCCGATCAACGGCAGCAAGGCCTGTCCGAGCGCGAAGCAGTTCCATTGTCCGATGCGGGGCTGCATCTGATATGCGTAGCGGCCCTGATGGTCGCTGTGGTTGCAGATGTGACGCGCGTCGAAAGCTTCCATGAAGCCGAACGGACCATAATCGATGGTGATGCCAAGGATGGACATATTGTCGGTGTTCATGACGCCATGCATGAAGCCGACGGCCTGCCATTGCGCGATCAGCTCCGCAGTGCGTCGCGTGACTTCACCGAGCAGCGCCTGGTACGGGTTCGATGCGTCGCGTAGCGCCGGGTAGAAATTATCGATGACGTAGTCGGCGAGAATCTTCAACTCATCCTTGCGATTGTTGTAGAACCAGTGCTCGAACGAGCCGAAGCGGACAAAGCTCGGCGCCATCCGGGTGGCGACGGCTCCTGTCTCCGGCGTCTCGCGCATGACGAGCATGTCGGTGCCGACGACACAGAGTGCGCGCGAGGTCGGAATGCCGAGCGCGGCCATGGCTTCGGAACACAGGTATTCCCGGATCGAGGAGCGCAGGACCGCACGTCCGTCACCCATGCGGGAGTAGGGTGTCAGGCCCGAACCCTTCAATTGCAGCTCCATGCGGCCGGTCGGGTTTTCCTCGGTCGGCGCGTCGGCCGGTACGTCCCCGAGCAGGATCGCGCGTCCGTCCCCGAGTTGCCCAGCCCATACGCCGAACTGATGGCCGGAATACACCGCAGACAACGGGATCGATCCGGGCAGGATCCTGTTCCCCGCGAATGCTTCGACAAAACGGTCGCGGTCGAATTCGGACGGATCGAGATTGATCAACTCGGCGGCACGCGCACTCGCGCCGACAAGATAGGGCGAGCGAATCGGGGTCGGGCGAAGGCGGGTGTAAAAGTCTCCGGGCAATGCGGCGAAAGAGTTTTGGATTGGCAATGCATCTGTCACGTGACGGAAGATGCCGGTGTCTGGTGCGTTCATGTTGTTTCCTTGCTGCGCCGGGCGTGCTGGCCTGCAGCGGTTGATGGGCTTCGACCGCGTTGCGGCAAGGGGTCCGGGAAGGCGACCTTGCGCAACGCATCTGGCTGCTTGATCGATATGCGGCCATATTTGGTCTGGATCAATCCGTTTTGTTCCCACGCTTGCAGGAGCTTGGAAATGCTTTGGCGCGACTTTCCAAGCAAATGGCCGAGTTCTTCCTGGGTGAGCGGGACTTCGCGCACGCGTGCGGTCACTGACGCTTCCAGCATCGAGGGTTTCAGGTGGGCAAGCTCGAGCAGGCGCCTGGCGAGGCGTTGCTGGAGCGGGGCAACGGCAGCTTCTTCGACGAGATCGAAGGTGGCGCGCAGGCGCAGGCACAACATCTTTGCGAAGCGTTCGTAGATCGCGGGGTAGGTGTCGAGCAAGCGCTTGAAATCGGATCTGGAATGGAACAGCACGGTAGTCGGACCGAGCGCGTATCCGTCGTGGGAGCGGGGCAGGCCGTCGAACAGCGAAATCTCGCCGAACCAGCTCGGTGCGTCCAGCACACCGATGGTTGTGGCATGCCCGTCCTCGGTAGTGCGGGTAAAGCGAACGGACCCGCTCGCAATCGTATAGAGCCCGTCCGCTTCCGCACCACGGGCATGAAGCAGCGTTCCATCGCCCACCGGCCGGAGATTCCCGCATGCCGCCGCATCGGCAATCACGTCCTCCGGAAAGCCGGACAGCCACGACTTGCGCAGCAGTTCGCATTTATCGATGTCGTGCACGCGGCGGATAACCATGTCGAATGTTAAAAAGTTGACAGTCTTGTGGGGTGCGTTATGACGATACTTGAATGACAAGACCAGATCTGCATCAGGCAGGCGCCCTTATTTTGACAGAGAAGAGGAGACCCCATATGAACGCCCCTGAAAAGCTGGCGATTCCATCGCTGCAGGACCAGGTTTCCCCAGAGGAATGGCAGACACGCGTCGATCTCGCCGCGTGTTATCGCCTTGTCGCCAACTTCGGTTGGAGCGACCTTGTCTTCACCCACATTACTGCTCGTGTTCCTGGCGAGGAAGACCGCTTCCTGATCAATCCCTACGGGATGATGTTCGACGAAATCACCGCATCCTCGCTGGTGAAGATCGATCTCGACGGCAACAAGGTCGAAGAGTCGCCGTTCCCGGTGAACCCGGCCGGCTTCACCATTCACTCGGCGATCCACGCAGTGCGTCACGATGCCCAGTGCGTACTGCATACGCACAGCGTGAACGGTGTCGCGGTGTCGGCGCAGAAGGAGGGCGTGCTGCCGATTTCGCAGCAGTCGATCTTCGTGCTGTCCAGCCTGGCTTACCACGGCTACGAGGGCGTGGCGCTGAACGCGGAGGAAAAGCCGCGCCTGGTTGCGGACCTTGGCGACAAGACTTACCTGATGCTGCGCAATCACGGCTTGCTCACCCTGGGCAAGACGATCGCGGATGCCTTCGTCAACATGTATATCTTCGAAGCGACCTGCATGATCCAGGTGCGCGCCCAGGCCGGAGGCGGGGAGCTGGTACGTGTTCCTCAGTCCATCATCGATGGCGCGCAGCAGCAGGCGAAGACTGTGACCAAGTCGCAGGGCGGCATGCTCGCTTGGCCTGCACTGCTGCGCCGTCTTGATCGTATCGATCCGTCCTATCGGACCTGACGCTGCGCTTTCCGCACGATCTCGGCCGCCGGCAGCGTGCGCTCGCCGGCGGATTTCCATTTCTCGTCCTTCTGCGGCAGAGGCCGCAGGCACTTTATATCCCACTGGAGAAAAACATGAATGCACGCGCCAATTTCAAAGACATGCAAGAGAGCACCGCAGAGGACTGGAAGATCATCGCAGGCGAATTCCAACCTTATGCCGCAGCCTTGCCGGACCGCGTCCTGGCGCATCTGCGCCTGCTCGACGGCGATTGCGGAGGCTTCCCTGTCGACCGGCTGACGCACAGCCTGCAGACAGCGACGCGTGCACATCGGGATGGCAGGGACGAGGAGTACATCGTCTGCGCCTTGCTCCACGATATCGGCGACACGCTCGGCAGCTACAACCATCCGGATATCGCGGCAGCGATCCTGAAGCCCTTCGTCAGCCCGGAGAATCACGCGATGGTGGAAAAGCATGGCATCTTCCAGGGTTACTACTTCTTCCACCATCTCGGCATGGAGCGTAACCTGCGCGACCAGTTTGCCGGCCAGCCGCTGTACGACCAGACGCTGGAGTTCTGCGAAAAGTACGACGCACCCGCATTCGACCCCGGCTACGACACGCTGCCGCTCGACTTTTTCGAGCCAATGCTGCGCCGCGTGATGGCACGTCCCAAAAATACGATCTATAAGGCCGTCGCCGAATGAAACGTCGCGCAGGTGACATTGGTGCGACGCACCATCGAAAATCATTGACGGTTTTCGTACGGTCGTTCAAAAATCACACCTAGAATTAGTGGCAATACTCTAACCACAATACCCAGGAGGCAGGATGTCGCAGTACCCGAAGAGCCCCTTGATGGGCCAGATGATGAGTCAGCCTTTGCTCATTTCCAGCATCATCCAGCATGCGGATCGTTATTTCGGCGGTAATGAGATCGTGTCGCGCCGCGTGGAAGGCGACATCCACCGCTATACCTACCGGGATTGTCACAAGCGCTCGCGGCAGATGGCCAATGCGCTCGGTGGACTGGGCGTCAAGATGGGGGATCGCGTGGCAACCCTGGCCTGGAACGGCTACCGCCACCTCGAGCTGTATTACGCCATCTCGGGCTCCGGTGCTGTCATGCACACGATCAACCCGCGCCTGCATCCGGAACAGATCGCCTATATCGCCAACCACGCCGAAGACCAGTACCTGTTCTTCGACATGACCTTCCTGCCGCTGGTCGAAGCGTTCGCATCGCACTGCAAGACGGTCAAGGGCTTCATCATGATGGCCGACAAGGACCGCATGCCGGCTGAGTCGAAAATCCCGAATTTGATGTGCTACGAGGACTTGATCGAGAAGAGCTCGGACAAGTACGAGTGGCCGCTGTTCGACGAGAATTCCGCATCCAGCCTCTGCTACACCTCTGGCACCACGGGCAATCCGAAGGGCGCGCTGTATTCCCACCGCTCGACCGTGTTGCATTCGTACGCATCGACCATGCCGGACGCGCTGAACGTCTCCGCGCGCGATGCCGTTCTCCCGGTCGTGCCGATGTTCCACGTCAACGCATGGGGGCTGCCGTATTCGGTTCCGCTGACCGGCGCCAAGATGGTTTTTCCGGGGCCTGCGCTGGACGGCAAATCGGTCTATGACCTGTTCGAGCAGGAGAAGGTCACCTTCTCCGCCGGCGTGCCGACCGTATGGCTCGGCCTGCTGAACTACGTCGGGCAGAACAACCTGAAATTCTCGACCTTCAAGCGCACGGTGATCGGCGGTTCGGCATGCCCCCCCGCGATGATGAAGACCTTCCGTCATCAATACAACGTGGAGGTGGTGCACGCCTGGGGCATGACCGAAATGTCACCGCTTGGCACCGCATGTACGCTGCAGAGCCATCACATGGACCTGCCGGAAGAACAGAAGCAGGCCGTCCTCGAAGAGCAGGGACACGCGATCTACGGCGTCGACATGAAGATCGTCGGCGACGACGGCGAGGAACTGCCATGGGACGGCAAGACCTACGGCAACCTGCTGGTGCGCGGACCGTGGATCATCAACAGTTATTTCAAGGGTGAGGGCGGCGACGTGCTGCAGGACGGCTGGTTCCCGACGGGCGACGTGGCCACGATCAGCCCGGACGGCTATATGCAGATCACCGACCGCAGCAAGGATGTGATCAAGTCCGGCGGCGAGTGGATCGGCTCGATCGACCTGGAGAACATTGCCATGGCGCACCCTGCAGTGCAGCAGGCTGCCTGCATCGGCGTGTACCACCCGAAATGGGACGAGCGCCCCTTGCTGGTCGTCGTGAAGAAGCCGGGCGCGGAAGTGTCGAAGGAAGAACTGGTCAAGTTCTACGACGGCAAGATCGCCAAGTGGTGGACACCGGACGACGTCGTCTTTGTCGATGCGTTGCCGATCGGCGCCACCGGTAAGGTCCTGAAGAACCGTATTCGAGAGCAATTCAAGGAGTACAAACTGCCGACTGCCTGACTGTATTGATGTACAAGAACAGAAGCTAATCAGCCATCGCTTTATAACTATATAACCTCACCAAAGGAAAAGAGACAGATGATGAAGATGCGCCCCCTCGTTTTGGCATTATCCGTAGCAGCAGCATGTGCAGCACCCGCCGTTCACGCCGACACCATCAAGATCGCCATGATCGAAACGATGTCCGGTGCTTTTGCACCCATCGGCCAGAACCAGCTTAATACCTTCCGTATGTTCACGGAAATGGCCAACCAGCAGAAGTGGGCTGGCAACCACACCATCGAGGTCAACGCATTTGACGGGAAGGGCAGCCCCCAGGAATCGCTGAACCAGCTCAAGACTGTCATCGACCAGGGCTATCGTTACATCGCGCAGGGTAACGGCTCCGGCGTGGCGCTGGCGCTGATCGACGCGGTCAACAAGCACAACGAGCGCAACCCGGGCAAGGAAATCGTCTTCCTGAACTACTCCGCGATCGATCCCGACTTGACCAACAGCAAGTGCAGCTTCTGGCACTTCCGCTTCGACGCCAACTCGGACATGAAGATGGAGGCGCTGACCTCCTACATGGCCAAGGACCAGGAACTGAAGAAGGTCTACATCATCGGCCAGAATTACGCCCACGGCCACCAGGTCACCCGCGCCGCAAAGGAATACCTGAAGCGCAAGCGTCCGGATGTCCAGATCGTCGGCGATGACCTGCACCCGATTGCAACCGTGAAAGACTTCGCACCTTACGTTGCCAAGATCAAGGCATCGGGCGCCGATGCGGTGATCACCGGCAACTGGGGCGCCGACCTGGCGCTGCTGGTCAAGGCAGCGAAGGATGCAGGCCTGACCGCCAAGTTCTACACCTACTATGCCGGCACATCGGGCGTCCCGACCGCGATGGGCGGTGCCACCGCAGGCCTGGTGAAGCAGGTGGCGTACTGGATCCCGAACAACGAAAGCTTCTCGGGCAAGGAAATCGTCGAAGCCTTCAAGAAGAAGTACAACGATGACTTCTACGTTCAGGACATCTACACCCTCGTGCAGATGGTCTCCAAGGCAGCGAAGGACACCAACTCCGTAGACCCGGTGAAGGTGGCATTCGCGATGGAAGGCTCGAAGGTCAAGGCGATCAACGGCGAAGTCGAAATGCGCGCTGTCGATCACCAGCTGCAGCAACCGCTCTACATTTCCACTTGGGCAAAGGTAGACGGCAAGAAGGTCAAGTATGACCAGGAAAACACCGGCTATGGCTGGAGCATGGATCAGAAGATCGAAAGCTACGTCGCTACCCAGCCGACCTCGTGCCAGATGAAGCGTCCGGCACGTCCTTCCTAATCCATCAGCGATGGTCGCGGCGCGGACCGAAGCGGTCCGCGCCGTAGTTCGCTGCAGCGCAGCGAAACAGATTCAACAGACCTGAACACGCGGCAGGCGGGGAGTCCCGTTCACGCCGCGGTGCCTGCAAAACGGCCCTGAAGAGGCCGGTGCGGCGGCGTGCTTTCGGCGACCCAAAGACGACAGAAATGAACCACGCGTGAAGGGAAATAACATGGCCAATACAAGCTAGATGAGTGCTTTACACTGGGTATAACCATCGATATGCTGTAAACCACATAACACTCATAAAGGAAGAGACAAATGGCTACTCAATTCAAGAAACTGATCATCCCGCTTTCATTGGCCGCTGCGTTTGCACTCCCGGGTACGGCAGGCGCAGAAACGGTAAGGATGGCATTCATCGATCCCTTGTCCGGTCCGTTCGCCCCCGTGGGCCAGGGCATCCTCAAGAGCTTCCAGTACATCGCCGAAAAGGCGAACAACGAGAAGTGGGCAGGCGAGCACAAGTTCGAGATCGTCGGCTTCGACAACAAGGCGAGTCCGCAGGAGTCGCTGTCGGTGCTGAAGACGGTCATCGACCAGGGCTATCGCTACATCATCCAGGGCAATGGCTCCGGCGCGGCGCTGGCGCTCATCGATGCGGTCAACAAGCACAACGAGCGCAACCCCGGCAAGGAGGTAGTGTTCATCAACTACGCCGCCGTCGACCCGGACCTGACCAATAGCAAATGCAGCTTCTGGCACTTCCGCTTCGATGCGAACTCCGACCAGAAGATGGAGGCAATGACCTCCTTCATCGAGAAGAACCAGAACATCAAGAAGGTCTACATCATCGGTCAGAACTACGCGCACGGCCATCAGGTCACGCGTGCAGCCAAGGAAATGCTCAAGCGCAAGCGGCCGGACATCCAGATCGTTGGCGATGACCTCCATCCGATCGGCCAGGTGAAAGACTTCGCGCCGTATGTCGCCAAGATGAAGGCGTCTGGTGCCGATACCATCATTACCGGGAACTGGGGTGCCGACCTGGCGCTGCTCGTCAAGGCGGCCAAGGACGCGAACCTGGAGGCAAATTTCTATACCTACTACGCCTCGACGACAGGTGTGCCGACGGCCATGGGCGCAGCCGGCGCGGAGCGCGTGAAGTACGCGGGCTACTGGAACGTCAACAACGAGAAGTTCACCGGCAAGGAGATCGTCGAGGGCTACAAGAAAAAGTACAACGACGACTACTATGTCCTCGCGACCTATACCAGCCTCAATATGATTGGCCAGGCGATCAAGCAGGCCAAGTCGACGGATCCGGTGAAGGTGGCATTGGCAATGGAAGGCTTGAAGATGACCAGCCTGAACGGCGAAGTCGAGATGCGCAAGTCAGACCACCAGCTACAGCAACCGCTCTACATCGCGACGTGGACCAAGGTCAATGGCAAGGATGTGAAGTACGACCAGGAAAATACCGGCTACGGCTGGAAGACTGACGTGAAGTTCGACACGCATGTGGGCGTCCAGCCGACATCGTGCCAGATGAAGCGCCCGTCCTGATCGATTCCTCAGGGCAGCGTGGCGGCTCATCCGTCACGCTGCGTTTGTTTGAGCAAAAAATAGTACGGTCGTACAAGAATTTAATTCTAGGTAGTAAGTCATAGGGGTGCCTCGTGGAGTTTACTTTAATCACTTTGCTTAACGGTTTGAGCTACGGGCTCCTGCTGTTCATGCTTTCCTCCGGGCTCACGCTCATCTTTTCGATGATGGGTGTGCTCAACTTTGCGCATGCAAGCTTCTACATGCTCGGCGCCTACTTCGCGTATGCGATCAGCATGAAGATCGGCTTCTGGCCGGCGTTGATCGTCGCGCCGCTGCTGGTGGGCGTGATCGGCGCTTTCGTGGAGCGCTACGGCCTGCGCTCCGTGCACAAGTACGGACACATTCCGGAACTGCTGTTTACCTTCGGCCTGTCGTACGTCCTGGTGGAAATGGTGCAGCTGATCTGGGGGCGCGCCGCAGTGCCCTATCCGATTCCGCCGGAACTGGACGGCCCGCTGTTCACCCTGTTCACAACGACCTTCCCGATGTATCGCGGCTTCATGATGCTGATCGCGGTACTGATGCTGGTAGCGATTTTCCTGGTGCTGACCAAGACGCGTATCGGCTTGGTGATCCAGGCAGCCCTGACCCATCCCGAGATGGTGGAATCGCTCGGCCATAACGTGCCGCGCGTGTTCATGTTGGTGTTCGGCGGCGGCTGTGCACTGGCCGGCCTCGCCGGCGTGATTGGCGGCAATGCTTTCGTCACCGAGCCGGGCATGGCGGCGACCGTGGGCAGCATCATCTTCGTGGTGGTCGTGGTCGGCGGCATGGGCTCGCTGACCGGCGCCTTGCTGGCATCCCTGCTGATCGGCATCCTGCAGACCTATGCGGTCGCATTGGACCACTCGATCATGACCTTGTTCACCTTGTTCGGGGCCAACATCACGCCGGAGACCTTCGGCTATCCCGTGCTGAAACTTACCATTTCCCAAGTCGCACCGATCATGCCTTACCTGCTGCTGGTGCTGATCCTGATCTTCAGGCCGCGCGGTCTGATGGGTACTCGCGAGGGCTGACCAGATGAATGCAATCACAATGACCAATTCCATGACCTACAAGCCCATGAACCTGGGGCGCTGGATCATCTGGGGCCTGTTTGCCCTGGTCCTGATCTTCGCGCCCATGGTGTTCAGCTCAGGTTCCTCGATTTCGCTGCTGTCGCAGATCGGCACCGTGATGATCTTCGGGCTGTCCTACAACATGCTGCTGGGGCAGGGGGGAATGCTGTCCTTCGGCCATGCGGTGTATTCGGGCCTGGGCGCGTTCTTCGCGATCCATGCGATGAACCTGGCCTCGGCCGGCAAGATGTGGATGCCGGTGTCGATGATCCCGCTGGTGGGCGGACTTGCCGGCATGTTCTTTGGCGTCCTGTTCGGCTATGTGACGACCAAGAAGTCCGGTACAACCTTCGCGATGATCACCCTGGGCATCGTCGAGCTGGTGTTTGCCTGCTCGCTGATGTTCCCGGAATTCTTCGGCGGCGAGGGGGGCATCTCGACCAACCGCGTGTATGGCGAGAAATTCCTTGGCATCACCTTCGGACCGCAGATCCAGGTGTATTACCTGATTGCGTTCTGGCTGTTCATCAGCACCGTCGGCATGTTCGCCTTCACGCAGACGCCCCTGGGTCGCATCATCAATGCCGTGCGCGACAACCCGGAACGAGTCGAGTTCATCGGTTACGACACGCAGTGGGCTCGCTACCTGACGCTGATCCTGTCCGGCTTCTTCGCCGGCATCTCGGGCGGCCTGTCGGCGATCAACTTCGAGATCGTCACCGCGGAGAACGTCAGTGCCATCCGCTCGGGCGGCGTCCTGCTGTTCACCTTCATCGGCGGTGTAGGCTTCTTCTTCGGCCCGATGATCGGCGCCATCATCGGCGTGTTCCTGTCGGTGATGCTGTCGGACTTCACAAAGGCGTGGCAGCTGTATCTCGGCGTGTTCTTCATCGTCATGGTCATGTACGCACCGGGCGGTATCGCCAGCCTGATCATGCTGAACCTGCGCGTGGCGAAGTACGGCAAGTTCCGTCGCGTGTGGCCGCATCTCTGGGCGGTATCGGCGATGGCGCTGGTGTGCCTGTTCGGCCTCGTCATGGTCATCGAGATGCTGTACCACCTGACGCTTGAATCGGCCAACGGCACCGAGATGAAACTGTTCGGCTTCATGGTAGATACAGCCGCGCCGTCCGGATGGTTCGTCGCGGTAACGTTACTGGCCATTGGCATCTACGGCTTCTGGCATGCGAGGAAGTCTTTCAAACACGCGTGGGGCGAAGTGAATACCGAAATTGAAGAGCTGATCCGGAGGGCAGAAGCATGAGCAACCTCTCCCTCGAACTGAAAGACGTCCGCAAGAGCTTCGGCAAGTCCGAGATCATCCGCGGCGCCAACCTGAATGTGCCAAAGGGCGAACGCTTCGCGATCATCGGACCTAACGGCGCGGGCAAATCGACGCTGTTCAACTTGATCTCTGGCCGCTTCCCGGTCTCGTCAGGCGACATCAAGCTCAACGGTGAAAGCATCCTGGGACTGAAACCCTTTGAGATCAACCGTCGCGGCCTGTCGCGCAGCTTCCAGATCACCAACATCTTCCACAGGCTGTCGGTGTACGAAAACCTGCGCTGCGCGGTGCTGTGGTCGCTTGGCTACAAGTATTCCTTCTGGCATCGGCTCAACGGTCTCAAGGATGCGCATGAGCGCGCCGAACAGGTGCTCGAGCAGATCGGCTTGCGCCGCCGCCGGGACACCATGGCCGGCCTGCTGACGTATGCGGAGCAGCGTGCGCTGGAAATCGGCATCACGATTGCCGGAGGTGCGGATGTGATCCTGCTGGACGAGCCGACCGCGGGCATGAGCCGTTCGGAGTCCGACGCCGCGGTCGAATTGATCCGCAAGGTGACCATCGGCAAGACCCTGCTGATGGTGGAGCACGACATGAGCGTGGTGTTCGGCCTGGCCGACAAGATCGCGGTGGTGGTGTATGGCGAGGTCATTGCCTGCGACACACCGGCCAATATCCGCAATAACGCAAAGGTGCAGGAAGCCTACCTGGGTGGGCATGCACCGGTGGAGGCTGCATAAATGGCACTACTGGAAATCAAGAACCTGCACGCCTTTTACGGCAAGAGCCATGTGCTACACGGGGTGGACCTGAACGTGGGCGAGGGCGAGATCGTCAGCCTGCTTGGGCGCAACGGGGTGGGACGCTCGACGACCGTCAAGGCGACCATGGGCCATGTGGACGTGGAAGGATCCATCAAGTTCAAGGGTGAGGAAATCACGGGCCTGAAGGCCTTCGAGATCGCGCACAAGGGCCTGGGCTATGTGCCGGAAAACCGTGACGTTTTCCCGACGCTGACGGTGGAGCAGAACCTGATCCTGGGCGAGAAGAAGGGCAAGAAGTCGCGCTGGCACATCGAGGACATGTACAAGATGTTCCCGCGCCTGAAGGAGCGCCAGCATACGCCGGCCGGCGTGCTGTCGGGCGGCGAGCAGCAGATGCTGACGCTGTGTCGCACACTGATGGGTGACCCGGACCTGATCATGATCGACGAGCCGACCGAAGGCCTGGCACCGAAGATCGTGGAACTGGTGGCACAGTACCTCAAGGAGCTGAAGAACCGCGGCATCTCGGTGCTGCTGGTCGAGCAGAAGCTCGCGATTGCGCTGGAGATCTCGCAGCGGGTGTACGTGATGGGCCATGGCTCCATCGTGTTCGAAGGATCGCCGGCGGACTTGCGTGCGAACGCCAATATCCGCAAGGAATGGCTGGAGGTGTGATGGGATTCATCGGCCCGGACGTTGTCCTCCGCAATCCGGCGTATGTGCACGAGACCGCTTACCTGTACGGGAAGGTGACGGTCGAGGAACATGCGTCGATCTGGGCCAATGTCGTGGCGCGCGCCGAGCACAGGCAGATCGTGATCGGCGCGTACACGAACATCCAGGATTTCGTCATGCTGCATATCGGGGACCGTACCGATACCATCATCGGCAGCCATTGCTCCATCACTCACCATTGCACCATCCATGGCTGCACCATCGGCGACAACTGCCTCATCGGCATCAACGCCACGATCATGGATGGCTGCGTAATTGGCGAGAACAGCATCGTCGGCGGTCACACCTACCTGAAGGAAGGCACCGTCGTGCCGCCCAATTCCATCGTGGTCGGTGCGCCGGGCAAGGTGACCCGTACCCAGAACAACTTCGTGCGCAACCGGCTCAATGCCTATGCGTACTACAAGAACGCGCTTGCCTACGTCTCCGGCAATTACCGGGCATGGGATGAATCCGCGTTCCCCACAGAGATGATGACGGAAATGCAACGACTGAGTGCTTTGCTCGCGGGCGAGGACGCCGCCGCCGTTTAGTGAGTTAATTTCCACACCCTCCTTAACATCTTGCGTTTGTTGCCTCTGCGCAATTAAACTGGGATCGTCTACGTATTTCCACGCTTGTTGCTCTGGCACGCGTCCCCCACACTTCGCAGATACAATCGCCGGCCACGACGGGCAGGTGATTGTGTTTGCGCCTGAAATCCGACGAGGAGGAGAAAACGATGTTCACACATAGCCGCCGTGTGCTGCTTCTATGTGCCATTTCCCTGGTTCCCGCATTCGCCGCTGCACAATCGGGGGACACTTCGCCGATCCGTATCGGGGTGTCCGGTCCTTTCACCGGCGGTTCCAGCCCGATGGGCGAAAGCATGCGCAACGGCATTCGCATCGCGGTGGAGGAAATCAACAATATCGGCGGCCTGAACGGCCGCAAGATTGAACTGGTCGAGCGCGATGACCAGGCCAACAACGATCTGGGCGCGAAGATTGCCGACGAACTCACGCAGATGAAGGTGGTCGCTACGGTCGGCATCGTCAACACTGGCGTCGGACTGGCCTCGATCGATGCCTACCAGAAGGCAAGAATTCCGCTTCTCGTCGCCGTATCCACGGGCACCGCGCTGACGCGCAAGTATGCACCGCCTGCCGCGCCTGAAAACTACATCTTCCGCATTTCCCCAACCCTCGACCTGGAGGCAAAGGTGGTTGTCGCGGAACTCAAGCGCAAGGGATTGCAGAAGGCGGCTATCCTCGCGGATACCACAGCCTATGGAGAGGCCGGGCTGAAGGCATTCCAGGAGCAGGCGCGCGGCGCGGGCCTCGACGTCACGGCCGAGGAGCGATTCAAGATCGGTGACCAGGACATGAGCGTGCAGGTCAGGGATGCGAAGGCCAGCGGCGCGCAAGCGCTCGTGGTGTGGGGCATCGGACCGGAGCTTGCGGCAGTTGCGCGCAACAAGGATGCGCTCGGATGGAAGGTGCCGATGCTGGGCAGCTGGACCTTCTCCATGCGCAATTTCATCGACGGATCAGGAAAGGCGGGCGAAGGCGCATTGATGCCGCAAACCTTTATCCAGGACCTCGGATCCAGTGCCAAGAACAGTTTCCTGCTCGCCTACAAGCGGACATTCAAGACGGATCGCATTCCTTCGCCGATGAGCGCCGCGCAAGGCTATGACGGCATGCACTTGCTGTACCTTGCGCTACGGCAGGCCAATTCCACCGACGGCACGAAGATCAAGGAAGCGCTTGAAAACCTGAAGAGCCGCTACCAAGGGGTCATTACGAGTTACCACAAGCCTTTCTCCAAGGAAGATCACGATGCGATTACGCAGAACATGCTGATCATGGGAATGGTGACGAACGGGCGTGTCGACTATGCCTACGCGGACGACCAGAAGCGGGGCGCGTTACTGCGGATGAAAGCGCAATAAAAACTTGTCGTGCGAGAAACACGGCGGTCCGTAACCGGGCCGCCGTATTTTTTTCTTTGAAAATAATACGATCGTTCTATTTTGAGTTATAGTTAAGCGCTACAAAACAAACAAGAACGCTTCAAGCTCCCATCAGACATCTAATTTAAAAGGAAGAGATATGACTGCCGAATACAAGGTCAACGGCTCCGTCGCCGTCATCACGCTCAACAATCCTCCGGTCAACGGTCTCGGCCATTCGACCCGCAGTGCGATTGTGGAAGGCATGAAGCAGGCCCAGAATGACGACGCCGTGAAGGCAGTCGTGATCACCGGCGCCGGCAAGGCATTCTCGGGTGGTGCGGACATCAAGGAATTCAATTCGCCGAAGGCGCTCGCCGAGCCGACCCTGCATACGGTCATCAACGTCATCGAAAATTCCACCAAGCCGGTCGTTGCCGCAATCCACACCGTCTGCATGGGCGGCGGCCTGGAACTGGCCCTCGGCTGCCATTACCGTGTCGTGTCGCCGGGCGCACAGATCGCGCTGCCGGAAGTGAAGCTGGGCATCCTGCCCGGCGCGGGCGGTACGCAGCGCCTGCCGCGCGTCGTTGGCCTGGAGCTGGCACTGAATATGATCGTCTCCGGCACGCCGGTGCCGTCCGAGAAGCTGGCCAAGACTGCGCTGTTCAACCAGGTCGTCGAAGGCGACCTGATGGACGCAGCCATCGCCTACGCCAACAAGGTCGCCGATGTGCGTCCGCTGCCGAAGGTGCGCGACATCAAGATCGATTACCCGAACCATGAAGGCTTCCTGCAGTTCTCGCGCAACACGGTCAAGGCGATGGCAGGCCCGTTCCCGGCGCCGCTCAAGTGCGTCGAGGCAGTGGCTGCCGCCGTGACGAAGAAGTTCGACGACGGCATCAAGTTCGAGCGCGACCTGTTCGTGGAGCTGGTGCAGACGACCGAATCGAAGGCGCTGCGCCACGCATTCTTCGGCGAGCGCGCCGCCAGCAAGATTCCCGATGTGCCGGAAGATACCCCGACCCGCCAGATCAAGAGCGCGGCCGTCATCGGCGCGGGCACCATGGGCGGCGGCATCGCGATGAACTTCGCCAATGCCGGCATCCCGGTCAAGATCCTCGAGATGAAGCCGGAAGCGCTGGAGAAGGGCTTGGCCACGATCCGCAAAAATTACGAAAACACGATGAAGAAGGGAAAGCTGACGCCCGAGAAATTCGAGCAGCGCGTCGGCCTGATCACCGGCACACTGTCCTACGACGACATCGCGCAGGCCGACATCGTGGTCGAAGCCGTGTTCGAAGACATCGGCGTCAAGGAGCAGGTCTTCAAGAAGCTGGATGATGTGATGAAGCAGGGCGCCATCCTGGCCTCCAACACTTCCACGCTGGACGTCGACAAGATCGCCAGTTTCACCAAGCGTCCACAGGACGTGATTGGTCTGCACTTCTTCAGCCCGGCCAATGTGATGAAGCTGCTGGAGATCGTGCGCGGCGCCAAGACCGGCAAGGATGTGCTCGCCACCTCAATGGCGCTGTCGAAGAAGATCAAGAAGACCGGTGTCGTGTCGGGTGTGTGCGACGGCTTCATTGGCAACCGCATGATCGAGCAGTACAGCCGCCAGGCTGGTTTCCTGCTCGAAGAAGGCGCGCTGCCGGAGCAGGTGGACAAGGCGATCGAGAAGTTCGGCTTCGCCATGGGGCCGTTCCGCATGGGCGACCTGGCTGGCAACGACATCGGCTGGTACATCCGCAAGCGTCGCTATATCGAGAAGCCGGAAGTTACCTACTCGAAGACCGCCGACCTGCTGTGTGAAATGGGGCGCTTCGGCCAGAAGACTTCGGCAGGCTGGTACGACTACAAGCCGGGCGACCGCAAGCCGTATCCGTCGCAGGTCGTCAACGACATGATTGTCAAGCACTCGGCGGACCTCGGTATCGAGCGCCGCAAGATCAGCGACCAGGAAATCGTCGAGCGTCTGGTGTATGCGCTGGTGAATGAAGCCGCGTATATCCTCGACGAAGGCATTGCGCAGCGCGCGTCCGATATCGATATGGTCTACCTGACCGGCTACGGCTTCCCGCTGTTCCGCGGTGGTCCGATGTTCTATGCCGATACCGTGGGTCTGCAGAACGTCGTGATGTCCATGGAGAAGTATGCGAAGGGCCGTCACGGCGATGCGTGGAAACCTGCACCGCTGCTGGCAAAGCTGGCTGCGGAAGGCAAGACCTTCAATTAATAAACGAAGTCGTTCGTGGCAAGCCCGGGGAATTCCCCGGGCTTTTTTATTTTCTGTTCCGCCAGGCAATTAATTGCGCCGTGAAGCAAACCCGGTATCTTGTTAAGATAGCCTCATGCTGCCTGGATCCGTTCAATCATGTTCAATTGATGAAACCTGGCAGGAACGTGTTGTCCAGGGGTATGTTTTTCGAATAAACAGAACAAGGCGTCGCATGCAAGCATCCGTCACCGCCACCATCCTGATTGTCGATGATGAAGAGCGGAATCGAAAATTGCTCGAAGTGTTCATGCAGGCCGAAGGCTACCGGACGATTTCGGTAGGCGACGGACGTGAAGCCGTGGCCCTTGCCTCGCGCGAACTGCCGGACCTGATCCTGCTCGACATGATGATGCCTGGTATGGACGGCTTTGACGTAGCGCGCGCACTGAAAGCGGAGCCGTCCTTGCGTCACATTCCCCTGGTCATTGTGTCGTCGCTTGACGATATCGCATCCCGCCGCCGCGTGCTCTCGGCAGGGGCGGACGAAGTCCTGAACAAGCCGGTCGACCGCTGGCAGCTTTCGCAGCATGTGTCGCGGCTCCTGAAGGCAGCATCTGCCGACTGATGAACATGCCAGGCCCCATTCCCGGACACGCCCATCGCGCGCTGGCGATGCTGAGCGGCATTGTCCGTGCGGCGGTTCGTGCCGATTCACCGGACATGCTGTACCGCGACGTCTGCCGGATTGCGGTCGAATGCGGACTGTTCCGCTTTGCGTGGGTGGGGCTTGCCGATCCGGTCGGCAACGAGTTGCGCATGCTGGCACATGCCGGTGTCGATTCCGGAGCAGCCAGCACGGAGGCGTCGCAACGCCTTGCCGACGCCGTGCGCGAAAGCGGGCAGCCATGCGTGTGCAGGGATCTCTCCGGCGAGGTCTGGCGGCAGTGCGGTATCGCCGCCATCGCTGCCTTGCCCTTGCGCGAGGATGGCCGTATCGCCGGGGTCTTCATGTTGTATGCCGCGCATGCCGAATTCCTCGATGATGCGACGGTCGCCTTGCTGCATGAAGTGGGCCAGGATATCTCGTTCTCGCTCGATCACATGCTGGGCGAGCAGCGCCGCCTCGCGGCGGAATCCAAGTTGTACTACATGGCTTTCTACGACGCGCAGACAGGCCTGCCGAACCGTGCCTTGCTCGACGAGCGGTTGCCCGCGTTGGCGAAGAAGGCCGGCACCCTGGCCCTGCTCGATATCCGGCTGCTGCGGCTGGACCGCGCCTGGCACCTGTTCGGCAGGCTGGCCATGGACGATGTGTTGCGCCAGCTGGCGCAGCGGCTGGAGGCGGTGCGCGAAGATGGTTTTCTCGCGCAAATCGGACAGGACGAGTTTGTGCTGGCGCTCCCCGGCAAGGCGGACGCGGGAGAAATCGAAGCGATGGCGGGCCGGCTGCTTGCCGCACTCGAAGAACCGGTCCGCCTCGGCGAACGCGAGGTTTTTCTCGGCGCCAGCGTGGGCGCGGCAAGCTATCCCGAGCAAGAGGACGAGATCGGCCACCTGTTGCGGCGCGCGCGGTCGGCCGCAGACCATAGCGGCGCGGAAGGCGGCTATCGCGTCTACAATGCCGCCCTCGACCGGGGACTGGAGCAGCGTGCACGGACCGAGGCGGAGTTGCACAGGGCGCTGGAGCGCGGCGAGTTCCAGCTTTACTATCAGCCCCAGATCAGGCTGCGCACGGGATGGATGGTCGGCGTCGAAGCCTTGCTGCAGTGGCAGCATCCGCAGCGTGGATTGATCGGCCCTGGGCATTTCGTGCCCTTGCTCGAAGAATGCGGCCTGATGCCCGCCGTCGGCGGATGGGCATTGCGGCAGGCATGCCGGCAGGCGAAGGAGTGGCAGGACATGGGCTTGCCGTCCTTGCGCATGGGCGTCAATCTCTCCGCACTGCAGTTCCGGCTGGCCGAACTCGGGTCCATCGTGCGCGGGGCGCTCGATGACGCCGGGCTGGCGCCAGAGTTCCTCGAACTGGAGCTCACCGAGAGCCTGATCCTGGAAAACGTCGAACAGACCATCCAGGTCATGCACGAACTCAAGCAGCTTGGCGTGAGCCTGTCGCTGGACGACTTCGGCACCGGGTATTCCTCGCTCAGCTATCTGCGCCGCTATCCGGTGGACCGGATCAAGATCGACCAATCCTTCATTCGCGACATGGTGGTCCATGCGGGCAGCGCCGCGCTGGTGCGCAGCATTCTCGCCATGGCGCATAACCTCGGCCTGCAAACGATTGCCGAGGGCGTCGAGACGACGGAGCAGTTTGAATATCTGCGCAAGCAGCCCTGCGACGAAATGCAGGGATTCCTGTTCAGCCGTTCGGTGCCCGCTGGCGAGATTGCGCGCATGCTGCTGGAGGGGCGACGGCTGTTGTCGGCAGAGACGGCGGCGGTCGCGAACCGCGGTGTGCTGGTCGTCGGTGAGGATGATGTAGCGCTTGGGGCCTTGCGGCACGCGCTCGAGCACGACGACTGGCACGTTCTGGCGGCGTCGAATGCCGCCGAGGCGTTCTCGCTCCTGGCCGCCAACCAGCTTGGCGTGGTGGTGTCAGCGCTCGAAGCCGGGGACGGTGCCTTCCTGCACCGCGTGCGCCATATGTATCCGGATACGGTGCGTATCGTTCTCGCCGGCAATGCGGATGTCGGGACAGTGATCGATGCCGTCAACCGCGGCGAAGTGTATCGGGTTCTGGCAAAGCCGGTCGGGCCTGAACAGTTGCAGGCCTGCGTGCGCGACGCGTACCGGCGCTACGAAAACCGGCCGGCGTGATTTGGCGCGAAAGTTGATCCTGATCATGGAATGGAAATCCATGCAACGGCTCCAATAGCAAAATAGTGGCCGCGGAATAGTCCGCAGGGAAAACAGGAGCGTGAAGGTGCAGTCAGAAAGTCAGAAGCAGCAGGGAATGATCGAGATTCTGGTCGTCGAGGATAGTCCGACCCAGGCTGCAAAACTGCGCCTTCTTCTGGAAGGGAAAGGTTACCGCGTCCAGGTCGCGGGCAACGGTATGCTGGCGCTGGAGCTTATCCGCCGCCGCCGCCCCGACCTCGTGCTGTCCGACATCATCATGCCGGAGATGGACGGGTATGCCCTGTGCCATGCAATCAAGTCGAACCCCGAAACCCGTTCCGTACCGGTGATCCTGGTGACGTCACTCATCGATCCGCAGGATATCGTGCGCGGCCTGGAATGCGGCGCGGACAATTTTGTGCGCAAGCCCTACGCCGAGGATTACCTGCTGGTGCGCATCGAACATGTGCTCATGAACTACCGCCTGCGGCAAGGCGGGGAGGAGGGTGGGACGGCGATCTATCTCAACGGCGAGAAACATATCGTCCATGCGGAGCGGCAGCAGATCCTGGATTTGCTGGTGTCCACGTATGAGCAGGCGGTGGTCGTCAATGAAGAGTTGCAGGCGCGCGAGCGGCAGGTCAACGAACTCAATGTGCGGCTCGGTCACCACGCCGCCCAGCTTGAAGCGACCAACCGCGAGATCGCCAGCAAGAACGTCGAGCTGGAACAGGCGAACCGGATGAAGTCGGAGTTCCTCGCCAACATGTCGCATGAATTGCGTACGCCGCTGAATGCCATCATCGGCTTTTCCGAAGCGCTGCGCGACGGACTGTTGGGGCCGCTTGCACAAGCGCAGCAGGAAGCGGCCGGCGACATCTACGACAGTGGCAAGCATTTGCTGCTGCTGATCAATGACATTCTCGACCTGTCCAAGATCGAGGCCGGCAAAATGGAACTCGAGCGCGAGCCGACCGACATCCAGGACCTGATGCAGAACACGCTGACTGTGTTCAAGGACAAGGCTGTCACCGGACAGATCCGCCTGCGTCTCGAAATGGAGGCGGTGGGCGCGGTGCTGGTCGACCGGCGCAAGACGCGCCAGATCGTCTACAACCTCCTGTCCAACGCCGTGAAGTTCACGCCGCCGGGCGGGGCAGTCACCCTGCGCATGTGCCGCCAGGATGCCGACAAGCTTGCCTCGCAGCGGATAGTGGGTGAAGAGGGGCCTGATCCGTCCGTTCGGCAATTCCTGACCATCTGCGTCATCGATACCGGAATCGGCATCAGCGAAGCCGACCTGGGATGCTTGTTCAAGCCCTTCGTGCAACTTGATAGTGGACTTGCCCGGAAATACGAAGGAACCGGACTTGGCCTGGCGCTCGTGAAGCAGTTGGTCGAGCTGCATGGTGGGGTCATGACGGTAAGGAGCGAGCCCCAGCAGGGCTCCGAATTCATGGTCTGGCTGCCTTACCGTGAAGCCGCATTGCCGGGCTGACCATTATTTTTCTTCTGCTTGCCAATGTGCCATCGGGATAGGCAGCAAACATTCCCCGTCACAATTTTTCTGTTTGGAACTTTTTCTCGAAGGCAAACTCTTTTAAGCATGGACAACCCGGAAACGTCGGGTTGTGAATCATGAACCATGCATGGAGTTGCAATTGAAATATTCCCGCTATCCCGCCCTTCTCGTAATGTCTCTTGTCCTCGCTGCGTGCGGGGGAGGGGGATCCGGCGCAACGCTATCCACGGCAACAACGACGAGTGGACTGCCGCAGGCGGCGGCCTCCGAGTCGACACCGTTCACCATCACCGGTACTACAGGCAACGCCGCCACGTCGAGTTCGGCCGCCACCGGAAACCAAACCGAGAACGTGACGCCGAATGTGCCGGCGACTTCGGGCACGGTTACGAGTCCGGTTCAGCAGCCGGTCACCCAACCGACACCGACTGCGCCTGTCCTTGTCACAACGCCTACAACCCCTTCGACGCCTGCCGGGCCAGTCGATTGCTGATTGCTGTGCCTTCCATGTTCCTCGGATAGCTGACCGTTCAGCAATCGTTCTCCAGCACAATAATTCTGTCTGGAACTTTTTCCTCAAGGCAAACTCTTTTAGGCATGGGCCCGGAAACGCCGGGTTGCATAAGACGAAAAACAAGGTGCCTGCTACAGCCGTGCCCCACACGCGTAGCACGAGCGGCGTATCCGAACCATGCATGGAGTTGCAATGAAACATCCCATCTATCCTTCCCTTCTCGCGATGACCCTGATCCTTGCTGCCTGTGGCGGCGGTGGCGGATCGGGTGAAACGCCAGCCACGACCACGACAGCAAGCGGCGTGCAGCAGTCCGCGATGGCGGCCGAATCGACAGCTGCACCAAGCAGCGCCACTGCTTCCACAGTCGCGACGCCGTCGACCGCTTCCACCGGGAATACGACCGCGAGCACACCGACGACATCGGGGGCGACGACTTCGCCCGTGCCGCAACCGGTCAACACGCAGAAGCCGGTTGAATCGGTGCCCGTCACGACGCCGTCCGCGCCCGCGGAGCCGGTGGTGATTGAATACTACGGAGACTCCACGGTTTGGGGCTACCGGACGAATTCCGGCGGACAGGTCGCCGTCCCGCCGCCGTCGGCATTTGCCGCAGCACTCCCCAGTCCTTCCGCATACGTCGTGCGTAATGAAGGGGTGAGCGGCTCGACTGCCTGCGAACTGCTCAACGGCGCCGATGGCCGCCACCAGCGCTGGTCCGACCAGATGGCCGCGTCCAAGGCGCGCTATGTGTTCATCAACCATGGGATCAACGACCAGTGGAAGATGGACCTCAATACGTACAAGGGATGCCTGCGTTCGCTGGCGCAGACGGCGAAGCAGTATGGCAAGCAGATGATTTTCGAGACGCCGAATCCGACGCGCGATGATGTCGGCGTGATGGTCACGGCGATGAAGGAAGTCGCGGCGCAGGAGAATGTGCCGGTCGTCGACCAGTACACCTACCTGAGGCAGTACCTGAACGGACAGAGCGTCTACTCGATCGTCCCCGACGGACTGCACCCGACCGACGCGGTGTACATCCTGAAGGGCAAGTACGCCGCCGGCGTCTTCACCAGCCTGTTCATCAAGTAAGAACAATCAAACCTGAACCAGATACCCCGCCTTGCACCGCGGGGTATTTTCATGATGCCGTCCGTTTGTCGCCCGGTGCGTGGGCGGAAGGGATGGACAGCATTCCAACCTTGCCGGGGAATCATCGTGCGCCACACCAACCTGCATCGCTGTGTACCAGCGACACTTGCCGCTGCCTGCTCAGCGGTCCTCCTTGCTGCCTGCGGCGGATCGGAAACGACCGCCAACGACACCAGCTATACCACCACCGGCACCTCACTGATGGCGCCGGAAACGACCGTCAGCACGCAGTGGACGCGCTGCGCGGCCGAATACGGCACCTGTACCTTCAGCGGCACGCAGCAGGTGCGTTACGGCCTCGACGGACGCTGGGCAACACGTACCGCGACCGGATCGATCGCCTGCACCAATGCCGTCTTCGGCGATCCTTATCCCGGCGCGAACAAGGTGTGCGAAGTCCAGGCCCCGGCGCCTGCGCTGGCACCCGCCGGGAGCTGGACAAGATGTGCGACCGAGTACGGTACATGTTCCTTCACCGGGACGATGCAGGTGCGTTACGGGCTGGGCGACAGATGGGCGACGCGGACGGCGACGGGGTCGATCGGCTGCAACAACGCCGTCTTCGGCGATCCCTACCCGGGAGCGAACAAGGTGTGCGACTACCAGTCGACGGCTCCGGTTCCGGCGCCTGCTCCGGCACCGGCACCGGCACCGGCTCCAGCACCAGCTCCCGCTCCCGCTCCCGCGCCGAGCCCGGCACCGGCTCCTTCGGCAACATGGACACGTTGCGCATCCGAGTATGGCACCTGCTCATTCAGCGGCACCATGTACGTGCGCTACGGCCTGGGCGACAGGTGGGCGACCCGCACAGCCACCGGCTCGATCGGTTGCAACAATGCGGTCTTCGGCGATCCCTATCCCGGCGCAAACAAGGTCTGCGACTATGCGCCGACGTCAACCTCGGCAGCCCCCGCGCCGGTTCCGGCACCGGCTCCCGCTCCCGCTCCCGCTCCCGCGCCTGCTCCCGCAGCAACGTGGACCCAATGCGCGGTGGAATACGGGACGTGCAGCTTCTCCGGGACGCTGCAGGTGCGCTACGGCCTGGGCGACCGTTGGGCGACCCGAACAGCCACCGGTTCGATCGGTTGCAACAACGCGGTCTTCGGCGATCCCTATCCCGGAGCGAACAAGGTGTGTCAGGTGGCAGCGTCCACCTCGACGTCCACGCCGCCCGCCGGAACGGTGCAGACCATCGAGTACTACGGCGATTCCACCGTCTGGGGCTACCGGTCGAATACGGGGGGACAGGTCGCGGTCCCGCCGCCGGCAGCATTTGCCGCAGCATTGCCCAATCCATCCGCCTGGGTTGTCCGCAACGAGGGCGTGAGCGGCTCGACCGCCTGCGAACTGCTCAACGGTACCGACGGACGTCATCCACGTTGGTCGACCCAGATGGCTGCCTCCACGGCGCGGTATGTGTTCATCAACCATGCCATCAATGACCAGTGGAAGGTCGACCTGAACACCTACCGGGGATGCCTGCGCTCGCTGGCGCAGACGGCGAAGCAGTACGGCAAGCAGGTAATCTTCGAGACGCCGAACCCGACGCGCGACGACGTGAGCATCATGGCTAACGCGATGAAGGAGGTCGCGGCGCAGGAGAATGTGCCTGTGGTGGACCAGTACACCTATCTGAGGCAGTACCTGAACGGCCAGAGCGTGTACACCATCGTTCCTGACGGACTGCACCCGACGGACGCGGTGTACGTCATGAAGGGCAGGTATGCGGCCGGCGTCTTTACAAGCCTGTTCATCAAGTAAACCGTCATTGCTTCACACCTTGCCCCGCCGTGCTGTGCATCGCGGGGCTTTTCATTTCCGCGCGGGGATCATCCCTTTGTTCGCGCCATCTCAAAAGTGATGGCGAGGACGAATGAGCGTCATCAAGATTTCCTTGCAGGTGGGGACAGATACTGCTGACATACCCGTCCAGGCCCTCTCAACATTCCCCGGCGCGAGAATATGATCAAATCGATCGAAGGAGTGCGCGGCATAGCCGCGTTATTGGTCGCCTTGTACCATTTGAAGATCGGCAGCGAGCACTTCGCCCTCATCCGTAACGGCTATCTCTTCGTCGATCTGTTCTTCGTGCTGAGCGGCTTTGTCATCGCGGCCGCCTACGGAAACTCCTTACGGAATGCGACCGACCTGCGCTACTTCATCCTCCGGCGCATCGGGCGGCTCTTTCCACTCCTCGTTTTCTCGACCATCGTGTTCGTGCTCGGCGCCAACGCCATCGTCCTTGTCAAGAAGCTTGCGATTTCGTCGGGACACGCGGGAATGCTGAACAACCCCGGGACGCTTGAATACCTTGTCCCGAGCGTCGGCGAAATCCTGGCCACGCTGACGTTCACGCATGCACTCGGAATTTTCGACCACCTGATCCTCAACACCCCGACCTGGAGCATCAGTGTCGAGTTCTATACCTATCTGCTGTTCGCCGTCGTGTGCATGATCCTCGGCGGCGGCGCGCGCATCGTGCTATTGGCCTTGCTCAGCATCGCCGGCCTGATCATCTCCGTCTGGGCCTCGGTCAACATCCACAACTGCATCGCGGAGAAGGGATGCCTGTCCCTGACCTACGACTTCGGCCTGGCGCGCAGTATCCACGCATTCTGCCTCGGTGCGCTTGCCTATTACTCGAGCCGCGTCCTGAGGATCAACGTCACCGCAGTGCAGATCACGGTATTGTTCACGCTCTTCATGCTGCTTGCGCTCGTGGACCACGTCTCGGTCGCTGCATTTGCGTTCCCTGTCGTATTCGCAGTCATGGTGCTGAGCCTGGCGAAAGACAGCGGGCCGCTTGCGGATGCGCTCAAGCCGGGATTGTTCCAGGTGCTCGGCCAGCGTTCGTACTCGATCTACCTGATGCACATGCCGCTCCTGCTGGTGTTCGAAAACCTCACCAAGCGTGCAACAGGATTGGTCCCGAACGTCATCATCCTCGTCGCCTATGTGATCGTGCTGTACGTCATTTCAGGCTGGACCTATCGCCTCGTGGAGAACCCCTTGCGCGACCGTTTCAACCGCCTTGCCACGGGGGAGTCGGTGGCCGCAAGCGGCAGGAGCGCGTGATGTACACCAGCATGCGCTGCGTCCTTTTGTCATTGGCGCTGTACGCTTCGATGGAGGGGCACGCAGCGCAAGGCGTACAGGTGATCGAATACTACGGGGACTCGACGATCTGGGGGTATCAGTCGCAGACCGGCGAGCGTGTAGCGAAGCCTGCGCCGGCTGTTTTTGCCGAGTCCCTGCCCAATCCGGGAAGGTTCGAGGTAAGGAACGAAGGCGTCAACGGCAGCACCGCGTGCGCGCTCCTCCATGGAACGGATGGTCGGCATGCGCCATGGCGGGAGCAGATGGCGAAATCGAAGGCGCGCTATGTCTTTGTGAACTTCGCCATTAATGACCAGTGGAAGGATGACCTCGCCACGTACACCGGCTGCCTGCGATCGCTCGCCCGCGTCGCGAAGGCGCACGGCAAGCAGATGATTTTCGAAACCCCGAACCCGACGCGCGACAGCGGACCTGACAGTCTGGATGTCTATGTGAATGCGATGCGGCGGGTGGCGATGGAGGAGGCGGTTCCACTCATCGACCAGTACCGATACCTGACAGAACGGCTCGACGGGCAAAGTCATACGACACTGTGTCCCGACGGGCTGCATCCCTCGGATGCCGGGTATGTGTTGAAGGGACGTTTCGCGGCGAAGATGTTTGCCAGGTATTTCCTCGAACGTTAAACAGCCAGGCTACCAATAGTTCTCCGTCACGAAATGGCCGGGCAGGGCGCGCCGCACCGGCCGCATCCCCCGACCATGCAGCAGCTTGCGCATGTCTTCGATCATTTCCGGATTGCCGCACAACATGAAACGGGAGGCAGCGTCCGTCATCGGGAGACCGGCGGCTTGTTCCAGCGCGCCATTCTCGAACAGCGTCGTCACGCGGCCTTTCAGCGTCATCGGATCCGGCACTGCCGACGCGTCGCGCGTCAACGAGCGCACCACCTGCAGGCGTGACGCCGTGCCAAAGGGCGACTGGCGGCAGTAACTTGCCAGCTCGTCGCGATAGGCGAACTCCTCTGCATGCCGCACGCCGTGCACGAGGATCAGGTTGCGGAATCTTTCCCACGCATAGGGATCGCGCAACATCGAAATGAACGGACCGACACCGGTTCCCGTCGCGATCATCCAGAGATCCTCGCCATCGGTAAAACGGTCCGGCGTCATGAAGCCGTAGCACTGTTTCTCGACGAGGATGCCGTCGCCTTCCTTCAGCGCCTTCATTTGTGTCGTGAACAGTCCGTTGGGAACCACTACTCCATAAAACTCGAGGAATTCCTGCTTCGGGGAGGACACCATCGAGTAGGCACGCCAGACCAGTCCGTTGGCATCGCGCAAGCCGAGGCGCGCGTACTGGCCGGCGGCGAAGGAATATCCGGGCGGCCGGGTTGTCGTAAAGGTGACGAGCTTGTCGGTCCACCAATGCAGGCGAAGGACTTTCTCCACGGTTGCCTTTTCGGCGATTTTAGGATCCGTCAGCATGTCATTCCTTTCTGTGCGGCATCAAGCAGGAACTCGTAATGAGTATTAATATTGATTGTAAATGAATCTTAATTTTGAGGTGAGCGATGGCCAGGATTGTCCTGCTGGAGAAAATTCATGCGAGCGCTGCGGCGCATTTGACGGCGGAGGGCTTCTCCGACATTGTGCAGATCCCCACGGCCCTGAAGGCGGATGACCTGAAGGCGGCATTGGCAGAAGCGGATGCCGTCGGGATCCGTTCGGCGACACATATTTCCGCGGAGGCATTGGAAGCCTTGCCCCGGCTGAAAGCCATTGGTTGCTTCTGCATCGGCACCAACCAGGTGGACCTGAACGCTGCCGCTGCCCAAGGCATTCCCGTTTTTAATGCCCCATTTTCCAACACGCGCTCCGTTGCTGAGCTCGTGATCGCGCAGGCGATCCTGCTGTTGCGCCGCATCCCGGAAAAGAACGCGCGTACCCACCGCGGCCAGTGGGACAAGTCGGCGCAGGGCGCTTATGAAGTGCGCAACAAGATCCTCGGTATCATCGGTTACGGCAATATCGGCGCGCAAGTCGGCATCCTCGCCGAAAGCGTGGGGATGCGGGTGTGCTACTACGATGTCGAGAGTAAGCTGCCTCTGGGAAATGCCAGACCCATGCCGACCCTCGATGCGCTGCTCGAGCAGGCCGACGTTGTGACCCTGCATGTTCCCGGCGGCAGCACGACCGAAAACATGATGACGGCTGAACGCATCGCGCTAATGAAGCCGACGGCCGTGCTCATCAATGCCTCGCGCGGAACAGTGGTGGACATCGATGCGCTCAACGAGGCCTTGCGCGAGAAGAATCTGGCGGGCGCGGCCCTGGACGTATTTCCCGCCGAGCCGCGCAATGACAAGGAGGAATTCGTTTCTCCCCTGCGCGGACTGGACAACGTGATCCTCACACCGCACATTGGCGGGAGCACGGAGGAGGCGCAGGAGAACATTGGTCGCGAAGTATCGGACAAGCTGGCGCGGTTCCTGAAGGCGGGAACGACACGCTGGGCGGTAAATTTTCCCGAAATTTCCCACGTCGAGAAGCAGGCGCGCAGCCGCGTGCTGCATGTGCACCGTAACGAGCCGGGCGTGATCGCAAGGATGAACGCGGATTTTGCCGAGGCGGGGCTGAACATCGTCGCGCAGCATTTGCAGACGCGCGGGCCCATCGGCTATGTGATGACCGACGTGGAGGCGCCGATATCGAAGGACTTGTTGCGCAAGCTGTGCAACGAACCGGCGACGATCCGTTGCGAACTCGTGTAAGAAAGTGGGCGGCTCAGGCCGCCTTGGCCTTTTCCCGCGGATAGACCTGCACGCGTGCCAGCCTGCGCAGGCTGCCGCTGTTGCGCAGCAGGTCTGCCAGTGTGACGCCGCTCAGTACTTCGAGGTAGGCCGTCGTCGCGCGCCGGAGCACGTCCTGCAGTTCGCAGGAGGGCGAAAGGATGCATTCGTTCGTCTCGCGGCTGAAGCATTCCACCATCATGAAATCGGGCTCGGTCCCGCGTACCACGTCGCCGATGTTGATCTCTTCCGGCTCTTTCCCGAGCCGCAGTCCGCCGCTACGGCCGCGGATGGTTTCCACCAGTCCCGCCAGGCCAAGCTGATGCACGACTTTCATCAGGTGGCTCTTGGAGATGCCGTAGGCGTCGGCGATATCCTGGATGGTAACCAGGTTGTCGCGGTGGGTTCCCAGGTACATCAGGGTACGCAGGGAATAGTCGGTATAGTCGGTCAGGCGCATGGCAGGGTCGATCTCTGGCGGTAGACATGCAGATTATATCCCTGTCCGGGAAATAAGATTGATCGCTCGTCGATCTTATTCTCTTCGGCGGTGCCGTTTTGGCATTATTAGGCGGAAATGCGACAGCCCGCGTGGTCGAAGTGATAACGCGGGCTGCAGAAGGGGCAGGGTTTACAGGCGTTTGCTGGTGACGACGCGTGCTTCACCACGGTCGCCGACCGTGTGCAGGGTGACCGGGCGACGCCACACGCGGCCGATGTATTCCAGCACGCGCTCGGCCCGGCCGAGGTCAACGCCACGGCCATCGCTCTGATGGTCGTGCAACAGCTGCAGGCTGCCATCCACATGCAGGTGGTTGGCAGCGATGCGCGGCGCGCCGTAATTGAACTTCGGGCCGAGGATGGCTTCATGTACCGCATGGACCTCGTTGGCCGAAATCCGGATGTCGCCATCGTCCCGTGCTTCGTACACGAACAGTTCGAGTTTCTCGATCAGGTCCTTGGCCAGGTAGTTGCGGATGAAGCCGAAGTCGTCTTCTTCCTTGACGATCTGGCGCGCCTTTTCCAGCCCGTGCTTTTCGATGATGTCTTCCCACATCGAGAACCCGAGGTGGTAGGGATTGACGGCCAGGGCGAGCTGCCGTTCGGCGGCATAGGGCCGGACCACGTCGGAGTGGGCCTTGATCGCGGACAGGTACAGGTCCTGCGGCAGGAAATCCGCCTCGCGCAGCAGGCGCGCATGCCAGTAGGATGCCCAGCCTTCATTCATGATCTGGCATGCGAACACCGGGTAGAAGTAATACGACTCTTCACGCACGGCGAGGAAAATGTCGCGCTCCCAGTCTTCCATCTCGGGTGCATATTGCGCGATGAACCACAACAGGTCGTACTCAGGCTGCGGCGGGATCGCCGGACGCTTGGCGGCGGCGTGGGCTTCGGCGAACATCCGCTCGCCGGGCAGGCCGCGGAAGCGTTTCTGGAACTCGTCCAGCGCGGGTTCCGGTTCCGCCTTGGGTGCCTGCGTGGGGTACAGCGGGCGATGCAGTTCCCGGTTGGTATCGATGTGCGGCTCGAGTGCGAGCGCTGCATCGAGCACGGCTTCCACGCGCTCCTGTCCGTGCTCCTGGATCGCCGTTTCAATACGGTGCGCGCGGTCTGCGGCCTGCTCCAGGATGTGGCCGCCAGCCATCTCCATGAATTTCGCGAAGAGGTGGTTGTTCTTCGCGAAGTCGGCATGGCCCAGCACATGTGCGGTGACGAGCGCGTTCTCCGGGAGCGTATTGCCGTTGACCAGGTAGGCGCGGCACGGGTCGCCGGGAAACATCACCTCGAAGATGCGCGAGTTTCCCATCCCTTGCCGGATGAGCTGATGGATATAGCGCACGCCGAACGACCAGTGGTGCATGCGTACCGGCAGGCCGTACACCGCAATTTCATTCATGAAATTGTTCGGCACGAGTTCGAAATCGACCGGGTAATAGTCGAGGCCGAGATCGCGGGCGAGTTTCTCGATGCGAGTCGAATACTCCTTCAGCTGACCGATTGCTTCAGGAGTATGGGTTGCTGAGTTGCACATCTGGATTTCTCCCTATTCCTCCTGCTGCTGCACAAAGAACTTGCGGATGGCTTTCCACACGTCCTCATGCTTCGTCAGGATGCTGCTGCCAAGTGGTGCACCGCTGCGTTCGACTTCGGTGCACAGCATTTTCATCTCCGTTTCCGACGTGCGCGGAGAGCCGGGGACGGTCTCGACATAGCCGATATAGTTGAGCAGCTTGCCCAGTTTCGACAGGTAATCCGTTGCCGCTGCGCGATCCTCGGTGAAGTTCTCACCGTCCGACGCGTAGAACAGGTAGCCGTTGTACTGCGACGGGTCGTATTCCGTCTCGATCAGCTCGAGTGCAAGCTTGAACGCCGTGGATGCACCGGTGCCGCCCGTGCCGCTGACGTTGAAGAATTCGCTTTCCGTGAATTCCCACGCCTGGGTGGTATGCGCAATGAAGCGCGTCTCCACCTTGCCATAGCGGCGGCGGATGCCCTGCAGCACGAAGAAGAAGAAACTCTTCGCCAGCTTGCGCTCGGCATCGGTCATGCTGGCCGACACGTCGAGCGCGAAGATGACGACGGCATTGGTCGCCGGCTTCCGCCGCTGCACCAGTTGCTTGAAGCGCAAGTCTTCATTGGTGAACGGCACAGGGTTCTCCTGCGTCGCGCGCCGCTTGACCGCTTCCTTTACAGTGCGGCGCCGGTCGAGGCGGGCGCGGGCGCCGTGCTTGTCCCAGCCTTCGCGCACATACTCGTCGTCGGTGACGGCGGTATTGCGTTTTGGCTGAAGGTCGGGCAGCTGCAATTCTTCCCACAGCCAGTCGATGATGTCGTCGACCTTGAACTCGAGCAGCAATTTCACTTCGCCGTCGTTGTTTCCGCCTTCACCCTCGTCGCCACCCATGTCGGGCTGGGCCTGGCGCAGCACGTCGCCGGGCTTGCCCTTGCCCTGGCCCGCACTGGAATAGCTCTGGTTCGAATCCGAAAGACGGAAACGCGCGTGTTCGAGCATCCGGACCGGCACCTGGACGGTGCGGTCCTCCCCGCCGGTCATGACGTCCGGACCGGCGACCAGGTTGGGCAGGTTCTGCTGGACCGCCTCGCGAACTTTCTGGTTGTGGCGCAGCCAGTCGCGAGAGCCCCTGGAGAACAGGTCGTACCAGGGTGTTTCAGCAGAAATCGTGATGTGGTCTGTCATAGAGCATGCCGCCTCATTCCTGTGCCATCAGCGTGGTCACGTAATTGAGCGCCTCACGTGCGCTGTGGCTGTCATAACCGTATTCATCGACCAGTCGCTTCTCGACCACCGAGATCTTCTGCCGGACTTCCTCGTCCGGACGGGTGGTTGAACTGACCAGCCGCAATACATCGCGCCGCTGTTCGAACAGGTATTGCTGCACGGCGTTGTGCAACTGGGCGTGGCTGTCGAGCGTAAACTTCTCGCCGCGCTTGTACGCACCCATGGCCTTGCGCACCACCTCCTGGCGGAACGACTGCTTGCCGGAATCGGAAATGTGGATCTTCTCTTCGACCGCGCGCAGGAAACGCTCGTCCGGCTTGCGTTCCTCGTTGGTGATCGGGTCCTTGATCTGGCGGTTGTCGAGCATCGCTTCCACCTCGTCGAGGTACTTGTCGAGCAGGTCTTGTGCTTCCTGTTCGAAAGAGACGAACAGGGCCTTGTGCACGTCCTCCTTGACCCAGCGGTTGTAGAAATCCTTGCGCGCCAGCACCAGGTAATCGATCCACTTACGCTTGCGCTTCGGATCGATGCGGGCGTCGTTCTCGATCGCATCCTTGAGAGCGAGCAGCACATCCATCGTGGTCAGGCTCTTCACGTTCGTCTGGATGATCGCATTGGACAGCGCATTGATGACGAAGCGCGGGGAGATTCCCGCCAGTCCCTCGTCGGGCATGCGCTGTTTCATGCGCTCGGCCTCGGCGTGGGCATAGCCTTCCACCTCTTCATTGGCGTAGAGGCGCACTTTCTTGCTTAGTTCCACCTCCTTGTCGTCCGCTTCATGCAGGCGGGTGAGGATGGCAAAGACTGCGGCAGCGTGAAGGACATGCGGATCGAGATGCACTTCGCGGAATGCAGGCGCCGCGGAGGAAATCAGTTTCTTGTAAATTCGCGCCTCGTCCTTGTAATTCAAGGTATAGGGCACCTGGATGATGACCATGCGGTCGAGCAGCGCTTCGTTCTCGCTCTCCTGCAGGAACTTGCGGAATTCGGCCAGGTTGGTGTGCGCGAGGATGGTCTCGTCGAGATAAATCAGCGGGAAGCGCGACACCTTCACGTTCTTCTCTTGCGTGAGCGTGAGGAGCAGGTAAAGGAATTCGCGCTTGACCTTCAGGATCTCGATCATCTCCAGCATGCCGCGGCTCGCGGCGTAGACCGCACCGGACCACGACCATGCGCGTGGGTCGCCTTCGTCGCCGTATTCGGCCACCTTCGACAGGTCCACGGAACCGACGAGGTCGGCCAGGTCAGCCGTGGTCGGGTCGTGCGGCGCGTAGGTGCCAATGCCGACCCGGCCGGCCTCGGAAATGAAGATGCGTTCCACCGGCATGCGCAGGAAATCGCCCGCGTAATCATTCTCCAGGCGTGTACGGCAATGCGGGCACACCTCGCCGATGATCTCGACGCCGTAGGTGTCACGGAAGCGCGGGCGCAGCGAATGCGGAATCAGGTGCAGCGGTGATTCGTGGACCGGGCAACCCTGGATGGCGTACATGGCCCCGGCTTCGGTGCGGCTGTATTCCTCGAGGCCGCGCTTGAGAAGGATGACGAGCGTGGACTTGCCGCCCGACGGCGGGCCGAGCAGGAGCAGCAGCCGGCGCCCGACTTCCGATCCCGCCGCAGCGGCCTTGAAATAATCAACGACACGTTCGATGGACTCGTCGACACCGAACAATTCCTGGTCGAACAGTTTGCAGCGGAAATTACCGGCTTCGTCTTCACCGCCCATCCAGCGGATCATGTCCCACATGTACTGGTGCGACGTGCGTGCGGCTCCTTTCGGGTCTCCCGTCAGCACTCTTTCGAGGAATTCGGAAACAGTTCCGGACCAGTGTGCAGCCCGATGCTCCTTGGTGAACTCGATCAGGCTTTTCAGCAGGTCGTCTTGCTGCTCGGTATGATTGACGTCGCTATGCGTGGTCATTGCATGTGCTCCCCGTAAGTTTATCGATCGCCCCAGAATGGACAGCCGAATTGGGTTTACGTTTCTGTCACTCTCGATAGGACACGTTCAATTCAAGTATAGGGCGCTGCAAAAACCTCGAATGATGAGGATGGTCAATGAATGCACCCGCTATGTCTTTCCTGCTGCCCCATGTCGATTCGCGGTCTGCGAGCCGGCATGAACAGAGGTAGCAAGATGCATGCAAGCATATGTAAGAGCGGCTCGGTCCACCGCAGAGGTGCATGGAGTTGTCCGCAGGCGCCGGAAGAAAGAATGATTTTGAAAAACTTACATGCAGGAAGTACCGCCGCTACTGCGGGACACGCGCTCCGGAATGGTTGATCTGCATCAATGGCAGCAGTGTGCGCATTGGAGATAGTGTCCGTCCGCTTGCCGCTGTTCAATTACATCCGTGCGGCCTGAGGAACATAGAATCAAGGAGCAAACGAAAATGATACCGATCCTGTTTGCGATGCCGGGCAATGAAGCCTTCACCTTGCATCTCGATCGCGCGATTTCCTGTGAAGTAGGGCAGATGGAGATGCGCCGTTTCCCCGACGGCGAAACCTATGTGCGCCTGCAATCTCCCGTGCATGGCCGCGACGTCATCTTCGTGTGCACCCTGGACCGCCCTGACGACAAGGCGATG
>DASPMV010000074.1:0-13503 GCA_035626875.1 Noviherbaspirillum sp. | reverse complement strand
TTCGGACCGGCCTTGCTCTGCAGCTTGGCTTCCTTGTCGAGGTAATTCATCAGCCACGGCGTGCGCACGCCGCGCGCCGGCAAGCCGGCCACGCTCATGAAGGTAACAATGTCTTCCGGCTTGGCTTCGGCCAGGATCTTCTTGAAGTTGATATGCGCGTCGCCTTCTTCAGTGACGGCAAATGCGGTTCCAAGCTGGATGGCGCTGGCGCCCATCTTGAACAGCTCGCGCACCTGTTCGTGCGTGTTCACACCGCCCGCGGTAATCAGCGGAATGCGCTCACGCTCGATACCGAGCTCCTTGAACAGTTCCAGCGTGCCTTCCAGCACGGCGGGGAAAGCGAAGTGCGGCGCATCCACATCTTCCGGCTTTGACGCACCGAGATGGCCTGCTGCGAATTTCGGGTTTTCGATCACGATCGCGTCCGGCAGGCGGTTCTTGCGCATCCACTTCTTCATGATGAGCGCAATGCCGCGCACGTCCGACAGGATCGGGATGAGTGCGACGTCGGGATAGTCGACGGTCAGTTCGGGAAGGTCGAGCGGAAGGCCGGCGCCGACGACGACGGCATCGATGCCGCTCTCGCAGGCCTGCCTCGTGTAGGACGCGTATTCGGCGACGGCGCGCATGATGTTCACGGCAATCATGCCGTTGCCGTCTGCAATGACTTTTGCTGCCTTGATTTCGCGGTCGAGTGCAATGAGGTTCACTCGGTCGATCAGTTCCTTGTCGCGCGACTTTTTGGTCTGCGCCATGAGGTCCGGATGATGGCGGCGCAGGTCGACGCTGGAAATCGTGCCGATGCCGCCCAGGCGGGCGACATTGCCGGCAAGCCTGTGCGCGGAAATACCCACACCCATGCCTCCCTGGACAATAGGAAGCAGGGGCCGACCCCTGACATTAAACGTTTCAAAAGCAGTTTTCAGCACAGAGGTCCTTCCAGTTCCAGTAAGCAACGACGGAATGTAGCAAATGCGTTATTCAATTTGTTTGATCTCAGTCAAGTAATCCCGGACTTGCGCCTGCTAGGCCACATGGTGAAAAACGCATTTCGCATTTATGGCAATTTTGCTCACTGTAGTCGCGAGCCCGCCTTGTATTCCTTAACCTGAATCAAGGATTGCCATTTGACGCACGAGTGACAATCAGCTACCAACTTCCACCTAATGAAAGGCTCGCAATGGAAACAATTTCCCGCCATATGGGCACCGATCACAAGCGTTGCGACGACTTTTTCGCCCAGGCGGAAACCGCAGTGGCGGCAACGTTGTGGACTAATGCTGAATTGGCATTGAATGCATTCTGCGAGGCACTGGAACAGCACTTCGCGATGGAGGAACAAGTCCTTTTCCCGGAGTTCGAAGAAGCCGTCGGCAGCCGCGAAGGCCCGACTGCTGTCATGCGCATGGAACACCGGCAGATGCGCGAGATTCTCGCCGACCTGAACGACTGCATCGCCAAGCGGGACGCGGACGGTTTCCTCGGCTACTCGGAAACCCTGAATACCCTGATGCAGCAGCACAACATGAAGGAAGAAGGCATCCTTTACCCGATGACCGACCGCGTGCTGAACGGCCGGCAGGAATCGATCATCGGCGCGATGCGCGAAGTTGGAATCCCGTCATGAGTACAGACCAAAGCTACCTCGACATCGATGTCTGCGGACTGGAGCCTCCGGAGCCGATGGAGCGCGTCCTCGACAGCCTCGGCAGGCTGCAACCCGGACAGCGCCTGCGCGTGCTGATCCCGCGCGAACCGTTTCCGCTCTATGGCATCCTTGATCGGAACGGCTACCTGCACGAAACGAAGAGCCGCGAGGATTTCCTCTACGAAGTCGTGATCTGGCCAAAGGGCGCGTAGACATGCAGCGCGTCCTCTCCTTCGAACAGACGCCTTCCCTTGCGGTCCCGCTGCGCTTCTTCCTCACGGCGCCTGCCTTCGCGATCCTCGCCGGCGTGCTGCTGCTCTGGAGCGGGCCGGACGTGTTCGTGTCGCGCTGGACGCCCGACACCCTCGCCTTCACCCACCTGCTGACCCTTGGCTTTCTCGGCATGTGCATGATCGGTGCGCTGCTGCAGATCCTGCCTGTGGTCGCGGGAATTGACATTCCATACACACGCCATACCGCCGCCGGAGTCCATGCGCTGCTTGCCTCCGGCACGGTGGCGCTCGCGGCGGCCTTCCTCGCGAGCTCGCCTGTGACATTCCGGCTTGCCCTGCTTCTGCTTGGATCGGCATTTGCCTGGCTGCTGCTGAGCCTGCTGCGGCGCGTCTGGACGGCGCCGCATGCCGCGCCGATGCTGGTCGCGATCCGACTGGCGCTGAGCGCCCTCGCCGCGGCGGTGGCCTTTGGCGTTGCCGCGGCCGTCGGTTTTGCATGGCCGGTCTCATTGCCCCTGCTGCTGATTACCGACCTGCACGTTTCTTGGGGATTGCTCGGGTGGGTCGGCCTGCTCGTTGCCGGCGTTGCCTACCAAGTCGTCCCGATGTTCCAGGTGACGCCGATTTATCCGGAGTGGATGACACGCGGCCTCGCATGGACAGTGTTTATCCTGCTCGTGCTGCGCACGGCGGCGTCACTGTACGCGCCCCAGTTTGAACCCTGGTTCACCGCCCTGCTCGTCCTAGCATGGAGCGCGTTCAGCATCATTACTGTCCGCCTGCTGCGCCAGCGCAAGCGGCCGAAGCCGGATGCGACGACCTTCTTCTGGCGAACTTCGCTGGCAAGCGTGATGTGTACGGCGCTACTGTGGTTCGCGGCGACGCTCGTCCCCAAGATCGCACAGCATCCCGCCTATCCCCTCGCCGCCGGCGTGTTCATGGTCGTGGGCTTCGGCTACTCGGTCATCAACGGCATGCTGTACAAGATCGTGCCCTTCCTCGTGTGGTACCACCTGCAGAACACACTGGCGGAAGGCGGCGTGAAAGCCCCGAACGTCAAGCAGATCCTTCCCGACAAGGATGCGGAGCGCCAGTTCGAATTGCACCTCCTGGCGCTCGTACTGCTTGTCGCGGCGACGCTTTACCCCGACTGGCTGTCGCATGCCGCGGCGCTTGCCTTCATCGCGTCGTCGGCATGGCTCTGGATCAACCTGTTGAAAGCGGTGCGGACATATCGCGACGTGGCGTCGCAAAAATCCGCACTGCATGCTGTCTAGCGCCCCTCGTAGGAACGCAGCTTCTCAATATTGAGGATGGTGATGGTTCGGCCGTCCACGCTGATCAGCTGTTTCGCCGCGAGGTCGTGGAGGATGCGCGAGAAATGCTCCGGTGTCAGGTTCAGGCGTGACGCCAGTACTGTCTTGCTTACGGCGAGCGTGATCTGGTCGCCGTCCTGCTGCGGCTCCGACTTCAACAGGTAACCAATCACGCGCTGCGCGCCGGAACTGAGCGAATACGCCTCGACGTCCGAAATGAGGCCATGCAGGCGGCGGCTCAAGCCGGCCAGCATCTTGCGGGCGAATTTCGAATCGCGCTCCAGCTCATCGAATACCGCCTGCTTCGACACATGCAGCAGCAGGGAATCCGCCAGCGCCTGCGCCGTCACGATGTAGGGCTTGTCCATGAACATCAGCGCCTCGCCGAAGCTGTGGCCGGGCCCAATGATTTCCACCACCTTTTCATTGCCGTCCGGGGACGTGAACGCGAGCTTGACCTGACCGTAGATGACGATGTGAAAACCCACGCAGGGATCGCCGCGCCGGAAGATGATTTCGCCCCGCGACACATGGCTTTCCGTGACCGACGCGGCGATCTGCTTCAGCTCGTCCGGAGGGATTTCGTTGAACAGGGGCAGCTTGTTGAGGAATTCCTCGACTTTGACCTTGGTAGTTGCCATGTCCGCCTCAACGCACGATCAGGACCGGGACATCGGTCGACGCCAGCACCTTGGTCGCCACCGAACCCATGACGAGGTTGCTGAGCGCGCCGTGTCCGTGCGAGCCCATAACGATCATGTCGACCTTGTTTTTTTTCACGTAGGACTGGATTTCCTTCGCTACCTCCCCCACCTTGTAGGTCGTGTGGAACGGAATATCGTTCTTGCGCAGCAATTTCTCCGAGGGCTTGAGTGCCGCTTCGGCTTCCTCCCGGTAATAGTTGTCCACGACGTCATTGCCGAGGAAGGAACGCGCACGCCCCGGCGGCAACGGCAGCTTCACATGCAGCAAGTGGAGCTCGGGCGGGCCGCTGAACCAGTTGAAATGCTTGATGACATGCTTGACCGCCTTGATGCTGTAGGGCGAGCCGTCAACGGCGATGAGGATTTTCATTTTTGTCCTTGGGTCTGACAACGAATCATTTTCTGAGCTGAATCAGTCTTCGCGGGCGATCATACGATGCCTTTGACCGTCATACCAGAGGAGGCTGCCCGGTCGCCGGCCGGGAAATATCAAATTTATAATAAATTCCCTGATCCCGCCTATCCTTGAAGGAGTCCCCGCTTGAGCCCCCAAACAGATGCCTCCCACCACAACATCGTTATCGTCGGCGGCGGCGCCGGTGGTCTCGAACTCGCCGTCAAACTGGGCAGGAGCCTCGGACGAAAAGGAAAGGCACGCATCACCCTGGTCGATGCCGCCCGCACCCACTTGTGGAAGCCCCTGCTGCACCAGGTCGCCGCCGGCACGATGGACAGCCATGCCGACGAACTTGAGTATCTTGCCCTGGCGCGCGCCAACCACTTCAGCTTTCGCCTGGGCCGCATGGACGGCCTGCGTCGCGATGACAAGGAGGTCTGCCTGGCGCCGACCTATGACGAAGAAGGCGAAGAAATCCTTCCGCGTCAATTCATCAAGTATGACACCCTGGTCCTCGCTATCGGCAGCCAAACCAACGATTTCAACACGCCCGGCGTGCACGAACACACGATCATGCTGGACTCCCCCGAATCCGCGGAACGCTTCCATGAGCGCCTGATCAACTCCTGCCTGCGCGCGCAGGCAAGGTCCAAGGGACCGGGCGAAGGTCGTTTCACGGTGACGATCATCGGCGCGGGCGCAACAGGCGTCGAACTTTCCGCCGAGCTGCACCTGACGACGAAGGTCCTGTCCAGTTATGGCCTCGCCAACTTTGACCCGGAAAAGGACCTGAAGATCGTCGTGGTGGACGCGGGACCGCGCATCCTCGCCGCGCTGCCCGAGCGCCTTTCGGGCTCGGTGGCGCATGAATTGCGCGCGCTGGACATCGACATCCACACGAACGAACGCGTGGTCGAGGTGCGCAAAGACGGCGTGCAGATGGCGAGCGGAAAATTCATCCCGAGCGGGATCGTGGTGTGGTGCGCCGGCATCAAGGTGCCGGACTTCCTGAAGGACATTGACGGGCTGGAGAGCAACCGCATCAACCAGCTGGTGGTGCATCGCACGCTGCAGACGACGCGCGATCCATCCATCTTCGCCCTGGGAGACTGCGCGGCCTGCCCGCAGGGGGACGGACAGCCGCTGGTACCACCACGCGCCCAGGCTGCGCACCAGCAGGCGACGCTGCTTGCGAAATCGCTGCGCCGCATGCTGGAAGGCAAGCCGCTGCTCGAGTTCACCTACCATGACCGCGGCTCGCTGGTATCGCTGGGTGACTACAGCGCGGTGGGCAGCCTGATGGGAGCGATCGCGCGCGGTTCAGTCTTCATTGAAGGCCACATCGCGAAGTGGATGTACTGGTGGCTGCACAAGCACCACCAGATTGCCGTCAACGGATGGTTTCAGACCTGGCTGGCGACCTGGGCGGAAACCATCGACTGGGTACGTAATCCCCGCATCAAGCTGCATTAACTCCGGCCGTGACGGCGGTGTCCCGGGCCCGGCCGGAACTCGTCGTCGAAGATTTTCTTCTGCTCCGGCGTCAGCACCGCGTAGAACTCCTTGGTCGCGGCGACGCGGTCAGCCATGCGCTTCTCTCTTTCCTGCATGAAGCCGTACATCCTCTCCATGCGTTCGGGCGCGGGCAGCTTCTCGATCTCGGCGCGGTCGGGGCGCGTCGGAAGTTCCTGCGGCGTGATGCGTGCGATGTAGGCTTTCCATGCGCCTTCCTGGCTGGCGTTCAGCTTGAGCTTGTCGTGCAGTTCGGACTGGCGCTTTTCGAAGTGCTGCGCCATCTTTTCCGGCGAACGGCCGTGGCCGCCGAACGACGCGCCCATCGGTCCGCAATCCCCCCTGTCCGCATAGGCGGCAAAGGAGGCGGCGCCCAGGCTGGCGGCCATCAGACCGATCAGGAAACGTTTGCGAAGTGTACTCATGATGCATCCCTTCTGTTTTGGTTGAACACGTGCCCTTTGCACGGTTCCCATCATGCGGCGTGAATGTATCGGCGCCTTGTCATGCAGCACCGATGTTGTAGCGGCAAGTAACGCGCGAGGCTTGCTTTGTATCGCTCTGTATCAATCGTTTCCGCATCGGCGCGCACGATACAATTCGCTAACTTTCCCGCCTCCCGACTTGCCATAATGTGCCCATGGAAACTCCCTCCCGCATCCTGATCGTCGACGACGACCGCGAAATCAGCACTCTCCTGGCCGAGTACCTGGAGAAGAACGGGTACCGCATGTCCACTGCCGGCGACGGCAAGTGCATGTGGAAGGCGCTGGACGACCACCGCATCGACCTCATCGTCCTGGACCTGAACCTGCCCGGCGAAGATGGCCTGACGCTCTGCCGCAACCTGCGCGCACGTTCGAGCATCCCGGTGATCATGCTCACCGCGCGTGGCGAACCCGTGGACCGCATCCTCGGGCTTGAGATGGGCGCGGACGACTACGTACCCAAGCCCTTCGAGCCTCGCGAACTGTTCGCGCGCATCCGCAGCGTCCTGCGTCGGACGCAGGCTGTGCCGGCTTCATCCCCGGCCCCCGAGACACAGATTCTGCACTTTGCGGGCTGGACCATGGACACCACCGCGCGCCACCTGATCAATCCGCAAGGCGTGGTTGTCGCACTGTCCGGCGCCGAGTACCGCCTGCTGAAAATCTTCCTCGACCACGCGAACCGCGTGCTCAGCCGCGACCAGCTGCTCAACATGACCGCCGGGCGCGATGCCGATCCCTTTGACCGCTCCATCGACTTGCAGATCAGCCGCCTGCGGCAAAAGTTGGGCGAAGACGCGCGCTCGCCGCAGATCATCAAGACGGTGCGCAATGAAGGCTACGTTCTTGCCACGGTGGTGACGCGCGAATGAAAGCCATCTTCCAGTCGATGACGAGCCGGGTGATCTTGTTGCTGCTTGCCGGCGTGGGGGTCAGCGCGCTCATCACGCTCGGTCTCGCATTCGGGGAGCGGCAGCGGATGATCGGCCAGTTTCGCGACTATCACGCGGTGGAACGTATTGCCCAGTTCGTCCTGTCACTGGACACCGTCGCGCCGGACATGCGCGGTCCGTTCCTCGCCGCTGCCCGGGGTGTGGGAATGCGTGCGGAAGCAACGAATGCGGAAGACGCAGCGACCGAAACACAATCCGATCTCGCCTCCATGCTTGGACGCCGCCTGCCGGACGGTTACCGCATCGCCTCGGCGACGGTGCGCCCCGAGGACTGCGATTTCGGACACCGACCACACCGCCGCAGGCAAGCGGAAATGCGCCCGCTGTGCGAAGCGATGCTGGTGACGCTTCCCGACAACTCACGCCTGCGCCTGACAGTCCTGCCGCCCCGTCCGCCGCCGATTGCGCCGCGAGGCGACTTCACCACCTATGCGATCCTGTTCCTGCTCAGCATCGGCATTCTTGCCGCCATCGTGGCACGCATGACAATGCGACCGCTCAAGCAGCTGGCGCAGGCGGCGACTGAACTCGGCAATGACATTGAGCGCCCCCCGCTGCCGGAGCGCGGCGCCACCGAAATCCGGCAAGCCGCAGCGGCCTTCAACGCGATGCAGACACGCATCCGGACGCACATCCGCCAGCGCGCCCAGATCCTGGCCGCAATCACGCATGACCTGCAGACGCCCCTCACGCGGCTGCGACTACGGTTGGAGAAGGTGGAGGACGCAGAGCTGAGGGAAAAGCTGATCGGTGATTTGACTGCGATGCAGGGAATGGTGCGTGAGGGCCTGGACCTGGCGCGCAGCATGGATGCGGCCGGGCCGATGCAGCGGCTCGACCTGGATTCCCTGATCGACAGTGTGTGTTCCGACGCTACCGATGCGGGCCAGGACGTCTCACTCGATGGACGCACAGGCGCCTCCCTGATGGCCCGCCCGATCGCCCTGCGCCGTTGCCTGACCAACCTGATCGACAATGCCTGCAAGTACGGTGGATTCGCCAGGATTACCGTGCGGCGCGAAGGCCGCGATGCCGTGATCCGGATAGTTGACGGCGGATCTGGTATTCCGGAAGTTGAGATGAAGAACGTGTTCGAACCGTTCTACCGCCTGGAGGCCTCGCGGTCGCGCGAAACCGGCGGTACCGGTCTCGGCCTCACGATTGCGCGCAATATTGCGGAACAGCACGGCGGGAGCATCGTCTTGCGCAACCTGCCGGAAAAAGGTTTGGAAGTCACGCTTACTCTGCCCTGCGCCGCTTAGAGCTTGCCGGCCTTGCGGAGCCTGCTTGTCAGCCCCTCGGCAATGTCCTTGTGCTCGTACTTCGCAGCGAAATCGATCGCACTCATCCCGAGGTCATTCTTGAGCGTCGCATCCGCGCCTTCATCAAGCAGCAGCTTGACCGTGTAGATGTGCCCGCCTCGCGCGGCCATCATCATCGGCGTCGTCTTGTTGGGGGACTCGGCGTCGATATACGCCGACTTGTCGAGCAGCAGGCGGATGATATCGTCATGGCCGTTGGCCGCCGCATAGTGCAATGGCGTCCAGCCCGCCTTGTTCACCTCGGCACCCTTTTCCAGCAGCGCCTCCACCGCAGCCTTGTTGCCCTTGAAGCAGGCAATCATCAGTGCAGTGTCGCCATTGCCGGATTTCGCTTCCAGATCGATGTCGGGCGCGTTGAGCAGCAGCCTGAACACGTCCATCGAGTCTTCGCGCAAGGCCAGGATCATGCCGGTATCGCCGCGCTCCGGTTCGATGATGTTCGGATCGAGGCCGCGGGCCAGCAGGTTTTTGACGATGGGTCCGTGGTCGATCTTCACGGCGCGGAAAAACTCGACGTAAGCGCCGGCCGCCAAAGCAACATGCGGCAGCAGGGCGGTGGTAAGTGCGACGAGCAGCCGACGCCGCGAAAAGGATACGCGGGCCGTCACGCCGATCTCGCAATCTTGAAGAGTTTGAAGAAGTTGTTGGTGGTCGTTTGCGCGACCTCCTCCAAGGGCAACTCTTTCAGTTTTGAGAGGAATTCCGCCACGTGGCAGACCAGCCCCGGTTCATTCATCTTCCCACGGTGCGGCACCGGAGCGAGATACGGCGCATCGGTCTCGATCAGCATGCGCTCGAGCGGCACGGCGCGTGCCACGGCCTGCAAATCCTTCGCATTCTTGAAGGTGACGATGCCGGAAAACGAGATGTAGAACCCCATTTCCATTGCCGCTTCCGCGACCTGCTGCGACTCGGTGAAGCAGTGCATGACGCCGCCAGCGCCGCCGGCATCGGTACCCGCGCCCTCTTCCCGCATGATGCGGATCGTGTCTTCGGATGCCGCCCGCGTGTGGATGATCAGGGGCTTGCCCGTCGCACGGGCTGCGCGAATGTGGGTGCGGAAACGCTCGCGCTGCCATTCGAGATCGCCTTCCAGGCGGTAGTAGTCCAATCCGGTCTCGCCGATGCCGACGATCTTCGGATGCTGCGACAGGCGCACGAGGTCGTCCACGCTGACCTCCGGCGTTTCCTCATAGTCGGGATGGACCCCGACGGAGGCGTAGACATTGGGATACTTTTCCGCCAGTTCGAGCACCGACGGAAACTCCGGCATGTTCACCGACACGCACAGCGCGTGCGTGACCTTGTTCTCCGCCATCTTGCCGAAAATCTCGGGCAGGCGGACAGATAACTCGGGGAAATTGATATGGCAATGGGAATCGGTATACATCCCATCATTTTACCGCCACGCGGCTCAGGCGACGCGCTTGCCCAGTATATCCAGGTCGCGTTCAATCCCGTCGAGCGTCGCCACGCGGGGCATGTGCGCCCAGCGCTCGAAACCGAAGGCTTCGAACAGCTTCAGGCTCGGGGTGTTATGCCCGAAGATGAAGCCAAGCAAGGTGTGCACGCCGATCTTCGGCGCAAAAGCGATCGCTTCGGCCAGGAAGTAGCGTCCCAGTCCTTTGCCGCGTGCTTCCTCGTGCAGGTAGATCGACAGTTCCGCCGTGCCGTTGTACGCCGGACGGCCATAGAAGTTGGAGTAGGACAGCCAGCCGATGATCTTGCCGTTCTCCTCGGCCACCCACAGCGGACGCCGCTCGGGTGTATGGTCGGCGAACCAGGCGTGGCGCGATTCCACCGACACCGGTTCGGTATCGGCCGTCACCTGCCGGGAAGGCACGGTACTGTTATAGATGTCGACGATGGCGGGAAGGTCTTCGAAACGGGCGAGGCGATGCGTGTACGTATGGGACATGAAGGAAAAGATGTTTTTCTTATAGGGTGTGGGTCGCGCGCGTGGAGCGCAGTGCAGCGCCGAGCAGTTCCTCGATCCGGTGCTTGACGCGCTGGCCGCTCTCGTCAGGCGAGAAATGCACACCGATGCCCTGCGCCTTGTTGTTGTTGGCGCCGGCAGGCGTAATCCAGGCGATCTTGCCCGCGATCGGGTATTTGGTCGGGTCGTCCATGAGCGTCAGGATCAGGTAGATCTCGTCGCCGATCTTGTAGGGTTTGTTGGTCGGCACGAAAATGCCACCGTTTTGCAGGAATGGCATGTATGCGGCGTACAACGCCGCCTTTTCCTTGATCGGCAGGGACAGGACCGACGGACGCGCGACCGCCGCGCCACCGGCGCCGGGAGGGATCGGGCTCACTGTGTTTTCGGCCATGACAATCCTTGCTTGTCTGTCAGTTGGGGAAAAGTGATGCGTATTCCAGCAACATATCTTCGATGAACAGCTTGGCGGACAAAGGGTGGTCGGCGACGGCGCGACGCTCGTTGACCGCCTTCAGCGCCCGCGTCAGGCTCGCCACGTCGGCGACTTGCGCCAGTGCCGCAAGCTCCTTCTGATACCGCGGATAATACCGGATTCTGCCGGAAAGTTTGAGCGAAAACACGTCGTAGAGCCAACGCTGCAACCACGCCACAAGATCCGCGACCGGCGCCTTCTGCAGCTTTTCCGCCGCCTTCAGCGCCCCTTCCACGCCCGGCTTGGCCAGCATGCGCAGCAGCTCGTCCAGGGTTTCGCGGGTATCGCTCTGCGCCGAAGCCAGCGCCGCCAGCGGTGCACCGCCTTGTTCGGAAAGCCACACATCCGCATCGTTGACGCCCTGCGCCTTCAACCACGCCAGCGCCTCCTCCTGTAACGGCATCGCCAGCGCAAACTTTCGGCAGCGCGACAGGATCGTCGGCAAAAGCCGGTCCAGGTTGTTGGACACGAGCAGGAACAGCGTGGCCGGCGGCGGCTCTTCCAGCGTCTTGAGCAAGGCATTGGCCGCCGCCGTGTTCAGCGCTTCGGCCGGGTACAGCAGGACGATCCGCATGCCCTGGCGGTGTGTCGACACGTTCATGAAATCGGCCAGCGCACGGATCTGGTCGATCTTGATTTCCTTGGACGGGGCCTTGGCGGACTTTCCCTTCTTGCCCTCGCCAGCCTCCGAGCCCTCCTCGGCCTCCCCGCCGCCGTCCTCCTCCAGCACTTCCGGCCGGACGCGGCGGTAGTCGGGATGGCTGTACTGCGAGAACCACCCGCAGGGGTCGCATTTGCCGCAGGCGTGACCGTCCGCGTCGGGCGACTGGCACAGGAGCGACTGCGCAAGATGCTCGGCAAATGCCGTCTTGCCAATGCCTTCAGGGCCGTGGAACAGGATGGCGTGCGGCAGGCGGCCGCGCAGCTGTTGCAATTGCTGCCACGGAGCCTGCTGCCAGGTGTAGAGAGTCGACGACATGTGGATCAAATACTGGAAACGATCTGCTCGAGTTCGCGCTGGATGTCGGCGATGGCGCGCGTGGAATCGATCACGCGGAAGCGCTCAGGATGCGCTGCGGCACGGCGCAGGTATTCGGCGCGGGTCGCGGCGAAGAAGTCCGCCTTTTCCTGTTCGAACTTGTCCAGCTCGCGGGTCGCGTCGAGACGCGCGCGGGCAACTTCCAGAGGGACGTCGAACAGCAGCGTCAGGTCAGGCTGCAGGTTCGGATGTACCCAGCGCTCGAGCGCTTCGAGCTTGTCGAGCGCCAGCTTGCGCCCGCCGCCCTGGTAGGCGAACGTCGCGTCGGTAAACCGGTCGGAAATCACCCAGTCGCCGCGTTGCAGCGCGGGCTCGATGACCTGCGCGATATGCTCGCGGCGGGAGGCGAACATGAGCAAAGCCTCGGTTTCGAGGTGCATTTTTTCGCGCAGCAACAGCTCGCGCAGCTTTTCCCCCAACGGCGTGCCGCCCGGCTCGCGGGTGACAATGACCTGTTTTCCGCGCTCCCTTAGCAAGTCGGCAACATATGCCAGGTGAGTGGATTTGCCGGCGCCGTCGATGCCTTCGAAGGTGATGAATTTCCCAAATGCCATGTTCTTCTTTTCCCTGCGGTACAGCCGGCATTATCGCTGGTATTTGTTCACCGCGCGGTTGTGATCGGCAAGGTTGTTGGAAAATTCGCTCGTGCCGTTGCCGCGCGAGACAAAGTACAGGACGTCAGAAGTGGCCGGATTCAGGGCGGCGGCCAGCGATTCCGCGCCGGGCAAGGCGATCGGCGTCGGCGGCAATCCCGGCCGGGTGTAGGTGTTGTACGGTGTGTCGGTTTCGAGGTCCTTCTTTCGGATATTGCCTTGGAAGCGATCGCCCATGCCGTAGATGACGGTCGGATCGGTCTGCAGCAGCATGCCAAGCCGCAGCCGGTTGACGAAGACGGCGGCGATCAGGTTGCGCTCGGATTTCTGGCCGGTTTCCTTCTCCACGATCGACGCCATGATCAGCGCTTCGTAGGGGGTCTTGTACGGCACGTTGGGCGCGCGCTTGTTCCACGCCTCTTCCAGGCGCTTCTGCAGCAGTGCGTGCGCCTGCTTGTAGATCTGCAGGTCGCTCGATCCCTTCGCGAACAAGTAGGTATCAGGGAAGAACAGGCCTTCCGGATGCTTGTAATCGGTCGAGATCTTCGCCAGCAGCTCCTTGTCCGACAGCCCCGCGGTGTCGTGCCGGATCTTCGGATGCGCATCGATCGCCTGGCGCATCTGCTTGAACGTCCATCCTTCGATGATGGCCAGGGACTCCTGCGCAAACTCACCGCGCACAAGCTGGTCGATGAGTGCCAGCGGCGACGTTCCCGGCTTTAGTTCATAATTCCCGGCTTTCAGCCGGGTGCTTTTTCCGGAGAAGCGCGCGAGCAGATGGAAGAGATCCGGATTGAGCGGCACACCGGCGGCGGCGATCTGGTCGGCGCTGCTCTTGACGCCGCTGCCCGGCTTGATCGCGAATTCGATCGGCGCCTCGCCCTCGG
>DASPMV010000073.1:0-3019 GCA_035626875.1 Noviherbaspirillum sp. | reverse complement strand
CAGCCGCTCTGGCGCGACGATCATCGGCGGCATGCTGTTCGGCCTGTCGCGCAAGGCGGCGACCGAGTTTTCCTTCTTCCTCGCGATCCCGACGCTGTTCGGCGCGACCATCTACTCGGTGTACAAACAACGCGACTTGCTGTCCGCGGCCGATCTGCCCTGGTTCGGCGTGGGGGCGGTGGCGTCCTTCATCTCCGCCTTCCTGTGCGTGCGCTGGCTGCTGCGCTACATCAGTACGCACGACTTCCAGATCTTTGCCTGGTATCGCATCGTGTTCGGCATTATCGTGCTCGCAACGGCCTATGCTGGCCTCGTGGAGTGGGTGCATTAAAATACCCGGATGCGTGATCAATTTGACAACAAGGCCGCGCTGCACGTTTTGCAGACGGTCTTCGGCTATCCATCCTTCCGCGGCCACCAAGCTGACATTGTGAACCACGTCGCCCAAGGCGGCGACGCGCTGGTGCTGATGCCGACGGGTGGCGGCAAATCCCTGTGTTACCAGATCCCCTCGCTGATCCGCGAAGGCGTCGGCGTGGTGGTCTCGCCGCTGATCGCACTGATGCAGGACCAGGTCGACGCGCTGGCCGAAGTGGGCGTCCGTGCGGCCTTCCTGAATTCCACGCAATCCTTCGAAGAGACGATCCGCACCGAAAAGGCGGTGCGCAAGGGGGAACTCGACCTTGTCTACGTTGCGCCCGAGCGCCTGATGACGCCTCGCTGCCTTGAACTCCTGGAGTCGTCGAAGATCGCCCTGTTCGCGATCGACGAGGCGCACTGCGTGTCGCAATGGGGGCATGATTTCCGTCCTGAATACATCAAGCTGTCGATCCTGCACGAGCGTTTCCCGCAGGTGCCCCGCATCGCGCTGACTGCCACTGCTGACCCGCAGACGCGCGCCGAGATCGCGCACCGCCTGCAGCTGGACGACGCGATGCAGTTCGTGTCTTCCTTCGACCGGCCGAACATCCGTTACCAGATCGTCGAGAAGACCAACGGCCGCAAGCAGGTGCTCGATTTCATCAAGGAAGAGCATCCGGGCGATGCGGGCATCGTCTACTGCCTGTCGCGCAAGAAGGTGGAGGAAACCGCCGACTTCCTGAACGAGCATGGCATCGCCGCCTTGCCGTATCACGCCGGCATGGACCACGCGAAGCGCGCGGCCAACCAGGCGCGCTTCCTGCGCGAGGATGGCATCGTGATGGTGGCGACCATCGCCTTTGGGATGGGCATCGACAAACCCGATGTGCGCTTCGTCTGCCATCTTGACCTGCCCAAGAGTATCGAGGGCTATTACCAGGAAACCGGCCGCGCGGGCCGCGACGGCGCGCCGGCTGACGCCTGGATGGCTTATGGTTTGCAGGACGTGGTGCAGCAGCGCCGCATGATCGACGAGTCGGAGGCCGACGAAAATTTCAAGCGCGTGCAGTCCGCCAAGCTGGATGCGATGCTCGGCCTGTGCGAGACCTTGAACTGCCGGCGCGTCCGCCTCCTGGATTACTTCGGGCAGCCGTCGACGCCGTGCGGCAATTGCGATATCTGCCTGACGCCGCCAGTGTCCTACGACGGCTCGGTACAGATGCAAAAGCTTTTGTCCTCCATCTACCGCGTCGACCAGCGTTTCGGCGCGGGCCACGTGATCGACGTCCTGCGCGGGACGGATTCGGACAAGGTGAAGCAATGGCGGCATGACAAGCTATCCACCTTCGGCATCGGCAGCGACACCAGCGAGGCGGAATGGCGCGCCATCCTGCGCCAGGCAATCGCGCTGGGGTTGGTCGTGGTCGACCACGATGCCTACGGATCGCTGAAACTCACCGCAGAGGCGCGTCCTGTCCTCAAGGGCGAGCGTAACGTTCAGCTGCGGCAGTACCAGAAGCCGGCGAAAAAGAAACGGGAATCCACTAAGCCGAAGGGCTATGTGGAGAGCGACCTGTCGCAGGCCGAGACGGAGATTTTCGAGAAGTTGCGTTGGTGGCGTGTCGAGACCGCCCGCAAGCACAACGTGCCCGCTTATGTGATCTTCCACGACGCGACGATGCGCGAGATCGCAAAGATGAAGCCGTCCTCACTAGACGAGTTGCGGAATGTGTCGGGCGTGGGCGAGAAGAAACTCGAAAGCTACGGCGAAGAGATTGTCGCGCTCATTGCCGAATTCGCCTGATCGGCCTAGCGTTTCACGAACACCAGATCCCAGACGCCGTGGCCCAGCTTCAGGCCGCGGTTCTCGAACTTCGTCACCGGGCGGTAGTCCGGGCGCGGCGCGTAGCCCTCCGCCGTATTCCTCAATGCCGGCTCGTCGCCGAGCACCTGCAGCATCTGCTCCGCATAATCCTGCCAGTCCGTCGCGCAATGGATGTAGCCGCCCGGCGCCAGGCGCGAGACGAGCAGCTGCACGAACGGCGGCTGGATCAGGCGGCGCTTGTTGTGGCGTGCCTTATGCCACGGATCGGGGAAAAAGACATGCACGCCGGCAAGCGAATCCGGCTTGATCATGTGGGTCACGACCTCGAAGGCATCGTGCTGGATGATGCGCAGGTTGGACAGTTGCTGCTCGCCGATCAGCTTGAGCAGGCTGCCGACGCCGGGCGTGTGCACCTCGACACCGATGAAATCCTTTTCGGGCATGCCGGCGGCGATCTTCGCGGTCGTATCGCCCATACCGAAACCGATCTCCAGTATGGTCGGCGCGGCGCGCCCGAACGCCTGGCTGAAGTCGCAGGGCGCCTTGACATACGGAATGCAGAATTTCGGCCCCAGCGTCTCGATTGCCTTGGCCTGCGCCGTCGACAACCGCCCCGCGCGCGTCACGAAACTGCGGATGCGGCGCTCCGTCGGGTCATAAAGCATCTGCTTGTTGCTGCCGTCGTCGTGGGTGTGGGACATGCTGTTTTCCGGATGAAGGTTCTGCAAGCCAATAAAAAAGGCACCGACCGGTGCCCGATTGACCTGGAGCGGGTGAAGGGAATCGAACCCTCGTCGTAAGCTTGGGAAGCTTCTGCTCTACCATTGAGCTACA
>DASPMV010000072.1:0-76037 GCA_035626875.1 Noviherbaspirillum sp. | reverse complement strand
CAGGCTTCTTGTATGAATTGCACGGAGGCACGTCCGAGTCGTTCGACAACGACGGAGAGTTTCAGTTCATCATCTAATTTCGCGGGGGCATGATAATCGACTGCCGTGCTTTTGACCACGAACATTACATGATGTGACACTGACAGGAGTTGCTGGCCGATGCCGGCGGCGCGGAGCCATTCGGTCCGCGCACGCTCGAAGAACTTCAGGTAGTTTGCATAAAAGACAACGCCGCCGGCGTCGGTATCTTCGTAGTAGACCCGGATTTTCCAGGTGAAATCGGAAGTCATTGTCGCCGGATCCGTTCTCCGCGACGTGCTGCGCTGGATGGGTTCATCAGATGGTTCGCTTGATATTGAATGGAGAGAAGCCCTGGCAGGTAGGCATCATCTCGATATAGTTGATATTTACATGCGGCGGCAGGGTGGCGATCCAGAATGCCGTCTCTGCGATGTCCTTCGCGGTCAGCGGCACGGTGCCCTCATATACCTTTGCTGCTGCGGCGTCGTCCTTCAGGCGCACATTCGAGAACTCGGTCCCGCCGCACAGGCCGGGAGCGATGTTGGTCGCGCGCACCCCGGTGCCCACGAGGTCCGCGCGCAGGTTCATCGTGAACTGGTCAACAAAGGCCTTGGTCGCGCCGTAGACGTTGCCGCCCGGGTAGGGGTAGGTGCCTGCCACCGAGCCGATGTTGATGACCGTTCCGCGTCCACGCGCCACCATGCCGGGCAGGATCGCGTGTGTCATGGTGACCAGGCCCTTGCAGTTCGTGTCGATCATGGTTTCCCATTCATCGAGCGAAGCCTTGTGCGCGGGCTCGATGCCCAGCGCGAGGCCGGCATTGTTGACGAGGACGTCGATCTCCTTCCACTCCGCGGGCAGTGCCGCAAGCGCTGCGTTGATCGATGCCTTGTCACTCACGTCCATGGCAATGGGAAGGAGCGACGCGCCCAGTTCGGCGGACAGGCCGTCCAGGCGATCCTTGCGACGCCCGGTGGCAATCACCTTGTGGCCCGCCTGAGCGAATCTGCGCGCCATTTCGGCGCCAAAACCGGAAGTTGCACCTGTAATCAGGACGATCATGTTGTTTTCCTTTCGTGCGGGACGGATGGTTGCCAAAATTGTAGCCCAAAGGCCGGGCCTTCATCCGCGCGGCATCGTGTCCGGCAGCAAATTCGAAGCTCTGCCCGGCATCCTTGCCGAAAAGTGGTGGCTATCTTACAATCTAGCTCCATTTCGTCTCACGTAACTGGCGAGAAGCCGGAGCTGCATTCCGGCGAAAAGGTGGAAATCCACCGGGGAACGTGAGATATCCATAGCCGTTCGCCTGGGCAGCCCAAATGGAATGCACGACTGAGGCTGCCTGTCTTCTTCCTTTGGCCCTCATTCGATTCAGGCAAACCCGATTTGCAATCGATTGGAGTTTTTCATGTTCGCAAAAGACCACACCATTGCCAAAGTCGATCCCGAACTTTGGTCCGCCATCCAGCAGGAAAACACGCGCCAGCAAGACCACATCGAGCTGATCGCTTCCGAGAACTATACCTCGCCGGCCGTGATGGAAGCGCAGGGTTCCCAGCTCACCAACAAGTACGCCGAAGGCTATCCGGGCAAGCGCTACTACGGCGGCTGCGAGTACGTCGACATCGCCGAGTCCCTGGCCATTAGCCGCCTGAAGGAACTCTACGGCGCGGAAGCCGCCAACGTGCAGCCGAACTCCGGTTCGCAAGCCAACCAGGGCGTGTTCTTCGCCATGCTCAAGCCGGGCGACACCATCATGGGCATGTCGCTGGCAGAAGGCGGCCACCTGACCCACGGCATGGCACTCAACATGTCGGGCAAGTGGTTCAACGTCGTTTCGTACGGCCTGAACGAGAAGGAAGAAATCGACTACGACGCGATGGAACGCCTCGCACACGAGAAGAAGCCGAAGATGATCATTGCAGGCGCATCCGCCTACGCGCTGCGCATCGACTTCGAGCGTTTCGCCAAGGTCGCCAAAGACGTCGGCGCCTACTTCATGGTCGACATGGCCCACTATGCCGGCCTGATCGCCGCCGGTGTCTACCCGAACCCGGTACCGTTTGCCGATTTCGTCACCTCCACCACGCACAAATCCCTGCGCGGTCCGCGCGGCGGCGTGATCCTCATGAAGGCCGAGCATGAGAAGGCCATCAACTCCGCGATCTTCCCCGGCATCCAGGGCGGTCCGCTGATGCACGTCATCGCCGGCAAGGCAGTCGCTTTCAAGGAAGCGCTGTCGCCCGAGTTCAAGGCCTACCAGGAACAGGTCGTGAAGAACGCCGATGCATTGGCGAAGACCCTGATCTCGCGCGGCCTGCGCATCGTGTCCGGTCGTACCGAATCCCACGTGATGCTGGTCGACCTGCGCGCCAAGAAGATCACCGGCAAGGAAGCCGAGGCCATCCTCGGTTCCGCGCACATGACCTGCAACAAGAACGCCATTCCGAACGATCCGGAAAAGCCGTTCGTCACCTCCGGTATCCGCCTCGGCAGCCCGGCGATGACTACCCGCGGCTTCAAGGAAGCGGAAGCCGTCAAGGTGGGTAACCTGATTGCCGACGTGCTCGACAATCCGCATGACGCGGCAACCATCGAGCGCGTGAAGGCAGAAGTCAAGAAGCTGACCGACGCCTTCCCGGTCTACGCTTAAGGCCTGCAAATAGCGCTACACTGTTCGCCATCCCATGAGCATGGGATGGCGGCATTTGTAAAAAGATAACACAATTGCTTGATTGATAATATTTCGCGTTCCGTGAGCGGAGCGCATTCAAGATAGGGCTTGCGGCAGCACCATGAAGTGTCCCTTCTGTCACCACGAAGATACCCAGGTCATCGACACACGCGTGTCGGAGGAAGGGGACACCATTCGCCGCCGCCGGCGCTGCGCACACTGCGACAAGCGCTTCACCACGTACGAGCGCATCGAACTCTCGATGCCTGTCATCGTCAAGAAAAACGGCAGCCGTGCCGATTTTGACCCCTCCAAACTTCGCGCCAGCCTGATGCTGGCCTTGCGCAAGCGCCCTGTATCGGCCGAAGCCGTCGACGCCGCGATCCATCGCATTGAAGAAAAATTGCTTTCGTCAGGCGCCCGGGAAGTGATTTCTGGTCATATCGGCGAGCTGGTCATGCGCGAACTCAAACGCCTCGACAAGATTGCCTACATCCGCTTCGCCTCCGTCTACAAGAGCTTTGAAGATGTGGCGGAATTCCAGGACGCGATTGCCGAAGTAGGTCGCGAGCGCAAACCTCCCAGCAAGTAAGCGGTTTTTTCCATGATTTATCCCCCAAGATCCGTCATGCCAGGAGTGTTGCATAAATGACAATTAAGATGGATTAACAGCATGAGGATGAACATGAAGCGCCAGGGGGGCTTTTCAATGACCGAGGTCCTGGTATCCATTCTTCTTCTGTCGTCCGGTGTCGTCGGCATGATGGGTCTTCAAATGGCGTCTACACGGACGACGCAGCAATCGTCCTACCAGACCATGGCCTTGCTGCTTGCCGCTGAGATTGCCGACACAGTCGGTTCAATGATGGCCGACGAAGTGCATTCGCACGCTGTCGAGCCACTTTTCAATCTCGACTACACATCGATGCCGGGAACACCGCCCGCACCAGAGAGCTCGTGCCACTTCTTAACATGCGGAACAAGCGAATTCGCCGCATTTGAAATCAATGAGTGGAAAACCCGTCTCGCAGCAAACTTTCCCACAGCTCGCCTGAGGATTTGCCGCGACGGCAATCCTTGGAATGAAGCGGCGCAGGCTTACAAGTGGGACTGCAGTGCCGAGAGCGCTGACGCCCCGTTTGTGGTCAAAGTCGGCTGGAAGGTGAAGAATCCGGACGGCAGCTATGCGAAGGAAGACAGCGGCTTCCCACCTAGCGTTGTCATCCCTGTGGCGTCCGTGTAGCAAGGGTGCGGCGAATGCGGCAAGCCAACCATTTCCCTGCCTGGATCAGTCGTGAACGTGGCGTGACACTTGTCGAACTAATGGTTTCGATGACAATCGGACTGTTCGTCGTCGCAATTGCCACCGTTGTGCTGGTATCCGCAAAGTCCGGCTATGTCGTACAGACCGACAGCGCCCAGATTCTCGATACAGGGCGGCATGCAATCGACATCCTATCCCGAACTGTCCGGCAGGCGTCCTACCTCAACTGGGATGGCGCTGATTTCAGCGCTCCCGACGAAGCCGGTGGACCGGCTGTTTTCGGCATGGATGCCAGAACCCTGAAAAGCCGCTCCGAAGACATTTCTTCACCGATTGCCCGATCGATCAATGGAAGTGATGTGCTCGTGGTCCGCATAGGTGGATCTGGAGAGGGCAGTAACGGCGACGGTTCAGTCCTGAATTGCGCCGGTTTTGGCATCGGGACGGGGGAGGCGCCGGAAAAACACGAACGCGGCTGGAGCATCTTCTACGTCGCGGAAGACGTCAGCGGCGAGCCAGAGCTGTACTGCAAGTATCCGGGCGAGGATGGCTGGGCGGCGCAGGCCATTGCACGCGGGGTGGAGTCGTTCCAGGTGCTGTACGGATTGGACACCGACGGAGACGGCTACCCGAATTCAGTCATGAACGCGACGGCGGTCGAGGGCATGGCCAAAGATGCCACGGACAAACATGCTCCATGGAAGAAGGTGGTCGCGGTGAAGGTGGCGCTTCTCGTCCGCGGTGCCAACGGAATCCTGACTGAGGGGACGTCACGGGAGTATGACCTGTTCGGAGAGTTTTACTCATCTGCTCATGCCGCGCGGGACAGGGGAGTGCGGATACAGGTGTCGGAACTGCCCACGTCCGTCAGGAACCGCGCTCGCAAGGTGTTCGCGACGACCGTCTGGCTGCGCAACCGACCCACGGGAGGATGACGTGCGTCGCGTTCCAGCGATTGCTCGGGAGGCGGGCGCCGCGCTGATCGTATGCATGCTGATGATGGTCGTCATCCTCCTGTTGGGGACGTCCGCCGCACAAATCGCACTCCAGGAGGAAAAGGCCTCACGCCAAGAGCGTGACCGGCTCGTGGCCTTCGTCGCGTCCGAGGCGGCGCTGAAGGATGCCGAAATCGATGTCGAGAAATCCCCGAGGGTCGAACTGTTCATGAAAGAAGCGAAGGCGTACGCAGGAGGGTACTGCGAAGCGGGTGCTGCCAACCCGTTGCTCGGACTGTGTCATCCAGCCGGGCGTGACATGTTCCCCGTCTGGCAAAAGATCCACCACAATCCGGGGATGATTTCTGTCCCGCTAGGCTATTTGACCGGGCGCAGCAGCGCGTTGACCGACAGTGCGGTTCCACCGCGCTATCTCATCGAGGTATTGCCCGACCCGCTTTCGCGTGCAGATGGCGCGGACAGCCTGAGCAGAACGACCTTCCGTATCACCGCGATTGGCTACGGGAGCAATGAGCGAACGCAAGTCGTGTTGCAGTCCTATTTCCGGAAATCGACGGAAGGAAAATGGAGTCGGATAGGCTGGCGTGAAATCTTGAACTGGGAGGAGCTTCGTGAGGCACTTGAACGCGACTAGGTTGTCGAGCGGGTTTTCGCTTATCCAGGTAATCATTGCGCTTGCGGTCGTCGGGATACTGGCCGGCATTGCGTTTCCCTCTTACAAGGAGGCATCGCGCAAGGCAAAGCGGGCGGAGGGGCGCGCGGCCTTATACCAATTGATGCTCCAGGAAGAGCGCTTCTATTCCCAGCGCAACAGCTACATCGCCTTTTCTTCCGGTTCCTCGAGCGAAGACGAAAAACTGTTCAAGTGGTACTCAGGAAATAGCCCCGACCGCAGCGCCTATGAAATCAGGGGCGAAGCATGTCCAGGAGGCGCGATACGGGACTGTGTCCGCCTGGTTGCCATGCCTGGCACTGCCAACGTGGACGCGCACTTTGAGGATCCTGTCTGTGGCAATCTCGCCATCACGAGCACCGGGGAAAAGGAATCGAACACGCCGGAATGCTGGAGGTGAGGTACATGCGCCGGCGCTTCCCGTCTTTCCTTCGCAGCGCAAAGGGATTTACCCTGGTAGAGTTGGCCGTTACGTTGTCTGTCGCTGCAATTCTCTTCACTGTCGCCGTTCCCAGTTTTGTCGGCTTGATCAGGGACATGCAGATCACGGCCGCAACGAACGAATTTTTCGCCGCAATCAACCTGGCGCGGGCTGAAGCGGTACAGCGCGGCCTACGCGTGGACATGGTGCCTGCCGGCGAGGATGGGGACTGGACGCATGGTTGGGTCGTTTTCGTCGACAGGAACCGCAATCTCCGTCCGGACGGCGGCGATGTCATCCTATTCAGGCACGGCCCGACGCCAAACAGCATGCGGATCACGGCCAGGCTGACGGATTCGACAGTACAATACCTCGCATACAACGGGGCGGGGCGTACGCGTACACACGACAATGCATACCGGACGCAGTTCGGGACTTTTACTTTCGAACTGGAAAGCAAGGTCAGGAAGATCAAGCTGAACTTCGTCGGACGTCCGCGCATCTGCAATCCCGAAACCGACACGCGCACCTGCTAGCCTGCGATATGCCGGCGCAGGCCGCTTAAGCGAAACAGGCAATCAGTGAGAATCGACAACGACACCCAGGCCATGGAACTGGCCCTCCAGTGGGCAGCCAAATCCATGTTCATCACGACGCCCAACCCCCGGGTCGGGTGCGTCATCGTCAAGGACGGTACGGTGATCGGGGTAGGGAACACGCAGCCGCCTGGACAGGCACATGCCGAGGTGCAGGCAATGAACGATGCCCTCAGTCGCGGACATGATCTACGCGGTTCGACGGTCTATGTCTCGCTTGAACCCTGCAGCCATTTCGGCCGGACGCCTCCCTGCGCGGATGCCCTGGTCAAGGCCGGTGTGGCGAAAGTCGTCATGGCTGTCGGCGACCCCAATCCTCTCGTGGGCGGCCAGGGACGTGCAAGGCTCGAAGCTGCGGGAATTGAGGTCGTGTCGGGCGTGCTGGAAGAGCAGGCCCGAGAAATCAACATCGGATTCATGTCCCGCATGCGACAGGGAAAGCCTTGGGTGCGGATGAAAGCGGCGGCGAGCCTGGACGGCAGGACCGCGTTGCATAACGGCCTGAGCCAATGGATCACCTCGCAGCCTGCTCGAGACGATGGACATTGGTGGCGCGCCCGCGCATGCGCCATCCTGACCGGCATCGGCACGGTACAGGAAGACGACCCGCAACTCACCGTCCGTGCGGTCGACACGCCTCGGCAACCCAGACGAATCGTGGTCGACAGCCGCTTGCAAATCCGCCCCGATGCCCGAGTCCTGAAAGGAGGCGGAACGTGGATCGTGACGGCGGTCTCCGACCCGGAGAAGGAAGCCCGTCTGCGGGACAGGGGCGCAGAAGTGATCCGGATGCCGAATACCGCCGGCAAGGTCGACCTGTCGGCGCTCATCCAGGAGCTGGGCGCGCGTCAGATCAACGAACTTCACATCGAAGCCGGATTCAAGCTGAACGGATCCCTGATACGCGAAGGATGCGTCGATGAGCTGTTGCTGTATCTTGCTCCCAGCCTCCTCGGCGACGCCCGCGGACTGTTCGACCTGCCGGCGCTGGACGCGCTCGACGGCCGGAAGTCCCTTGCGTTCCATGAAATCAAGCAAATCGGCCCTGATTTGCGTATCCTTGCCCGTTTTACCTGATCGGATCCGCCCATGTTTACCGGAATCGTTGCCGCTGTCGGCAAAATCATGTCCATCACTCCACTTGGCAACGACCCGGATGCCGGCGTTCGCCTGACCATTGATGCTGGCGGCCTGCCGATGGCGGACGTGGCACTCGGCGATTCGATCGCACTGAACGGGGCGTGCATGACGGTCGTCAGCAAGACAGAGACTGGATTCACCGTTGATGTCTCCCGCGAAAGCCTGAATCGCACGGCCGGACTGGACAGCGTTGGCGAGGTTAACCTGGAAAAAGCACTGACGCTTTCCGACAGGTTGGGCGGACACCTCGTCTCCGGCCATGTCGACGGGCTTGGCATCGTGCGAAAGTTCGAGCCGGTCGGCGAGTCGGTGGAACTGGTTGTCGCGGCACCGCGAGAGCTCGCGAAATACCTTGCCTACAAAGGCTCGATCGTCGTGAATGGCGTCTCGCTGACCGTGAACCGGGTAGAGGACACGCCGGACGCCTGCATGTTCTCGATCAACCTCATCCCGCACACTGTCGAAGTGACGACGCTCAAGCACCTGAAGCCGGGTGCCAGGGTGAACCTCGAGATCGACCTAATTGCCCGCTACGTCGAACGAATGCTGAGCACGAAGGCCTGACAGTCCGGCCGCGGCACCCTGCACAAGTTTCAAACTTGAAAGTAGGAAGGCCCCCAAATCCTTTAAAATAGCGAGCTACACAGGATTCAAGTCATGGCTATTTCAACAACTCAAGAAATCATTGCCGAACTGCGCGCTGGCCGCATGGTCATCCTCGTCGACGAGGAAGACCGCGAAAACGAGGGCGATCTCGTCCTCGCCGCGGAGTTCGTCACCCCGGAAGCGATCAACTTCATGGCCAAGTTCGGGCGTGGCCTGATCTGCCTGACACTGACCGAAGAGCGCTGCAATTTGCTGAACCTGCCGATGATGACGACCCGTAACGGGACGTCCTATGGCACCAATTTCACCGTGTCGATTGAAGCAGCCGAGGGTGTCACCACAGGCATTTCGGCAGCAGACCGTGCCAAGACTGTCCAGGTCGCGGTGGCGAAGAATGCCAAGCCGACGGATATTGTCCAGCCTGGCCATATTTTCCCGCTCAAGGCGCAGAAGGGCGGCGTCCTGATGCGCGCAGGACACACCGAAGCGGGCTGCGATTTCGCCGAGCTCGCCGGATTGACGCCAGCGGCCGTGATCTGCGAAATCATGAAGGATGACGGCACGATGGCGCGCCTGCCGGATCTCATCGAGTTCGCGAAAGAGCACGGCCTGAAGATCGGCACCATCGCCGACCTGATCCATTACCGCAGCCAGAACGAAAGCATCGTCGAGCGACTCGCCGAACGTACGATGCATACCGTGCACGGCCCGTTCAAGGCCATCGCCTATCGCGACAAGCCGAGCGGCGGTGCGCACCTTGCCCTGGTGCACGGCGATATTACCCCGGACGTCGAAACGCTGGTGCGCGTGCACCAGCCGGTGTCCATCCTGGACCTGCTTGAAACCCAGGCAACCACCCACTCCTGGAACATGGCGTCCGCGATGGCAGCCATCAAGGCTTCCGAGCGTGGCGTGATGGTCCTGCTCAACTGCGAGGAATCCGCGGAGCAGATGTTTGCGCAGTTCGAGGCACTCAGCAAGCCGGAGCAGAAACCGCAACCGCGCGAGTCCCGCATGGACCTGCGCACGTACGGCATCGGCGCCCAGATCCTGAAGGATCTCCAGGTCGGCAAGATGAAGCTGCTCGCCAGCCCGCGCAAGATGCCCTCGATGACTGGTTTTGACCTTGAGGTGACCGGTTATCAGGCAAAGCCGGAAAACTGAAGATCGGGCGCCGGCGCCGAGACGTCGCGCCGATGACATGTCGAACAAGAAACGGCCGTGCGCCGCCTCGCTGGACGAAGGCGGCGCATGGTTCCAATATCAATGAGCGCGATCGCGCATGAAGGAAATACCATGACCGTAGGAACTTACGAAACGAATTTGAGCGGCGAAGGCCTGCGTATCGGCATCGTGCAAGCCCGCTTCAATGAAGACGTTTGCCACGGCCTTCTGTCCTCCTGCCTCGCCGAACTGAAGCGCCTTGGAGTTGCCGACGAGGATGTATTGCACGTTACCGTGCCCGGCGCACTCGAAATTCCGCTGGCGCTGCAAAAAATGGCTGAAACCCAGCAATTCGACGCACTGATCGCCATCGGCGCGGTCATACGCGGCGAAACCTACCACTTCGAACTGGTCTCAAATGAATCCGGCGCCGGCATCACCCGCGTGGGCCTCGATTTCGGCATTCCCATTGCCAACGCCGTCCTCACAACCGACACCGACGAGCAGGCTGAGGCGCGCATGGCGGAGAAGGGGGCAGATGCCGCGCGTGTTGCCGTCGAAATGACCAATCTCGCGATCGCACTGGAAGAACTCGCAGAAGTGACCGAGGAAGAGTAAGCAATGACGCAAAAGACGACTGTCCACGCGAATCCGAACAAGAATCGCACGCCGCGCCATCGGGCGCGCGAGTTTGCCCTGCAGGGGCTGTATCAGTGGCTGCTGAACAATGAGGATGCCGGCGCGATCGACGCGCACATCCGCGAGGCGCACGGCTTCAACAAGGCAGATGCCGAGCATTTTGACGCCCTCCTGCACGGCGCGATCAAGCAGGTCGGTGCGCTGCGCGATGGCCTGGCGCCGCTGATCGATCGCCCGATCGATCAGTTGTCGCCTGTGGAACATGCCGCGCTGCTGATCGGCGCTTACGAATTGACCAACCACATTGAAATTCCGTACAAGGTGGTGATCAACGAGGCCGTCGAGCTGACCAAGTCCTTCGGCGGCATCGATGGCCACAAGTACGTCAACGGCGTTCTCGACAAGTTCGCCGCGACCGCCCGTGCGGTCGAGGTCGAAGACGCGAAAAAGCGCGGCCAGCACTGACCGTCTTGCCGTATAGATCATGTCGCCGGCCAGAGGCTGGCGAGCGCACCACTCCATACCTGCGATGAATCCACTCCTCGCTTCCCGCCTTGCCAACATCGCGCCCTTCCACGTCATGGAATTGGCGAAGATGGCGGCCGAACTGGAGCGGCAGGGCCGCTCCATCATCCACATGGGCATCGGCGAGCCCGACTTCACCGCTGCGCCGCCAGTTATTGAGGCGGCCGCGCGCGCTATGAGTGACGGCAAGCTGCAGTACACTTCGGCGGTCGGCATTCCGGCACTGCGCGAGGCGATTTCCGCGCACTACCAGCGCGTCTACGGCCTGCAGGTTGCGCCCGCGCGCATCATTATCACCGCCGGCGCTTCGGCGGCGCTGCTGCTCGCGTGCGCCGCGCTGGTCGACAAGGGCGCCGAGGTGCTCATGCCGGATCCGTCCTATCCTTGCAACCGTCATTTTGTGGCGGCGTTCGACGGGCAGGCCAGGATGATCCCGAGCGGTCCCGAGCAGCGTTTCCAGCTGTCGGATGCGGTGGTTAGGGAACAGTGGAGCGAGAAGACACGCGGCGTATTGCTGGCGTCGCCGTCCAATCCGACGGGTACTTCGATCCCGCATCATGAACTGGCAAAGATCGTCGGGACGGTGCGGGAAAAAGGCGGTTTCACGATCGTCGACGAGATCTACCAAGGGCTGACCTACGACGAAGAGCCGTTTTCGGCGCTATCGCTCGGCGAAGACGTCATCGTCATCAACAGCTTCTCCAAATACTTCAACATGACAGGTTGGCGGCTAGGCTGGCTAGTCGTGCCTGAATTCATGGTGCCGCAGATCGAGAAGCTGGCGCAGAATCTGTTCATCTGCGCATCCAGCGTTGCACAGCACGCCGGCGTTGCCTGCTTTTCGCCGGAGTCGATCGCCATCTATGAACAGCGTAAGGCAGAGTTCAAACGGCGCCGCGATTACATCGCTCCTGCCCTCAGGGAGCTGGGCTTCAAGGTACCGGTGACCCCGGACGGTGCGTTCTATGTCTACGCGGACTGTTCCGCGCTTTCGGAAGATGCAGACAAGCTCACCATCGACATGCTGAACCAGGCGGGCGTAGTGCTTGTGCCCGGCCTTGATTTCGGGCCGTACACGGCTCGGCAGTACATCCGGCTTTCCTATGCGACGTCGCTTGAGAATCTGCACGAGGCCGTTTCCCGGTTGGAGAAGTTCTTCGCAGAGCGCCGCTGAAACCGGTTGGCGGCAATAAAAAAGGAGCCTTGCGGCTCCTTTTTTATTGGATAAATGACTTTTACAGGGCCGAAGGGTGATCGGCCTGTGCCAGCGGCTGGTCTGTTGAGCCCGAAGCAGCTTCCTCGACTGCTTCGATCTTACGCTCCTGGGGGCGTGCCTTTGGTGTGGTGGAGCTTGCCGATGTTGAATAAATCGGCACCTTCTTGCCCATGGCGACTTCCTTGAGGCGCTGGTACTCGGCAAGCACCTTGGCGCCATAGCCCGAGTCCGTTTCAGACGCGCCGGCGCCGACGTACAGCTTCAGGCCAGCTTCAACCGAACCGCCGCGGTTCACGTAGTCCTTCAGGATCAGCGAGCCGACCTTGATGTTGGCGATTGGATTCAACGCGGCCTTCACGCCACCCAGTTCTTCAAACTTGTCACGGTGCACCTTTGACATCACTTGCATGAGGCCCTGTGCGCCAACCGGGCTTTCCGCAAACGGATTGAAGCGGGATTCAATGGCCATCACCGAGAGGATGAGCAGCGGATCGAGCTTGATTTCCTTTGCGGTCAGGTAAGCGGCGGAGACCAGCATGTCGGTCGCATCGGTCGCGACGCGATAGCGCTTGGACAGCCATGCGGTTACCCATTGCTGCTGGCGGGCGCTGGCGGTCTCGTTCTTTTCGTCCGTGCGTACAGCAGCTTCAGCCTTGTCTGCCACGTCTTGCCTTGCAAAGGACTGTGAGGGCATATCCAGCAGTCCAGCAGCCGGCGGCAGCTCGGTTTCTTCGGCTTCTGCCTGTGCAAACGGCGACACTGCCTTCAGATGGTCGGTGACCTCGGGCTTCACGAACATGATGCCCAGGGCTGCAATGGCGAGGATGCCGAGCACCATCAGTGCGTGGTGCGCCGTGGTGATGAAGCCGCTGACGGTGTCACGAGCGACGACTGCCCATGCGGCCGATTGGCTGGCTTTCTTGCGGGTGAAGTCGGACGTCACCCTGATGAATCGATTAAGCATGTGAACCTCCCTGAAACCTCGCGGCAAGCGAAGAGCCCACTACAAAGCCTTGTAGACGCTTGTGTTTGCCGTGAATCAGTTACATCGTCTGTCATCGCGCGCGGCGCAATCGGCAGACGTCGGAATTGCTTGCTCAGAACTGGCGGCGCAGAACGGGCCGGAACAGTGGCAGGCAACTTTTTTCGGGGATAAGGCAGACGCCTTTTGAAAACACTCCTTAAAATGTCATGCGGGACCCCGATCCCTGTGAGTGACGAGGATTTTTGATGCGCAGCCCTTCGTCCCCGGCCCGCTTCCTCATCAAGTTGGGCGAATTTTAGGGGGCTGTTTATATCGAGTCAATACTATAGAATCTATTCTTTATTACTTTTGAATATTGAAATCTCGCTGCGACGCAACATTAAGCCAATAAAATCAACGACTTGGGCTTGCATTCTAAAAACAGAAGTCGCTCTCATACTTTGTCAAAAATCATGAAATATTCCGATTTGCGGGATTTTATTTCCCAGCTGCAACAGTTGGGCGAATTAAAGCATGTTCAGGTTCCTGTTTCGCCATATCTTGAAATGACCGAAATCTGCGACCGTACGCTGCGTGCGGGCGGTCCCGCGCTTGTTTTCGAGAATCCGAGCGGGCATTCGATCCCAGTCCTGGGGAACCTGTTCGGAACGACGCGTCGTGTCGCGCTTGGCATGGGGGCGGACGACATCGGTGAATTGCGCAAGATCGGTCACGTGCTCTCGAGCCTGAAGGAGCCGGAGCCGCCGAAAGGATTCAAGGACGTGCTCGGACTTGGTTCCATGGTGAAGTCACTGTGGGACATGGCACCGCGCGAGCATCGATCGGCGCCATGCCAGGACGTAGTGTGGGAGGGCAATGACGTCGACCTGGCCAGGTTGCCGATCCAGCATTGCTGGCCGGGCGACGTTGCGCCGCTCATTACCTGGGGACTGGTCGTCACCAAAGGGCCGAACAAGAAGAGGCAGAACCTCGGCATCTATCGCCAGCAGGTAATCGACCGCAACAAGGTCATCATGCGCTGGCTCGCACATCGCGGCGGAGCGCTCGATTTCCGCGAGCACGGCATCGTCAACAAGGGCAAGCCGTATCCGATTGCCGTCGCGCTCGGCGCCGACCCGGCGACCATCCTCGGTGCAGTAACCCCGGTCCCGGACACGCTCTCTGAATACCAGTTTGCCGGCCTGCTGAGAGGCAGCCGCACCGACCTGGTAAAGGCCATCGGCAGTGAACTTCGTGTTCCGGCCTCCGCCGAGATCGTCCTCGAAGGGCATATCTACCCCGACGCCTCACATCCCAGCGGATACGAGCATGCACTGGAGGGGCCATACGGCGACCACACCGGTTATTACAATGAGCAGGAATGGTTCCCGGTCTTCACCATCGACCGGATCACTATGCGGCGCGATCCGATCTACCACTCCACCTATACCGGCAAGCCGCCCGACGAGCCAGCGGTACTCGGGCTGGCGCTGAACGAAGTATTCATTCCGCTGCTGCAAAAGCAGTTCCCTGAAATCACCGACTTCTATCTTCCTCCGGAAGGCTGCAGCTATCGCATGGCCGTCGTACAGATGAAGAAGTCCTATCCCGGGCACGCCAAGCGGGTGATGTTCGGTGTCTGGAGTTTCCTCCGCCAGTTCATGTATACCAAGTTCATCGTCGTGGTGGACGATGACGTGAATGTGCGCGACTGGAAGGAGGTCATCTGGGCGATCACGACGCGCGTCGATCCTTTCCGGGACACGACGCTGGTCGACAACACGCCGATCGACTACCTCGATTTCGCATCGCCGGTCAGCGGGCTGGGCAGCAAGATGGGAATCGATGCGACTAACAAGTGGCCAGGGGAAACAAGTCGCGAGTGGGGCCGCACGATCGAAATGACTTCCGAAGTAAAGGCCAAAGTCGACGGCATCTGGCAGCAACTTGGCATTTGATTCCTGTCAATCCGAGAAATTCAGGGGCGCGCTAACGCTATTGCTGTTAAAATGGCGACCGGCGGGCCCCTGCGCATTGTGGCATGGTCAACCTGGTCAGGTCGGGAACGAAGCAGCCACAGCCATTTCCCGCAAGTGCCGTAGACAAGGCTCGCCTCTTCTCTCTTCTTTTATTTCCCAGCTTTTCATTGCGGCATTCCACGTCTTGCGCGTCGGATACGACCGCCGTCATCATTCACGCAATCCGCGGCTATAACTTGCATCAGGTCAGGTAAAATGCGACCTACACTTTTCAGCCAGCGCAGCCATGTCTTATCAAGTTCTCGCCCGCAAGTATCGCCCCAAGAGCTTTGAAACGCTCGTCGGGCAGGAGCACGTCGTGCGAGCGCTCACGCATGCGCTGGACCAGCAACGCCTGCATCACGCCTATCTGTTCACGGGGACGCGCGGCGTGGGCAAGACGACCTTGTCGCGCATCCTGGCGAAGTCGCTCAATTGCGAAACCGGAATCACCGCCAAGCCGTGCGGCGTGTGTGAAGCATGTACCGCCATTGATGCGGGACGTTTTGTCGACTACATCGAAATGGACGCGGCCTCGAACCGCGGCGTCGATGAAATGGCGCAGTTGCTGGAGCAGGCCGTCTACGCACCATCGAACGCACGCTTCAAGGTCTACATGATCGACGAAGTCCACATGCTCACGAACCACGCGTTCAACTCCATGCTGAAGACGCTGGAGGAACCGCCCGAGCATGTGAAGTTCATTCTCGCGACGACCGATCCCCAGAAAATTCCGGTGACCGTTCTTTCGCGCTGCCTGCAATTCAATCTCAAGCAGATGCCGCCGGGGCATATCGTCGGCCATCTCGAAAATATCCTTGGCCAGGAAAACATCGCCTATGATCCGCCTGCCCTGCGGCTGCTCGCGGCGGGCGCGCACGGCTCGATGCGCGATGCGCTGTCGCTGACCGACCAGGCGATCGCTTATGCGGCAGGGAAGGTGACGCTCGAGTCCGTGCAAGGCATGCTCGGGGCGCTCGACCAGTCCTATCTCATCCGTGTGCTCGACGCACTGGCCGCGAAGGACGGGGCAGGGCTGCTCGCGGTCGCCGACGAGATGGCGACGCGCAGCCTGTCGTACAGCGCCGCATTGCAGGACCTCGGCACCTTGCTGCACCGGATCGCGCTCGCGCAGGCAGTGCCGGCGGCACTGCCCGATGATGTGCCGGAACGCGACGACATCATTCGCCTCGCAGGTTCGTTCGATGCCGAAGAAGTGCAACTGTTTTACCAGATCGCCGTCCACGGGCGTAACGAGCTTGGCCTCGCACCCGACGAGTACGCCGGCTTCTCCATGACGCTTTTGCGCATGCTCGCATTTCGGCCCGGTATCGGCGGCGCAGAAGCGAAGCCAGTGGCCCGTGCTGCGGTTCCGCCAGCGGCTCCCGCCCCGGCCCCAAGACCTGCTGCCCCCGCGCCGCAGGCTGCACCTGTTGCCTCGGCGCCCTCACGCCCGGCAGGCGCCATGAGTCCGGCGCGTGCAGCGCTTGAAGCGGCGCGCAATGCTGGCAAGCCGCAGGCGGGCGCTCCGGTTGCTCCTGTCGCCGCACGGCCGGCGGCGGCGCCAGTGCAGGCACCGGCGCCTTCCGCATCCGTGCCGCCCTGGGAAGACAATCCTCCGCCGCCGGCGCCGGAATGGGCGGATTTCGACTCTGCTCCGGCAGCGGCTCAAAAAAAAACTGAACTGAACCCGGCGCCCGACGCATCTGGCGACACGGCAGTGATGGAAGAAGAGGCGCCGCCTGCTCCACCGGCGGAACCTCCTGCACCGCGTGCCAAGGCACTTCCACCGACACCCATTCCCTCGTTGAACTGGGACGGCGACTGGCCCGCCTTGGCCGCGTCCCTGCAGTTGCGCGGCGTTGTCCAGCAACTGGCCCAGCAGAGTGAGCTGCTGCAATGCGAAGACAACGGTGAAGGCGTGTCCATCCACCTGCGCATTCCACTCGACACGCTGCGCTCTGCCGGCGCGGTTGAAAAACTGGCCGCGGCACTGACCGAGCATTTCGGTAAGCCCGCACGTGTCACAACAGAAATCGGCGCCGTCGAGCAGACAGCCAATGCCCAGGCGCAAGCTGACCGCGAGGCAAAGCTGCGCCAGGCGGAAGAAAACCTCCAGCGCGATCCTTTCGTGCAAGCGATGATGCGCGAATTCGGCGCAACCATCGTGCCGGGATCGATCAAACCCATTTAGACAAGGAGTACGACCATGATGAAGGGCCAACTCGCAGGGCTGATGAAGCAAGCCCAACAAATGCAGGACAACATGAAGAAGATGCAGGAGCAACTGGCGACGATCGAAGTCGAAGGCCAGTCCGGCGCCGGCATGGTGAAGGTCGTGATGACCTGCAAAAATGATGTCAAGCGCGTGTCGATCGATCCCTCGCTGCTCGGCGACGACAAGGACATGCTGGAAGACCTCGTCGCGGCGGCCTTCAACGATGCGGTGCGCAAGGCGGAAGCCACCTCCCAGGAAAAGATGGCCGGCATGACCGCGGGCCTCCCGCTGCCGCCCGGCTTCAAGATGCCGTTCTGATAGTGAAATCACCCTCCAGCCTCGAATTCCTCACCGAAGCTTTGCGCCGCCTGCCGGGCGTGGGTCCGAAGTCGGCGCAGCGCATGGCCTATCACCTGATGCAGCATGACCGCGATGGCGCGGCCATGCTCGGCCGTGCATTGACGCAGGCGGTGGAGCGCGTTCACCATTGCGCCAGCTGCAATACCTTCACGGAAAATGAGGTCTGTGAAACCTGCCTGAACAAAGAGCGCGACGCCAGCCTGCTCTGCGTGGTGGAAACACCGGCCGACCAGATGATGATCGAACAGACCCTGACCTACAAAGGGCTGTACTTCGTGCTGATGGGGCGCCTCTCGCCGCTGGACGGCATCGGCCCGAAAGACATCCATCTCGAGAAGTTGATCGCGCGGGCGACAGACGGCGAAGTGGCCGAAGTCGTGCTGGCGACGAATTTCACCAATGAGGGCGAGGCGACCGCCCATTACATCAGCGAGACGCTCAAGGCGCGCGGCCTGAAGGTCAGCCGGCTGGCGCGAGGTGTTCCGGTGGGCGGCGAGCTTGAATACGTCGATGCGGGCACTATTGCACGTGCCATGCTGGATCGTCGCTCTACCTAGATTCCTTCCGACGTCATGACAGAACAAAAACCATCCGGGCCGCTTGCCGGCATCAAGGTCCTCGAACTCGGCACGCTCATCGCCGGCCCCTTCTGCTCGCGCATGCTGGCGGAGTTCGGCGCCGAAGTGATCAAGGTCGAGGCGCCGGATGGCGGTGATCCGATCCGGCAATGGCGCGTCCTGAAGGACGGCACCTCGCTCTGGTGGTATGTGCAGTCGCGCAACAAGAAAAGCGTGACCCTGAACATGAAGGACCCGCGCGGACAGGAGATCGCGAAGCGGCTCGCGCTCGAGGCGGACATCATCATCGAGAACTATCGGCCGGGCGTGCTGGAAAAGTGGGGCATCGGTTATGAGGACCTGAAGAAGGTGAACCCGGCGACGATCATGGTCCGCCTTTCGGGCTACGGCCAGACTGGACCAATGAAGGACCTGCCTGGTTTCGGGGCGATCGGTGAATCGATGGGCGGCATGCGCTACGTGTCGGGACATCCCGACCGGCCGCCGGTACGCATCGGGGTGTCCATCGGTGACTCCGTCGCCGCCCTGCACGGCGTCATCGGCGCGATGATGGCCTTGCGCCACCGTGACGCGACCGGAGGCCGCTGGAACGGCAAGGCCGGCGATGCGTGCCTCGCGGGGCAGGGGCAGATGGTTGACGTCGCCCTGTACGAAGCCGTGTTCAACATGATGGAGTCGCTGGTTCCGGAGTACGACTTCGCCGGCGTGGTTCGGACTCGCACGGGCGGTGCATTGCCCGGCATCGTTCCATCTAATACCTATACGACGAAGGACGGCGAGAATATCGTGATCGCGGGGAACGGCGACGCGATCTTCAAGCGCCTCATGGTTGCCATCCAACGCCAGGACATGGCCGACGATCCCCAGCTGGCGCGCAATGACGGGCGCGTGCCCCGTACGGAAGAAATCGACGGCGCGATCCAGGCCTGGTGCAATACGAAGACCATCGACGAGGCACTGGAGATCCTGAAGGCAGCGGACGTCCCCGTCGGCAAGATCTATTCGGTGCGCGACATGATGACCGACCCCCAATTCCTCGCACGCGGCATGTTTGAACAGCATGCGTTCGCGGACGGCACGCCGATCAAGCTGCCCGCGATCACGCCGAAGCTCTCGGCGACACCCGGCGAGACGAAATGGCTGGGGCCGGCGCTCGGCGAACACAATGCCGAGGTCCTGCGCAGCCTGGGATATGATGACCAGCTCATCGCACAGCTCCGGGAAGACAAAGTCATTTAAGAGGCTACGACATGTTTAACAAGAAGTTCTGGAAGCAGTTCGCCATTGCCCTGGCATTGTTCCTTGCCGGGTACTTCACCTTCAACAGCAATCTCTTCTCCTGAAGCCCGTCTTCCCCGGGCGCAGCTTTTGCTAAATCATTGATCAGGCAGTAATGCGCGCCGTATTGGTGCGCCGTGCACTTGCCTTTTGCCCGTGCCTGGAATGGTGAGGCAAGCTTGGTGCAATGTCGCGCCAAGATTGGGCAAATTTAATGACAAAGCATTCAGTGGAGGAAGAAATGGTCCAGATCCCGGGCAGGAAAATCGTTCAACTTTCGGCTGCGCTGGCGTCGCTCGTGTCCATGCCGGCACTTGCCCATCCCGGCATGCATCACCTTGCGGGCTTCGCGTCCGGATTTGCGCATCCCCTGGCCGGCTGGGACCATTTGCTGGCGATGCTCGCCGTCGGCCTCTGGGCATCGCAGCAAGGCCGTAATATGGCAATTGCCTTGCCCTTGGCTTTTCCCGTCGTAATGGTGCTCGGTGCACTGGCGGCCGCGGCGGGTTTCGCAACTTCCTTTGCTGAAGGCGGGATAGCGGCCAGCGTCCTCGTGCTTGGTCTGCTCGTTGCATTCGCCGTCAAAATGCCCGCTTGGGGAGGCTTGCCGGTCGTTGCACTGTTCGCCGCAGCGCATGGCTATGCACATGGCCTGGAAGTGCCGGCCGGAAGCGTACTTGCAACCTATGGCGCCGGATTCGTCTTGGCGACTGTCATGCTGCACCTCGCCGGTCTGTTTGGCGGTCACCTTATGCGGGCGAAGTCCGCAGGCAATGCCGTTCGCGCCCTCGGTACCGGCATGGCGGCGGGCGGCGTCTACCTCCTGGCAACCATCTGACGATTATTCGTCGAGGACGTCGCGTAGTGCCGGTGCAGCCTGCCTGATGTCCCTGACCGGGATGGGGGCAAATCCCAGCACCAGCCCTGCCTGGCAGGGCGAGGCGGCGCTGTCATCCAGATAGAACTGGGACAGCGCCCTCAGCTCGATCCCTTTCTCCTTCGCCCGCCGGGCAATCTCCTGGTCGTTGCGACGGGAGAGGAACGTCGTCGAAAGCTGCAATCCGGCATCCGCCGGCCCTGCTTTCAGATGTCCTCCTAAATGCGAATCGATGGCTTCCAGCAAGGCAATCCGCCGCTCGCCATAGGCTTCCCGCGTGCGCTTGATGTGGCGTCCGAAGTGCCCCTCTGTGATGAAATCCGCCAGTACGATCTGCGGGATGATAGCCGCGTGCCGGTCGAGGATGGCGCGGGCCTGAACAAAGGCGTCGACCAGCGCAGGCGGCAATACCATGTAACCCAACCGTAATCCGGGGAACAGCACCTTGGACAGCGTGCCGACATAGATCACGCTTCCTGCTTTGTCCAGGCTTTGCAATGAGGCCAGCGGCGGGCCGGTGTAACGGTATTCGCTGTCGTAATCGTCCTCCACGACCCATGCCCGGTTGTTCTTGGCCCACGTAAGCAGTTCCAGCCGACGCGCCAGGCTCATCGTTGTGCCGAGAGGGAGCTGGTGCGAGGGGGTGACGTAAGCCAGCTTTGCGTCCGGATAGGCCGCTTTCCCATGTGTTACCACGATACCTTCGCCGTCCACGGGAACCGGGCAGACCAACGCCTCGGCGGCCCGCAAGGATGCGCTGATGCCGCGATATCCGGGATCCTCGACCCATGCTGCATCGCCGGGTCCAAGGAGCAGGGTGGCGATCAGGAACAGGGCCTGCTGCGAGCCGGAGGTGATGACGATCTGATCGGGGTGGCAGTGGACGCCTCGCGACGCACCAAGGTATCCGGCCAGTGCTTCGCGCAAGGGCTTGTATCCAATCGGGTCACCGTAGCCGAGTTCATGCGGCGGCCGCCGCCAGCGCCTTGCTTCCAGACGCGCCCAGACCTCGAAGGGGAAGAGGTCGAGTCCTGGCATGCCGATGCGGAACGCCTTTGGCGCGCCTTCATGCGTGTTCAACGCAACCTGCGGCCCGATAAAGCGTTCGCCACGCTTAGACAAGGGCCGCAGCGGACGCGGATCGGTGTGCCGGTCCATGGCTCGCGCCAGCGGCAGGGTCTCGCTCACGAAGGTGCCCTTGCCGACCGTGCCACACAAATAGCCTTCGGCCATGAGATGCTCGTAGGCGTTCAGCACGGTCTGCCGGGATATGCCGAGCTGTCGCGCAAGGTCGCGAGTAGGCGGCAATTGCGCGCCGGGCCTGATCTTGCCTGAAAGCACCGAACGCTTGATCCCTTCATACAATTGGCGAAACATGGGCGTGGCAGACGCCGGAGAAAGCTGGATGGTGGCAAGTGACTCGGCGAGGTGCATGGCTTGATACTCCAATTGGTATTTAAAAAATAGCATTTATTGGATCTTTGAGAAAGCCAATACGACGCTTAAGCTGTGCTTTTGCCGATTTAGAGGAATGAGAGAGTCATGCACAGCTACGACGCTACTGTCACCTGGCAACGAGGCGGCCAGGCCTTTACCGACAACCGTTACAGTCGGGGGCACCGTTGGACCTTTGACGGCGGCGCCGACGTGCCGGCATCTTCTTCGCCGTATGTCGTTCCGGTCCCCATGTCCGATGCCGCTGGCGTTGATCCTGAGGAAGCATTGGTCGCTGCGACGTCAAGCTGCCATATGCTGTTCTTCCTTAACTTCGCGGCCAAGCGCGGTTTCATTGTCGATAGTTATGTCGACAGGGCGTCCGGGATCATGGAAAAGAATGCCGACGGCAGGATGGCGATGACGCGCATTACACTGCGCCCCGACATCGTATTTTCCGGCGAACGCCGTCCGACGCAGGAAGAGATCGACCGCCTGCATCACGACTCGCACGAACACTGCTTCATCGCCAATTCCTTGAAGTCGGAAATCGTCCTTGCGCCATTGAACTGAAGGTGACATATGTACATTCCTTCCAACTTTAATGAGCAACGTGTCGAGGTCCTGCATGGGCTCATGCGCGAGCAACCGCTCGGCACGCTTGTCACCCTGGCCACGTCGGGACTCAATGCCAACCACATTCCGTTCGAGGTCGACGCCGGTGTCGGCGAGCATGGCGTCCTTCGCGCGCACGTCGCCCGGGCGAACCCGCTTTGGAAGGATTATTCCCCGGACGTGGAAGCGCTCGTCGTCTTCCAAGGGGCGCAAAGCTATATCAGCCCGTCGTGGTACCCGACCAAGGAGGTGGATGGGCGCGCGGTGCCGACCTACAACTACATGGTCGTGCACGCCTATGGCCCGTTGAAGATCATTGACGATGCGGCGTGGGTCCGCGCGCAGCTTGAACGCCTGAGCGGACAGCATGAAGGGGGGCGGAAGCGGCCGTGGACGCTCGACGATGCACCCGCGGACTACATCGAGAAACTGCAGAAGGCGATCATTGGCATTGAAATTCCGATATCGCGGCTGTCGGGCAAGTGGAAGGTGAGCCAGAACCAGCCCGCGGTGAATCGGGCCGGGGTCGTGCAAGGCTTGCGCGAAGAGGGCGGTGACGCTGCGCTTGCAATGGCGGAGGCGGTTGCGGGAAGGTGAATCACCGAGTGCTGCCGCGCGTGGCGGCACTCGTTTAACGTCTTTAGCGCAGCGCTTCCACCATCTTTTCCAGCTTCACTGCGTCGGCGCAGAACAGGCGGATGCCTTCGGCCAGCTTTTCTGTGCCCATGGCGTCGTCGTTCAGCATCAGGCGGAAGGTCTTCTCGTCCAGCGTCAGTTTCTTCAGGTCGGACGCCTGCGCTTCCTCGACGCTGAGCTTGCGCGCGACCGGCGCTTCGGTCTCGGCCAGCTTCTGCAGCAGTTCGGGGCTGATCGTCAGCAGGTCGCAGCCGGCCAGTTCGACGATCTGCGACGTGTTGCGGAAACTCGCGCCCATCACTTCCGTCTTGTAACCGAACTTGCGGTAGTAGTTGTAGATCCGCTTGACGGACTGCACGCCCGGATCGTCCGCGCCGGTGTACTCCTGGCCGGTGGATTTCTTGTACCAGTCATAGATACGGCCGACGAAGGGCGAGATGAGCTGCACATTCGCATCGGCGCAGGCGATCGCTTGCGGCAGCGCGAACAGCAGGGTCATGTTGCAGCGGATGCCTTCCTTTTCCAGTACCTGCGCGGCCTGGATGCCTTCCCAGGTCGATGCAATCTTGATCAGGACGCGCTCGCGCGAAATGCCGGCGGCTTCGTACAGGGCGATCAGGGCGCGGCCCTTGTCGATGGTGCCTTGGGCGTCGAAGGAGAGGCGGGCGTCGGTTTCGGTCGATACGCGGCCGGGGATCAGTTTCAGGATTTCGAGGCCGAAGGCGATCAGCAGGCGGTCGATGATTTCACCGGTCGGCAGGCGCACGTTGTCGCGCACGGCCTTTTCCAGCAGCGGCTTGTATTCATCCTTTTGCACGGCTTTCAGGATCAGCGACGGGTTGGTGGTCGCATCGCGCGGCGCGAAGGCTTTCATCGCCTGGAAATCGCCGGTGTCGGCGACGATGGTGGTGTACTGCTTGAGTTGTTCGAGCTGGTTCATGACGGGAAGGTCAGCGGCAAAAAAGGCCAATGATACCCCCATCGCCGACCACGCTGTTAGATCTGGATCTAGAGCTTGGGAGGATGCCGCAGGAATGAATCGAATTGCATGTCCAGCTTCTGCAAGGCCTTTTGTGCGTTTTGCATCTTCTTGCGGAATTCCGGCCCGCGTTTGAGTGCCAGCCCCACGGCGAGGATGTCGATGACGACAAGATGCGCGAGGCGTGCCGAGATCGGCGTGTACGGGTCGATGTTGAAGCTGAGGTCGATCGGAACGAGAACCGTTGCTTCTTCCGCTAGCGGGGTGCCGCTAGGCGTGAGCGCAATGACATCGGCGCCGACCTTGCGCGCAAGCTGCACGCTGTGCAACAGGGCGGTGCTGTTGCCGCGCTGGGAAATGGCAACGACCGCATCGCCCTTGGTCAGCAACGCCGCCGAAATGGCATGGATATGCGGATCGGCGTAGGCGACGGTGTGGACGCCCGAGCGGAAGAACTTGTGCTGCGCGTCGGCAGCGACAATGCCGGAGGTCCCCTGGCCCCAGAATTCGATCTTGGTGGAACGCGCGAGTACGTCCAATGCTTTCTCGATGGCCGCCGGCTGCAGGTTGTTGCGCAGGTCCAGGAGGGTGTTGATCGAGCGGCTGCAGATCTTGCTGACCAGGTCGGCGGCGAGGTCGTCCTGCAGCGGCGACTCGTCGGCCTGCGGCAGAGCCAGCGCCAGCGTTTGCGCCAGCTTGAGCTTGAACTCGTGCCAGCCGTCATAGCCGAGCGCGCGGCAGAAACGCACCACTGTCGGCTCCGACACCGCCGCATTCTTCGCCAGGGCCGTGATGTTGCCGGAGACGGCGAGGTCGGGATTCTTCAGGACGGCCATGGCCACCTTCTTTTCCGACTTGGACAGGGCGTCAAGCTGGGTCTTGATCGAGTCGAGCAGCATAGAGGGTGTGATGAATTGGATTGGGCCAGATCATTCTTCGGGGAGCGCTTCTTCCCGCCATTGTAATCCGTCGCGCCCGATCAACGCGCTCGCGGCGGGCGGTCCCCAGGTGCCCGCGGTATAGGGCATCGGCTCGTCGCCTTCCTGCTCCCAGAAGTCAAGGATGGGTTCGACCCACTCCCACGCCGCTTCCAGTTCGTCGCTGCGCATGAACAGGGTAAGCTGGCCGCGCAACACGTCGAGCAGCAGGCGCTCGTAGGCGTCCATGCGTGGCATCTTGAAGGTTTCGCGGAAGTCCAGTTCCAGTTCGACCGGACGCAGGCGCATGCCGTCGCCGGGTGTCTTCGCCATCAGGTTCATCTGCAGGCCTTCATCCGGTTGCAAGCGGATGATCAGGCTGTTGGCCTGGAAGCTGCGGTTCGGCTGAGCGAAGATCGAATGGGGGATGGTCTTGAAACGCACGACGATCTCGGCGAGCTGGTCCGCCATGCGCTTACCGGTGCGCAGGTAGAACGGCACGCCGGCCCAGCGCCAGGTATCGATTTCCGCCTTCAGCGCGACGTAGGTTTCGGTGCGCGAATTCGGGTTTGCGTCCGGCTCCTTGCGATAGCCGGGTACAGGCTTGCCCTCGACGTGGCCCGAGCGGTACTGGCCGCGCACCACGTTTTGCGCGATGGTGTTGGGGGTGAAGCGTTTCAGCGAACGCAGCACCTTGAGCTTTTCATCGCGCACGGCGTCAGGGGTGGCCGATACCGGCGGTTCCATCGCCACGATGCACAGGAGCTGCAGCAGGTGGTTCTGCAGCATGTCGCGCAGGGCGCCGGCTGTCTCGTAATAGTCCATGCGGTTGCCGACGCCGAGTTCTTCAGCGATCGTGATCTGCACGTCCGAAATCCACTCGCGCCGCCACAACGGTTCGAACAGCACGTTGCCAAAGCGAAGCGCCAGCAGGTTCTGCACGGTTTCCTTGCCGAGGTAGTGATCGATGCGGAAGATCTGCGACTCGGAGAAGACCCGGCCGACTTCCGCGTTGATCTGCTTGGCGCTGGCGAGGTCGCGGCCGAGCGGCTTCTCGAGCACGACACGCGATTCCGGCGTTGCCAGCCCGCTTTCAGAGAGGTTGTGGCAGATCCGGGCGAACAGGCTCGGCGGCGTCGCGAGGTAGAACACGCGCGTGATCGGGTTCCCCGCTTGCGGCTCGCGCATCGCTTTCACCAGCAGCGGATAGGTCGAGGCGTCGGTTGCATCGAGCGCGACATAGTCGATGCGCTTGCAGAAGGCATCCCAGACAGCCGCGTCGGGGGAGCCGGATGCGGTATGCGGGCGCGCGCTGCGGTTGACCTCGTCCAGGAACGAATCGCGGGTCCATTCATGGCGCCCGACGCAGATGATGCGGGCGGAAGGAGGAATGTCCTTTGCGCGTTCTCGGTTGTACAGTGCCGGCAACAATTTGCGCATTGCAAGGTCGCCGCCGCCGCCGAACAGGACCAGGTCAAAATCGGTGAGAGCCATGATGAGTAGAGGGTTACTTTGTAAGACTGGGACAGCTGCTGCGAGCGCACGCCCGATCCTTCCGACGGGGCGTGCGGACAAATTTCGATGATAAAGCAGGGGGGCGGGTTCGTGTTCGCGTGAGAATTTATTCCGCCAGGGCGATCTTCGCCCGTGCAATCAGTCCATTGGTCGAACCGTCGTGGGCATCGGGATGCGCCGCGCCGGTCAGTTCCGATTCGATATTCTTGGCAAGCACCTTGCCGAGTTCAACGCCCCACTGGTCGAAACTGTTGATGCCCCAGATCGCCCCCTGCACGAACACCTTGTGCTCGTACAACGCGATGAGTGCGCCCAGCGTAGCCGGTGCCATCCTGTCCATCAGGATGGTATTGCTGGGGCGGTTGCCGGGGAAGACACGGTGGGGAAGCAGGGCATCAATTTTCTCGTCAGAAAGCTTCTGGTCGCGCATTTCGGCGCGTACTTCGTCCGCGGTCTTGCCACGCATGAAGGCTTCCGACTGGGCAAAGCAGTTGGCGAGGAGGACCATGTGATGGCCGTCGAGTGCATGGGCCGGCTTCAGGGCGGCAATGAAGTCGACCGGCGTCACGTCCGTGCCCTGGTGCAAGAGCTGGAAATAGGCGTGCTGGCCATTGGTACCCACGTCGCCCCATACGACAGGACAGGTGGCGGCCGGCACAGGCGCTCCGTCCAGGGTCACGCGTTTGCCGTTGCTTTCCATTTCGAGCTGTTGCAGGTAGGCGGGAAACTGGCTGAGGTCCTGATGGTAGGGCGCGATGGAGATCGAACTGCTGCCGAAGAAATTGCGGTACCAGACGCCGATGAGGCCCAGGATGACCGGCATGTTCTTCTCGAGCGGCGCGGTCTGGAAATGGCGGTCCATCGCGTGGGCGCCGGACAGGAACTCGGAAAAGCCTTCAAACCCGATTGCAAGCGCAAGGGGAAGGCCGATCGCGGACCAGACCGAATAGCGTCCGCCGACCCAGTCCCAGAACGGGAACATGTTCTCGGGATCGATGCCGAAGGAGCGCACCGCCTCCGTATTGGTCGAGACGGCGACGAAATGGCGGGGCAGCTCGGATTCCGCATGCGCACGCAGGAACCAGGCGCGGGCCGACTGGGCGTTCATCATCGTCTCGCGTGTGGTGAAGGTTTTCGAGGCGATAATGAACAGGGTGCTTTCGGGGCAGACGTTCGCCAGCACGGCGTCGAGGTCGTGGCCGTCCACGTTCGCCACGAAATGCAGCGACAATCGCGGATGGACGAAGGGACGCAGGGCACGACAGGTCATCTCCGGGCCGAGGTCCGAGCCGCCGATGCCGATATTGACGATGTCGGTGATTGCTTGTCCCGTGCAGCCGGTCCATTGCCCGGATCGGACGCGGTCACTGAAAGCCTTGATGTGGTCGAGCACGGCATGAACCTCCGGCACAACGTCCTGTCCATCCACGACAAGCGAGGTGCCGCGCGGCAGGCGAAGTGCGGTGTGCAGCACGGCGCGGTTCTCGGTTGAATTGATTTTTTCGCCGGAAAACATTGCCGAGCGTTTCTGTTCCAGTTCGCGTTCGCGCGCCAGCTGGAACAGCAGGTCCATCGTCTTGCTGTTGAGGCGGTTCTTCGAATAGTCGAGCAGGAGTCCGGCGGTTTCGATCGAAAGGCGGTTGAAGCGATCGGGCTCTTGAGAAAACAGGCTGCGCATCTGCCAGTCCTTGGCTTCGGCAAAATGCTGCGAGAGAGCCTGGAAGGCCGGTGCATCGGTCAGGTTGGTATGGGGCATGACGATTAACTGTTCCGGTGGAAAAGGCGATTTGTTTAGAGCGTCAACGTGTTCAACTATACAACATATTTAAGTAAATTCACTACATGTTTCGGGTCGCATGCGCTTTTCTTGCGAAATCTCAGCGGACAGGGAAAGTGGCTCGGGTATAAGCGGCTCTGGCGGATCGTCTCGGGCTTGGTTTGAGGTGTGAAGCTGATCTGGCTCATGCCTCGCCAGTTCAAACCTGTAGTAAAATTTCGAAAAGATAGTCAAGGATTGCATCATGTCTCTTCACCCCGTACTGGCTTCCACCACGGACCGGATCATCCGGCGCAGCCGTCCTTATCGCAGCGCCTATCTCGCCCGCCTCGATGCGGCCCGGCTGAAGGGGGTGCAGCGGGGCGCGCTGGCCTGCACGAACCTGGCGCACGGCTTTGCCGCCTTTCCGGTCAATGACAAGCTCAAGCTCAAGCAGCAATTGGCGCCCTCGGTGGCCATCGTTTCCGCGTACAACGACATGCTGTCGGCCCACCAGCCTCTCGAGCGCTTCCCGCATATCATCAAGGAAGCCGTGCGCGCCGCAGGCGGTGTGGCCCAGTTCGCCGGCGGCGTGCCCGCGATGTGCGACGGCGTGACCCAGGGGCAGCCAGGCATGGAGTTGTCGCTGTTTTCGCGTGATGCGATTGCCATGGCGACGGCGATCGCGCTTTCCCACAACATGTTCGACGCGGCAGTCTATCTCGGCGTATGCGACAAGATCGTTCCCGGCTTGCTGATCGGCGCGCTGCATTTCGGCCATCTCCCCGCCGTGTTCCTGCCGGCCGGGCCGATGACCACCGGCATTTCGAATTCGGAAAAGGCGAAGGTCCGCCAGCTGTATGCACAGGGCAAGGTCGGCCGCAACGAGCTGCTGGAATCCGAAGCGCAGTCCTATCACGGCGCCGGCACCTGCACTTTCTACGGCACGGCCAACAGCAACCAGATGCTGATGGAAGTCATGGGCCTGCATATGCCAGCAACGGCATTCGTCACGCCGAACACGCCCCTGCGCGAAGCCTTGACGGCCGCCGGCGCACGCCGCGCCGTGGAGATCAGCGCACAGGGCAAGGAATACATTCCTGTCGGCCATGTGGTCGATGAAAAATGCATTGTCAATGCCATCGTCGCCTTGCTGGCGACGGGCGGGTCGACCAACCACACGCTGCACCTGGTCGCCATGGCAAAGGCCGCCGGTATCGTGATCGACTGGAACGACTTCGATGCGCTGTCGGCTGTCGTTCCGCTGCTGGCACGGATCTATCCGAACGGCGAAGCCGACGTGAACCACTTCCACGCTGCCGGCGGTACGGGTTTCGTCATCCGAGAATTGCTGGATGCAGGGCTGCTGCATGAAGACGTCACGACGGTGATGGGCAAGGGATTGCGCTCGCATTGCGCCGAGCCCTTTCTGCAGGGCGAGGAGGTCGTATGGCGTCCTGCTGCTGCAGTAAGCGGCGACCTCGACGTGTTGAGGCCGGCTGTCGAGCCGTTTTCCCGAGATGGCGGCCTGCGCCTGTTGGCGGGCAATCTCGGGCGCGCCGTCATTAAAGTATCCGCGGTCAAGCCGCAGCACCGCGTCGTCGAAGCGCCGGCCATCGTGTTCAATTCCCAGGAAGATTTCATGCTTGCCTATAAGGCAGGCAAGCTCGATTGCGACTTTGTTGCCGTCGTGCGCTACCAGGGGCCGCGTGCCAACGGCATGCCGGAGCTGCACGCAATGACGCCGGCCTTGTCCAGCCTGCAGGATGCCGGCCGCCGTGTGGCGCTGGTCACTGACGGACGCATGTCGGGGGCATCGGGCAAGGTGCCCGCGGCAATCCACGTATCACCGGAAGTGCTTGCCGGCGGCCCTCTCGGTCGTGTACGGGACGGGGACATGATCCGCGTGGACGCCAACAGCGGCCAATTGCAGGCCCTGGTGGCCGAGGCGGAATGGAATGCCCGTGGGACGGAACCGGCCGACCTGTCAGCCAACCAGGTGGGCATGGGACGCGAACTGTTCGCCATGTTCCGCGGTTCGGTGAGTGCGGCGGAAGAGGGCGGGGCAACGTTCGTGCTGCCGCCGCCGCTGCACCTGCCGCAGGAGCAGGACAACCAACTCGCCGTACCCGAAGAACAATCCTTCTCCGACGAAGATTCCCTCGTCACCCGCCGCTAGGACGAATGAAAGCCATGACACTACTCGACATCATGCGCACCTCGCCGGTCATCCCGGTGATTGCGATCGACAGCATCGAACACGCGGTTCCGCTCGCGAAGGCATTGGTTGCCGGCGGCATCCGGGTCCTCGAGGTGACGTTGCGGACCGAGCACGGCATTCCCGCGATCCGGGCGATGTCGGAGGCGGTGCCGGAAGCGATTGTGGGCGTAGGGACGCTGACGCAGCCGGAGGAATTCAATGCCGCGCGCGACGCCGGAGCAGTCTTCGGCGTGTCGCCCGGCCTGACGCCCGCGCTGGTCGACGCTGCAAAGCGTTCCGGACTGCCGCTGCTGCCCGGTGTGATGACGCCGTCCGAGGTCATGGCCGCGCGGGAAGCAGGGTTTCGCCAGTTGAAGTTGTTCCCGGCAGTGCCGGCAGGCGGCCTGGGCATGCTCAATGCCATTGCCGGCCCGTTGCCTGATGTGACGTTCTGCCCGACGGGCGGGATTTCGCAGGAAACCGCGCCGCAATTCCTGGCTTGCAGGAATGTCGCGTGCGTCGGCGGGTCGTGGCTCACGCCAAAGAATGCGATGAAATCGGGGGACTGGCGGCAGATCACCGAGCTGGCTCGCGCCGCGAGCGCCTTGCGTGCGGCGTAAAACTATTCCGCTTTCTTCTTCACGTCGGTGTACATCACGACGCAATTGCGCCCCGAGCGCTTCGCCTGGTACAGCGCCCGGTCAGCGGCGTGGATGAGGCTGCCGGTCTTCGACAGGTGTTCGGGAACGACCGTACTTACACCCAGGCTGACGGTGACGAAATTTGCGACTCCGGAACGGGCGTGTTCGATGTTGAGCGCTTCGACTTCGGCGCGCATTGCCTCGGCAATCTGCATGGCGCCATCTTCATTGGTTTCCGGAAGCACGACAGTAAACTCTTCGCCGCCATAGCGCGCAACCAGGTCGCATGAACGGTTCAATACGCTGCTCAACGCCCCGGCGATCTGCACCAGGCATTGATCGCCATGCTGGTGGCCGTAGTTGTCGTTGTAGTCCTTGAAGTAATCGACATCGATCATGATCAGGGACAGCGGCGTCCCGTTACGCTTGGCGCGGCGGAATTCATCGTCGAGATGCAGGTCGAATCGCCGCCTGTTGGCGATTCCCGTCAACACATCCACCAGCGTTTGCGATTCGAGTTCGGTCGCCAGGTCGCGCAGCTTTTTTTCCCTTGCCACCGCCATGCTCACGTCGGTGATCTGCACGACGCAGTGCCGCGGCAGGTTGGCGACTTCCAGCGGCATGACGTGCACGGCTTGCTGCATGCGCACCGAATTCGCCGCATCCCCAGGGTTGGCGTAAAGAGGGAAGGGCGCCTTGTTCAATGTCTGGGAAAGCAGCGAGGCGAAATTGTTCTCGAGTGCAGCGCGGATGGCGACGTGTGTGCGGCCATCGACCATGTCAGGGAATACCTCGCTGAAGGGTTTGCCCTGCATCCCGTCCGCGGGCAACTGCGAATGCTGCTCCACCCACTGGTTCCAGAAGACGATGCGCTGATCGGCATCGATCACGATGATGCCCGCCCTGACGGTTTTCAGTACGCCCTGTAGCAAGCTGAGCTGCATCACTAACCCATCAGCTTCGCAAGATAGTCATCGATGTAACACTGGAGATCGTGCAGCGCCGGCATGTCGAGCAGGAAGGCGACGTAGCCGTAGATGTGGTGGCGCTCGATGTTGAAGTCGATCTTCAGTGTCAGCACTACGCCGTCCCACTCCTTGCCGGAGGTACCAAGAATGTCGTCCCCAGTGCCGGCGAGGTAGGTGGGGAGCGATCCCTTCAGCTCCTTGCCTGCGGCATTGGCAAAGGAGCCCATGCAGGAGTTGAGGATGATGTTGCCGATCTCGCTCATCGCCTCCTGCTCCATCTCGCTGAGCTCTTCCAGCGAGAAGCTCTGGCCCACCATCAGGCGCACGATTTCGAGGCTCTTCTCCTCTGGGAACATCAGGAAGGCTTCGGTGTTGAAGGCCCCTTCGAAGTGCTGCGCCACCGCGGAAATGCGACGGCCTTCGCGGCTGCCCAGTGTCTTTGCCACTTCAGCGCGGCTCTGGAAGGAGATCATGGGCACCGACATGGTGACCTCTTCATCCACGATGCGGCTCATCGCCGCAGCCGCCCGGCCGACACCGAGGTTGAAGATCTCAACCAGGGCATCATGCTGAAGTTCGGTGAGCTGGAACATTACTGGTTTTCGAAGACGGCGATGATGCGGTCGATGCAGGTTTCGGTGATCGGCTTCTCGGCAAAGGCGATGCCGAGCGCGTTTGCCTTCTCGCGCGTGGCGTCCTGCACGTTCGCGGTCAGCAGGGTGATGTGCGCCGACGGGCATTTGGCCTGGATCTTGTCCACGGCGGCGAGTCCGCCCATGCCGGGCATGTTCAGGTCGAGGAGAACGAGGTCGGGAGTCACATCCTGCAGCTTGTCGATGGCTTCTTCGCCGCTGGCGGCCTCGGCAATGGTCCAATCGGGATGCCGGTTGAGGATGTACTGCTTCGAAAGCAGGCGGGATACCTTGCTGTCGTCTACAACGAGAACGGTTGTCATTTTTGCATCGCTCAATTGATGTTGAAGCAAAATAATGCTTTGCGGTAAGTCTAACACCCGATTGCTTCACCAGGCTTGCAGTTGCCGACAAAAAATCCCGGTTTTGAGACAGCGCTGCGCTTAAAATAGCGGCTTCCTTTTCCATTGCAATGCACCATGACCCAAGACGAAATGAAACAGGCGGTTGCCCGTGCCGCCATCGAATTTGTGCCCAACGGCGAAATCATCGGCGTCGGAACCGGATCCACCGCCAATTTCTTTATCGATGAGCTCGGCAAGATCAAGGACCGCATCAAGGGGGCAGTGGCGTCGTCCGAGGCAACCGCAGCTCGCCTGAAGTCCCACGGTATCCCGGTGTTCGACCTGAACGAGGTGGAATCGATGTCCGTCTACATCGATGGCGCCGACGAGATCGATCCCAAGGGTGCGATGATCAAAGGCGGCGGTGCGGCGCTCACGCGCGAAAAGATCGTTGCTTCCGTCGCAGGCAAGTTCGTGTGCATAGCCGACGGCTCCAAGCTGGTCGACATGCTGGGCGCGTTCCCGCTGCCGGTGGAAGTCATCCCGATGGCGCAGGCGGCTGTCGCGCGCAAGCTCAGGACGCTCGGCGGCGAGCCTCGCCTGCGCATGAAGGACGGACAGCCTCTGCTGACCGACAACGGCTGCATGATCCTGGACGTGGTGGGCCTGAAGATTGCCGATCCCGCAGGACTGGAGGCACAGATCAACAACATACCGGGCGTAGTGACGGTCGGCCTGTTCGCGCAGCGCGGGGCCGATATCGGCCTGCTCGGCACGACGGAAGGCGTCAAGAAGTTGACGTTCTGAAAGGGACGATAACGCAAAAAAGCCCGCTGACCGGCGGGCTTTTTTGTTTGTGTTGCGTACGGGAGCTTATTCCGACGGCGGCACGTAACCGGTCGCGACATCAGCGCCGGAGCCGAAGAAATGGTTTTCCATTTGCGTCGCGAGATACTTGCGTGCGCGGGCGTCGGCCAGGTTCAGGCGGTTTTCGTTCACCAGCATGGTCTGGTGCTTCAGCCAGCCGGCCCATGCCTCCTTGGAGACGTTCTCGAAAATGCGCTTGCCGAGGTCGCCGGGATACGGCGGGAAATCGAGTCCTTCGGCTTCCTTGTTCAGCTTGATGCAGTGGACCATGCGGGCCATGTTTGACTCCTTGTTTATCTGAATGGCGCTGCCATATTGGAGGCAGCCGGGGTTTTAAAGTTGCTTGATCAATACTTGCGACTTGCGTTGCCAGTTGTACATGTGCTGCCTGTCTTTCGGCAGGTCGTCCACGTTGGCGGCCACGAACCCGCGCTTGAGGAACCAGTGCGCGGTGCGCGTCGTCAGCACGAACAGCTTGGTGAAACCGGCGGCGCGCGCCCGGTTTTCCATGTGCTTGAGGATGCGCTCGCCGTCGCCCTGGCTTTGCACTTCGGGATTCACCGTCAGGCAAGCCATTTCGGCCATTTTTTCCTTTGGGAACGGATACAGCGCCGCGCAGCCGAAAATCACGCCGTCGTGCTCGATCACCGAGAAGTATTCGATTTCACGCTCGATCAGTTCGCGGCCGCGCTTGACGAGGGTGCCGTCGGCTTCCAGCGGTTCGATCAGCTTCAGGATGCCGCCGACGTCTTCAATGGTGGCTTCGCGCAGGGTCTCCAGGTTTTCCGTGCTGACCATGGTGCCGACGCCGTCGTGCGTGAAGATTTCCAGCATGGCCGACCCATCCAGCTCGAAGGGCACGATATGCGCACGCGGCACGCCGGCACGGGATGCCTTCACGCAGGCCTGCAGGTAGAAAGCCGAATCCGGCGGCAGGCAACTGCTCTTGAGCAGGGCATCGGCCTGCGCAGCGGTGAGCTCGCGCACGTCGCGGCCTTCCAGGTCGGTCATCATCGGTGTTTCGGTGATGAAGATCAGCTTGTCGGCACGCAGCGCCGTCGCGGCGGCGACAGCGACGTCTTCCATGGCAAGGTTGAACGCCTCGCCGGTAGGGGAGAAACCCAATGGCGACAGCAGGACCAGACCGCCGGCACTTAATATCGGGTGGATGGTCTCATAGGCAATCTTGCGCGCAATACCCGTAAATTCCAGGTCGACGCCGTCGATGACGCCGATCGGACGCGCAGTGACAAAATTGCCCGAAATGATCCGGATGGCCGAATGGGCCATCGGCGTGTTCGGCAAACCCTGGCTGAAGGCTGCTTCAATGTCGAGGCGCAGTTCGCCGGCAGCCTCTTTCACGCACTCCATGGCGGCGGCATCGGTGATGCGCAGGCCGTTGTGGTAGCGGGCGGTCAGGTTGCGCAGCGCCAGCTGCTCCTCGACCTGGGGCCGCGAGCCGTGGACGATGACGACCTTGATGCCCATGGCGTGCAGCAAGGACAAGTCCTGGGCCAGCAGCGGCAGGGCGCCCGACATCACCAGCTCGCCCGGGAAGGCGACCACGAAGGTTTTTCCGCGGAATGCGTGGATGTAGGGCGCTACGGAGCGCAGCCACTGAACGAATTGAATAGGGTTTTCCATGACGCGCATTATAATTCGCCCCGATATGTCTGCACCCGAACACGTCCAAAAAAGTCCCCCAAAGCCGCGCCGGCCCGAGGGAAAGCCCATCGAGCCCGTCGTCCGCAACCCCTTGCCGCCGATTACCTTCCCCGAAGAGCTGCCCGTCTCGGGGCGGAGGAAGGAGATCGCGGATGCGCTTCGCGCGCACCAGGTCGTTATCGTCAGCGGCGAAACCGGCTCGGGCAAGACGACCCAGCTGCCCAAGATCTGCCTCGAACTCGGCCGCGGCCAAAAGGGCCTGATCGGCCATACCCAGCCGCGGCGGATTGCGGCCTCGTCGACCGCGAAGCGGATTGCGCAGGAGCTGGGCACCCCGCTGGGCGAGCATGTGGGCTTCAAGGTGCGTTTCACGGATACCCTATCCAAGGGTGCCTCAGTGAAGCTGATGACCGACGGCATCCTGCTCGCGGAGACCCAGACCGATCCGCTGCTGCGCCAGTACGACACGATCATCATCGACGAGGCGCATGAGCGCAGCTTGAACATCGACTTCCTGCTCGGTTACCTGAAGCAGCTCCTGCCGAAGCGACCGGACCTGAAAGTGATCATCACCTCGGCAACCATTGATGCCGACCGCTTTGCGCGGCATTTCAGCAAGGGCGACAAAGCGGCCCCGGTGATCGAGGTGTCGGGACGCCTCTATCCAGTGGAAGTGCGCTACCGTCCGGTCGAACCCACAGAGAAAACGGAAGGGAAGCCGTCCGCCCAAAAGGAGCAGCGCGACCTGATGGATGCCGTGGTCGATGCGGTGGACGAGCTTGCCCGCCTGGGTCCGGGCGACGTGCTGGTCTTCCTGCCCGGCGAGCGCGAGATCCGTGACGCCGCGGAAGCCTTGCGCAAGCATCATCCTCCGCACGTCGAAATCCTGCCGCTGTTTGCACGCCTCTCCGTGCAGGAACAGGAACGTGTGTTCAGGACATCGAATGCGCGCCGTATCGTTCTCGCCACCAACGTGGCCGAGACCTCCCTGACCGTGCCGGGCATCCGCTACGTCGTCGACACCGGTCTCGCGCGCGTCAAGCGCTACAGCTACCGAAACAAGGTCGAGCAGTTGCAGATCGAACCGGTCGCGCAATCGGCCGCGAACCAGCGCGCCGGCCGCTGCGGCCGCGTTGCTGCAGGTGTGTGCATTCGCCTCTACGACGAACAGGATTTCCAGCAGCGGCCGAAATTCGCCGATCCGGAAATCCTGCGCTCCTCGCTGGCCTCCGTCATCCTGCGGATGAAATCGCTGCGCCTGACAGACGTCGAGACCTTCCCGTTCATCGAACCCCCAATGGGTCGCGCGATCGCCGACGGCTACCAGTTGCTGCAGGAGCTTGGCGCAGTCGACGATTCGAACCAGCTGACGCCGCTCGGACGCCAGCTTGCCAAGCTGCCGCTCGACCCGCGTGTCGGGCGCATGATCCTGGCCGCTCGCGACAATGCCGCACTGTCCGAAGTTTTGATTATCGCTGCCGCATTGTCGGTGCAGGACCCGCGCGACCGTCCGATGGATGCGCAGGACGCCGCCGACAACGCACACAAGAAGTTTGCGGACGAGAAGTCCGAATTCCTCAGCTACCTGAAGATCTGGAAATGGTTCGAGGATGCCATCGAGCACAAGAAGTCGAACAAGCAACTGATGGACAACTGCCGTGCGAACTTCCTCTCGCAGCTGCGCCTGCGCGAATGGCGCGATGTGCATTCCCAGCTGCTGACGCTCGTGCGTGAGCAGGGCTGGCGGCTGAATGAGTCGCCGGCGACCTACGAGCAATTGCATACCGCGCTGCTCACCGGCCTGCTAGGCAACGTCGGTTTCAAGGCGGACGACGAACAGGTTTATCTCGGCGCGCGCGGCATCAAGTTTTACATCTGGCCCGGTTCGCACCTGGCCAAGAAGGCCGGGCGCTGGGTCATGGGCGCTGAGCTGGTCGATACCACGCGGCTTTACGCACGCTGCATCGCGCAGATTCAGCCCGAATGGCTTGAACGCGTCGGCGGACATTTGCTGAAGAAATCCTGGGGCGATCCGCGTTGGGAAAAGCGCACGGCGCAGGTGTCGGCCTACGAGCGCGCCACGCTGTACGGCCTCGTCGTCTACAGCCAGCGCAGGATCGACTTCGGGAAAATCAACCCGAAGGAAGCGCGCGAAATCTTCATACGCAGCGCACTGGTGGCCGGCGAGTTCGATACCCGCGCGCCTTTCCTCGCGCACAACCAGAAACTGGTGCGCGAGATCGAGAACCTCGAACACAAGTCGCGCCGCCTCGACGTGCTGGTGGACGAGGAACTGATCGCCGCCTTCTATGACAAGCTGATCCCGCAGGACATCCACACCGGTATCGCCTTCGAGAAATGGCTCAAGGAGGCAACGGCAAAGAATCCCAAGCTGCTGCACCTCAACCGCGACGACTTGATGCGGCATGAGGCCGCCGGCGTGACGACGGACCTGTTCCCGAAGACCATGAATGTAGCGGGTGTCGCGATGACGCTCACTTACCATTTCGAACCAGGCAGCCCGCGGGATGGTGTGACCATGACGATCCCGCTGTATGCGCTGAACCAGGTCTCCGCGGAGCGTTGCGAGTGGCTCGTCCCCGGCATGCTGAAGGAAAAGGTGCACCTGCTGCTGAAGTCCTTGCCGCAGAAGCTGCGCCGTCATTGCGTCCCGCTGCCCGACTATGCCGCCGGATTCTCCGATCGCGCCGAGTTCGGCAAGGGCAACCTGATCGACGCGGTGATCGCCGATGTGCGGGAGCAGATGAGCGTGACGGTCAAGACCACCGACTTCAAGCTGGAGACCCTGCCGGCGCACCACTTCATGAACTTCAAGGTGGTGGACGAGCACGGCAGGCAGCTCGAGATGGGCCGCAACCTGTCGTCGCTGCAGGCGGAGTTCGGCGGACAGGCGCGGGAGCAGTTCCAGAAGCTGGCGGAGAAAACGACGATCGCGCCCGTGGAGCAGGGCAGCAAGGCCGGCCCGGCCGCAGCTGCTCCGGCTGCGGCGATCTCCGAATACCAGAACCTGACGACATGGTCCTTCGGCGAACTGCCGGAACTGCTGGAAATCCAGCAGGGCAAGCAGACCCTGATTGGTTTCCCCGCGCTCGTCGACAAGCAGACGCATTGCGACCTGGAAGTGTTCGACGATCCGGCGGAAGCGGCGCGTGTGCATCAACTTGGCCTGCGCCGGCTGTTCTCGCTGCAGCTGAAAGAGCAGCTGAAGTACCTCGAGAAGAACATCCCGAACCTGCAGCAGATGGGCATGCAGTTCATGTCGCTGGGTACACAGGAAGAGTTGCGTGACCAGATCATCCAGGCCGGGCTCGAGCGTGCCTGCCTCCAGGACCCGTTGCCGAAGAACGCGGAAGAATTCAACCAGCGCAAGGATGAAGGCAAGAGCCGCCTCGGCCTGCTGGTAAATGAGATCGCACGCTTGGCCGCGCAAGTCCTTGCCGAGTACTACACACTGCCGAAGAAGCTGCAAGGGGCCAAGGCACATGCGCAGAGTGCCGCGGACATGCAGTCGCAGCTCCAGGCGCTGGTAGGCAAGCGCTTCATCGCCGAAAACGACTATACGCAGCTGGCGCATTTCCCTCGCTACCTGAAGGCAATCAACGTGCGCCTGGAAAAGCTGCGTGCCGACCCCGCGCGGGATACGCGCCTGATGGCCGAATGGTCGCAGGTGGCCGCGCCTTGGCAGCGTGCATTGAAGGACCGGCAGAAGAGCAGCGATCCGAAGATGGTCGAGTTCCGCTGGCTGCTGGAAGAACTGCGCGTTTCCCTGTTCGCACAGGAGTTGCGTACACCGATGCCGGTCTCCGTGAAGCGCCTGCAGAAGGTCTGGGAGTCCATGCAGCGCTGATCCGTTATGATGCAAGCTCTCATTGCGCAGAACTTGCAAACTGGAATGGACAGCACCGATCTCGAGGTACTCAAGGCCTGCGACGAATGGCTCGCGCAGGGCCGCCGTTGCGAACTCGTCACCGTCATCCGGACGTGGGGCGCGAGCCCGCGTCCCGCAGGCGCAATGCTTGCCATGTGCGAGGACGGCAGGGTGGTCGGATCGGTGTCAGGCGGCTGCGTCGAAGACGACCTGATCGACCGGGTGCGCAAGGAAGGCATGAAGCGCACGGCCCCTGAACTTGTCACCTACGGAATCACCGCCGAGGAAGCGCATCGCTTCGGCCTGCCCTGCGGCGGGACACTCCAGTTGGTCATCGAGCCGCTGTCCTCCCTGAGCCGCATTCCCGAGTTGCTGCAGCGTGTAGGACAGCAGGAACTCGTATCGCGTGTCCTCCATCTGTCTACCGGGGAGGTCCGGCTTGTGCGCGGCCATCCGGACCAGCAGGTTGAGGTCGTCGATGGAAAGCTCGCTACACTGTACGGTCCCCGCTGGCGCCTGCTGGTGATTGGCGCGGGGCAGCTGTCGGGGTTTCTTGCCCAGATTGCCACTGGCCTGGATTACCACGTCCTTGTCTGCGACCCGCGCGAGGAATACCGCACCGCATGGCACGTGCCCTCAGTCGAGGTTGTGCACGCGATGCCGGATGACTTCATCATCGCGCAGAAACCGGACAGCCGTTGCGCAGTCGTGGCACTCACACACGATCCGAAGCTCGACGACCTGGCGCTAATGGAAGCCTTGCGGTCAGAGGCGTTCTACGTCGGGGCTATCGGGTCGCGTGTCAACAACGCGAAGCGGCGCGAGCGACTGAAGCAGTTCGATCTGACGGACGGGCAGGTTGCCCGACTGCATGGCCCCATCGGTCTGCATATTGGCAGCCGTGTCCCCGCCGAGATAGCGATCTCGATTCTCGCGGAGATGACTGCGGTAAAGAACGGTATTTCCCTCACGGACAAGATTCCACGCAAGGCTGACATTTCCTGAACTCAGCTTTCCCAGCATTATGCTGTTCGGTTGACATTGTTCAATTGATAACGTTTTGCCGCCGGTATAGTGGTCTTCGTACATCCTCATAGAACGGGGGAAGGGAATGCAAAGACCATGAGGCACGTCATCATCGGCAACGGTCCTGCCGGCATCATCGCTGCAGAGACGATTCGAAAGAATGCGCCGTGCGATGAGATCATCATCATCGGCGACGAAGCGGAAGTGCCGTACTCGCGCATGGCCATTCCCCATCTCCTGGCAGCCAACATCAGTGAAGCCGGCACGCACCTGCGGCGCGAAAAGGACTGGTTCGCGCGCCAGCAAGTCAAGCCGGTACTCGGGCGCGCAGTCCATGTGAGCAGCCGTACGCGCACCGTCAAGATGGAAGACGGCAGTGCAATCGAATTCGACAAGCTGCTCATCGCTAGCGGCGCGTCTCCCCGCATCCCGGTCATCCCGGGGATCGATTTTCCCGGTGTCCTCCCGTGCTGGACGCTCGACGACGCGCGCCGCATCCAGAAGCTCGCACAACCCGGCGCGCGCGTCGTCCTCATCGGGGCGGGTTTCATCGGCTCCATCATCATGGAAGCGCTCCTTGCGCGCGGCGTCATGCTGACCGTTGTGGAGCGGCGCGACCGCATGTTGCCGGGCATGATGGGCAAGAAATCCGGCGACATGGTGCAGCGCTGGTGCGAGAAGAAGGGCGTCAGGATTTTCACGTCTACCAGAGTGGTGGCGATCGGCAGCAGCGACCTGGCACATGCGGGCGGGGCTCGCCTGGTCCGTCTGTCGAACCATCAGCAGATGGTTGCCGATCTCGTCGTGTTCTCCGTCGGCACCATGCCGAATGTCTCCTTCCTGAAGGGCAGCGGCATCCGGTGCCTGCAGGGCGTGGTGGTCGATGCGTCGATGCAGACCAATGTGCCGGGCGTGTATGCGGCAGGCGACTGTGCCGAGACTTACGATAACCTGGTGGGCCGTTCCATCATCTCCGGGGTGCAGCCGAACGCGGCGGACCAGGCCTACTGCGCCGCGCTGAACATGACCGGAAAACATGCATTCCAGCGCGGCGTGCGGCAGATCGATGTGGTCGACACGATGGGGCTGATCTCTTCTTCCTTCGGTAACTGGCAGGGGGTGCGCGGCGGGCAGTGGGTGGAGGTCGCCGACGAGCGCAACTTCAAGTACCTGCGCCTCGAGTTCTTCAAGGATGTGCTGATCGGCTGCAACGCGGTCGGCGTGACCGAGCACGCAACCGTCCTGCGCAGCCTGATCCAGAACCATGTCCATCTCGGCGAGTGGAAGGATCGCCTGCTGCAGGATCCGACGCGCCTGAAGGAAGCCTACGTGGCCTGCGTCGAGCAGCAGTATGTCGACGAGGCGTCCTGGTTCCACCAGCCGATGGATCGCCGGCCGGAAGTGTTCCGGCAGGCCGTCTAGGAGGCTGCGCGGCAGAAGGCGTCGAGACAAAACCGTCGAAAGCCGAGGAGCGTTTGGTGATGCGGGCAAGCCAATAGCCGCTGCTATTGGCGCCGACCGAATCGCCGAACGATACCGGCTTCTCGGCGGTTTGGGCCGACGCCTTCTGCCGCGCAGCCTCCTAGTCAATTCAATAACACTTATAGCGCCTGGAACTGATCCAGGTCAATTCCGTCCGGCCGGCCCCCAAGTTTGGTGGCTGCCGGGGTGTTTTCGCGTAAAATCGCGGGGATTCGTCGTTTGCGGGCGCCTGCCGCCCCTGCGACCGCCCCGCAATCCTTACCTCCCGCGAAAACAATGAGCATCAAATCCGACAAGTGGATCCGCCGCATGGCCGAGGAACACGGCATGATCGAACCGTACGAGCCAGGCCAGGTGCGCCACGTCGATGGCCAGAAGATCGTCAGCTACGGCACCTCGTCCTACGGCTACGATATCCGCTGCGCCGACGAATTCAAGATTTTCACCAACATCAACAGCACCATCGTCGATCCGAAGAACTTCGACGAGAAGTCGTTCGTCGATTTCAAGGGCGATGTCTGCATCATCCCGCCGAATTCCTTCGCGCTGGCGCGTACGGTCGAGTACTTCCGCATCCCGCGCAGCGTGCTGACCATCTGCCTCGGCAAGTCGACCTATGCGCGTTGCGGCATCATCGTCAATGTGACGCCGTTCGAGCCGGAGTGGGAAGGCTATGTCACGCTCGAGTTCTCCAATACCACGCCGCTGCCCGCGAAGATCTATGCCGGCGAGGGCTGCGCACAGGTGCTGTTCTTCGAGAGCGATGAAATGTGCGAGACCTCGTACAAGGACCGCGGCGGCAAGTACCAGGGCCAGCGCGGCGTGACCCTGCCCAAGACCTGAGTCTCTTCGTCGAGGGATCTTCCAAATTTTCTTTGGAGGAAGGTGCCATAGAATGCGCCGCGTGCCGCCTGCATGAGCGGCGGCTTATTCCGCAAGGCGGCACCGATGTCCCTCGACTACCAGCACATCCTCGATACCATCCACGGCGAAGTCCTGCCCTTGCTCGGGCAGGGCAAGGTCGCCGGCTACATTCCCGAACTGTCCAAGGTTTCGCCGGAACGCTTCGGCATGGCGGTGCATTGCCTGGACGGCCGGACCTATGCGGCCGGCGATGCGCAGGTGAAGTTCTCGCTGCAGAGCGTCACCAAGCTGTTCGCACTGGCGCTGGCCTTTTCCCGAGAGGGCGACGACATTTGGAGGCGTGTCGGGCGCGAGCCCTCCGGCAATCCCTTCAACTCGCTGGTGCAGCTGGAAGTGGAGCGAGGCAAGCCACGCAATCCCTTCATCAACGCCGGCGCGCTCGTCATCACCGACATCCTTGCATCGCGCTTCGTGCAGCCCGATATGGCGGTCCTGCAGTTCATGCGCCAGGTCGCCGGCGAGCAGGGCATCGAATTCGACCTGACCGTGGCGGAGTCGGAGCGGAAGACGGCCAACCGCAACAGCGCCATCGCGTATTTCATGAAGGACTTCGGCAATCTGCACAATCCGGTCGAGACGGTGATCGACAGCTACTGCCGGCAGTGCTCCATCACGATGACCTGCGCCGAACTCGCCAAGGCCGGCAGTTTCCTCGCCAACCACGGCGTCATTCCCTGGAGCGGCACGCGCATCCTCGGCCTCAGTCCGGCGAAACGCCTCAATGCATTGATGCTCACCTGCGGCACCTACGATGCGGCGGGAGACTTTGCCTTCCGCGTCGGACTGCCGGCGAAGAGCGGTGTGGGTGGCGGTATCCTCGCACTACTGCCGGGCGAGGCGTGCGTCGCGGTCTGGTCGCCGGGGCTGGACCCGAATGGCAACTCGCTGGCCGGCACCTACGCGCTGGAGCGATTCACGACGCTGACGGCGCGCTCGATCTTTTGAGCAGGCAAAAAAAACCCTCCCGTGAAAGGGAGGGGTAGGTAGGGGGTAGGGTGTTCGCTATACGTCCGCAGTACTTCAACCATCCTGCCGCCAACCCAAACTTCCCGTTGAAGGGAAGCGGCCCACCTCTGGAGACTTGAATCCTTGCACTGCGTGCGCTTGTGTGCGCACTGTCCTCGATTTCATGATGCGCGCAAAGCATCGGAAGGTCTGTTTCTGAAATGCGACTCTTGTTGCGAAATGTAAATGCCGTCAACGCAAGCTTTGAAGACGGGCAGTCAAGTTTGCGCGTGAGGTTGTCAGAAAGGGCAATGACTCGCTTGGCTCCGGGCGGTAGCATGGCGCATTACTCTCAGGGAATGTTTCCATGGACAACGCAAATATCCTCGCCGCCGTGCTCGGCATTGTCATCGGTGCAATTGCCGTGTACGGATTCGGTTACTTCAGCGGACGCCAGTACGGGTACCGGCAAGGCCTCGCCAAGGGCGAGAAGCTGTCCGGGCGGGTCCAGCACCTGAAAGGCATGACCGACGGGTACGTGATGGCCCTCCAGCACACGCCGGCGCAGCGCAACGAATACATGAACAACGTGCTGTTGAAAATCGGCGCGATGACGCCCGCCGAGGTCGAAGCCGACCGCCAGCGGCGTTTCAGGGTGCGCATGGAGGCTTGAGCTCCGGCCAGGAAGCAAAAGGTCTCGGGCAGCTGCTCTTGCAAGGCATAATGCAGGACCAGCAAGAGTTTCAACCGAGGCAAATCATGACTAAAGACGGCACCCTCTCCCCGCAAGGACTTGAAGCACTTCGCTCAAGATTCGAAGCGCAGTCGCGCAAGGCGCAGGCGTATTACACGGTCATGCACCGGGCGCGGGACATCACAGGAAACGACGACGCAGCCAGCGCGTGGATGAACGCGCCGCTGGAAAAGTTCGACGGCAAGACGCCCGCTCAACTCGTCGCCGAAGGCCGGGCGGACGACGTCCTCCGTCATATCGACGCCATCGCCGCCGGGTCTGCCGGCTGAATTCCTCACCCGCTGCCCGATTTCCCGCTCCGCTGCGGAAAGCTGGCACATAAATGCTTCCATGTGTATGATCGCCCGCGCGATAAAGCAGGCGCTTTCGCCACGTGGCACTCGCACCAGACCACAGCAGACCTTGCCTTCAATTCGGGGAAGAAATCAATGAGATTCATTCATGCGGCGGACATCCACCTGGATAGTCCCCTGACCGGCCTGAGCGCCTATCCGGACGCGCCCGCGCAGATGCTGCGCAGCGCGACCCGCGATGCGTTTACCAACCTCATCAATGAAGCGATCGAGCTGCAGGTGGACTTCGTCGTCATCGCCGGCGACCTCTATGACGGCGGCTGGAAAGACCATAACACCGGCATCTACTTCTGCCGGGAGATGGGCCGCCTGAAGAAGGCCGGCATCCCTGCCTACGTCAAGTTCGGCAACCACGACGCCGAAAGCGAGATGACCAAAAAACTGGTCCTGCCCGACAACGTGCATACCTTCGAATCCCGCAAGGCGCACACCTTCATCATCGAGGACTTGAAGGTGGCGCTGCACGGACGCAGCTTCAAGGATGCGGCGACGACCGAGAACCTGGCGCAGACCTATCCCGATCCGCTGCCAGGCATGTTCAACATCGGCGTATTGCACACCGCGCTCGGCGTGCAGTCCACGCACGCCAACTACGCGCCGTGCACGATCGATGAACTCCATGCGAAGGGCTATCAGTACTGGGCGCTCGGACATGTGCACGAATACCAGGTCTGGCAGGGGCCTTCGACCGTCGTATTTCCTGGCAACCTGCAGGGGCGTCACATCCGTGAAACCGGCCCGCGCGGCGCCGTACTCGTCACCGCGGACGAGACCGGCGTCCAGAAGATTGAACGCCTGTTCGTCGACGTACTGCGCTGGCACAGCGTGAACGTCGATGCGGCCGCATGCAGCTGCCTAGCGGATGTGGTGCACGCCATCAACAGGGAACTGGAAGGGGTGATCGAAAACAGCCCGGGCAATATGCCGTCGGCTGTCAGGATCACCATCACGGGCAAGACACCGGTACATGGCGAACTGTTCGGGATGGAAACGCAATTGCGGGCCGAGGTGCTCGCCTCGGCCGCGGCAATCGCACCTGATCGGCTCTGGATCGAAAAGGTAAAAACAAGCACGACTGCTTCCGACGAGACGAATGCCATCCGTGCCCGGGGCGACGCGCTGGCCGACCTGCAGGAGTTGTTCGAGGAGGCGCAGACCGACCCGGAATTTCTCGCCAGCCTGAAGGCCGACCTGATGACGCTGGTGTCCAAGGCGCCCCTGGAACTTCAGCATGCAGTCCCGTACTTCAAGGACATCCGCAACGGCGAACTCGCCGGACTGGTTGGCGAAGTCCGTCCCGGCCTCGTGTCGCAACTCGCAAGGATGGAGTAAGCAGCAATGCGATTGAACCGGCTCGACCTGATCAAATACGGCAAGTTCACGGATCGTTCCGTTGAATTCCCGCATTCGACACGCGACTTCCACCTCATTGTCGGCCCCAACGAAGCCGGCAAGTCGACCCTGCGCTCCGCTGTCCTCGACCTGCTGTTCGGGATACCTCCGCGCTCCGTGCATGCATTCATCCATCCGTTGAACGAGCTGCGGGTTGGCGCATCGATCGCCAACCAGAGCGGGGCGCTGGAATTCCAGCGCGCAAAGGCGCAAAAACAGACGCTGCGCACGCCATCGGACTCGGTCCTTGCAGACAATACGCTCGTGCCTTTCCTCGGCACCGCCGACAGGCATTTCTTCGACCAGATGTTCGGTCTTGACCATACCCGCCTGATCGAGGGCGGCAACAGCATTCTGAATGCGGAGAACGATGTCGGCCAAGTGTTGTTCCAGTCGGCGGCCGGCATTGCCAGTCTGGGCAGGATCAGGGATGCGCTCCTCGCTGAAGCAGACAAGCTGTGGGCGCCGAGAAAGGCCGCCGATCGCGCGTATTACAGCGCCGCCGACTTGTTCGACAAGGCCAGCGCGGCATTGAAGGAAACGACGGTTCGTACCAAGGTATGGACGGAAGCGAACGCCCGCCTGCAATCCGTAATGGATGAGCTTGGTAGCGTCGGCGAATCATTGAGGCAGCTTGAGGTCAAGCGCAGCAAGCTGGAACGCATTCGCCGCACCGCGCCGTTCCTGCATGCCGTGCGTGACATCGAGCGCCAGCTTAGTGATATCGGCCAGGTGGCGGATCTGCCGGCCGACGCCGCAGCCATCCTGGCAACCGCGGAGCGCGACTTGGCCACGGCACGGCAACTGCTCGACCTGCGCAGCGGGGAAGCCGACAAGGCGCAGGAAGAACTCGCGGGCATCCAGCTCGACCACGCCGTCCTGGAAGTCGAATCCGACATCATGATGCTCGAGGAATGCCGCGTGCGCTATGCGACCTACGAGCGCGATATCGGCAAGCGGCAGGAAGAGATCAATGCGCTGCAGGCGGACATCCGCAAGGCATGCGCGCAACTTGGATGGGAGGCTGCATCCGAGGAAGAGCTTGGTGCGCGCCTGCCATCCGTACTGGTGCGCCGGGAACTGTCGCGCCTGTCGCAGGCGCACAGCGGATTGACGCAGGCGCTGCGCGCTGCGGAACAGGCCGAGAAGGCAAAGGCATCCGAAATACAGCAGCTGGAGCAGGACCTGGCCGGAATGCAAACCGGCGAGGTCCGGCCTACATTGCGCGCAGCGCTTGCGAGCGCACGCAGCCTCGGCGACGCAGAGGCCGCGATGCAGAAACAGCAAAGCCAGCTTGCAAAGGCCAGGACTGCGCTCGGCACGGCGGAGCTGGCGCTGGGTCGATGGAACAGGCCGGTTGCCGAGCTGGCTGCAATGGAGTTGCCGGGGCCGGAGGAGATCCAGCATGTGATCCAGGACCGGCTCACGCTGGTCAACGACAGGAAGGCACTGGAACAACGCATCCAGGACCAGGCCGGCGCGGTATCGATGCTGAAGCTCAAGATCTCCCAGCTCACCGAATTGCATCAGCCGACGCCGCCGGAAGCGGTGTTGGAGGCGCGGCAGGAACGCGACGCCTCCTGGCTGGCGATCAAGTCCGGGACGGTCAGCGTTCAGGAAGGCGCGGAACAGTTCGAAGCGCAGGTCCAGGGCGCGGATGCGCTGGCCGACAAGCGGCTCGACAATGTCGAAGCGGCGGCGCAGCTGCAGAGCCACCAGCATCAGCTCCAGGCGGCCATCCACCAGCAATCGCTCCTCGACGAGCAGCGGTCCCAACTGATTGAGCAGCTGGGCCAGTTCGACAAGATGTGGGCAGAGATGGCAACTGCCGTCGGTCTGCATGGCATGAAGCTGGAAAATATCACCGACTGGATCGCCAAGCGGGATAAGCTCATCGGGCTCGCGGCGGAATGCCAGGAGGTGCAGGACAGCGCCGATGCCCAGTCGCGCCAGGTCCAGGAGCATCGGCAGGCGTTGACGGCTGCGTTGCGCGATGCGGGGCTGCACGTTGAGGATACGGAAAAACTGATCGCGCTCTGCGTTCTTGCCGAACAACATATCCAGGTGCTCGACGGCACCAGGGTGCGTCGCGAAACCCTGGAAGGGCAGTTGAAGGCGGCAAAGGCACAGGCCCAGACCCTCACGCAAACGGCGGCCGATGCACGGGCTGCCGTAGCCAACTGGAAGGAAGAATGGTCGCGGGCACTGGCGGCGGCAGGACTGGCGCAGGAGAGTACGGTGGGTACGGTCGGCGGCGCGCTGGAGCTGTTCACGTCGCTCGATGAACTGCTGGGCAAGGTGCGGCAGATCCGCGTGGAACGCATCTTCGCGATGAAGGCCGACCTGGAGAAATTCGCCGAGGAAGCACAGCGCCTGGCGCAGCACTTCGGCAGCGAGTTCGATGGCGTTGCGCCGAACCAGATGGCGCAGGAGCTGGCGAAACGGCTGGCCCGTGCGAAGGAAGCGCGAACCGAGGCAAACCGCTTGAAAGAGACCATCCGGGTTGCGAAGGAGCAGGCGAAAAGCGCACAGGAATCGATTGAAACAGCCAATGCCAGCCTGAAGCCGTTGATGGAAAGGGCTGGCGTCGATTCCCGCTCCGCGCTTGCCGAGGCCATTTCGCGCGCCGATGCGCATCGCCGTTGCATGCTCGATCTGGCCAAGGCAAAGGCCCAGCTCGTCGACGGCGGTGACGGACTGACGCGCGAACAGTTGGAACAGGAAATCGACGGTGCCGACCTCTCGCAGGTGACGGCCGAGCTGGAACACACGACTGCGGAACACGCCGCTGCAGTCCAGCGCCAGGCAGCGCTCTCCGCCGAAAAGGAAAATGCCGGCAGCGCATTGGGATCGATCGGCGGCTCCGGCGCAGCTGCCATGGCCGAGGCGCAGCGGCAGGAAGCGCTTGCGCAGATGGCAGATGCAGCGGAACGCTACGTCAAGGTCTTCACTGCGGCAAAGCTCCTTCGCTGGTCCATCGACCGGTACCGGCAGGAGAAGCAGGGGCCGATGCTTGGCCGTGCCAGCGCAATCTTCGCGCAGCTCACGCAAGGCATGTTCAACCGGCTGGTCGTGGATTTCGACGCGCAGCCGATGACGCTGCACGGCCAGCGCATGGACGGCAAGCTGGTGGGAATTTCCGGCATGAGTGACGGCACGCGCGACCAGCTGTACCTGGCATTGCGGCTCGCAGCGCTGGAAATGCACCTGGAGAAAGCGCCGCCCTTGCCGTTCATTGCGGACGACCTGTTCATCAATTACGACGACGGGCGTTCGAAGGCCGGCTTCGAAGCGCTCGCTTCACTGTCTGAAAAAACGCAGGTGATTTACCTGACCCACCATGAGCACCTGGTGGAGCCGGTGCGCGATGTCTTTGGCAAGGACGTGTCCGTCGTGTACCTGTAGCAGCGGCAGCCTGGATGGAGCGAAAGATACGTCAATACTTCCGCTTGTTCAGGCTTTCCCACCAGTCCAGCGCAGCTTCAGGCCGGCAGGGTAGACGGACGTCGTTCCCGCCCGTAAAGGCAACCCATTGAGGCAGGAGTTCTTCGCTGACCGCAGTCAGGAGGGCCACGTCCGCCACGACGGCGGCTGCCATTTCGGCACGCATGCCGTCGCCTCCCGCCTCCTGCGCGCCGAACTTGTTGAATATTGCGAGCTGGGGTTTGCCGTCGATGGCCTGGCGCACCTCGGCCGCGGCCTCCGCAAGCGCTCCAGTATCGAGTTTGCAGCTACCCGCCTTGGCGAGCGGCTGGGAAATCGACAGGCGCCTGCCTGACGGGAAAATCTCGAGGGACATCTGGCAGGGGCCATCGTGATGCTGGACCGCACCCGCCACGACCACGTCTTTCGCGCGAAGCAGGTGCGCGACCTGGACCAGCAGCGACGATGCGTCCTCGTCCGGACGATAGACAAATGCAGCGATCGGCGGAAATTGTTTTGTGTGCTTGCCTGGCATACGGCTTTCCTTTGAGCCTTGTGTGAGCTGGTCTCCAGCGGTCGCGATCGGCCAGCTTGATCCAGTGGGCATAAGGATAGCCGAGCAGGTGCCGCCTTGCACCTGTTCCACGAAGCAGGCGCTTCTGCCGGGTACGAGGGTCAGGAAAGTTTTGCTGTTGCGTCGTTTCCCGCCTATTGTGAGAAATTGACCTGCAAGGAGGCGACGATGTTTCGAACGAGACTGGCAGGGCGGGGCGCTGCACTACTCGCGGCAATCGGACTTTTCAGCCTGCACGGCATTGCTTCCGCTGAGAATGTGTTTTCTGTCTACAGCGGTTCTTCCTGGACACGAAACAGCGACTTGAGGATTTCGCAACCAGGAGCGGGCACGGCGCTGACGCTGCAGGATGTGGAATGGGGCGCAGATCCGCTGAAGGCCGCGCCCTACTATGGCCTTCGTTTTACCCATTTTCATGAGCGGTATCGGAACTGGGGCGGGGCGATCGACTTTACCCATTACAAGATGTACGGGAAGACCGAGCGCGTCGTGCCGGTGCAAGGCACATGGAAGGGCGCGCCGACAAACGGTACAGGACGCATGGACCAGTACGTACAGCGCTTTGAAATTTCGCACGGCGTGAATGTCCTCAGCATCAACGGGATCTATCGCTGGCTGGACCTCGGTTTCGCAAGAGGACGCGTGCAGCCGTATGTCGGCGCCGGGTTGGCGTACTACCGGCCGCATTCGGAAAACGTCGTGGACAATGCGCCGCACGAGTCGGGGTACCAGGCGTCGGGTTTCGGATTCCAGGTGCTGGGCGGCGCCCACTATCGATTCACGGACAGGATAGGCGCATTTGTCGAGGCCAAGTTCAACAGAGGCACGGCCGAAGTGGGGATCGCCAACGGGGAGGCGGAAACGCGCGTGCGCACCTTCCACGCCGTGGCCGGACTGAGCTACAGTTTTTGACGCTTCGGCGCGGCTTCCTTCAAAAGTAAAAAAGCCACGGATCGCTCCGTGGCTTTTTCATCTTCGGCCCATCGACGACGTCGCGTACCCTTCGTCTTACTTCACGCAGTCGACGTAGTAACCGCGCTTGCCATCCACGTCCTGCGTCACGAGACCATGCACGTCGGTCTCGAAGCCGGGGAAGCGCTCGTTGAAGTCGCGCGCAAACTTCAGGTAGTCGACGATGGTCTTGTTGAAGCGCTCGCCCGGGATCAGCAGCGGAATGCCGGGCGGGTAGGGCGTCAGCAGGATCGCGGTGACGCGGCCTTCGAGTTCTTCGATCGCCACGCGCTCGATCTCGCGGTGCGCCATCTTCGCGAACGCATCGGACGGCTTCATCGCCGGCTGCATGTCGGACAGGTACATTTCCATCGTCAGGCGTGCGACGTCGTAGGTCTTGTACATGTCGTGGATGCTGTGGCAGAGCTCGCGCAGGCCGACGCGCTCGTAGCGGGGATTCGCAGCGGCGAATTCCGGCAGGATGCGCCAGATCGGCTGGTTCTTGTCGTAATCGTCCTTGAACTGCTGCAGCGCAGTCAGCAGCGTGTTCCAGCGGCCCTTGGTGATGCCGATGGTGAACATGATGAAGAACGAATACAGGCCGCACTTCTCGACGATGACGCCGTGCTCGGCCAGGTACTTAGTAACGATCGACGCCGGGATGCCGGTCTCGCCGAACTTGCCGTCGAGCGCCAGGCCCGGGGTGACGATGGTCGCCTTGATCGGGTCGAGCATGTTGAAGCCGGGCGCCAGCTTGCCGAAGCCGTGCCAGTCGTCTTCTGCGCGGATCATCCAGTCCTCGCGCGAGCCCATGCCTTCTTCCGAGAACTTGTCCGGACCCCAGACCTGGAACCACCAGTCCTGGCCCCATTCCTCGTCGACCTTGCGCATCGCGCGGCGGAAGTCGAGCGCCTCGAGGATGCTCTCCTCGACCAGCGCGGTGCCGCCCGGCGGTTCCATCATTGCTGCCGCGATGTCGCAGGAGGCGATGATCGCGTACTGCGGCGAGGTGGAGGTGTGCATCAGGTAGGCTTCGTTGAACATGTCCTGGTCGAGCTTCACCGTCTGCGAATCGCGCACCAGGATCTGCGAGGCCTGCGACAGGCCGGCCAGCAGCTTGTGCGTCGACTGCGTCGAGAATATCAGCGACTCCTTCGCGCGCGGACGGTCCTTGCCGATCGCGTGCATGTTCTTGTAGAAGTCGTGGAAGGTCGCATGCGGCAGCCAGGCTTCGTCGAAGTGGAGCGTGTCGATCTTCCCGTCGAGCATTTCCTTGATGGTCTCGACGTTGTACAGCACGCCGTCGTAGGTCGACTGCGTGATGGTCAGGATGCGGGGCTTCTTGTTCACCGCTTCGCGCGCGAACGGGTTGGCCTCGATCTTCTTCATGATGTTCTCGATCTTGAATTCTTCGAGCGGGATCGGGCCGATAATGCCGAGGTGGTTACGCGTCGGCATCAGGAACACCGGGATCGCGCCGGTCATGATGATCGAGTGCAGGATGGACTTGTGGCAGTTGCGGTCGACGACGACGATGTCGCCGGGGCCGACGGTGGAGTGCCAGACCATCTTGTTGGAAGTCGAGGTGCCATTGGTGACGAAGTAGCAATGGTCCGCATTGAAGATGCGTGCGGCATTGCGCTCCGAGGCGGCTACCGGACCTGTGTGGTCGAGCAGCTGGCCGAGTTCTTCCACGGCGTTGCAGACGTCGGCGCGCAGCATGTTCTCGCCGAAGAACTGGTGGAACATCTGGCCGATCGGCGACTTGAGGAAGGCCACGCCGCCGGAGTGGCCGGGGCAGTGCCAGGAGTACGAACCGTCCTTCGCGTAGTGCACCAGTGCGCGGAAGAAGGGCGGCGCCAGGCTGTCAAGGTAGGACTTCGCTTCGCGGATGATGTGGCGCGCGACGAACTCCGGGGTGTCCTCGAACATATGGATGAAGCCGTGCAGCTCGCGCAGGATATCGTTCGGGATGTGGCGCGAGGTGCGGGTTTCGCCGTACAGATAAATCGGGATGTCGGCGTTTTTGTAGCGGATCTCTTCCACGAAGGCACGCAGGGATTTCAGTGCCGCGTCGGTTTCTTCCGAGGTGCCGCCGCCGAATTCTTCATCGTCGATCGACAGGATGAAGGCGGACGCGCGCGATTGCTGTTGTGCGAACTGCGACAGATCGCCGTAGCTGGTCACGCCCAGGACTTCCATGCCTTCTTGTTCCATTGCTTCGGCAAGTGCGCGGATGCCGAGGCCGGACGTGTTTTCGGAGCGGAAGTCTTCGTCGATGATGACGATAGGGAAGCGGAATTTCATGTGGTCTCCAGTATGGACAAGATGCTAGGGAGACGCCTGGGCGGGAAAGCTTGCGCGCCGAAAAAAGAAAAACCGAATTTTCGCAGATATGACGGGAGCGTGCGCAAAATGGCCGCGATTTTACAAAGATAATAGAAAGTTGTTGTTTTGATATGGGTGCGCCGTGCTCCCTGCCACGGCGTGATCGGCGCTCAGCTCGGGTAGATCGCCTGCTCGGCGGCGATATCCACGCCCCGCGGCGGTGCGCTGCCTTCGATGTGTCTCTTCATGCGCAGCAGGTCTTCTTCCAGCTGGTGCTTCGGATTGCCATTGAACAGAGTGGCAACGGCGTCGCCTACCACTCCGGCAGGCGGCCGGTAGGTCATGTGTACGGAAACCCTCGTGCCGTCCCCTGCCGGTTCGAAGCGAACACGCCCGGTATGCCCGACCTCGGCCTCTTGCGTGGTGCGCCAGGCAAGTGTCCGCGGCCGGTCGCTTTCCGTCACCATGGCATCCCATTCGATGCGCGTCCCGGCCGGCCCGCTGACGACCCAATGCGAGTGTCCGTTGCCCGTGTCGCGCACCTCGAGGACGTTGGACATGAATTGCGGGAAGTTTTCGTAGGCCGACCAGGCGTCAAAGACAGCTTCAGGCGCTGCCTCGATATAGACGGTCTTGTGCAGTTCGATGGTCTGCACACTGTGCCTTGCCGATCCCTGCCGACCTTTCATGTTTGCCATGCCGCGCGCCAGCAGGCCGATGCCTACGGCTGCAGCGGCGAGTCCCAGCGCGGAACGCTGGCGCAGGCCGTAAGCGCCCAGCGCACCGCCACCGACAGTTGCTACCGCGCGCCATGCCGGCGGCCAGTTTGCCTGCATGATCGAGGTATGGCGCTGCCTCGGACGCCCTTCGCCCTGCAGCGAGGGCACACCTTCCGCGCGTTCATGCACCTGCAGTGCATCGTCGATACTGCGTACGCCGGAAACCGAGCGGACGGCTGCCAGCAGTTGTGCTTTCTCATGGGCGAATACGGGGCCGTTCAGAATGATGCTGCCGTCCTCGGCATGCACCTTGATCGCGTGAGGATGAGACACGGCACGGCCTACCATGGAGCGCACGCGCTCGACCAGCAGTTCGTCGCCAGTCGCCCTTTCGCGCCGTGAAAACAAGCGGCCGGTCTTCGCACGCACGCCTTGCATGCGATTGGCGAAGTCGCGCGACGCGGTACCAATGACCCCCTGGGAGCGGTGCGCCGTGCTCACCACCTTGTCCCGGATGAGTGCGCGGCGACGCCGGCCGCGGTCGGGATCGGACAGATACATGGCCGCCGCACCGATTGCCGCGCCAGCCAGCCATTTTCCCCATGCTTGCGATGTTGCCGACTCCTGGTCCATGACGATCTCCTTTTCTTCGTTGAGGGAAATGTGCAGCCGGTCAATGCCGGCCAACCGGCCGCAGGCGGATAAATGAGACAGGCAGGGAAGGGAGGAGTTGCCCGGCGAATGCCGGGCCGGGAGGAAATTACAAATGCAGCCAGGCAAGCACGCCGAGGCCGAGACCGGCAGCGGCGACGCCATAGGACGCGTATTCGAGCCACTTCTTGCGCGTGAGCAGGGTGATGGCGGCCAGCGAGACGGCGATCTGCTCCGCCGTCATTGCCTGCGCCCAGCGGTGGTGCTGGTGCATCTGCTCATCGGATTGCTTGTCCCAGTTCACCGCAGAGACCTCGAGCTCTTCGGCCTTGGCCTTGATCTCGGCCTTTTCCGACTTGTAACGCTCGACCTCGGCCTTGTATTTCTCGGTGTCGACACCTGGCAGGCTCATGGCCAGCTCGGCCAGGTTCTGCTTGTTGGACTTGGCCTGGTAGTAGTTCCACTGGTTGGATGCCTCGGTCTTCTTGATCGCTGCATTGTTCTTGTACAGCGCGGCATTGTTCTGCGTGTCGCCGGCCTGGTAGCCGAAGATCGCGCCGACAGTGGCGAGAATCGCGGTGGTCACCGCGATCTTGTTGGAAAAACCGTCGCCGCCGTGCGCGGCGTGTTCCACTTCATGGTCGTGCGGACCATGAACGTGAAAACCGTTTCCTGCCATTCTTTCTCCCTAAATGCGTTCGTAGGTAACGTATGCGTAGTCGAATCCGTTGGAGTCGGAGCGGTGGTTTTCGCGCGCGACTTCCTTCCACTGGCTGCGGTCGAACTCAGGGAAGAAGGCGTCGCACTCGAAGGTCTTGCCGATCTCGGTCACCACCATGCGGTTGGCGATGGGAAGCGCCTCCGCAAAGATCTGTCCGCCGCCGATGATGCAGGAGGGCGTATCGCCGACGAGCGCCAGCGCGACTCCCAATGACGACACCGCGTCGACACCATCACGCTTCCATTCGGCATTCCGGGTAATGACGATGTTGCGGCGGTTGGGGAGCGGGCGTCCGATCGAATCGAAGGTCTTGCGCCCCATGATGATCGGATGCCCCATCGTTGTACGTTTGAAGTGCGCGAGGTCCTCCGGCAGATGCCAGGGCAACTTGTTGTCGATCCCGATGCCACGTTTTTCGTCGATGGCGACGACGAGCGTCAGGTGCGGCATCAGACGGCCACCGGTGCCTTGATTGCCGGATGGCTCTCGTAGCCCACGATCTCGAAGTCCTCGTACTTGTAGTCGAAGATCGAATCCGGCTTGCGCTTGATGACCAGCTTGGGCAGCGGGAAGGTGCTGCGCGAGAGCTGCTCCTGCACCTGTTCCATATGGTTGGAATACAGGTGGCAGTCGCCGCCGGTCCAGATGAATTCACCGACGTCGAGACCGGCCTGCTGGGCCATCATGTGCGTGAGCAGTGCATACGAGGCGATGTTGAACGGCACGCCGAGGAAGATGTCCGCGCTGCGCTGGTAGAGCTGGCAGGACAGCTTGCCGTCCGCGACGTAAAACTGGAAGAAGGCGTGGCAGGGCGGCAGCTTCATCTGCGGGATGTCGGCGACGTTCCACGCCGAGACGATCATGCGGCGCGAATCCGGATTGTTCCGGATCTGGTCCATCACCTGCGCGATCTGGTCGATGTGCTTGCCGTCCGGCGTCGGCCAGGAGCGCCATTGGTAACCGTAGATGGGGCCCAGGTTGCCTTCCGGGTCGGCCCATTCGTCCCAGATCGAAACGCCGTTGTCTTTCAGGTACTTGATATTGGTCGAGCCTGCCAGGAACCAGATCAGTTCATGGATGATGGATTTCACGTGGACCTTCTTGGTGGTCAGCAGCGGAAATCCTTCCTGCAGGTTGAAACGCATCTGGTGGCCGAAGACCGAGCGCGTGCCGGTGCCGGTGCGGTCGGTTTTTTCGGTGCCATGTTCATAGACATGGCGCATGAAGTCGAGGTATTGGCGCATGGTTCTGCTTGTTCGGTGGAACCGGGTATTTTAATGGAATTCGACAGCCCGCCTGTCCGAATTATTGTTGACCGAATTGCAATGCGGCGAGGCTGGCGTACAGGCCGTTTTGCGCGACCAGCGATGCATGGGTGCCCGTTTCGACAATGCGACCATGCTCCAGCACGATGATCCTGTCCGCACGCTGTACAGTGGCCAGTCGATGGGCGATGACCAGCGTTGTCCGGCCGACCATCGCCGCCTCGAGCGCGGCCTGCACCAGGCGTTCCGATTCCGCGTCGAGCGCGCTTGTCGCCTCGTCAAGCAGCAGCAGGGGCGGATTCTTCAACAGCGCGCGGGCGATTGCGATGCGCTGTCGCTGGCCACCGGACAGGCGGACGCCGCGTTCGCCAAGGAAGGAACGGTAACCGTCGGGTAGGCGTTCGATGAATTCATGCGCCGCGGCCAGGCGTGCCGCTTGCACCACTTCCTCGTCGCTGGCATCCGGGCGTCCGTACCGAATGTTCTCCATCGCGTCGGCCGAAAAGATCACCGTGTCCTGCGGGACGATGCCGATGGCGCCGCGCAGCGCGTGCAGGTCGAGCCGGCGGATGTCCACGCCGTCGAGAAGGATCTGCCCCTTTTGCGGATCGTAGAAACGCAGCAGCAGCTGGAACAGCGTCGTCTTGCCCGCGCCGGATGGGCCGACGACGGCCACGGTTTCGCCCGGACGGATGTCGATCGAGACCTCGGACAGCGAGGCGTTCTGCGGACGCGAGGGATAGTGGAAGGTCACGTCGCGCAGCGCAAGCGCCGCCCCGTTTGCCGTACGGGCAGGCAAGGAAAGCGGCGCAGCAGGCGGTTGTATCGGCGAACGCACGACGAGCAGTTCGAGCAACCGCTCCGCCGCTCCGGCCGCGCGCTGCGCCTCGCCGATGACTTCCGACAGCGCGCCGGTTGCACCGGCAACGATCGAGGCGTACAGGATGAACTGGCCGAGCTCGCCGCGCGTCATCGTGCCCTGGATGACGGCATGTGCGCCGAGCCACAGCACGAACACGATCGCGCCGAACACGAGCAGGATCGCCAGTGCGGTCAGCATCGAGCGTGCGCGGATGCGTTGCATGGCCGTGTGAAAGGCGCGCTCCACAGAACCGCCGAAGCGCCGCGATTCATTCCTTTCCTGCGTGAAGGCTTGCACCGTCGGCATGGCGTTGAGGATTTCGCCGGCGAGCGCGGAGGCGTCCGCGACACGGTCCTGCGAGTCGCGCGACAGCTTTCTCACGCGCCGGCCGAACAGGATGATCGGAATGACCACCACCGCCAGCATCACGATGATGATCGAAGACAGCTTGACGCTGGTGACGAACAGCATCACCAGTCCGCCCGCGAAGAGCAGGGTATTGCGCAGGGCGAGCGAGACGCTTGTCCCCACCAGGGTCTGGATCAGCGTCGTGTCGGTCGTGAGACGCGACAGCACTTCGCCGGTCTGTGTGGTTTCGAAGAACTGCGGGCTTTGCAGGACCACATGGCCGTACACGGCGCTGCGCAAGTCGGCGGTGACACGTTCGCCGAGCCAGGAGACCATGTAGAAGCGCGCCGCGGTGGCCAGCGCGAGCACGCAGGCAACACCGAACAACGCGAGGAAGTACACATCGATATGGGCGCTGTCCTGCAACCCCTCGCTGCCGAACCCGGCATCGATCATGCGCCCGAAGGCATAGGGAATGGTAAGCGTGGCGCCGGCGGCAATGAGCAGGGCCACGCCAGCCAGCATGAACTGCTTCCGGTACGGCGCCAGGAAGGGCAGGAGCCCCTTGAGCGTGGCGATGCTGCTTTTTTGTTCTCTTGAGGGATTCATAGTTTCAGCGGCTTCACGTAGCCCGTCAGTTCAAGGTAGCCCCGTCCGACGCGCTGTCCGTCGCGCCGCAGGGTCACGGCCCCCTCCCAATATACCGAACCCGTAGATTGTCGCGAATCGAGTTCCTGGTCGTCCTGCAGCGGCTCCAGCTCCCATGTCATCGAACCGGTGCGCACCTTGACGGCGACAGGGTAGCTCGCACCGGTGCGCGGCGAGCGCCATGTGCGCACGGGAGTGAATTCCACCTGGTCCGGCCCGAACTGCGTGGTGCGGCCTGACTTGTCCCGCAACGCCGCGTGGGACCACAGCACGTCGCCATTCTTCATGCGGATGCGGAAAACCATCAAGGCTGCGCCATCGTCCAGGTTGGCGCCGATCCAGTCCCATCCTGCCGCCTCCGGATCGAGCACCGTGGTCGACCATTCATGGTCCAGCCACGCAGTACCGTTGACGCGCGTCGTGCTGCCCGATCGTGTCACGGCGCCTTCCACCTTCAGTTGCGGTTCGCTGTAGTAGTAGCTGGCCTGTTCCGGTTTCGGCCCCTTCCGGGAAAATCCGTTTTCGCCTTGCAGCATCGGCGGCTGGGTCGGCGTGAGCACCAGGTCGAGCGTGAAATCTCTGCCGGGTAGGCTGGCCCGATAGCTGCCGTTCGCTTCACGTACGAACCGCCAAGTATCGAGCGTGATGTCGGTGTTGCCTGTTCTTGCGTAGGCGCGCCCGAATCCCTCACGCGCGCTTTTCTGTTCATGCAGCAGTTTCCCCACCGCCGGATCGGACAGGGCGGCGTGCGCGATGATGAGTTGCTTGGGGGCGAAGCGGCTGGGATTGTCCGCGTCATGATCGGTCGCAGAGCGGAAGAAGGTGATCTGGAAACCAAGCGGTTTGCCATCCGGCGTTTCGACCCACCCGGTGACGTACCACCATTCGGTACGGAAATCGGGATGTGCCCCGAAGTCCTGCGGCAGCGTGAGGGATTTTCCAGGGACGACGGTGGAGAGTTGCGGCGGCGCGGCAGACGCGGGAAGTGCGAAAGCAAAAAACGCCAACATGCAAAGGACACGCGCAAGCATTACCAATCCTCCCTGACTGCGCGGACTGCGTCGCCGGAGACAGCGTACCGCCCCGATGCAAGCGCGGTCAGCGCTGCCGACACCAGCAGCAGCGACGCGACCGAAACCAGTATGCCCCAGGGCATGTGCAATTGCATGGTCCAGTGGAAGGACTGCGGATTCACCACGAACACGAGGATCAGGCTGATCGCGCTGCCGAGCAGGAACCCGACGATGATCCCCAGCAGCGTAAGCAGGCTGCCTTCCGCCGCCAGCATCGCGAGGATCTGGCGGCGCATGACGCCGACGTGGCGGAGCATGCCGAACTCTTTGGCGCGCGCCAGTGTTTGCGCGGAAAACGTTGCCGCCACGCCGAACAGGCCGATGACGATTGCCACGGCTTCGAGCAGGTAGGTGACGGCAAAGCTGCGATCGAAGATGCGCAGGCTGAGGGCGCGGATCTCGGCGGGTTCGGAGAATTCCAGCGCCTCGCTGAACGGCAGGCGCCGGATGGCTTCAATGACCTGGGAGGCGGTAGTCCCTTCATTTAGCCAGAGCGCCGCGTCGTTGACCTCACTGTCACCGGTCAGCTGCCGGTAATCTGCCAGCCGCATCTGAATCGCGCCCGATTGGCGCGCATAGTCACGCCAGATGCCCGCCACGAAGACCTCGCGCAATTGCCCGGCGATTGGCAGGCGGTGGCGCTCGCCGGGATGGAACCCGTACAGGTCGGTCATCGCCTCCGACACCCACACCGGCGCTGCGTCGGCAGGAATGTCCGAGGGCGGTACCGAGTCGCCAACCAGTGGTAGGGTGCGCGCGGGATCGGCAGCGTCGATCGGACGTGCGAGCAAGGCAACCGAGGGGCGCGCCGGGTCGAGTACCAGTTGTGTCACACGCAGGAAGTCGGCACGCTTAACGCCGGGGGCCCTCGCTATCGCCTCCTGCTCGGCGGCGGAGAAGGCGCCGGTATTGCCCCCGAAGGCCGCGCTCACGTACAAGTCCGCTGACAGTACCTGCGACAGCCAGTCATCCACCGACACGCGGAAGCTGGCCACCATGATTGCCATTGCCACCATCAGGCTGAAGCTCGAGAGAACACCGCCGAGGGCAATCGAAGCCTGGTTGGGTGCGTTGGCGAGACGGCCGAGCGCGAGTGCCGCGACGGCGCTCGTGCCGGGCCGGATTACGGCGCGCGACAGGAAGGAAAATACCATCGCCGCGACTCGCGGCATCAGACCGATTCCGCCGATCAGCAGCAGCGCAATGGAGAGGTAGCCGAACACGGGCAATTCGAAAACCGGCGGCAACTGCGACATTGCTCCTCCCGCTGCAAGGGCGGCCAGCGACGGCCACGGTGTGGAAAGACGGGACAGTGCCACGTCTTCGCTGCCGGATTTGAGTGCTTGGGCGGGCCGCGCCCTTGCCGCTTCCCATGCCGGGCTGGCACAGCCGAGCAGGCCGGCGACGGTGCCGAGCAGGAAGAATGCCACCGCGGCCGGAAGCGAAAATTGCACCGTGGGCTGTACGCCGGGAAAGTATCCCCCGCCAAGGTCACCGCCGAACTGGCGAAGTGCAAGGCCTGCAATTGCATAGCCCCCGGCGAGTCCGGCGACGGACCCTGCCACACCCAGCACGGTTCCTTCCAGGAGGATGTGCATCAGCACTTCCCGGCGCGTCATCCCGCTGACGCGCAGTAGCGCGATCTGGCTGCGGCGGCGCAGTACGGACAGCGCCTGCGTCGAAAAGACCAGGAATGCGCCGGTGAACAGGGCCACCAGCGCCAGCATGTTGAGGTTGACGCGGTAGGCACGCGACATGTTTGCTGTACGCGCTTCCTGGTCTTCCGTTTCCGTAACGATCAGCCCTGCAGGCAACGACTTCTCGAGTGCCGCCCTGAATGCGCCCCTGGTAATGCCCGATTCCAGTTTTACCTCGACGTGGGAAAGCCGGCCGAGCAGGTTAAAGCGCCATTGCGCGGCGCCGATGTCCATCACGGCGAGCCGTTGTCCGGCACGGGCCCGCATCAGCCCGCCTGCAACCCGCAGGTTCACGACGCGGGTGCCCGCCTGCAGCTGGAGCATGTCGCCTTGCCTGACCTTTAGCCACTCCATCGCGGCAGGGGAGAGGAAAATCGCGTCGTCTGCGAGCGTATCGAAGGCGCGGTCATCCGCCGGCACGCCAATGAGATCAGGCACGATGACGCCTGCCTGGAAGACGTCGATGCCGAGGACTTTCAGCGATCCTTGCCGCCCGGGCACCGCTGCATCCACTTCAAGGACCGGACTGGCGACGACGATTTCCTTGCGTTGCACGAGTGCTTCATAGACCGCTTCGTCGAACGTAGGCTGCGTGCCGCGCACCTGCAGGTCCGCTTGCCCGGACAGGCTTTTCACTGCTGCGGAAAATTCGTTATAAGCTGCGGCGTTGATCAGATGAATCGCGAAGCCAAGCGCGACGCCGAGGGCGATGGCCGCGGCCGCGACCAGGGCGCGTACGGGATGGGCACGCCATTCCCCGAGAGTGAGCCAACGTCGCAGTCGTGTGATCGATCCCGTGTTCATGCCGGTTGCAAGCCATCGCGGGTCAGGACCAGCACACGGTCCGCAGTGGCGGCGGCGGCATGCGAATGCGTGACGATGATCCCCGACGCGCCGTTGTCCTTGATTTCCTTGCGCAGCAGCAGCAGGACCTCGTGCGCGGTGTCGGGATCGAGATTGCCGGTGGGCTCGTCCGCCAGCAGCAGTTTCGGACGATGCACCAGTGCACGCGCAATTGCAACGCGCTGCATTTCACCACCGGAAAGTTGCCGTGGGTAGTCATTGCCACGGTCACCCAGTCCCACCGCATCAAGCATCTCGGATGCGCGTGCGAGGCTGGACTTGTTCAGCATCAATGGCAGGGCGACGTTCTGCATGACCGTCAGGTGCGGCAGCACATGGAAGGCCTGGAACACGAATCCGAACTTCTCACGACGCAGCCGCGTTGCCGCATCGTCATCCAGTGCGGTCATTGCCACGTCGTCGATCAGGATTTCGCCGGAGTCGGGAACATCAAGGCCCGCGATCAGGTTCAGCAGGGTTGACTTGCCGACGCCCGATTCGCCCATGACAGCAACGTATTCGCCCGCTTCGAGCGTGTAATCGAGGCCCGCGAGCACCTGCCTTCCACTTGCATATGATTTGGTGATGTCCCGCAGGATGAGCATTCTGGATTCTGGATGGCGGGTAAGAAGGATTGTTACTCCACGGGCAACGTGTGCGGCAACAGTAAGGAATGTCATGCGGTTTCGACATCAGCAAATACGAAACCTTGCTTGTGTCGCCTCAATGCCCTTGGGAGTCCGACAAATATGATAACGAAAAACCTTGCCCTTCATTGCACACCGCCTAATCTGGCATTTAGGCAAGCTTGCTCGAGCGAACCCATGGCGTCCCTTCCCCATTCCGACCAGCCTCACTTCTTGCAGTTGTATCGTGCTGACCCGGAGGCGACCCGGGTGGAGCTGAACAGGGGGTTGAATGCGCCGGTAGCGACGATTGCGGCCAAGTACCTGTACGACGCATTGGGATCGAAGCTGTTCGAAGCCATCTGCGAGCTGCCCGAGTATTATCCGACGCGGACCGAAGGCAGCATTTTCAGCCGCCATCTTGCCGAGATCGCGCGTTCGACCGGGCGCGGTGCCACTTTCATCGACCTTGGGGCAGGCAATTGCGCGAAGGCCGAGGGGCTGTTTCATGCGTTGCAACCGGCGCAGTACGTGCCGATCGACATTTCCGTGGACTTCCTGCGCGATGCGGTCGAGCGCCTGCGCCAGCGTTACCCGATGATCCGCATGACCGGAATCGGCATGGACTTCTCGCATGCGCTGGAACTGCCGGAGGCTGTGCGCCGGGAGAAGCGCTTGTTTTTTTATCCCGGTTCATCGATCGGCAATTTCTCGCCGGACGAAGCGGCCGGACTGCTCGGCCAGATCCGCGACGCCTGCGGCCGCGACGGCGGTTTGCTGATCGGTGTCGACTTGGTGAAGGACAAGTCCGTGCTTGACGCGGCCTACGACGACGCCATTGGCGTCACCGCGGCATTCAATCTCAACATGCTGCGCCACCTGAACACGCTCGTCGATGCCGACTTCGACGTGGCCGACTGGCGTCATCGGGGCTTCTTCAATGAAGACCTGGGCCGTATCGAAATGCATCTCGAGGCACGCCGCAGCGTGACTGTCCACTGGCGTGGCGGCATGCGGCATTTCGGCCAGGGCGAGCGCATCCATACCGAGAATAGTTACAAGTACTCGCGCCATGGCTTCCTGCAAATGCTGGAACGGGCCGGCTTCGGCGCGGTGCGCACGTGGACCGACGAGCGCGAATGGTTCATGGTGTGCCATGCGCGCGCACTGTGACGGAGCCTGACGATGAATGTCGATACGATCGGGGCGCGCTACCGTGAGGTGCGCAAGCACACGTTGGCACTGGCCGACCCGCTCTCGGAGGAGGACTGCTGTGTGCAGTCGATGCCCGACGCCAGTCCCATCAAGTGGCATATGGCGCATACCACCTGGTTCTTCGAGACGTTCATCCTCGAGCGCCACGAACCCCGGTTCAAGCCCTTCCATCCTGCTTTCCGCGTCCTCTTCAATTCGTATTACAACGGCGTGGGCGACAAGCACCCCCGGCCGCAACGCGGCATGCTCACGCGGCCTCCGCTGCGTGACATTGCGGCGTACCGGCACAATGTCGATGAACGGCTTTGCGCATTGCTGTCGGAACAGGCGCTCACCGCCGACCTGCTGGCGCTCGTGGAAACAGGATTGCAGCACGAGCAGCAGCACCAGGAACTGATGCTCACCGACGTCAAGCACATGCTGTCGTTGAATCCGTTGTTTCCGGCGTATTCGACATCACCGTTCAAACCGGCGCCTGTTTCAGCGCCGCTTGGATGGGTGGAACTGGAGGCCGCACTGGTCGGCATCGGCCACGTCGGCGACGGAGTCTGCTTTGACAACGAGACGCCGCGTCATCGGCAGTTTGTCGAGGCCTATGCACTGGCTTCGCGGTTGACCAACAACCGCGAGTACCTCGCGTTCGTCGAAGACGGCGGTTACGACACGCCCTCGCTCTGGCTGTCTGAAGGATGGGACTGGGTACAGGCGAACCGGCTCGCACATCCCTTGTACTGGCGGCGGGAAAAGGGGGGATGGAAGGAATTCACACTGCACGGATTGCACCCGCTCGATCCGCACAGGCCGGTCACCCATGTGTCATTCTTTGAAGCCGATGCCTTTGCGCGCTGGAGCAGCGCACGATTGCCGACGGAGGCGGAGTGGGAGCATGCGGCACTGGGCGCGTCTTCATTCGGATCCACCGCGCTGCACCCGATGTCCTCGCCACGCGAGCAGGCGAGGGGACTGTGCGAACTCTTCGGCGCCGCATGGCAGTGGACCCTCAGCAGTTACGCTCCATACCCCGGCTATCAGGCGGCAAGCGGGGCGATCGGCGAGTACAACGGCAAGTTCATGTCGAACCAGTACGTACTGCGCGGCTCATCCTGCGCCACCCCGGCTGGCCATGCGCGCGTGACCTACCGCAACTTCTTTCCGTCGTCCGCCCGCTGGCAGTTCTCGGGCATCCGCCTGGCAAAATCCCTATAACTCAGCCTAGGGGCAGGCTGTAGTGAATGAAGCCGTCGTCCGTCGTGTAGCCGTGCGATTCGTACAGTTTCCGGGCAGGATTGTCGTGCGCGGTGGACAGTTCGATGCGCTTGCAGCCGGTCGCGGCTGCATGGGCACGCGCCGTTTCCAGCAAGATGCTTCCGACACCGTGCCGACGCGCGGCTGGCACCACATACAAATCATTGAGCACCCAGATGCGTCCCACACCGACAGAGGTAAATGACGGAAAGAGCTGCGTGAACCCGACGGCCTCATGTGAGGTATTTTCCGCAAGAAAGATCACGGATTCGTGCCTGGCGAGGCGTTCAACAATGAACGCGCGCGCCAGCGCCAAGTGCGATTCCTGTCGGTAAAACTGGCGATACTGGTCGAAAAGCGGGGCAATGATGTCGGCATCCGACAATGCGGCTTGCCTGACGGCGATGCTCATGTTGGTCCTTTGCTGCGGAGATAAGAATAACTTTCAAAAGTAGCACAAATGCGCACTCGACGAATTCCTTCGACATTGGCATTTGCATCGAGGGCATCGATAATGAAGAGCCGGGCAGCCACGTATACGACCAAAATCACGATGAATTTTTCTTTTCGCACCGCCACGCCGAACGAAATTGCCGGCGCCTTGCAGGATGCGCGCGCGTACACGTTGGCTCTGTTCGAATGCTATGCGGCAGAAGGACTCGATGTCGCAGGCCGCATACCCGTACTGCCCACCATCAATCCGCCATTGTGGGAACTCGGGCATATCGCCTGGTTCGCGGAGTGGAACGTCCTGCGTGATGCGTCTTCCAGCGATCCTGCCTCGGCGAAGCGCGGGTCGCTGCTGACGAAGGGCGACGCGTGGTTCAATCCGAACACGGTAGGACACGACGCACGCTGGTCGCTGGAATTGCCAAGCACGGGTGCGCTGAAGACGTATTGCCACGAGGTGCTCGACCGCGTGCTCGACAAGCTCGGCCGAAACAGGAACGACCCGGCGGCGCTCTATCCCTACCGGCTTGCGCTTGCATACGAGGATATGCGCGGGGAAGCGCTCGCCCAGGGCCTGCAGACTTTCGGCATTCCCGCGCCGCAGCAGCTGGCGCAGCGTGACTTGCCGTCCTGGGCGCAAGGCGAGATCCGTTTTCCGGGCGGTACGATAGAACTCGGCAGCAAGCCCGACAGCACCTTCGTGTTCGACAACGAGAAATGGTCATACCCCTGCCATGTGCCGGCATTCGACATGGATTCGACGCTGGTGTCGAACGCGCAGTTTGGAGAGTTCGTCGACGACGGGGGCTATCAGAAACCGCAGTTCTGGAGCAATGCGGGACGCGCATGGCTGATGGCCAGCGAGCGCTCTGCGCCGCGGGACTGGATACGCGAAAGCCGGCGCTGGCGCTGCATGCGTTTCGGCGCGCAAGTCACCTTGTCGCCTGACGAGCCGGTGCGCCACCTGAGCCTCTACGAAGCGCAGGCGTATTGCATGTGGGCGGGACGGCGTCTGCCGACCGAGGCGGAGTGGGAGTATGCCGCACAGTCCGGGCATGCGGCCTTGCGCTGGGGAGACCTGTGGGAGTGGACCTGCACGCCCTTCGAGCCCTATCCGGGATTTGCTCCTGACGCCTACCGCGAGTATTCGCAATCCGCCTTCATGACCCATCAGGCAGTACGCGGGGCATCGTTCGCCACCCGCCTGCGCCTGCGTTCGCCGAAGTTCCGCAACTTCTGCCTGCCCGAGCGGGACGACATGTTCATCGGTTTCCGGACCTGTGCGCTATAAAAAAAACGGCCACCGAAGTGGCCGTTTTGCTGAGGCAGGTGCGGATCAGCGATCGCCGTAGGAACGGCGTCCGCCGCCGTTGTCGCCGAAATGCGAACCCTTGTTGTAACCGCCATCCTTGCGCGGCGCGCCCGGCTTGCTGAAGCTGCGCTGACCCGGCTTGCCACCGCGGCTGTCGCCCGGCTTCCAGCCGCCCGGCTTACGCGCGGTGCGCGGTGCCGACGCCGTCTTTTTCGGCTCATAGCCTTCGATCACATCGACCGGGATCAATTGCTTGGTGAAGCGTTCGATACGCTTGATGTTGATGTTTTCCGCATGGTTCACCAGCGAAATCGCGAGGCCATTGCGACCGGCGCGACCGGTGCGGCCGATGCGGTGTACGTAGTCTTCCGGGAACTTCGGCAGGTCGTAGTTAACGACGTGCGTGATGCCCGGCACGTCGATGCCGCGTGCGGCAACGTCGGTCGCCACCAGAACGCGCACCTGGCCGCGGCGCAGCGCATCAAGCGTGCGGTTACGGGCACCCTGGTGCATGTCACCGTGCAATGCAGCGGCTGCGAAACCAGCGATGTTCAAGCGATCGGCGATGGTGTCGGCGTCACGCTTGGTCGCAGTGAAGACGACGGCCTGGTCGAGGGACGCATCGCGCAGCAGGTGGTCGAGCAGGCGATTCTTGTGCGACAGGTCGTCGACAAAGTGCACGCGCTGCTGGATGTTCTCGTGGCGGCTCGCGGCGCTGGCGATCTGGATCACCAGCGGATCACGGGTGATGCGCTTGGCCATGTTGCCAACGACGCCGTCGAGTGTCGCGGAGAACAGCATCGTCTGACGGCTTTCCGGGGTCGCTGCAACGATCTTCTCGATGTCTTCGATGAAGCCCATGTCCAGCATGCGGTCTGCTTCGTCCAGCACCAGAATCTCCAATTGCGAAAAGTCGATCTTGCCCGACTCCATGTGGTCGATCAGGCGGCCCGGGGTCGCAACCAGGATTTCCGGATTCTTGGCCAGCAATTGCATTTGTTTCGGATACGGCATGCCGCCCAGGATCGACACGGCGCGCACGCGGCGCACGTAGGTGCCGTACTTTGTCGTCGCAGTGGTGACCTGCAGCGCCAGTTCGCGTGTCGGGGTCAGGACCAGCATTTTCGGCTGCGCCGGCTGGAAACGGGGACGCTCGCCGCGTGCACGGACGGACTGGCGCTCCTGGTTCGGCGTCTTCAGGCCGGGCTGGGCCGATTGTTCGGCGAGGGCAAACTTGTTCAGCGCCGGCAGCATGAATGCCGCGGTCTTGCCGGAACCGGTTTGCGAGGAAACCATCAGGTCGCGGCCTTGCAGGGCCGCGGGAACTGCCTGCTCCTGGACGGGAGTCGGTTTGGTGTAGCCGGCTTCCGTCAATGCCTTGAGGATGGACGAGTGCAGGCCGAGTGTTTCAAATGTCATTGTGTTTCTTTCTTGAATTACAACGCCGCGACCACGTTCATGACGCGTACGCGAACGTATTGAAAAGGCAACGCCAACCAACGAAACAACTGAGAATTTTTCTGAGAAATTTCGGCACAAAGCTTTGCGCCGGGACGGTGTCTATCTAGAGCGACACCAAGAGGCGGGATGCTTTATCGTTTATTGCTAAAGGGTTGCGATGCTGCGAGGTACATCATGCTGCAATGCACAGCGGCGAATTATACAGAGTATTTGAAATCGCCGTCGGCTTATTTTCCGAAGGGGCGGGCTGGCCCGCCCCGCTCCGGTATTACTCTTCCGGGGCGTACATCACGTGCGAGAAGCCGCCGTCGACATAGGTAATCTCGCTGGTGATGCCCGATGCGAGATCCGACAGCAGGAAGGCAGCGGTATTGCCGACATCTTCAATCGTGATGTTGCGGCGCAGGGGCGCATGCGCGGCGACGATGCCCAGGAGCTTGCCGAAATCCTTGATGCCGCTGGCAGCGAGCGTCTTGATCGGACCGGCCGAAATGCCGTTCACGCGGATGCCCTTCGGGCCGAGCGATTCCGCCAGGTAACGAACACTCGCCTCGAGTGACGCCTTTGCCAGGCCCATCGTATTGTAGTTAGGCGTGGCGCGGGTCGAGCCCATGTAGGTCAGGGTAATCAGCGAGGAGTTCGGACGCAGCATCGGCAAGGCCGCCTTCGCCATCGCGGGGAAGCTGTACGACGAAATGTCATGTGCGATACGGAACGATTCCCGCGACAAACCATCTAGGAAATCTCCAGTGATTGCTTCGCGCGGGGCGAAGCCGATCGAGTGCACCAGGCCGTCGAGGTGGTCCCAGGACTTGGCGAGATCGGCGAAGGTTGCGTTGATCTGCTCATCGCTGGACACGTCGCAGTCGAACACCAGCTCGCTGTCGAATTCCTTGGCAAACTCGGTGATGCGGTCCTTGAAGCGTTCGCCCACATAGGTGAATGCCAGTTCTGCACCCTCGCGCTTGCAAGCCTGGGCAATGCCGTAGGCGATGGAACGGTTGGACAGGAGTCCGGTGATCAGAATTTTTTTGCCTTGCAGGAATGCCATGAACGACTCCAGAAAATTTGGTGCGTATTTTATCGCGATACGGGTATAGACCACCGTTTCGCGGTCAAGAATCACCGGAAACGCGCGTATTTTCGCGGTTTTCGGGGTTCAATTTTTCAGACTGGGCAAGATTGTAGGTTGGGTTGACGAACAGGGCAACCTTTTGCGCGCTTGGGAAAAATCAACGGTGTTGGTGGTCTGGCATGTTAAAACGATCACACACACCTTACCGAGGGGCAAGGAAATCTTGATGAACTGGAAATCCTGGTTGTCCCTTTCGGTAAAATAGCCCGGCCCTGAATCACCGAGTGCACTATATATAGAGGCGCATGCGCACATTCCTTTTACCCATCCTGCTCGTCAGCCTGGTGTCCGCCAGCGGAAGCGCATTGGCCGCCCATGCGTTCTCCTTGTACGGGACACCGAAGTATCCGGAGGGTTTCAAGCATTTTGACTACGTCAATCCGGATGCCCCCCGCGGCGGCGAACTGTTCCTCGCCAATCCCGACCGGCGCACCAGTTTCGACAAGTTCAATCCGTTCTCCCTGAAAGGCGTATCCGCCGCCGGCGTTTCCAACCTGATGTTCGAGACGCTTGCCGTCGGCTCGGCGGACGAGGTCGCCACCATGTACGGCCTGCTGGCCGAGGACATGCAGCTGGCGCCGGACCGGATGTCGATGACCTTCCGCCTCAATCCGAAGGCGCGGTTCAATAATGGCGATCCGGTGACCGCCGCGGACGTGAAGCACTCGTTCGACAGCCTTGTCTCCAAAGGGGCGCCTTCGTACAAGATCACGTTCGCCGAGATCAAGCAGTGCGTCGTGGTCGACGAGCGCACCGTACGGTTCGACTTCAAGTCCCTCAACCATGAGCTACCCCTGATCGCGGGCGGCGTGCCGGTGTTCTCGCGGAAGTGGGGGAGTAACACCTCCTTCGACAAGATCCAGCTCGAACCGCCGATTTCCACCGGCCCCTACCTGATCGACCGATACGACATCGGACGCTCGATCAGCTTCAGGCGCAATCCGAACTACTGGGGCGACAGCGTGCCGTCGCGGCGCGGCATGTTCAATTTCGCGCGGATCAACTACCAGTTCTACAAGGACGATGTCGCCCGGCTCGAAGCATTCAAGGCAGGCGAATTCGATGTGGTGGTCGAGTATTCCGCGAAGAACTGGGCGCGCGCCTACATCGGGCCGAAGTTCGAGAGCGGCGAGATCATCAAGCGCGAGCTGAAGCACTCGAACGGCGCGGGCATGCAGGGCTTCATGATGAACCTGCGCAAGCCGCAGTTCCAGGACATCCGCGTACGCAAGGCGCTGAACCTGGCAATGGATTTCGAATGGATGAACAGGCAGTTGTTCTATCACCAGTACAAGCGCATCTATTCCTTCTTCAATAACAGCGAGCTTGCCGCCACCGGCACGCCGTCTCCCGACGAACTGAAATTGCTGGAACCATTGCGCGCGCAGCTCGACCCCGCGGTGTTCGGACCCGCGCCCGTGCAGCCGGTCACGACCCCGCCCTCGTCATTGCGTGCCAATCTTGTCCAGGCGAAAGCCTTGTTCAAGGAAGCCGGCTGGGAGTATAAGGACGGAGCACTGCGTAATGCCAAGGGCGAGCCGTTCACGCTCGAAATCATCGATGACCAGGGGGCGATGTCACGCATCATTAGCGTGTATGTGCGCAACCTGCAGAAACTCGGGATACAGGTCAACCAGCGCACATCGGACTACGCGCTGATCCAGCGGCGAATGCAGGAGTTCGATTTCGAAATGACGAGCATCAACCACGGCGCATTCACCAGCCCCGGCAACGAATTGTTCGACATGTACAGTTCGTCGGCTGCCGATGAAAAGGGCTCAAGCAACATCTGGGGCCTGAAGGACCCGGCCGTCGACAAACTTGTCGCCGCTGTGGTCGCCGCGACGTCTTGGAAGGACCTCGTCACGGCCTCGCGTGCCCTGGACCGCGTCCTGCTGCACAAGCATATCGTCGTGCCGCACTGGTTTTCGGGAACACACCGCGTTGCATATCGCAGCCGGTTCGGCATCCCGAAGGTCGTCCCCCTGTATTACCAGGCCGACGGCTATGTTATCTCCACCTGGTGGGAAACCGGACCGCGTTAGGAAATCATCATGAGGGTTGAGCCATGAACCTGTGGGCTTATATCGGGAAACGCCTGCTGCTGATGCTGCCGACGCTGTTCGGGGTGATCGCGATCACGTTCGCCGTCATCCAGTTCGTGCCGGGCGGCCCGGTCGAGCAGATGCTGTCGGAGTTGAAAGGGCAGGCTGGTGCGGGCGAGGTCTCGACGAGGGGGCCTTCCGAGTATCGCGGCCGGCAAGGCGTCGATGCGGAGCGTGTCAAGGAAATTCAGGCGCTGTACGGTTTCGACAAGCCGCCACTGGAGCGTTTCTGGCAGATGGTCAAGGGCTTTGCCACCTTCGACCTCGGTCAGAGCTTCTATCACCACAAGGATGTGTGGGGACTGGTGAAGTCGAAGCTGCCGGTATCGATCAGCCTCGGCCTGTGGACGTTCTTCCTGACTTACCTCATATCGCTGCCGCTCGGCATTGCCAAGGCCGTACGCGAAGGGTCGCGGTTCGACGTCGCCACCAGCATTGCGGTGCTGATCGGATATTCGATTCCCGGTTTTGTGCTCGGTGTCTTCCTGCTGGTGATGTTCGGCGGCGGCAGCTTCGTGCAGTGGTTTCCGTTGCGAGGACTGACTTCCGACAATTGGGAGCACCTCTCCCTCTTCGGAAAAATCGTCGATTACCTATGGCACATCACGCTTCCCGTCACCGCATCGGTCGCCGGATCCTTCGCCGTCATGACCATGCTGACCAAGAATACCTTCCTCGAGGAGATCCGCAAGCAATACGTGCTGACTGCGCGCGCCAAGGGACTGAGCGAGAAGTCGGTGCTCTACAAGCATGTTTTCCGCAACGCGCTCATCCCGCTGGTGACCGGTTTCCCGGCTGCTTTCATCGGTGCGTTCTTCGCTGGCAGTCTTCTCATTGAAACGCTGTTCTCGCTGGACGGGCTTGGCCTGCTGTCCTACGAATCGGTCGTGCGCCGCGACTATCCGGTGGTTATGGGCACGCTCTACCTGTTTACGCTGATTGGCCTGGTGGTGAAGCTGCTGGGTGATTTGTGCTATGTGTGGGCGGATCCGCGCGTGCAGTTCGAAAGCCTGAACCGATGACAACAACGACACCATCCATCTCGCCGGGACGGCGCATCTGGCTCCGTTTCAAGCAGAACCGGCGCGGCTACTGGAGCCTGATCATTTTCTGTGTGCTGTTCGGCATCAGCCTGGTAGCCGAGGTCGTGTCGAACGACAAGCCGCTCGCCGTCCGCTACAACGGGCAGATCATGTTCCCGATCGTGCAGACGTATTCGGAACGGGTATTCGGCGGCGATTTCGACACGCCTGCCGATTACCTCGATCCCTTCATCCAGGAACAGTTCACGCGCGACGGCAACTGGGCGATCTATCCGATCAACCGCTACAGCTATAACACGCTGAACTATTTCGCGAAATCGCCGAATCCGGCGCCTCCCTCCGCGGATAACTGGCTCGGGACCGACGACCGGGGCCGCGATGTGTTTGCGCGACTGCTGTACGGTTTCCGGGTATCGGTGCTGTTCGGCCTTGCCCTGACCATTACGGGCGTGATCCTCGGCGTGATAACAGGCGCGATCCAGGGCTATTTCGCCGGAAAGACCGACCTCTTCTTCCAGCGTTTCATGGAAATCTGGGGATCGATGCCGGAGCTTTACCTGTTGATCATCTTTGCGTCGATTTTCGAACCCGGCTTCGCGCTGCTGCTGATCCTGCTGTCGCTGTTCGGCTGGATGGGCCTGTCGGACTATGTCCGCGCCGATTTCCTGCGCAACCGCAATCTCGAATACGTGCAGGCGGCGCGGGCCATCGGCCTGTCCAACCGCCAGATCATCTGGCGTCACGTCCTGCCCAACAGCCTGACGCCCGTCGTCACCTTCCTGCCGTTCCGCATGAGCGCGGCGATCCTGGCGCTGACCAGCCTCGACTTCCTCGGCCTCGGCGTCCCGCCGCCCACACCAAGCCTCGGCGAACTGCTTGCGCAGGGCAAGAACAACCTGGATGCATGGTGGATCGCCATGTCGACCTTCGTGGTGCTGACCATGATGCTGCTGCTCCTGACCAATATCGGCGATGCCTTGCGCAACGCGCTCGACGTGCGGAGGAAAGCATGAGCCTGCTCGATGTGCAGAACCTGCGGGTCGGCTTCGGATCGGCCACCGTCGTCAGCGATGTCAGTTTTTCGATAGCGCCCGGCGAGAAATTCGCCTTGGTGGGTGAGTCGGGATCGGGCAAGACTGTCACGTCGCTCTCCATCCTGCGGCTGAACCACGACGCGCAGTACGCCGGCCGCATCCTGTTCGAAGGCCAGGATCTGCTGCAGAAGCCGGAAGCGGCAATGCGCTCGGTGCGCGGCAAGGATGTCGCGATGATCTTCCAAGAGCCCATGACCGCGCTCAATCCGCTCTTCACCATCGGCAACCAGATTGCCGAGGTATTGATGCTGCACGAAGGAATCAGCGCCAAGGTCGCCGCCCAACGTACGGTGGAACTACTTGATAAAACGGGTATTCCCGAACCGGCGCGCAGGGCCCTGGCTTTTCCGCACGAGCTGTCCGGCGGCCAGCGGCAGCGCGCGATGATCGCCATGGCGCTCGCTTGCAAACCGAAGCTGCTGATCGCCGACGAACCGACCACCGCACTGGACGTGACCATCCAGGTGCAGATCCTCGAATTACTGAACCAGTTGCAGCGCGAGGAGAACATGGCCGTGCTGATGATCACGCACGACCTGAACCTGGTCCGCCACTTCGCCGACCGCGTCGGTGTGATGGAAAAGGGCAGGTTGATCGAAACGGCAACTACGCATGACCTGTTCGCCCAGCCACGGGAGGCGTACACGCGCAAACTCCTGGCAAGCCATCCGCAGCGCGTGGTGGACACCGTGGACGAAAACACCAAGCCCTTGCTGACCGCCGAGCGCATGCGCTGCACTTTCTCGATCAAGCGCGGCTGGTTCAAGAAGACGCAGTTCGTCGCCGTTGATGACGTCGACGTGCAGCTAAAGCCGCATGAGACGCTGGGCATCGTCGGTGAATCCGGCTCGGGGAAATCGACCCTTGGCATGGCGCTGATCCGCTTGTCGTCGGCGTCGGTGCAGGGAAAGATCGCTTTCCTCGGCAAGCCGATCAGCGACATGTCGAGCGTGGAGCTGCGACCCATGCGCGCCAAGATGCAGGTCGTGTTCCAGGACCCGTTCGCATCACTGTCCCCGCGCAGGACGATCGAGCAGATCGTCGGCGAAGGACTGGAACTGCACCAGCCGCAACTCGGCCGGGACGGGCTGCGCAGGGAAGTAGCCAATGCCTTGTCCGAGGTCGGTCTGGTGCCGGAGATGATGACCCGCTATCCGCACGAGTTTTCCGGCGGCCAGCGACAGCGCATCGCCATTGCACGTGCGCTGGTGCTCAAACCGGAGCTGATTCTCCTGGACGAGCCGACCTCATCGCTCGATGTCTCGGTTCAGCAGCAGGTATTGCTGCTGCTTGCTGAACTGCAGCGGAAGTACGGAATCGCCTACCTCTTCATCAGCCATGACCTGGCCGTGATCCGCGCGATGGCGCATCGCGTCATGGTTATGAAGGATGGAAAGGTGGTGGAAGCAGGGAAAACGGAGGAGGTGCTGTCGAATCCGTCGCAGGCCTATACACAACGCCTGCTTGCGGCAGCGACATACTCGACCCTCAGCAAGACAGGACCGATCCGGAGCCACGCTGGCGCGGCTCCGGGGTGAACGGGATTAGCTAGAACGCTTTTTGCCGGTCTTGCTGTTGGAGGCAGTCGCCTTGGCCTTGCGCACCGGGGCAGGGGCTGCCTTACGGTGTGTCGGTGTGCTCTTCGCCACCTGGCGAGCCGGTGCTGCCTTCCCGGCGGCAGCCTTGTTCGGCACATTGAGCTCGAGGCGTGTTCCGGTCGACACCTTGTCCTGCTTCAGGTCGTTCCAGGACTTGATCTGCGCGATGCTGACCTTGTGCCGTTGTGCGATCGTGGAGAGGCTGTCCTTCTTACCCACCTTCACGTAGATCTTGCGGGTTTCCGGCACGTCCGGTGCCGTCACCAGCCTGGCCGTGTCGACCAGTTCCGGGGCAATGTCTTTTTCAGGAGCGTGGTCGCTTCTTGGCACAAGCACGGTCGAGCCTGCCGCGACGGCCATCCTGGGCGGGATGTTGTTGGCCTCGCGGATCACTTCAGGCGTGGTGCCGAACCGCTTCGCGATACTGGCGATGCTCTCCCGTGCGCCGGTCACCTTGTGCGCCGTCCAGGAGGACAGGGCGCGTCCCCAACGGGCTAGGTTGGATTTGAATTTTTCCGCGTTGCTTTG
>DASPMV010000071.1:0-5070 GCA_035626875.1 Noviherbaspirillum sp. | reverse complement strand
GAGCGCGAGGCCAGGACTTGCACGAATGCCGCCAGCAGCATGCTGAACAGGATGCCGCCGACCAGCGTGTTCAGCGCGCCGTCATGCTGGCGGTAGAAAGGCTGGGGTTCGGCGGAAACAACAACACGCCAGGTCCGCCCCGCGACGTCGAAGTTGTGCACGATCTCTTCCGGCTGGTCATGGAAGATCCAGCCTGGCACCCAGGAAAGCGTCGCCTTCGCGACCTGTCGCGACTCCTTGCGGTAGGCAAGAAAGCGTTCGTCCTGTGTGGCGGCGGCATACACGCTGATGCCTATGCTTGCATCTTCCATCAGGCCGTTGGTGCGAAGGATCTGTTCGACGAGGTAAGACGCATTGAACACTGCCGCGGTATCCCCGATGACCGCCTTGCGCCGCGCCTCGGCGGAGTTGAGCGGCATCCCATCCCGATAGACGGGCATGATGACGAGGAAGCCGCGCAGGTCGCCGTGGCCCTGTGCAAGGGTGAGCAGCCCGGTCGATGACACCGTACCGGTGTCGACTGCGCGCTCCAGTGCACTGAGGAGCTCGGTATTGTGGGACACGTCCAGGCCGAACGCCGCTTCGTTGCCATGCATCGGTTCGATGTAGTCGACAACCAGGTGACGCGCGCGCGGCTCGGCCGGCACGATCTTGCCGTCCTTCATTTGCGTCATTGCAAACTCAGGATACCGATGCCGCAAGTGCGCCTCATACGCCTTCCGCTCGCTGCCGGCAACGAAGCGGTGGAAATTGAACGCTTGTACATATGGATGGCGCTGCAGCAGGGGTTCGGTGAACACGCCGAACTGCTCGCGGCTGACCGGTTCGATCGTGGCAAACAGTTGGTTGAGGAACTTGAGGACCTGGACGGTCTCGGTCAATTGATGGCGGAGCGTGATTGCGCGGAGGTCGGCGCGCTGCTGGAAGTCCAGCTCGACCTTGTCATGTTCGAGCCGGCGCATGCCCACAAATACAGCCGTCGCACCGACAAGCCCGACCACAAGGGCAAGTACGGCAACGCCCGAAAGGCTGAACGGCAAACGGCACCGCTGCACGTTAATCCCGGCGAAGTACTTCTTGAGTGAAAAGGCGTTCGGCAAACGGTCGTCCCTCGCCACGTGGATTCGGCAAATTCCGGATAGAGTATCGCAGATTCTTGCCTAAAGGTAAGAGTGAACGCGCGTTTTCCTTATTCCGCCGTTCATGCTGCACGAGGAGTGTGGTCCCAGGTCAACAGGGTGGGTCGAACGCCGCGGCCTCTTTGACGGAGCACCTTTGAAGGGGAGCAAATGCAGATGGCGGCTCAGGCGGCGTGCATTGCGGTCAATCTGATCTTAGTCAGACAGGCAATAAAGGGCCAGGTCAGGCCTTCTTTTCCGCAGGCTCGGGCAGCAGGCAGGCGTCCACGATTTGCAGGTCGTTGTCCTTGGCAAAATTCAAGACAAAATGGTAGGCCATCGGCTCGATCTCCCGCAACGCCTCATTGACGACGACGGACTTCACGCCACCAAGGACGGTGGGCTTGACGTACGGGGAATATCGGAGGTGAGAACCCGGGGCGCGCACGCCTTCCGGACGGAAGCAGGACATTACTCCACACAGACGCTCAGCCCAGTCGCTGGGGCGGAATTGCCTGCCATCGCTGGTGAGCCCCTGAATGAAGAACTCGCTCGCGACGGTCTTCGGTGTGGTGGAATCGGCCATGTGTTCGGCTTCTTTCAAAAAGCGGTGCTACTGCTTTCGGGTCCGTTTCGGTGCATGCGAAGCGGCTCTTACTGCTTGCCGCCATTATGCAGCGGCAAACTTTCATTATTCTTGCATATTATATCTTATAGAAGACTTGAAGTGAAACAACATCTCGCAATGTGAAAAATGACAATATTGCGAAAATAGCACTCCCCACCGGCACCGGGCGAGAAAGGTCATTGAGAAAGGATAGACGCCGCCCGGCGTTTCGCCACCGGTGCGAGCGATCAAGGGATGGAAATGAACGCCGGTCAGCCCAGCCAGACAGCGAACGACAGCAGTAGCAGGAGCAGCATCCAGAGCAGCAGCGCGCGCCAGACCAGGCCGACGGTGCTCTGCAACGCGCGCACGGTCGCCTCCTCCCCTGGCGGCGTCTCGGCGTCGATGCCGCTGGCATCGACCGTGGTCGCGTCCGTGAAGCTCAGGTCCGCGGCATTTTCCCTTGCACTGCCTAGGCGCAGACCCATTGCTCCGCCGCCGGCACACAGGATGATGCCGATCGCCTCATCCTGCCAGCGATGCGCAAAATTGCGCCATGCATAAATCGCATCCTCGAAATTGCCAACCACGGCGAAGGCAATCGCGGTCAGGCGCGCGGGAATCCAATCAATCCAGTAGAAGGCCTTCGTGGCAAATCGCCCGAACGGCTCGTTGCGCAGGTGCTCCGGCTCGTTCCAGGCGCGAGCGAGGTATTCGGACACGCGGTACAGGATGGCGCCCGCCGGCCCCAAAGGCATCGCAAACCAGAAGAACACTCCGAATACATTGCGGTGCGTAGTGACCAGCGCATTCTCCACCGCCACGCGCGAGATTTCGCTCACGTTCATGCCGGTCGTATCCTGCTTGGTCCATTCGGCCAGCAGGCTGCGGGCCGTCGCCTCGTCGCCAGTGTTGAGCGCAAGCTGGATCGAGGTGAAGTAATGACTGTAGTGGCGAAAGCCGAGGGTGAGGTACACCACGAGTATGTTCCACGCCAGCGCGAGCAGCGGGCTGATCTTCGCGCACAGCCAGTAAACGAGCAGTGCAGGTACCAGCAGCGCGAGCATGGTCACGACCCAGGCGAGCCTGCCGTGGCTCTCCTGCCCCGCGTTGAATGACGCCTCCGTCCGCGCCGCCAGTTGCTTGATTGCCGCATACATCGGGTTATCGGCCCGCAGCGGTTTGAGTTGCTCGAACAGCAGCGCGAAGAGAATCGAGAGAAAGGTCATCAGCTTGTCAGTTGTATCTGGTAGCCGTAACGATAACGCAGTGCCACGCGGGAATCAAACCGGGCGGGTCAAGTGCGCAGGAAATGGAACAGGTTGCGCAGCATGCCTGCGGTCGCACCCCAGATAAAAAAGCGGTCGTATGGCATCGCATAGAAGGTCCGGCGTCCGACGCCGGGCAACTCAATACTGCGACGCTGGTGGTTGGCGCCATCGAGCAGGAAGGCAAGTGGCACCTCGAAGATCTCCGCCACTTCGAATGGATCGGCGCGCAGGTCGAAAGGCGGCTGCACGAGCGCCACGACGGGTGTCACGCGAAACCCTGTGCCGGTGAAATAGTCGGGCAAGGTGCCGAGTACATCGATATGCTGCCGGTGAAGCCCGACCTCCTCCTCGGTTTCCCGCAAGGCGGTTTCAATGGGCGAGGTATCGGACTCATCGACACGCCCGCCGGGAAGGCTGATCTGGCCCGCGTGGTCATTCAGGTGCGCCGTCCGCTGGGTAAGCAGCATGGTCAATTCGTCATCGCGCACGACGATAGGCATCAGCACTGACGCCGGTGTCGGCTCGCCGGTTTGTTTCCGCATCAGCCGCTCCTCGAATCCTTCCGGATCCCAAGGAGGCGGATTGGCAAAACGCTCACGCAACCAGGATTCGTTCAACCGTTCCGGCGCAACCGCGGGCTCACCCGCCAGGGATTCAACGGGAAGGACTTCGGGGTCGAAAATCAGTTTGGACAAAACGTGTTCCTTGGCGATGCGGATGATCCGGTATCGATTCTAGCGTGATTGGGGCCGCTACTCACGACGCAGCGCAGAAATGAAAAAGGGCACCACAGGTGCCCTTTTCGCTTGCAGCAATCTGCGATTACTGTGCAGCTTGCTCCACAACCCGGCGGTTCGGCAGCTTTTCCTTGATACGTGCCGACTTGCCGGAACGCTCACGGAGGTAGTACAGCTTCGCACGACGTACGTCACCGCGGCGCTTGACTTCGATCGAAGCGATCAGCGGCGAGTACAGCTGGAAGGTACGCTCAACGCCTTCGCCGGAAGAGATCTTGCGGACGATGAAGTTGGAGTTCAGACCGCGATTGCGACGTGCAATCACGACGCCTTCGTAAGCCTGAGCACGCTTGCGGGTGCCTTCAACCACGTTGACGTTGACGACGACGGTGTCACCCGGTGCGAAGTCAGGAATGTTCTTGCCCAGGCGGGCGATTTCTTCTTGCTCGAGTTTCTGGATCAGATCCATGTTCAGCTCCTTAAGCCATCATGCCGGCGCGTTGAAAATTGTTTGCCCGGTAGAGGATGGGGTTTTACAAATGCAGGTTACCCCGCGCGATACAACAAACTACAACTTCAAACTGCTCAAAAACTTTTCGTCGGCTCGCGTCAGCAATCCTGCCTCACGCGCCTTCTCGATCAGGTCAGGACGCTTCTTCGCGGTCGCCAGCAGCGCCTGCTCGCGCCGCCATTTTTCGATTTCCGCATGGTGACCGCCCATCAGCACTGGCGGTACCGATACACCTTCGTAGACTTCCGGCCGTGTGTAATGCGGGCAATCGAGCAAACCATTCACGAAGCTGTCTTCAACTGCCGACACATCGTCATTCAGCACGCCCGGCAGTTGCCGGATCACCGCGTCCATCAGCGCCATCGCTGGCAACTCGCCGCCGGACAGCACGAAATCGCCCAGGCTGATTTCTTCGTCGACGCACCGGTCCAGCAATCGCTGGTCGACCGCCTCATACCGGCCGCACAACAACACCAGGCCGGTCTCGGCAGTCAACTGCATGACACGTTCGTGCGTCAGCTGCTTGCCTTGCGGCGACAGGTACACGACGCGCGGCTGCGGCAAGCCCTGTTCCATCTGGCGCGATTTTGCCGCGCCGATGGCCGCCTCGAGGGGCTTGGCCATCATCACCATCCCGGGGCCGCCACCGTAAGGGCGATCGTCGATGGTACGATAGTTGTCCGTCGTGAAATCGCGCGGATTCCAGAGCGACAGCGCACACTTCTTTTGTTCGAACGCACGCCGGGTGATGCCCGACTGCGTGATCGCGGTGAACATGTCGGGAAAGAGCGTGACGACATCAAATTGCATCTCGACTCATCCCAAA
>DASPMV010000070.1:0-34698 GCA_035626875.1 Noviherbaspirillum sp. | reverse complement strand
ACCGATACGTACGCACAGGCCGTCGACCGGGATGACCTGCTTGTTGCCCAGGATGTTGTAGACCTCAGCCTGGCCCTTCCACTCTTCCTTGGACTGGCCGTTGTCGAGCTGCTTGTCGATCCAGGGGATCAGGCCGCCCGCCAGCGGTGCCGGGAAGTACTCGGTCGGCACATCGTTGCGGATGGTCTGGGCAACCTTGCGGTCGATGTCGAGGATGGCGGAGGACGGCGTTGCCAGTTCATCAGCAACAGCGGCGTGGATAACGCCCATGCCCTTCAGCAGTTCGCGCATGTGGTTGGCACCGCCACCCGACGCAGCCTGGTAGGTCATCGAGCTGACCCACTCGACCAGGCCTTCGCGGAAAAGGCCGTTCATGCCCATCAGCATGATGGAGTTCGTGCAGTTGCCGCCGATGAAGTTCTTTACGCCGCGGCCGAGGGCGTCCTTGATCACGTGCAGGTTGACCGGGTCGAGGATGATGACGGCGTCATCGGCCATGCGCAGCGTGGATGCCGCGTCGATCCAGTAACCGTTCCAGCCGGCTGCGCGCAGCTTCGGGAAAATCTCGGTGGTGTAGTCGCCGCCCTGGCAGGTAATGATGATTTCGCACTTCTTGAGTTCATCAATATTGTTGGCATCTTTCAGCGCGGTTTCATTCTTCGCCATTGCCGGGGCTTTGCCGCCTGCATTGGAAGTCGAAAAGAACACCGGCTCGATGTGATCGAAATCGCCCTCTTCCTGCATGCGCTGCATCAGGACCGAGCCCACCATACCACGCCAACCTACCAGACCGACTAACTTCACGATTTTCTCCCTCAAGTGCACTACATAACGAAAACTGTTCCTACGAGGCCAGCGCCTTCACGACGGCGTCGCCCATTTCCCTGGTGCCGACCTTGGTCGTGCCGTCTTCATAGATATCCGGCGTGCGCAAGCCCTGCGCGAGTACCTTCTTGACCGCATTTTCGATCCGGTCGGCCTGCTCCGCCTTGTTCAGCGAGTAGCGCAGCATCATCGCGGCCGACAGGATGGTCGCCAGCGGATTGGCGATGCCCTTGCCTGCGATGTCGGGAGCCGAACCGTGCGAGGGTTCGTACAGGCCCTTGTTGTTGGCATCCAGCGACGCCGACGGCAGCATGCCGATGGAGCCGGTCAGCATCGCGGCAGCGTCGGACAGGATATCGCCAAACATGTTGCCGGTGACGATCACGTCGAACTTCTTCGGCGCACGGACCAGTTGCATTGCGGCGTTGTCCACGTACATGTGGTCGAGCGCGACGTCCTGGTATTCCTTGTGCACGTCAGTGACGATGTCCTTCCAGAATTGGAAGGTCTCCAGCACGTTGGCCTTGTCGACGCTGGTCAGGCGCTTGTTGCGCTTGCGCGCGGCCTGGAATGCAACGTGGGCGATGCGGCGGATTTCGGATTCCGCATAGCGCATCGTGTCAAAACCTTCACGCTCGCCCTTGAACGGGCCGTCGGGGCATTCACGCACCCCGCGCGGCTGGCCGAAGTAGATGTCGCCGGTCAGTTCGCGGATGATCAAGATATCCAGGCCGGAAACAACCTCGGGTTTGAGTGTGGACGCGCCTGCCAGTTCCGGATAAAGGATGGCCGGACGCAAATTTGCGAACAGGTTCAGGTTCTTGCGCAGGCCGAGGATCGCCTGCTCGGGCCGCAGCGGACGGTCGAGCTTGTCGTATTTCCAATCGCCGACGGAACCGAACAGGACGGCGTCTGCTTCCTTTGCCAGCTTCAGCGTGCCTTCGGGTAGCGGATGGCCATGCGCCTCGTAGCCGGCGCCGCCGACCGGCGCGGTTTCCATTTCAAACTTTTCATCGAGCGCATTCAGGACCCGGACAGCCTGATCAATGATTTCGGGGCCGATGCCGTCGCCCGGCAGGATTGCGATTTTCATCTTGTTCCGTCTGCTATCTGTTTTGTTAAATCGTATTGGCAAGCCAGGGCTGCGTCGCGAGATGGCGTTCTTCGAACGCGCGGATCTTGTCGGCGTGGCGCAGGGTCAGGCCGATGTCGTCCAGACCGTTCAGCAGGCAGTACTTGCGGAATCCGTCGACGTCGAAGGCGTAGCTCGCGCTGCCATTGGTCGTGCTGACGAGCTGCTTCTCGAGATCGATCACCAGTTTGTAGCCCGGGAATGCCTTCACTTCGTTGAACAGCTGGTCCACCTGCGTCTCGGACAGGACGATCGGCAGCACGCCGTTCTTGAAGCAGTTATTGAAGAAGATATCGGCGAAGCTCGGCGCAATGACGGCACGGAAGCCGTACTGCTGCAGCGCCCAGGGTGCATGTTCGCGGGACGAACCGCAACCGAAGTTCTTGCGGGTCAGCAGGATCGACGCGCCCTGGTAGCGGGGCTGGTTCAGCACGAAGTCCGGGTTCAGCGGACGCTTCGTGTTGTCCATGCCGGGTTCGCCATGATCGAGGTAGCGCCACTCATCGAACAGGTTCGGGCCGAAACCGGAACGCTTGATCGACTTCAGAAACTGCTTGGGAATGATGGCATCGGTATCGACGTTCGCTCGATCCAGCGGTGCAACCAAGCCTTCGTGTACAGTGAATTTATCCATGGTCCTGATCTCTGTCGCCGCCCACTCGGGAGCGGCTGTCCTTCAACTATTTCTTCGCGGCGTTCTCGACGACTTCGCCTGCCTTCTTCACATCCTTGCCAATGCCCTGGACGGTGTTGCAGCCGGCAAGAACGAGGGCAGCGATGACGAGTGCGAACAGTTTTTTAGTTTTCATTGTTTTCCTCCCTAAAAAACACTAGCGCAGTGCGCGTACGTCGACGAAATGGCCTTGAATGCCCGCTGCGGCTGCCATGGCCGGCGACACCAGGTGGGTGCGTCCGCCCTGCCCCTGGCGGCCTTCGAAATTGCGGTTCGACGTCGATGCGCAACGCTCGCCAGGATCAAGGCGGTCGGCGTTCATCGCCAGGCACATCGAGCAGCCCGGTTCGCGCCACTCGAAGCCGGCGTCCCTGAAGATCTTGTCGAGGCCTTCGCGCTCGGCCTGCTCTTTCACGAGACCGGAGCCGGGCACCACCATCGCGAGCTTGACATTGGAAGCGCGGAACTTGCCGCGCACAACCGCCGCCGCCGCGCGCAAATCTTCAATGCGCGAATTGGTGCAGGAGCCGATGAAGACTTTGTCGATGCGGATGTCAGCGATCGCGGTATTCGGCTTGAGGTCCATGTAGACCAGCGCCTTTTCCATCGCGTCACGCTTGACGGCATCCTTTTCCTTGTCCGGATCGGGAACGCGATCGTCGATGGCGACAACCATCTCCGGCGAGGTACCCCAGGTGACCTGCGGCTTGATCTCGGCGGCGTTGAGCGTGACGACCATGTCGAACTTCGCGCCCTGGTCGGAATGCAGGGTCTTCCAGTACTCGACCGCGCGATCCCAGTGCGGTCCGACCGGTGCGAACGGTCGGCCCTTGATGTAGTTGATCGTGGTGTCGTCGACGGCCACCATGCCGGCGCGCGCGCCTGCTTCGATGGCCATGTTGCAAATGGTCATGCGGCCTTCCATCGACAGCGAACGGATGGTGGAGCCGGCGAACTCGATCGCGTAACCAGTGCCGCCTGCAGTGCCGATCTTGCCGATCACGGCCAGCACGATGTCCTTGGCAGTGACGCCGAACGGCAGCGCGCCATCGACCTGTACCAGCATGGACTTGGATTTCTTGGCCAGCAGGGTCTGCGTAGCCAGCACATGCTCGACTTCGGAGGTGCCGATGCCATGGGCCAGTGCGCCGAAGGCGCCGTGGGTCGAGGTGTGCGAATCGCCGCAGACGACCGTCATGCCCGGCAGCGTCGCGCCCTGCTCGGGGCCGATCACGTGGACGATGCCCTGGCGCTTGTCGCGCATGCTGAAATAGGTCAGGCCGTATTCCTTGGCATTCGCATCCAGCGTCTCGACCTGCAGGCGAGAGACCGGATCGGCGATGCCGTTGGCTCGGTCGGTGGTCGGCACGTTGTGGTCAGCCACGGCCAGGTTGGCGGAAATGCGCCATGGAGTGCGACCGGCGAGTTTCAGTCCTTCGAACGCCTGCGGGCTGGTGACTTCATGCACCAGATGGCGGTCGATGTAGAGGACAGCGGTGCCGTCTTCCTCGGTGTGAACGACGTGCGATTCCCAGAGTTTGTCGTAGAGCGTTTGAGCCATGTGTCGAAAGCGTCCGAAATATCTGCGCAAAAACGGCCGCGCAAACGGTGAAAATAGTTCTCGATTATGCCATAGTTGTGCGGCGCAAAACTGGGCTGTGCGCCGCGCCGGCACAACGAAAAACGCCCGCGGCCGGGGCTCGCGGGCGTTTCAGGTTGATTGTTTTGCAATCAGCGCTGTTTCCTGGACTGCTCGTAGAGCGGCATCACCCGCTGCGAGTAGGCCGTCAGGTCGGCCAGGCGGTCGGACTGGGACGGGTGGGTCGACAAGAATTTGATGGGTTCGCCGCCACCCACTTGCCCCATCTTCTGCCATAAGGTGACGGCGGCACGCGGGTCGTATCCCGCACGAGCGGCCAGCTCGATGCCGACGCGGTCTGCTTCGGTCTCATGGCGGCGGGAGTTTGGCAACCCCAGCAATCCCATATAGGCGAATTCGGCCGACTTTTGACCCAAGTCGCCCAGTCCCATCAGGGCTGCCCCCACGGAAATCACGGTGCCCGCCACGGCCTGTTCGGATGCCCGTTCGCGCGCATGTTCACGCAATGCGTGCGCGATTTCATGCCCCATCACGGCGGCCAGCTCGTCATCGGTGATCTTCAATTTTTCGATCAGGCCGGTGTAAACCGCCATCTTTCCACCCGGCATGCACCAAGCATTTACCTCCGGGGATGACAGGACGTTCACTTCCCAATTCCAGGCGCGGGCATCCGGGCGGAACACTGTCGTTTGCGGCACGATGCGGTTGGCAACCGCCCGCACGCGCTCAACCTGCGCCGCATTGCGGTTAAGCGTGCCCTTTTGCCGTTCCTGCGCCATTAATGCCGCATATTGCTCACGCGCCGCTTGTTCGAGCGCCTCGGCCGGCACGGCCATACGCTGCTCGCGGTTGACGCCAACCGCGCCGCTTTGCGTGGTCTGCACGGTCTGGCACGATACCAGCGCCAGCAGGCCTGCCGCAGCAAGCATCTGTCTCAGGAATATCTTCTTGACGATCGATCTCATTTTCTCTCCTCATGATGATGCGGTTGCCAACGGTAGGACAGGAGGGCCGCTCCTACGCCGCCAAGGGAAAACAGGGCCGCTACGAGATAGACCGATTGCGAACCGAATGTATCCCAGCAACCACCCAGGACAAGTCCGCCAAGCGTTCCCCCTAGCCCATAGGAAATGCTCGTGAACAGCGCCTGGCCGCGTGCCTGGAGGCGCCCTGAGAACCAGCGCTGCAGCGTGGCGACGGACGCCGAATGATGCACGCCGAACGTCGCCGCATGAAGCACCTGCGCCACCAGCAGCACGATCAGGGATTCTGCACCCAAACCGATCATGAGGAATCGAGCTACCGCAATCACCAGGCTGGCGACCATCAGTTTTTGCACGCCGAAGCGCTTGAAGAGCGCCGCCTGGTAGAAGAAAAAGACGATTTCGACTACGACCCCCAGCGACCACATCAGTCCGATCACCGTATTGCTGTATCCGATTTGCGCGAGGTAAAGCGAATAGAACACATAGAGCGATGCATGCGCGGCGATCATCAGGAAGGTGGATGCAAAGAAGGCCGCCACCTCGCGCCGACGCAGCAGCGCCAGCACCGACGGCACCACTTGCTGTGAGTCGCCATGCGGCGTTTCGACCATGCGCATGCTGGAGACCAGCACCAGCACGAGGAGCGCCAGCGCGATCCACGGCATGAAGCGGATGCCAAACCAGTCAAGCAGCGGCCCTGCCAGGGTTACCGTGATGATGAAACCGACCGACCCCCACAGGCGCAAGCGCCCGTAATGGGTAAGATCGCCACGCATCTCGGAGAGCATCAGTGCTTCGGACAAGGGCCCCTGGGCACTCGTGAACAGATTGATGGCGACCATGACCAGGAAGAACTGTGCAAAGGTCTGGCCGAAGAACATCCCGACAAACACCGCGGCCGCGGCGATGGCCGTGATGCGCAGGACCGTCACGCGCTGCTGGTGCCGGTCGGCCACCCAGCCCCACAGGTTAGGGCCGAAGATCCGCATGACCTGCATGAGCGACATGAGCACGCCGATCTGCGCCGCCGTCATGCCCTTGTCGGCGAAATAGAGGCTGGCATAGGGCGAAAATACGCCGACGTAGCCGTAATACGCAAAGAAAAACAGCGCGAAGCTGAACGACTGCTTGGGCCAGGGCGAGGACTGCACGGAAGGATTATTGGAGGCTGCAGGCGGGTTGGCCATTCTGTCCTGCGCCCGCCTGGTCAACGCAAGACATTCCCAGAGGCAAACCCTGCCAGCCGGGCTTTGAGCACCTTACTTGACGCGTGCAGCGATCTTTGGCGTTGTGACCGCGACATCGCCGCACTGCGCCCGGTGACGCAGCGCGTGGTCCATCAGGACCAGCGCCAGCATGGCTTCGGCGATGGGCGTGGCACGGATGCCGACGCACGGATCATGGCGTCCGAAGGTTTCGACATTGATGGGATTGCCTGCCTTGTCGATCGAGCGGCGTGGCGTCCGAATGCTCGACGTGGGCTTGATGGCGATGGAGACGGTAATGTCCTGGCCGGTCGAAATGCCGCCCAGGACACCGCCGGCATTATTGGTGACGAATCCCTCGGGAGTGAGTTCGTCGCCGTGTTCCGTGCCCTTCTGCGCGATCGACTTGAAACCGGCACCGATTTCCACGCCCTTGACTGCATTGATGCCCATCATGGCGTAGGCAATCTCGGCGTCGAGCTTGTCGTAGATCGGCTCGCCCAGGCCGACGGGCACGTTTTCCGCGACGACGTCGATGCGGGCGCCGCAGGAATCGCCGTCCTTGCGCAACTGGTCCATGTACGCCTCGAGTTGCGGGAGGATTGTCGTGTTCGCTGCGAAAAACGGGTTGTCGGGCACATGCTCCCACGATTCGAAGGGGATGGCGATTTCGCCGAGCTGGCTCATGCAGCCTTTGAAGGTCGTGCCGTATTGTTCCTTGAGCCATTTCCTGGCGATGGCGGCGGCACCGACCACCGGCGCCGTCAGGCGCGCGGATGACCGGCCGCCGCCGCGCGGGTCGCGGATGCCGTACTTGTGCCAGTAGGTGTAGTCGGCGTGGCCGGGCCGGAAGGTATCGACGATATTGCCGTAATCCTTGCTGCGCTGGTCTTCGTTGCGGATCAGAAGCGCAATCGGCGTTCCGGTGGTCTTGCCTTCAAAGACGCCGGACAGGATCTCCACCGTGTCCGACTCCTGGCGCTGCGTGACGTGGCGCGAGGTGCCCGGCTTGCGGCGGTCCAGTTCGGGCTGGATGTCGGCTTCGGACAACACCATGCCGGGCGGGCAGCCGTCGATCACGCACCCGATTGCCGGTCCATGTGATTCGCCAAAGGTGGTGACGGTGAAAAGCGTGCCAAAGGTGTTGCCGGACATGATGATTGGGAAAAGATCGGGAAAGTCTCGATTTTAACGTATGGTGCGGTCGAAACGATGTAAACAGGATGCAAACCGGCAACTTCTTCCCTCGGAAAGTTGCGAATGTCGCAAAGGAACTTCCGGCCGGCGGCGGGAAGATTGCACGCGACCGAAATATGGTGCAACATCCGAGGACAGTTACTCGGTTGCAAGACGTGTTTCAAGTATTTTGCAGGAACGGCCAGTTGCTGCGCCATAGTCGCGCCAGGCAAAATTGATTTACGAACAAGAATACTGACGGCCCTTCACCACCACCTGCCGTATAGCCGCCGATGGAAGATATATACTGTTTCCAGAATAGAACCAGCGCCCCCTGGAGAGGAAGATGAGCAGATCGACTGCGTCAGCCGACGACGATCTGGTATTTATGGACGAGACCGTTCCCCCGTCCGATACCTCCGAACCAATTGAAGCGAAGGGTGTCTGGCGCGTCATGATCGTCGACGACGACAGCGACGTCCATTCCGCCACCACATTTGCGCTCAACAATCTGGAAATGCAGCACCGGCCACTTGAGTTCGTCCACGCATATTCAGCGTCCGAGGCGCGCGAACTCCTGGCCCGGGAAGACGATATTGCCGTCATTCTCCTCGACGTGGTGATGGAACAGGAGGACTCCGGCCTGCAACTCGTTCGCCATATCCGGGAAGTATTGAAGCTCACCGAAGTGCGCATCATCCTGCGCACCGGCCAGCCGGGCTATGCACCTGAAATCGACGCCATCCGCGACTTCGACATCAACGATTACAAGACGAAGTCCGAACTCACGCGCATCAAGCTCTATACGACGGTCACCTCCGCCATCCGCTCCTATGAGCAAATACGTGCCATCAATGCCAGCCGGCGGGGGCTGGACCGGATCGTTCGCGCAAGTACGGAACTCATGGCGCTGCACGGACTGGACAATTTTGCCGCAGGTGTCATTACCCAGGTAGCCACCCTGCTGGACCAGGAATCCAGCGGGCTGCTGTGCGTACAGGAACACACGAATGAAAATGCACTGACGGTCATCACGGCCACCGGCCCGCATGTGACACTGGTCGACAGCAGCGCCGGCATACGCGACGGACGCATTGCCGGCCTCTTGCGGCGTACCCTCGCGCAGCGCGCCAACATCTACGGCCGCGATTTCGCCACACTCTACTTTGGCGGCAATGCCAACCGGGACTTCGTCGCCTACATCGACACCGATGCGCCGCTTAATGAAATCGACCAGCGTCTGCTCGAAGTCTTCAGTCGCAACATCGCGGTCGGACTCGACAACGTCCTGCTCGTCACGCGGCTGCACAATTTTGCGTTCTACGATCCGCTGACCAGGTTGCCCAACCGCACCCGCCTCAGGGAACTGCTGGATGAAGCGCTGCGCATGCCGATTGGCAGCGACGCAATTCTCGCGCTCGTCGATATCGACCATTTCTCCGAAACCAACGATGCCCTAGGCCACCAGTTCGGCGACTTGCTCCTGCTCGGCGTGGCGGCGCGGCTGCAGGCACAGCTCGGCGACCAGCTCACGATTGCGCGTGTTGGCGGTGACACCTTCGGCGTGCTCGGCAACGCATCGCTGGTCAACCCCGCAGTCCTGCTCGACCTCTTCGATAAGCCCTTCAGCATCGACGGGCAGGAAGTCCAGCTTTCGGCTACGGCCGGTTTGGTGCGCCTGGCCGACTACGAAGGCGGCGGCGCAGACGCGCTGAAGGATGCAGACATCGCACTGAAACGCGCAAAGCTGCTCCAGCGCGCGGGACACTTCTATTTTTCGCGAAGCATGGGTGTGGACATTCGCGAACGGGTGCGCCTCATGCACGCCCTGCGTACGGCGTACGAAGAAAAGGAATTGTTTGTCGTCTACCAGCCGCAAATCGATTTGCAAACCCGCAAGCCGGTGGGTACGGAAGCACTGCTGCGCTGGCGCACAAAGGACGGCACGTTCATCCCGCCGGACCGCTTCATCCCCATTGCCGAGTACTCCGGCCTGATCATCGACATCGGCGAGCGTGTCATGCGCGAGGCATGCAAGGAACTGATGCGTCTGAATAGACTGGGCTACACGCAGCTCACGATGTCAATCAACGTGTCGCAGGTGCAGTTCCGCCATCCCCGCTTCCTCGATATGCTGCGCAACGTCCTGGCGGAGACGAACGCACCGCCTGCTCGGATCGAGCTGGAGATCACGGAGTCGATCGCGATGGAAGAGCCCGATGCGCTCATCCAGTTGTTAGGTGAGATCAAGCAGATCGGTGTCAGTATTGCCATCGACGATTTCGGCACCGGCTTCTCCTCGCTCAGCTACCTGCAACGCCTGCAGGCCGACCGGCTCAAGATCGACCGCAGTTTTGTCACCGAAATCACCAGTTCCTCGCGCGGAAGCAGCATCGCGGAAATGGTGATCCAGCTTGGCCGCAACCTCGGCCTGTCAATCGTGGCCGAAGGCGTGGAAGACGAACGCCAGGCAAGCATCCTCACGAATCTCGGTTGCCCGCTGGCCCAAGGCTACCTGTTCGCGCGACCGATGACGGTTGACCAGCTCACCACCTGGCTCCAGGACAATGGGGCGACTTGAGCCCCTTCCCCGCCAGATCAACAAGCCGCACTCCATGAGGGATAAGGCATGACATTCAGCGGACGAACCCTCACCCTGCGACGCGCCATTGTGCTCGTCGTGGTGGCGGGTTTGCTCGCGCCGGCCGCGTTAATCAGCGGTTATTCTTGGTTCAAGCAGTATCGGGACGACATCAAGCACCAGACCGAAGAACTGCTGGAGCAGAATGCCGACATTCTTTCCAACGGCATGCAGGAGCCGTTGTGGAACATCAACCAGGAAAGCGGCAACGCCCTCCTCGAAGCCATGATGTCCCGCGGGGAAGACATTGTCCTCATTGAAGTCCGGGACAATGCGCTCGGCGTGTTCGTGTCCGGGGAGCGGCCGGAACGGCGTATCGGTTTCACCGCCACGACGGAGAAACCGGTCGTTTACCGGGGTAGCACCATCGGATCGGTCAAGATCGAGGTCGGCAGCACGCGCCTGCGCCGCATCATGATGGACGACCTCCTGGGTTCGATGGCGGCCGTCGTGGCGCAGGCGACGCTGTCAATCGCGCTCATCCTGGTCCTGCTCGAGCGCCGCCTGGTACGCCCGCTGCGGCGCTTGGGATCGGGCGCCGAGCGACTCGCGAACAGGAAACTGGACGTGCCCTTCACCTGGCAAAGGCTGGACGAAATCGGCATGTTGAGCCGGCGCATGGAAGACACCCGCATCAGCCTGCGCAAGCTCTTTGAAGAACTGGACCACAAGAACCGCGAGCTGGAACAGGACATCGACAAGCGCAAGCGTGTCGAACAGGAACTGTATGAACGCGAGGAGCGTTTCCGGGCCCTCGTCGAACAAAGTCCGATCGCAATCATCGAGTGGGACAGCAAGCTGCAGGTCATCGAATGGAACGCCGCCGCAGAGCGCATTTTCGGATTTCCCCGCGAACAGGCTCTCGGCCGGCATGCCAGTTTCATCGTTCCCCAGGCAAACCGGGATGCCGTCAACGCCATGTTCAACCGCCTCGCGGCGGGCAAGGGCGACAGCCGCAACGTCAGCCAGAACCGGCGCGCCGACGGGCAAATCATCACCTGCCAGTGGAGCCATACTTACATTGCCGACAATACCGGCAAGTCCGACCGCCTGCTCTCCATCGCCGAAGACATTACCGAGAAGCGGCGCGCCGAGGAGGCGCTGAGTTTTTCGGAAGCAAAGTTCGCCGGTGCGTTCCAAGGCAACCCCGATTCGATTTCCATTACGCGGATGAGCGACGGCGTGCTCGTCGATGTCAACCAGACCTTTGAAGAGATCACCGGCTATCGCCGTGAAGAATCGGTCGGCAAGACAGCGGTCGAACTCAACATCTGGGTGCATCCCACCCAGCGGTGGGCCTTGCTCCAGGAGCTGGCTAATAACAAGATGGCGCGCAACTTCGAATGGGACATGCGCACGAAGTTCGGCAACTTGCGCAGATGCGTTTCAAACGCCACGATCTTCACCGCGAACGCCGAGCGCTACATGCTGGCGGTCATCCGCGACGTGACGGACCAACGCCTGCTAGAGGAACGCAAGGCGGAAGCGGATCGCGCGCTGTTGCGCCTGGCACAGGGCACGCGTGACATCGCGGGCGAATCATTCTTCGAGCTGCTGGTAGCCGACCTGGCTTCGGCACTGCGCACCGAGGCTGCGTTCATCGGCCTGCGCGTCGACAATGCGCAAAACAGACTGCGCTCCATCGCTGCGCACGTGCGCGGGCACACCGTCGACAACTTCGAGTACGATAGCCTCGCCACGCCTTGCGAACGCACCCTCGAAGGCGAAATGTCGGTCTTCCCCACGGGTGTCCGCACCCTCTTCGCGAAAGACATTGCACTCGGCGAGCACGGATGGGAAAGCTACGCCGGCGCGCCCCTGCGCGACGCCGCCGGCAATACGATCGGCGTGCTTGCCGTGATGCATACCGAGACGCTCGGCAATCCCGATCTGGTCAAGTCACTCCTGCAGGTGTTCAGCGAGCGGGCATCGGCCGAACTCGAACGCAAGCGCGCCGAAGAAGAACTGCGCAACAGCGAACAGCGTTTCTCGACCATTTTCCAGTCATCGCCGGTCGCCATGTTCGTGACACAGGTCCGCGGCAACTACGTCATCAAGGACGTGAATCGCGCATTCGAACAGCTATTCCTGCGCGACCGCGCTGCCGTCGTCGGCCGGAACACGGTGGAACTGGGCCTGTATTGCAACGTGAATGACCGAGCGGCGCTGATCGAGGAATTGAAGCGAACCGGATCCACCGATGACCAACGCGAGGTATGGATGCACCGGGGCGACGGCAGCAAGGTGCTCGTCCAGTTCTCCGGCCATACCTTCACGCTGGCCGGCGAGCGTTTCGGTATCCTTGCCTGTGCCGACGTCACCGACAAGCGCCGCATCGAAAACGAGATTCGCGAACTGAACGCGACGCTCGAACAGCGAGTGATCGAGCGCACGGAAGAACTGCAGCAGGCAAACGAAGAACTGGCCTACACGCTGGAGACACTGAACAAGGCGCAGGAAGAACTGGTGCGCAGCGGAAAGCTTGCAGCGCTGGGCTCCCTGGTCGCCGGCATCGCCCATGAACTCAATACGCCGATCGGGAACAGCCTGATGGTGGCGAGCACGCTGGCCGACCAGACGCGCGTCCTGTGGCAGAACTATCAGGACAACACCCTGAAGCGGACCATGCTCGAGGGTTATCTCAACGATGCGGGCACAGCGGGGGACATCCTCGTCCGCAACCTGCAGCGCGCTGCAAACCTCGTGACAGGCTTCAAGCAGGTCGCGGTGGACCAGACAAGCTCGCAACGTCGTAAATTCTCGGTGGCCGAAGTCGTGTCCGAGATCATGCTGACGCTCTGGCCGACGCTGAAGAAGACCTCCTTCATTGTCAAGCAGAACATTCCCGACACCCTGATGATGGACAGCTATCCCGGTCCGCTCGGCCAGGTCATTACCAATCTCGTCAACAACGCCCTGCTCCACGGCTTTGACGGCAGGCTATCAGGCACCGTCGCGATCGAGGCAACGGAAACCGGTGATGGCTGGCTGGAACTGACGGTGAAGGACGACGGCGTAGGCATTCCACCCGCCAACCTGAACCGGATCTTCGATCCTTTCTTCACCACCAAGCTTGGCGCCGGCGGCTCCGGCCTCGGCCTCAACATTACGCACAACATCGTGTCCGGCATTCTCGGCGGCCGCATCCGTGTACAGAGCGAAGCGGGCAGCGGAAGCACATTCATCCTCAACCTGCCGCTCGTGGCGCCGCAACGGCAGATCGAGGAGGAACCGATTCGCTCGCAGTCGAGTCTGGTCTAGCCGATCGCGCCGGCGAGCGCGCTCCCGCTAAGATAGGCGTTTTCCACGCGTCCGCCTCCGTCCAGACCGGCAGCGAACCAGTCGCCGCAAACGCCCAGATTTGCCTTGCCGTCCCAAAGGAATTCTCCCGGCAAGGTGTTCAGTGCCTGGGCATAACGCCAGCGGTGCACGTCGGCATACACGGGCTGCACGTGCGTGCCGGTCGCTTCTTGAAACGCCTTCAAGAGTTTTTCCTTGACCCGCTCGGGGTCGTCGGCAAGATGTTCCATGCTCCAGGCGGATGAAGCGTGACCGATCCAGTGTTCGCCAGGACGGCGCTGGGGTTTCGAGGCGTCGCGCGCGATCCATTTGAGACGCGAACCTTCCACCCACGCACCGTCGTAATCCAGGTCAAGCGATTGCTCGAAACCCAGAATCAGTGCCCAGCACGGTTCCAGATGCTCCTGTCCGACCTGACCGGCGAGCGGGGAAACAGGCTGCAGCAGGCGCGCGGCGATATCGGCGGGCAGTGCGAGGATCACCGCGTCGAACGGGCCTGCCGTGGCGGCAATGGGTACCGTATCGCACTGCACGGACAGCAGCCAGCAATCGCCGTGGCGTTCAAGGGCGGTGACGGACTGCTCGCAGCGCACCTCGAGGTTCTCGGAGAGATGCGTTCCCAGCGCACCCATGCCCGGAACGGCGACCATGCGCTGTTTCGCGTTCGACCGGCCGGCGGCCACCGCCACGCCCTTGTCCAGTTTCACCAGCTTGCCTTCCCACGGCGCCGCCCATCCGGCCTTGCGCCAGGCGTTCACTTCCTTGCGAAAGCGATCGCTGGTCGCCGTGAAATACTGCGCGCCGTGGTCGAACCCACCCAGCTCCGTCTGCCGTGTTCCCATGCGGCCGCCGACGTCGGCATTCCGCTCGTAGACGACGACGTTATGTCCCTGCTGTTGCAGCTGACGGGCGCAGGTCAGGCCGGCCATTCCGGCGCCGATGACGGCGATATGCATGGAAAGATCCTTTCTCGTTGTAATAAGGTGAGGTCTGGCGAGCAACGGACGAAAAAAAGCCGCTCATGGAACACATCCGATGAACGGCTCTTTGTTGCCACGGCAACGGCGTTTATTCGTCGCCCTCTGACGGCCAGTCGCGAATATAGGCCTTCAGCATCTTGTTCTCGAAGCTTTGCGCCTCGAAGACGGCCTTTGCCACGTCGTAGAAGGAAATGACGCCGTACAAGGTCTTCGCGCTGACGACCGGCACATAGCGCGCGTGACGCTCAAGCATCAGCCGTCGCACTTCGTTGACTTCAGTATCCGGCGTGATCGAAATCGGATGGTCGTCCATGTGCTTGCGCACCGTGTCGGTACCGACCGATCCCTTGTTCTTGTACAGGGTTTTCATCACCTCGCGGAAGGTCAGCATGCCGACCAGCTCGCCGAATTCCATGACCACGAGCGAGCCGATGTCCTTTTCTGCCATCGTCTCGACGGCCTCCTGCAGCGGCGTGTCAGGGGTAATGGTGTAGAGGATGTCGCCCTTCACCTTCAGGATTTCTGATACTTTCATAGCGTCGTCCCACGAGGAAAGTTGTTGTTATTCCCTTTGAATGTAGCTTAAGCGGAATGAAAAATCCAGCGCGGTCCGAGACAGGGCCTCGCCGTACCGCAAAACTACCCCTACCCCTTCGGGCCTGTCATCTCCACGACAGGCCTTTCAATGCTAGCATGCAAGGGTCACTCAGACGAGCCGTACAAGACTGATCTAGAACAAGTTTTGGAGACAATCGACCAATGAGTTCCCCGAAATATCCAGGGTTCGATACCCTGTCCCTGCACGCCGGCGCAGCCCCGGATCCAGCCACCGGCGCACGCGCCACACCGATCTACCTTACCACGTCCTTCGTATTCAAGGACTCCGACCACGCCGCGTCGCTGTTCAACATGGAGCGCGCGGGGCACGTCTATTCCCGCATTTCCAATCCGACCAATGCTGTACTGGAAGAGCGCATCGCGGCGCTGGAAGGCGGTGTGGCCGGACTGGCGGTGGCCAGCGGCCAGGCGGCGATGCATCTCGGGCTGGCGACGATCGCCGGCGCGGGCTCGCATGTCGTGGCTTCGCGCGCGCTGTATGGCGGTTCGCAGAACCTGCTCGCCTATACGATGAAACGCTTCGGCGTCGAGACCACCTTTGTCGATCCGCGCGACCTCGATGCCTGGCGTCATGCGATCCGGCCGAACACCAAGGTACTGTTCGGCGAAACCCTCGGCAATCCCGGCCTCGACGTGCTCGACATCCCCAAGGTCGCCGCCATCGCACATGAACATTACCTGCCACTGATGGTGGACGCCACTTTCACCACGCCCTACCTGCTCCGCCCCTTCGACCATGGCGCCGACCTGCTCTTCCATTCAGCGACCAAGTTCCTGTGCGGCCATGGCACCGCAATCGGCGGACTGCTGGTCGACGGCGGCACCTTTGACTGGCAGCAGGCCTATGAGAAAACCGGCCACTTCGCCGAGCTGTGCGAACCGTACGACGGTTTCCATGGCATGGTGTTTTCGGAGGAATCGTCGGTGGCGCCGTTTTCCCTACGCGCGCGGCGCGAGGGCTTGCGCGACTTCGGCGCAGTCATGAGCCCGCACAATGCCTTCGCCATTTTGCAAGGTATCGAGACGTTGAGCCTGCGCATGGACCGGCATGTGGCCAATACACGCAAGATCGTCGAATTCCTCGCTGCCCATCCTGCGGTGGCCGCGGTCTCCTATCCGGAGCTGGAATCGCATCCCGACCATGCGCTGGCGAAGACGCTGCTCCCGAAGGGCTGCGGCGCCGTATTCTCCTTCAGCATCAAGGGCGATCGCGCCGCGGGACGACGCTTTGTGGAATCGCTGAAGGTCTTCTCCCATCTTGCCAACGTCGGCGATGCCAAGTCGCTGGTCATCCATCCCGCATCGACCACCCACTTCCGCGTGCCGAACGAACAGCTCGCCGCATCGGGAATCACCGAAGGCACGATGCGCCTGTCGATCGGCCTCGAAAACGCCGACGACCTGATCGAAGACTTGGGACGCGGCCTGAAGGCTGCGCAGAAGGGAGCGTGAAATGCTGCTGAACGTACAAGGACAGGAAGCCTACTGCTACACCGGCGGCAAGGCATTCAACCCGGAGCTGCCGACCGTCGTCTTCATCCATGGCGCGCAGCACGACCACTCGGTCTGGATCCTGCAGACGCGCTACTTCGCGCATCACGGCTTTGGGGTGCTGGCGGTCGATTTGCCAGGCCATGGACGGAGCAAGGGAAGGCCACTAACCAGCGTAGAAGCGATTGCCGACTGGCTGCTGGCATTGCTCGATGCAGCCGGCGTTCAGAAGGCCGCGTTGACCGGACACAGCATGGGTTCGCTGATTGCACTGGAGACCGCTTTCCGCGCGCCCGGGCGCATCACCAGGCTCGCGCTCGTCGGCACCGCCTATCCGATGAAAGTCTCCGATGTGCTCCTCGAAGCGTCGCTCAACCACGAGCAGACGGCCATCGACATGGTGAACATCTGGTCGCACTCGTCGATTGCACACAAGCCCTCCTGCCCCGGCCCCGGTTTTTCAGTCATGGGAGGAAACCAGCGGTTGATGCAGTATATTTCTCGGCGCAATCCGGCCAAGGTTTTCCATACCGATTTTTCAGCCTGCAATTCCTATGCAAACGGAGAAACGGCTGCGCAGTCGATCGGCTGTCCCACGCTGCTCCTGCTCGGCACGCGGGACATGATGACGCCGCCGAAGGTAACGTCGACCTTGACCAAGGCGATCAACGGCGCAAAGGTCGTGCAGATCGACAACTGCGGTCACAACCTGATGGCGGAACAGCCGGACGCCGTGCTGGAAAACCTGTACCGCTTCATGAAGAGCTGACCAGCCGCCCCTTCTGGAAATGCGTGGTCAGGGCCTCGTCGAGGCCCTGCTCCACCGCGGCTTCGACTTTTTTCGCGAGCGCTTCATTGCCGGCCGCATTAAACACGAAGAGACGATAGACGTCCGCCACCTTCAGTTTTTCCGGATTGACCATTAACGCCCAGGTATCGAGGCCGTCCGTGATCCGCTTCCCGAACTGCGACCGCTTCGGCATTTCCGCCTTGACCCGGCCGACCCATCCGGCTTCCAGCATCTTCTGCAACAACGCCTCCGACTCGTCGAAGCCCAGGCGGGTCTTCGCGCGGATGGTGCGCGCATCCACTGCCGCGTTACTTCCTTCGGCCCGCGCATCATGCAGGACTTCGAGGATGGCCATCGCATCGATGAAGGCGCTTCCAGGCGAGCCGACATGCCACCAGCGCTCGTACTTGACCACGGGCAGCGCGGCCGCAAGAACGGCGCCGATCAAGGCAATCAGCCACGATACGTAAATCCAAATCAGGAAGATCGGCAGGGCAGCAAGCGCACCGTAGATGACGGTATAGGTGGGAAACTTGGCGACGAACACGACGAAGAGGCGTTTGGCAACCTCGAACGCGACCGCGGCAAGCAGTCCCCCGGCAGCCGCATCGCGCCAGTCAACGATACGATTCGGCACCGCGACATACAGAAGCGTGAATGCGCCGGTCGTCAGCAGGATGGAGATCAGGGTATAGATCGCGATGCTGACAAGCGGGACATCCCGCACGAAGTCCCCGGTTGCCGTCAGCAGGTAGGACGTGGACGTGATGGAGACGCCAATCATAAGGGGCCCGAGCGTCATGATCGCCCAGTAGACCACCAGCCGCTGGGTGAAGGACCGGACCGACTTCACGCGCCAGATGTGGTTGAACGCCTTGTCGATGGTCATCATCATGATGATCGTGGTGACGATCAGGCCGATCGCCCCCACCGCCGACAGGCGCGTGGCCTTGCTGGCGAACTGGTTGATATTACCCAGGATGGTATTGGCGATCCCCTTGGGCATCACGCTCTGGATGAAATAGGCTTCCAGCGACGCTCGGAAGGTATTGAACATCGGAAAAGTCGTGAAGATCGCCAGCGCCACCGTGACCATGGGCACGAGTGCGAGGACCGTCGTGAACGTCAGGCTGCCCGCGACCTGGGGAAGCCGTTCCTCGTTTAGGCGGCGCATCGCGAAACGCCATAGCCCCCGGATGTCATCGATCGGGAACCTGCTGAATATCCGATGGTTGAACAGGGGCGCGCGGCTTGTGTTCTGCGTGTGCGGCATTGCTTCCTGATTGAATTTTTGTCCAGTAAAGCATCCTATAATACCAAGCATGATTGCTTCAGACCTTCCCATTCTCGTCTTGTACTACTCCCGTAATGGCGCCACACGCAAACTTGCCGAAGTGATCGCACAGGGTGTCGAAAGTGTTGCCGGCTGCGAAGCCCGCCTGCGCACGGTTCCAGCCGTGTCCACCGTGACGGAAGCGACGGAACCGGACATTCCGGCCAGCGGCGCACCCTACGTCGAGCTACGCGACCTTGAGGAGTGCGCAGGACTTGCGCTCGGCTCCCCCACACGCTTCGGCAACATGGCCGCGCCCCTGAAATACTTCCTGGATGGCACCTCGCCGCAGTGGCTGTCCGGCGCGCTGGTCGGCAAGCCTGCCTGCGTCTTCACTTCCACGGGCAGCCTGCATGGCGGCCAGGAAGCGACGCTGCTGTCGATGATGATTCCGCTCCTGCACCACGGCATGCTGTTGCTCGGCCTGCCCTACACGCATCCCGAATTGATGACTACCACGAGCGGCGGCACGCCGTACGGCGCCAGCCACTGGTCCGGCGGCAACGGAACGAACGCGATTTCAGACGACACCAAACTGCTTGCCGTCGCGCTCGGCCGACGCCTGGCCGAAACAGCCCTTCGCGTGAGGAGCGCATGATGCCAAGAGCCATGTATTTCGGATCGGCTGCCAGCCTCATCCTTCTCATCCTGCTCTGCGTCGCCTGGGAACTCGCGCTGGCCCCGTTGCGTCCTGGCGGATCCTGGCTCGTGCTGAAGGTCATCCCACTCCTCCTTCCGCTGCGTGGCGTGCTCAAGCGAGACCTCTATACGATGCAATGGTCTTCGATGCTGATCCTGCTGTACTTTGCCGAAGGCATCGTGCGCGGGACCAGCGACCAGGGATTGTCCGCCGCGCTCGGCTGGGTTGAAGTTGCCCTGACCTGCATTTTCTTTGCCTGCACCATCCTCTACCTGCGCCCGTTCAAGAAGGCCGCGAAGAAGCTGGCGCAGCAGGCCATTCAGAAAGCATCCAAATGAACGAATTCCTCGACAAGTGCCGTTCGGCGATCGGCGACAGCCATGTCCTGACCGATGCCGCGGACATGGCAGGCTACCTGACTGACTGGCGCCGACGCTTTACCGGCAAGGCCCTTGCCGTCGTGAGGCCGGGCAATACCGAGCAGGTTGCAACAATCGTCCGCCTGTGCAATAGCTATCGCGTCCCCGTCGTACCGCAGGGGGGCAATACCGGCCTCGTCCTTGGCAGCGTGCCGGATGAGAGCGGCAACGCGATTGTCCTGTCGTTGACGCGGCTTAACCGCATCCGCGCAGTCGACACGATCAACAACACCATGACGGTCGAAGCCGGCTGCATCCTCGAACAGGTGCAGAATGCCGCTGCCGAATCGGGCCGCCTGTTTCCGCTTTCCCTGGCTGCCGAGGGCAGCTGCACGATCGGCGGCAACCTGTCGTCGAACGCCGGCGGCACCGCCGTGCTCCGCTACGGCAATTCGCGGGAGCTTTGCCTGGGTGTCGAAGTCGTGACGGCGCAGGGCGAGATCTGGGACGGTTTGCGCGGTCTGCGCAAGGACAATACGGGCTACGACCTGCGCGACCTGTTCATCGGCGCCGAAGGCACGCTCGGCATCATCACGGCCGCCGTGCTCAAGCTCTTTCCCCAGCCGCAGGCGCAGCTGACCGCGCTGGCGGCGATGCCATCCCCTGAAGATGCCTTGCGCCTGCTGTCCCTCGCGCAGCAAAAATGCGGCCCCATCCTTACCGGTTTCGAGCTGATGTCCGACTTTTGCCTGCAGCTCGTCGCCAAGCACTTCCCGCAGATGCGCCTGCCCTTCCCGCAGAGCTATCCGCAATATGTGCTCCTGGAGTTGTCGGACAGCGAATCCGAAGACCACGCCAATGCGATGCTGGAGGCACTGATTACCGACGCACTCGAGCAGGACATGATCCAGGATGCTGCCGTCGCCTCGTCCATCGCCCAGTCGAAAGCATTGTGGAACCTGCGGGAGCACATCCCGCTGGCGCAGGCCGAGGAAGGCAAGAACATCAAGCATGACGTCTCGGTACCGATTTCCCGCATCGGCGATTTCATCCGTGAGACGGATGTCCTGTTGCAGGAAGCATTCCCCGGCTGCCGCATGGTGACCTTCGGCCATCTCGGCGACGGCAACCTGCATTACAACGTATCGCCTCCCGAAGAGGGGTCGCCCGATGCCTTCATCGCGCATCAGGAAGCGATCAACCGCGTGGTGCACGACAGCGTGAACAAGTTTGGCGGATCGATTTCGGCAGAACACGGCCTCGGCGCGCTCAAGCGCAATGAGATCCGGCTGTACAAGTCCGACGTGGAACTGAACATGATGCGGGCGCTCAAGCAGGCGCTGGATCCTCTGGGGATCATGAACCCGGGCAAGGTGGTATGACGCACGGTGTGGCAGGCAAGCTGTTTTTCTTCCTGATGCTCGGCCTAGCATCACCCGCGTGGGCGATCTTCAAATGCGAGTCAGGCGGCAAGGTCGTGTACGCCGATACACCGTGCGAGGGCGGAAAAGTGCTGGAGGTGAGGACACCTCTCATTGACGATACGGTTGAGGCCAACCGCCACGCTGCGCAGGACAAACACCAGTTAAAGACACTGGAACGTGAACGCCACAAACGCGAAGCAGCTGAACATCGCGAACTGAAAAAGGCTTCGCGCGAAAGCGCCGCCAGGCACAAGAAATGTGCTGCCCATGCGCGCCGCCAGAAACAGGCCAGAAACGAGGTCTCAAGAACGACCGGAATTGCAAACGAAAAGGCCAGGCGCAAGGCGCAGCAGGTCACCGAAGCGTATGAAGCCGAATGCGGCCGGTGGTATGAGCGCGAAATGAGCGTCGCGCGTTAGCGCGGCTCACTATTCACCGTCCAGCAGTTCGATGAGGGGCTGGAGCGCGGCAGTCTCTCCCTCCTCCAATGTCGCCCCCTGCAACGACAGGTCGCGCGCCACATCGCGCAACCGCCACTGGATTTCACTCGTCGCCACTGCGGTCTCGAACAGGATTTGGGCGCTGCGTGTTTCGAAAAACCTGCTTGCCGCATCGAGGCATACGTCCAGTCCCGTACTGCTGAACGCGCGCTGGATGGCGGTGATGCGCCGTTCCACCTCCTGCAACAGTTGCTGCGGCTTTTTCGATTTCAGCTCCGACATCTCGACGAGTTCCTGCACCATCCGCTGAACAGACTCGATGCGGTCGTACAAGGCCTGCACGCGCCCGCGCTCCTCTCCGGTGGGCGCGCCTGTCTCGTCTGGCTGCTGCGGTCCATCACCGCGCGCTGACTGCATGGCCACCGACACAACGGCCCCGAGTTCGCGTGCAAATTCGCCCGGCAGTATCTTCAACGCCAGGTCGGCGCGCTGGAGCGGTTTGTCTTTGTCCAGGAAAATCCCGGAAATCATTTCAGCGACAGAGATGACTTGCCCCGCCGCACTGATGCTGTTGCCCGCCACCTGGCGCGGATATCCGCTGCCGTCGAAGCGCTCGTGGTGCTCATAGACCGCCTGCGCCACGCTCGCCGGATAGTTCTCCAAGCCGGAAATCAGCATCTGGCCGATACGCGGATGCACCACCACATGCCGCCATTCATGCGGGTACAAGCGGCGGTTGGTGTGCAGGTATTCCGGATCGATATACAGTTCGCCGATATCGTGCAGCAGCCCGGCCAGCGCAACGACAGTCTGGTCCGTCATGCTCAGGCCGAATTTCCGGGCCAGGCAGATCGACAGCAGGCTGACCATGACGCTGTGTTCCAGCGCCGCCTTCCCGCCGCGCTCAATGATGGTAAGCATGGTGCTCATCGCGCTGCCGAACTGGATGCCGGCGAGCACCTGCAATGGGGATACGCCGGTGACGGTGCGCATGATGGAACGGACCGGCTCCACGCTGTCGGCGATTCGCTGCGCTTCCTGCGCAATGAGGTCGATATTGACGCCGGATTCTACGGCGATGCTTGATTCGAACGGCTTGCTCAGCTTGCGCGAGGTGAGCCGTTCCTGCAGGCTGCGCGAAATCCTTGCTCCTTTGGCAACCAGTTTCATGCCGCGGGCATCGAAGATGTCTTCGGTTGCCGTAATGTCAGCCTGCTCGGCGAGGCTCAGGACCTTGTCGAGGTAATGCTTGTTGACCGACGTGATGACATGTTCTTCAGGCATCGATGCGCATCGCCATGCGGCGGCATGAATAATTTCCGTTGGGAAATATTATACGCTTTGTGACAAGCTGCATGAAAAGGCTTTGTGCATGCCTGATGCAAGGCAAGAAATGCAGCAATTACAGTGGCCTGCCCAGCAGGAGTCGAACCTGCGACCTACGGCTTAGAAGGCCGTTGCTCTATCCAACTGAGCTATGGGCAGCGTGATTGCGTCCGGAGCAGGAAGCGGCACGCCGGGGTGTCGCTGCTCCGAAAAAGAGGCTTGCGGATATTACATCTAATGTCAGCCGGTTTCAATGTCCGGTGCATTCGCCGTCATTGGTGTTTGCTCTCGCGCAGGAAGAGTTCGAATTTCTCGACCGGCATTGGGCGGCTCAGGAGATAGCCTTGCATGACATCGCAGTTCTGCTCGCGCAGGAAGTCGAGCTGCCCATCAGTTTCCACGCCTTCAGCAATCACCAGGAGCTTGAGACTGTGTGCGAGCGCGATCACCGCCTTGGCGATTGCCGCATCGTCCGCATCGACCGTGATATCGCGCACAAAGGATTTGTCGATTTTTAGCGCATCGATCGGGAAACGCTTGAGGTAGTTGAGGCTGGAATAACCCGTACCGAAATCATCGATCGCGAGGTGCACGCCCATTGCGCTCAGTTTGTGCAAGGTCTCCGCCGTCGCTTCCGGGTTTTCCATGACCACGCTCTCCGTGATCTCGAGTTCGAGCCACTCCGGACTGCAGCGCGTCTCTTCCAGGGTTTGCGACACCATCTTCACGATATCCTGCTGCTTGAACTGGCGTGCCGACAGATTGACGGCAATGCGCAGATCCGGGAACAGGCCGGCATCATGCCATTTCCGTTTTTGCTCGCATGCGTGGTGCAGTACCCACTGCCCGATCGGGACGATCAGCCCGGTCTCCTCTCCGATCGGGATGAAATCGCCGGGGAAGACCGTTCCTTGCCCTGGCGGCTCCCAGCGCAACAGTGCTTCGGCGCCGGTGACGCGTCCTGTCGCGATATGCATCTGCGGCTGGTAGTGCAGCACGAACTCTTCGCGTTCCAGCGCGCGGCGCACTCCGGTCTCAATCTTGAGGCGGTCCAGCGCCCTTGAATTCATTTCATGCGCATAGAACTGGAAGTTGTTTCGCCCGGCATCCTTGGCGCGGTACATCGCCGTATCGGCATTCTTGAGCAAGGTGGGCCCGTCCAGGCCATCCTTGGGATACATGCTCACCCCGATGCTGCCCGTCGGGTAAAACTCGTGACCCTGGATCGACATCGGCCTTGCCAGTGCCTCGAGGATTTGCTGTGCCATGGTCGCCACCGCGTCCTCGCGCGCGACATCGGGGCGGATCAGCACGAACTCGTCGCCGCCGAGCCGCGCAACGGTATCGCCGGCGCGCACGCACGCCGAGAGTCTGCGCGCGATCTCGACAATGATCTTGTCGCCGACGTCATGGCCGAGGCTGTCGTTGATGTTCTTGAAGCGGTCGAGGTCGATCAGCACGACCGCCACCTGCCCCTTCGAGCGTCCGGCAAACACCAGTGCCTGTCCGAGGCGGTCGAGCAGCAGCGAACGGTTCGGCAGGCTGGTGAGCGCATCATGGTTCGCCAGATGCAGCAGTTCCTCTTCAATCTGCTTGCGTCGCGAAATGTCTTCCACGACCGTGCTGTAATACTTGGGATTGCCGTCGTCGTCCCGCACCATGGAGCTGGTGAGGTTGACCCAGATGTAATAGCCGTTCTTGTGCCGGTAGCGCTTCTCGCGCGTCTTTTCGTCCAGCTCGCCGGCGATCATGCGGCGCGCGAGCGCCCAGTCCGACACGAGATCCTCGGGATGGGTGATGTCCTGGAAACCCATGCCGAGCAATTCGGTGCGCGAATAGCCGACGATCTCGCACAGCTTGTTGTTCACCATCAGCCATCGCCCGTCCGGCGCCACATGCGCAAGACCCACGGCAGCCTGGTTGAAGGCCACGCGGAAGCGCTCCTCGCTCTCGCGCAGGACCGCCTCCGCCGCCACCCGTTCCGTAATGTCGCGGACGACAGCGACCAGCAATTGCCGCCCCTCCGACTGGACCGCGCGCAAGTAGACTTCCACGGGCAAGCGCGAGCCGTCCTTGCGCTGGTGGACCGTCTCAATCATGCCGGTCTTGCCTTCGGAATGGATGACCTCGTCGAAGCGCCGGTGGATGCGATCCAGCTCGCCTTCGTCAGGTTTCAGGTCGTGCGGACCGAGGCGCAGCAACTCTTGATGGCTGTAGCCCAGCGTCACCAATGCCGTTTCATTGGCATCAACGAAGCGCATTTCCTTGTGGTCGATCAGGTAGACCGCGTCGATGGAACTATCGAGCGCCATGCGGAACCGCCGCAGTTCCTCCTGCGAGCGCACACGCTCGGTGACATCCTGTGCCATCAGGAGCAGGACGTTCTCCTGGCTCAGCAGGGTCGTCGACAGGTTGAATTCAAGGTAGCGCTTTCCGCCCTCATCGGCCACGCTCACCTGCAGACCTTTTGTCTGCGCACCACCGGCCAGCGCCTGTTTCAAGCACTCTGTCAGCTGGCGGCTCCAGACGACCGTGGTCAGCGGCTGCCCGATGACATCGGTATCCCGCCTGACCTTGAACATGCTGCACATCGCATGATTGATCGAGCGAATCCTCAGCTCGGCATCGACGACCATGAGACCCGAGGGCATGGAGGCGATGATTTGTTCGGCATAATTCTTGAGACGCACGATTTCGTCACGGTCGGCCTGGAAATACGTATCCAACGCCAATACCATATCGAAACAGATCACTTTCAGAATCGCGTCGTAGGTGCGAAAGAACTCCTTCGGGTCATCCTCGAACAGGATGGAAAGAATGGGAATGAGTTCGGACAGGTACTTGCGATAGGCCCCGACATACCACTTCGGCTCCAGCGCGATCATCTGGTGCACCAAGCCGACACGGAGCCGGTCCTTCACATAACCGGCATCATAGTTGCCTGCAGTGAGGCGATCGAAATAGGAGATCTGCGCAAGCTTGAGGCGTCCGATCTTCACCTGGTCGCCAAGCAATGCCTTGAGTTCGGGGAACTGGAAAAGATAATCGTGAAACGATGCGACAAGCTGCTGCTGATACGGCTTCAGCCGGGCGTGCACCTTTCGCACGCGGGCCACATCCTCGTCGGTGATCTCTAGCGCATCCTTGCGCCGTGCAATGTCGCCAAGGTCCAGGCCGATCTCGGATGAGATCAGGTCAACCAGCTCCTCAAGCTTCTTCATTCAGACACCCCGAACGCCCCGATGGAACGAGATGCAGGTAGAACCGATGCCATTTTTTTCCCGTTCGCACGTTTGATGGTATCCCGGCAATTTGCTGACGATCATGCTGCGCGTCGATGGCGTAGCAAGACAACGGGGATTCAGGGGCTGGACTGCCAGCGTTCCCTAGCAGCACATTTTGCCAGTAATCACCACTCGATGACTAGGGTTATCGTGCTACGCGACCAAACGTGCAGCAAGCAGGCGCTGCGGCGGCGCAATGGATCAAGAGTGACGGGAACGGAGAAAATGAGGAGCGGCTCTCGGCAGTTCCACCAGAGAATCCGCAATGGACGTATTCTGGTCGGGGCGAGACGATTCGAACGTCCGACCACCTGATCCCAAATCAGGTGCGCTACCAGGCTGCGCTACGCCCCGAGAGACCTGCATCATACCGGCACGTGGCACTCCGGTCAATTTATTGCAGCTCTAATGAGAAAAGTTGAGGAAGCGCCCAGCGCTCCCCCTCTCATTTTTCGACTCAAGCTGCCAGTTTGTCGGCAATGCGCCTTGCCATGCGTCCTGCATCGTCCGCGTTGCGTGCTTCGACCATCACGCGCACGAGCGGCTCTGTGCCGGAAGCACGGATCAGGACACGGCCATTGTCGCCCAGCTCGGCTTCAACGACTTCCTTTTCCGCGACTACCGCGCCGTTCTTTTGCCAGTCGAAGCCGGGCGCGACCTTCACATTGACGAGCGTTTGCGGGAACAGGACGAGATCCTCTGTCGCCTGTGCCAGGGTCTGGCCGCTTCGCTTCAAGGCGGACAGGATCTGCAGCGCCGACACAATGCCGTCGCCGGTCGTGTGCTTGTCGAGGAACAGCAGGTGGCCCGATCCTTCACCGCCGATCAGCCATCCGCGCTCCTGCAGCACCTCGAGCACGTAGCGGTCGCCGACCTTCGCGCGCGCAAATCCAACTCCCATCTGCTTGAGTGCGACTTCGAGCGCCATGTTCGTCATCAGCGTACCCACCACGCCGGCAACCGGTGTGGTCGCCATGCGGTCCTTCACCATCACGTAGAGCAATTCGTCACCGTTGTAGGACCGTCCCGTCGCATCGACCATCAGCAGGCGGTCAGCGTCACCGTCAAGTGCAATGCCAAGATCCGCCTTGTGCTCCTTCACTGCGGCCGACAACGCGGCAGGCGCGGTCGCTCCAACACCGTCGTTGATGTTGAGGCCGTTCGGCTGGTTACCGATTGCAACGACTTCCGCGCCGAGTTCATGGAACACGTCGGGCGCGATGTGGTAGGCGGCGCCGTGGGCGCAATCCACGACAATCTTCAGCCCCTTTAAATCCAGCTCATTGGGGAAGGTGCTCTTGCAGAATTCAATATAGCGCCCTTGCGCATCGAAGAGGCGCTTGGCCTTGCCAAGTTTTTCCGAGGACACGCAGTCCATTGGCTCTTCCAGCAGGGCTTCGATGTCGGCCTCGACGGAATCGGGCAGCTTGTTGCCGGACGCCGAGAAGAACTTGATGCCGTTGTCATCGTAGGGATTGTGCGAGGCCGAAATGACGACGCCCGCCGAAAGACGCAAGGCACGGGTGAGATAGGCGATCGCCGGCGTTGGCATCGGGCCGGCAAGCATGACGTCTACGCCTGCCGCCGCAAACCCCGCTTCAAGGGCTGCCTCCAGCATATAACCCGAAATGCGCGTGTCCTTGCCGATCAGCACAACCGGCTTGCTGCTGCTCGTTTCTGCTTGCGCCAATACCTTTCCGGCTGCATAACCAAGCTTCATCACGAGGTCGGGGGTAATCGGAAGCACACCGACACGGCCACGTACACCGTCGGTCCCAAAATATTTTCGCGTCATGTTTTATCCCTGTTTTGACTGTTCAACGGCCATCCAAACCTTCAGCGCGTCGACTGTTTCCGCGACGTCGTGGACCCGGACGATCGCTGCGCCATGTGCAATTGCGGCCAAGGCAGCGGCAAGGCTGCCGGCGAGCCGCTGTTCCAAGGGCCGGCCTGTAATCGCACCAATCATCGATTTCCTGGAAACACCGGCGAGTACGGGAACACCCGTCTCTTCCGACATTCTCTCCAGGTTCCGCAGAAGCGCAAGATTATGTTCGACCGTCTTCCCGAATCCGAAGCCTGGATCCACGCATATCCGGTTTCGATCAACCCCAGCTTCTTCCATTGCGGATACGCGCTCTTGCAGGAAGAGCGTCACGTCTTGCGCCACGTCCCGGTACTCCGGGCTGTCCTGCATGGTCCGCGGATCTTTCAGCATGTGCATGATACACAACGCGCAATCGCTTTGGTTGACTGCAGTCAACGCACCTTCCAAACGGAAACCATTGATGTCATTGATCATGTCCGCACCCGCATGAAGCGCTTCGCGCATGACTTCGGGTTTGTAGGTATCGACAGACAGGGGCTTGCCACAATCGCGCAAGGCATAGATAACGGGCATCACCCGGCGCAATTCCTCTTCCAATGGCAAGGGCTGGGCACCAGGGCGACTTGACTCGCCGCCGATATCAATGATGTCCACGCCATCCGCAATCATCTGCTCCGCGTGGGACATTGCCATATCAATGGAGTGGAACTGGCCGCCGTCTGAAAAGGAATCCGGGGTCACATTCAGTATCCCCATCACCAGCGGGCGGAACTGGCCTGCAGCCATCGGGAAGCGGAAGCGGCCGCATTGGAAGTAATTTGTTTTCATTCCAGGCAAACAAAAAGGGCGAGGAATTCTCCTCACCCTTATTGAACAGACATTAATGAACAGCTATGCGTTAAGCAGGTGCCGTCGCGTTCGGGGATACACCGCCCGACGTATTATCGGATGCGGAACGCTTGGCCGGCACGCCAGCCTTCGGCGGACGCGGTTCATGGCCTTCCATGATGTCGTTAATCTGGTCCGCATCAAGTGTTTCCCAATCGAGAAGCGCCTTGGCCATGACTTCGACCTTGTCCTTGTTCTCTTCCAGGAGACGGCGCGACAAAGCGTATTGCGCGTCCAGGATGGAACGAATTTCCTGGTCCACCTTCTGCTGGGTCGCTTCAGACACGGTCTTCGAGGACATGCGTCCGAAGTAAGCGTCCTGCTCGCTGTCTTCGTAAACCATGGTGCCAAGCGTCTCGGACATGCCGTAACGAGTCACCATCGCCCGAGCCAGTTTGGTTGCACGCTCGAAGTCGTTCGACGCGCCGGTCGACATCTGATGCATGAAAATCTCTTCGGCGATACGGCCACCGAACAGGATAGCGATCTCTTCCAGCATCTTGTCCTTGTACATGTTCACGCGGTCATGCTCAGGCAGCTGCCAGGTCAGGCCAAGCGCATAGCCACGCGGCATGATGGTGACCTTATGGACCGGATCCGCCTTCGGCAGGAGCTTTGCCACGACAGCGTGCCCAGACTCGTGGTACGCGGTGTTGCGGCGCTCTTCCTCGCGCATGACGGCGGACTTGCGTTCCGGGCCCATCACGATCTTGTCCTTGGCGTCTTCGAAGTCCTGCATTTCAACCAGGCGCTTGTTGCGGCGGGCTGCAAACAGGGCCGCCTCATTCACCAAGTTGGCCAGGTCAGCACCGGAGAAACCGGGCGTTCCGCGTGCCAGGATGTCAGCCTTGACGTCCGGCGCGATCGGTACCTTGCGCATGTGCACATACAGGATTTGTTCACGGCCACGGATATCGGGCAGGCCAACCATCACCTGGCGGTCGAAACGGCCGGGACGCAGCAGCGCCTTGTCGAGGACATCTGCACGGTTGGTGGCGGCAATCACGATGACGCCGGAATTGGCTTCGAAGCCGTCCATTTCAACCAGCAACTGGTTCAGCGTCTGCTCGCGCTCATCATTGCCGCCGCCAAGGCCGGCGCCACGATGACGACCGACTGCGTCGATTTCGTCGATGAAGATGATGCAGGGAGAATGTTTCTTGGCGTTCTCAAACATGTCGCGAACGCGCGATGCACCGACGCCAACGAACATTTCAACGAAGTCCGAGCCGGAGATCGTGAAGAACGGCACCTTAGCCTCGCCGGCGATGGCACGGGCGAGAAGCGTCTTACCGGTACCGGGCGGGCCGACCATCAGCACGCCACGGGGAATGCGTCCGCCCAGCTTCTGGAATTTCGTCGGGTCACGCAGGAAGTCAACGAGCTCCTGCACTTCCTCTTTCGCTTCGTCGCAGCCTGCGACGTCGGCGAAGGTGACGGTATTGCTGGCTTCGTCGAGCATGCGGGCCTTGGAGCGGCCGAACGAGAACGCCCCGCCCTTGCCGCCACCCTGCATCTGGCGCATGAAGAACACCCAGACGCCGATCAGTAGCAGCATCGGGAACCAGGAAATGAAGACCTGCGACAGGAAGGACTGCTCTTCCGGTTGCTTGACGTCGAACTTGACGCCGTTATTGACGAGGTCGCCGATCAGGCCGCGGTCGAGATAGGTCACTGCGGTCTTGATGCGCTTGCCATCGTTAGTGGTGGCAATGATCGTGCGATCCTCAATGGTGGCTTCGCGGATTTGACGCGCTTTTACTTCGTCCAGGAAGTCCGAGTAGGGAATAGGCGTTGCGCCTCCCGCCAGTGTTCGGCCGTCGAACTGCTTGAAGACGGTGAACAGCACCAGGGCAATGACGACCCAGATGGCGGCTTTCGAAAACATGTTGTTCACTAGAACTCCTTAGACGCAAGAGCGCCCGTTTACATTACTTGTAAAATTGATTCTACCCGCATTAACCAATGCTTGCCAGCTTGAATATGTCGACTGGAAGCAGGATGATCCGGGGCAAAACTGCCGCAATGATCGCTTGGAGCTAACGAGCGGACGCGCGATTCCGACCGGTGTGAATATGCGGCCGCGATCGGATTTATCAAGAGTTGCCAGAGAGGCAACTTGCGCATTTGCAATCAAGAAGGGTTTTTCAGTACCTTGCCGAGCAAAAAGACTTCGGACGACTTGTCCCTGCTGGCTTTAGGCTTCTTCTGCGAGACTACCTTGAACTCCTGTCGGAACTTCCCGAGGATCTCGTTAAAGCCCGTGCCGTTGAAACATTTGACGAGGAGTGCCCCGGAAGGTTTCATATGAGCCCGCGCAAAATCGATGGCGAGATCGATGATATGCTCCACGCGCGCGGCGTCTGCAATGGCCACGCCTGACAGGTTGGGAGCCATGTCGGACAGCACGAGGTCGACCTTGCGCCCTTCCAATACGCCCTCCAGCTGGTCCAGTACTTCCTGTTCGCGAAAATCGCCTTGTATGAAATGCACGTCGGCGATCGCGTCCATCGGCAGCATGTCGAGGCCGATGATGGTGCCGTTGATGCCGCCGCCCTCTTTCCCCGCCAGCTTGTTGCGCGCGTACTGGGACCAGCTTCCCGGTGCACAACCGAGGTCCACGATGACCTGCCCCGGCTTGATGAGTTTCTCGCCTTCGTCGATCTCCTTGAGCTTGTACACGGCGCGCGCGCGATAGCCCTCCTTCTGCGCCTGCTTCACGTAAGGATCGTTGATGTGGTCGTGTATCCAGTTTTTGTTGAATTTGTTCTTTGCCATTCGCGTAGAATACCGCTTTTAAGGAATATTAATCATGGTGAAACTGACACCCGCAGAGCGCAGCGCGCTTCGCTCCGAAGCCCACGCTCTCAACCCGGTCGTCATCATCGGCGACGCCGGACTGACTTCCGCCGTGCTGAAGGAAATCGATGTCAGCCTGGACGCGCATGGCCTGATCAAGGTACGCGTCTTCGGCGACGACCGTGAAGCACGTATCGAGATGTACGAAACGATCTGCGAGAAACTCGGCGCAGCACCAGTCCAGCACATCGGCAAGCTGCTCGTACTTTACCGTCCGCAGAAAGAAGCGCAGAAAGAACGCAGCGACAAGCGCGGCAAGGGATTGCGCGAAGTGACCATCGTCAAGCCGAGCCCGAGTGGCACAAAACGGCCTACCGTCCAGAAAGTCGTCCTGAAGGGCAACGAACGCGTCACTGCAGGTGGCACGATCAAGCGTGCAAAGAAGCGTCAGACCAGCTCCAAGAAATCGGCCCTCGGCAGGGCTTGATCAACCGGCCGCAATGTCCGTCATTGCGGCAAGAGCCAACGTCGGTCAGCGAAGTTTCCAGACGAGGAATCCGCCCAGAATACTCTGGATGAGATAGAACACGCTGGCCACGCCGTGCAGCAGTCCGAACCTGGACCTGGCCGCGGCATCCATCACCCCTCCGACCGCAGACTCCTTCAGCGCCGCCATGAGCGGCTGCAGGCTGAAATAACCAAGCAGTGTGCAGGCGAGCATTCCGGATACGATCCACAAGAGATGCTTGCGCGCCCTGGTATCGCGCCCCTCGACCGGCCATTTGAACGACACGATCAGGGCAATTGCGCAGGCGACCGACAACCAGGCTTCGATGCGGAACAGCTTGCCCGCGATGAATCCAGCCAGCACCCTGTCCGCGAGGGTCGCGAACAAGGTCGGCGCAACGACATAACCGATTGTCCACAAGCTACCCACCCAAAGGGTCACCAACAGCATGCGGACGCGCGCAACGGTCATGTCGAATCAGATGTAACGGACTTCGAGGACTTCGTATTCGCGAATGCCGGACGGAGCATTGACTTCGACCACGTCGCCGGCGTACTTCCCGATGAGCGCACGTGCGATCGGGGAAGTAATGGAAATCTTCATCTCCTTCAGGTCGGCCTCGTCTTCGCCGACGATCTGGTAGGTCACCTTGTTGCCCGATTCGAGGTCCTCGAGATCGACGGTGGAGGCGAACACGATACGGCCTTCCGCATCCAGCACAGTCGGGTCGATGATCTGCGCCGCACCGAGCTTGCCTTCCAGCTCCGCGATACGCCCTTCGATGAATGCCTGGCGCTCCTTGGCAGCGTCGTATTCCGCGTTCTCCGACAGGTCGCCTTGCGCGCGCGCTTCCGAAATCGCGTTGATGACGGCTGGACGGTCCTTGGTCTTCAGGCGGTGCAATTCTTCTTTCAGCATTTCTGCGCCGCGCTTGGTAATCGGTACTGTGCTCATGATTTCTGTAGACAAAATGAAAACCACAGAGGTCACAAATAACCCCGGGAAACCCGGGATCGTCTGTGACCTCTGTGGCGAAAGTTTAACTATTGAAGGTTTAGTGTAAAGACTTATGCAGGCCTTGTAAATCGTAGACGTGCAACTCGTCCAGGTGGCGCATGCCCTCCACCGCCGCCTCTGCTCCGGCGATGGTCGTGTAGGTCGTTGCACGAGCCAGCAGCGCCGAAGTGCGGATCGCGCGGGAATCGGTGATTGCCGTACGCTTTTCCTCGACGGTGTTGATGACCATGACAATCTCGTTGTTCTTGATCATATCGACAACGTGCGGACGGCCTTCAACGACCTTGTTGACCGGCGCAACCGGAATGCCCGCCGCACTAATCGCCGCTGCAGTACCCTTGGTTGCAACCAGGGAGAAGCCCAATTCGACCAGGTCCTTCGCCACCTGCACGGCGCGCGGCTTGTCGCTGTTCTTGACGCTGAGGAAGACCTTGCCGGACTTCGGCAGCTTCACGCCTGCGCCGAGCTGGGACTTCACAAAGGCTTCGCCGAAGGTCTTGCCCACGCCCATGACTTCGCCGGTCGACTTCATCTCCGGGCCGAGGATGGTGTCCACGCCGGGGAACTTGTTGAACGGGAAGACGGCTTCCTTGACGCTGAAGTACTCGGGCACGACTTCGTTCTTGATACCCTGGCTGTCGAGTGACTGGCCGACCATGCAGCGTGCAGCGATCTTCGCCAGTTGCAGGCCGGTTGCCTTCGACACGTATGGTACGGTACGCGAAGCACGCGGATTCACTTCCAGCACGAAGACGATGTCCTTGAGCTGACCTTCAACTTCCTGCTGCTGGATCGCGAACTGCACGTTCATCAGGCCGACCACGTTCAGGCCCTTGGCCATCAGCGAGGTTTGGCGCTTCAGTTCCTCGATGGTTTCCTTCGACAGCGAGTACGGCGGCAGCGAGCAGGCGGAGTCGCCCGAGTGCACGCCAGCCTGTTCGATGTGTTCCATCACGCCGCCGATGAAGGTACGTTGGCCGTCGGACAGGCAGTCCACGTCGACTTCAATAGCGTCGTTGAGGAAACGGTCGAGCAGCACCGGGGAATCGTTGGAGACCTTGACCGCTTCGCGCATGTAGCGCTCGAGGTCACGTTGCTCGTGGACGATTTCCATGGCGCGGCCACCCAATACGTAGGACGGGCGGACGACCAGCGGGTAGCCGATTTCCTGCGCGAGGCGCAGTGCTTCTTCCTCGGTACGCGCAGTACGGTTTGGCGGCTGGCGCAGGCCGAGTTCCTGCAGCAGCTTCTGGAAGCGCTCGCGGTCTTCCGCGGCGTCGATCATGTCCGGCGAGGTGCCGACGATGGGCACGCCGTTGGCTTCCAGGTCGAGCGCCAGCTTCAGCGGGGTCTGGCCGCCGTACTGGACGATCACGCCGTAGGGCTTTTCCTTGTCGACGATTTCCAGCACGTCTTCCAGCGTCAGCGGCTCGAA
>DASPMV010000069.1:0-79393 GCA_035626875.1 Noviherbaspirillum sp. | reverse complement strand
GTCGGCACGAACGCGCTGCAGATCAAGACCGGTTCCATGTCGCGTTCGGACCGCATGGCCAAGTACAACCAGCTGCTGCGCATCGAGGAAGACCTCGGTGACATCGCCAGCTACCCGGGCCGCAGCGCGTTCTACAACCTGAGGAAGTGACGCCTCAACCCTCCGGCGAATGGCAGACCACGCAGAGCTTGTTGCCATCGGGGTCGCGAAAGTAGGCGCCATAGTAGTGGGCGTGGTACTCCGGCCTCAGGCCCGGCGCGCCTTCCGATATGCCGCCGTTTGCCAGAGCGACGGCGAAGGCCTGGTCGACGATCGCCCTGCTCTCGGCCTGGAACGCCACCATCTGACCGTTTCCCGGTTCGTGCGGATGCCGGTCATAGGGCCGCCCGATGAGAAAGAGCGGGCGCGGGCCCGGATGCGACTGCCACCCGGCCCAGGGACGGCTGCGTTCACAGAAGCGCGGCTCGATGCCGAGGGCGGCCATGAGGGGATTGTAGAAACCGAGCGCCCGGTCAAAGTCGCTGACGCCGACGAAGATGTGCGAGAACATGCGCGGAACTCCAGGATTGGCTGACGCCAGACGGTTCCCAGTGTAATGCCGGAATTGACAAAAGCACAAACCGACGCCGAGGAAGAGAGGAAAGGCCGGTGTCCGCCAAGCCGGGCCGGCGTTGAATCCTTCATGGAAAAGGAGATGCCCTGCTGATCGAGAGGGGCTTGGAGACCTCCGCCGTCAAGTCGCAAATGGCATCGGCATCCTGATTTGCTTCGTCTCTTATCAGGAGATGCATTGGCCTAGCGTCAGTGCGATAAGGAATGCCTCGAACGCTGTCGTCTTTATGCTGCGCTATCTTCCCGCTGAGCAAGGGTATGCTCGCATGGAACAGTCGTGTCGTCCGCCTGCGGGCATTCCCCCCATCCCAGCGCATGCCTGATTTCGCTCGGCGACGGTACCGGCCCATTGCTTCCGAAGCGGCGCTGAAGGTATTGCCTGACCTGTTCCTTGGTTGGTGGCTGGTACGTTCCCATGTCAATAGCTTGTTTCAAGGTGAGAATAACCTGCGCAGCGATTTCCGTGCCAGGTGCCTCAGCATGGAGGTGAAGGAACTGCATTCGATGGGGCGTGCGATGGAGAGAGGCGCAGGCAGCGGATGTACCCTGCCCTGTTTGAATTTGCTGCTGGCTGCTTTGCCGTGCGTGCCGGACCGGTGGTTCATGGCTCCCTCCGCGTTCATCCCGTCATTGGATGAACACAGGTTAGTCCGGCTTGCTTACGTGGATCTGACTTGGCAAACGCCGCGGCGCGCGCGCGGCGTTTTTCTTGAGAGTGCTGCTATTTCTTCGCCTTGTCGTCGCCCTCTTCCTCCTCTTCCGGCTCCTCGGTGATCGCCAGGTTGAATCCCGCATCGGCGCCGCCTCCGCCGTCCTTGCCGCGGCTCGCGCGCAGCTTGATCTGCAGGCGCAATTCGTTGGCCGAGTCGGCATTGCGGATCGCTTCGTCGTAGCTGATAAAGCCATCGTTGTACAGGTCGAACAGGGCCTGGTCGAAGGTGCGCATGCCGAGCTCCTTCGATTTCGCCATGGTCTCCTTGATCGCGTGGAACTGGCCTTTGAGGATCTGTTCGGCAATCGTCGGCGTGTTGAGCAGGATCTCGATCGCCGCCTTTCGGCCCTTGCCGTCCTCCGTGCGTACGAGGCGCTGCGAGATGATCGCCCGCAGGTTGGACGACAAGTCGCCCAGCAACTGGTTGCGCCGCTCCTCCGGGAAGAAGTTGATGATGCGGTCGATGGTCTGGTTGGCATTATTGGCATGCAGCGTGCCGAGACAAAGGTGGCCGGTTTCGGCGAAGGCAATAGCGTGCTCCATTGTCTCCGTGTCGCGGATTTCGCCGATCAGGATCACGTCGGGTGCCTGGCGCAGGGTGTTCTTCAGCGCGTGGTGCCAGCTGTGCGTGTCGACGCCGACCTCGCGGTGCGTGATGAGGCAGGACTTGTTCTTGTGGACGTACTCGACCGGATCCTCGACCGTGATGATGTGGCCGGAGGAGCTGGCGTTGCGGTGGTCGATCATCGCCGCAAGCGTGGTCGACTTGCCCGAGCCGGTGCCGCCGACGACCAGCACGAGGCCGCGCTTGGTCATGATCACATCCTTCAGGATGTCGGGCAGCTGCAACTTTTCGAAGCTGGGGATCTCGGCTGCGATGGTACGGATGACCATGCCGACCTGTTGCTGCTGCACGAAGACGTTCACACGGAAGCGGCAGACCTGCGGAATCGAGATGGCGAAATTGCACTCGAGGTCGTTTTCGAATTCGGCGAGCTGCTTCTCGTTCATCAGCGAGTTCGCGAGCTTCCTGGTCACTTCTCCCGTGAGCTTCTGCTGGCTCAGCGGCTTCATCGCGCCCTGGTGCTTCATGCTGGGCGGGAAGTCGGCGGAAATGAAGAGGTCGGAACCGCCCTGCTGGTGCATGACCTTGAGCAGTTGATGCATGTAGGCACGGGCTTCTTCGAGACCGAAGGTAGAGGACATGACTGCCTTTCTTGTACTGGTGTGAACGCGCAAAGCCTCCGTGCCCTGCGCGGTAAGGGCCATTATGTTTCCACGCGGCCAAAAGGGGCAAGTTGTTCGTCGCGGAAAACCATCACGTTGCAATAATTACATCCGCCGTGTACAAAATGTTGCGCCGCTTTTTCCAACACACACACCGCGCCGCCGATTATTCCCTGTGTGCCGCCTTCCCTCCACCCCTCTCCTGTGTTGCCTTGCCTGTTATCAGGCCGACATCACATGGCATAGCGTTTGCTGAAGCCAGAAGCAGCCATAGAAAAGGAGGTTCGATGCAACGCGCCGCGTTTTTTCATGAACGCAACTGCGCACCCTGCCGTGGAAGGCAGAGGCGTGTCCTTCTTTAACTGTTCCATCCGCACGGCATCACCAGCGGATTCCGTCTAACCCAGTCAAGGAGCGATTCATGGATACAACCAATACTTCGACCCCCATCGGCACCGGTACCACCACCATCAAGTCGGGCAACGGCAGCGACACGATGTCTGCCGCCGGGCAGGCAACGAGGGGCACGACGAGTGAAATGAAGGGGGTGACGCAGCGCTCCGCGGCCACGCTGCGCAGCGAGCTTTCCGGCTTGAAGAATGATCTGGATGCACTGGTCAACCGGTCCGCCAGCATGTCGGACGACGAGCTGACCCAGGCCCATGCACAGTTGATGGCAAAGTTCAGCTCGGTGCGCTATGCCGCCAAGGGCATCGCCAGCGAGGCCTCCCGCCAGTTCAACCGCGGCATGGAAACCACCACTGGCTATGTGAAGGACAAGCCGATGCAATCCGTCGCGGCTGCCGTGGGCGCCGGCCTGGTGCTGGGGCTGTTGTTCAAGCGCCGCTAAGGCCCGGCCGCAAGACGATGTCCCGGAATTTCGCATAAGGAAAACCCTCATGTTTTCAGCCCTCCACAAGTCCAGACAGCTCTACCTGATCACGCTGGAACGCTTCGGCGATTACATGGACCTGCTGCGCGTCGAGATGAAGATTCGCGAGCACAACCTCGCGTTTCGCATCGCGGGATTCGCCGTGGCCGGCCTGTTTGCATTGCTGGCCACGATATTCCTCGGCATCGCGATCATTGTCAGCTTCTGGACGTCGGAATACAGGACGCTGGCAGCATGGTTCGTGGTCCTCCTGTACGGCGCGATTGCGGGCGTCAGCCTCAACATGTGCCTGAAACATTTCCGTTCGCCGTCGCTCACGACGACACTCCGGACGGAATTCCAGCGCGATATCGACGTCATCAAGGAAGCCTTATGAGCGGTCCATCACTTGAAGAAGAACGGAAGGCCATCCTGGAGCGAATGCAAATGCGCAGAGAGAGCTATCGGCGTGCACTCAACGGGGGCCCCGATCTCGACCAGATCCCTGCCGATCCGGTCGCGGCGCGGGCATTGCCACCGGCGGCGCACGTACAACACGTCTATCCGACGCATCGTCCTGTCCCGACACGCTTTCCGCGTAGCGCCCTGATGCGGACGCTCATGGACCATCCGGTCCTGTGCGCAGTCGGAGTCGCGGCGCTGGTAGCGATCGGTCCGCGAAGGATCGTCAAGACCGTTGCCACCGGCGCCACGGCCATCGGCACTTTGACGGCAAACAATCAAACGAACGTCGATCTGCTTGGAAAGGTCTTAACCATGGCAGGAGCGTACGTGCAGGGTCGTACCAACGAGTAGCCTATCCACTACCTAAGCACCGGAGCGCGCCGGTGTATCTCGCCGGCGCGGCAGTTTCGGGAACACCTGGTTTTATTTGTTAACCTGAAAGGAAAATCATGAAAAAAATCGTTTCCATTCTGAGCGTGATGATGTTCGCCTTCAGCCTGACCGCTTGCAACACGATGAAGGGCTTCGGCAAGGACGTGGAGCGCGGCGGCGAAAAGGTCCAGGGCGCAGCGGACCGCAACAAGTAATTCGTCTTACACGCCATCACACCTTATTGCCCCCTCGGATGCGCTTCGGCGCGCGAGGGGGCATTGTCTTGCGCGGTTCGCTCGGAAAAGGCGGACCTTTAACCGCAGGTGCAATTGCGCTCGCTTCTTGTTTCGCCGGGCATTTTTTCTCTTCCGTGACCCGGTTTCTGTAGGTTCTCCGTGGGGATGGGCTCATCACCGTTCCCTGTTTACTCACACGGGTAACACTTTTGTTCAAGTACATCGGTAACAGTCACGCTTATCCACCTGCGCCAATTCAATGCGCAACAGTTCCCTGCCCTTGCAAAGGGGAGGGCCTGGGTGGGGATGGGGGTAAGCAGTTATCCCTTGTCCGCAGCCGAAAAATCCGGCGCCGAAGCGGATAAGAAGCGAAATCTGTCTGAGCTCCACGGAGCGTCAACCGAATAGGGTCACCGAAGAGAAGAAACCCCACCTACTGTCGCCCCCCCGAATTAATTCCCCCTAAACCTTCGGCTTCGGCTGCTCCACCACATCCTCCACATACAGCAGCTTCACGGCTACCATGCCGGCCGCGATCAGGGGTGACGCGAGGACCACGCCGAGTGGTCCGGCAAGCGCGGCGAGCAGCAGCGTACCGAAGATGACCAGCGCCGGCGGAAGTGCAACCGCGCGCTGCTCTACCAGCGGGGTGAGCAGGTAGTTCTCCGCGGACTGGATGCCGATATACAGCAGCAACACGTAAAAAGCGAGCTGCGCGTCGATATTGAAGGCAATGAGCAGGGGGGCCGCTGCGGCAAGAATCGGACCAATGTAGGGAATGAATTCGAGCACGCCCGTCAGCACGCCCAGCGTAAAAGCGAGCGGAACATCGAGCCACCACAAGCCGAGGCCGGCGGCGAGGCCGACCACCGTCATCGTCACCAGGCGGCCGACCAGCCACCAGCGCAGGACCGCACCGATTTCATCCATGACTTCGTAGGCGCGCGGCCGCCCCTTGCGCGGCAACAGGTGCATCATCCCGCGCTGGTACAGGCGGGGCTGCGCGGCAAGATAGATGCCGATGAACAAGGCGACGCCTGCGCCGCCGACGGCCGAGAAGGTGGAGCTGATGAGTCCTTGCGCCCGCCCCAGCATCTGGAAGTCGAAGCGCATGCGGGACAACTCGGCCACCAGCGGCTGCAGGGGCTTGGCCCATTCATGCTGGCGCATCCACTGCCGCATGCGTGCCATGGACCGCGGCAGCTCGTCGAGCAGCTGTCCGACCTGCTCCGCCATGGGCACGGCGAACACATAGACCAGCGTGACGATGAACACCGCCAGGGCGGCAATCGAAAGTGCGAGCGCGATTCCTTCCTTGAACTTCGCGCGTTCCACCAGCCAGTTGGTCGGTGCCCGCAATAGCACGGCAATGAGGATGCCGGCGAACAGGACCAGGAACACGTCGCTCGCATACCAGATCGCTGTCAGCATCAGCCCGGTAAAGATCACCAGGCTGACAACCAGTATGGTGCGGCGAAAAAACTGCGTTTCGCTCAAGTCCTGGGAGTCCGCCTGCAATCGATATCCGGCGCGACGGTCGGGAATGACGCGGCGGTCGCCGCGCGAGGCCTCGGGCGCCTTTCCCGCGGGATGTCCCAGGGCCGATGCGAGCACGCCGCCCCGCGGATCAACACTCGACGACGCCATGGTCAGCGCGCACCGCTGCCGGCGGCACCACCAGCGCCGGCACCGCTGCCGGTGGATGTCGGCGCCGCGCCGCCCTCCGCTACCTGCTGCGGCCAGGAGAGGATGGAGCTGGCCAGTCTTTGGGACTGCTTGCGGCCGCCCGCAACCCTGACGGTCTTGTTCAGCGTGTAGCCCGCCGCCTCTGCACGAACCTTGTAGGTGCCGCCCTTGGGCAGGTCCACCAGCAGCATGGGCGAATCGCAGGCGAGTTGCAGGACCGAGTTGCCGCCGGCGTCGGTGATATCGACGTCGACATCGGCGAGGTAGGCGCCGCGCCGCGTGGCAAAGGTCAGCATGAGGTCGTAATCCTTTGCCTCCTGCTTCATGTAATTGGACTCCTCTTCGCCGACGCCGCCGCACAGATAGGTGACGTCATCCTGTGTGACCGGTTTCAGCCGGGCAATGGGAGACGGGGGCGGCTGCAGGTCCGCGCCAGCCTCCGAGCGCATCGGGCCGGAGGCGCCAGAGGAGGTGTGGGCAGATGCGCCGGACGATTCGGCGGCAGGCGCTGGATGCATGGAATGCATCTGGGCGAATACCGACGGGGAAAGCATGCCAAAGGCGATGAAAAGGCTCGATATTTTTTTCATGGGTGGAACCTCCGTGAACGAGTGCATGGCGGAGCGCGGGACTCGCGTTCCGGGCATTCATTCACCAATGCATCATTCGTGCCCGTCAGGGAAAGTCGTCATGGCCGAGCATTGCGGCGAAGGAAACGGGCATGGATTGGAAAGTGCTGCATGCACTGGAAACTTTTACATGCCCACGGAGTCTTCAAGCAGGCCCTCCTCCTTCCCGGAAAGCGCATGACCGACTGGCATCGAAAATGCTAGGCGCTTGTTGCCGCCGCCGAAGAAATGCGTCTGCATGTTTGACTACAGCAAGGACCGGAACGCTTCCCGTGAGCCAAGACATCCTGCAGTTGCCCGTCAAGATCCTTCCCCAGCCAGACGAAACGACGTGTGGCCCGACGTGCCTGCATGCCGTCTACCGCTACTGGGGCGAAGACGAGTCGCTCACCGAAGTAATCCGGCGTACCGGGCGCCTCGAACACGGCGGCACCTTTGCCGTATTCCTCGCCTGCGATGCCTTGCGCCGTGGCTACAACGCGACGATCTATACCTATAACCTGAATGTGTTCGACCCGACGTGGTTCACCGAACCCGGGGTCGACATCGCCGACCGCCTGCAAAAGCAGCGCGAGACCAAAATGGATTACCGGCTGCAGCACGCGACCACCGGCTACCTCGAATTCCTCAGCCTTGGCGGGCGGTTGCGCCTGCTGGATCTCTCGCGTTACATGATCCGCGGCATCCTGCGCCGGCGGCTGCCGATCATTACCGGGTTGAGTTCGACCTACCTGTACCGCGTTGCTCGGGAACATGGACCGGAAGACGAACCGGACGACGTCCGCGGCCTGCCCTCCGGGCATTTCGTCATCATCGCCGGATACGACCGCGAGCGCCGCAAGGTACTGGTCGTCGACCCCTACCAGCAGAATCCTTATGCCGGTACCCAGGAGTACTGGCTGAGCGTAGACCGGGTTGTCAATGCGGTGCTGCTCGGCATCGTGACGCACGACGCCAACCTGCTCATCATCCACCCGCGGTGTCCGCCGCGACAGGAAGTACCATGAATATCCTCTTCGTCGTCAGTCAACAGCAAGATTGGTCCAGCGACATACCGGGCGTCACTGTGATACCCGCCCAGACCTATCTTATGGACCCCGCGTACGGGGATATCGGATCCACCAAAGTTTTCAACCTCTGCAGGACCTACCGCTACCAGAGCCAGGGCTATTACGTTTCGCTGCTGGCCGAAGCGCGCGGCCACCAACCCGTGCCCGACGTGCAGGCGATGAAGGATTTGTGCGCCGACAGCGTGGTGCAGGACATCAGCGACAAGCTCGGCAACCTGATCGATTGTTCCTTTGCTCGGACGACGGAAGATTTTGTCGACCTGAACGTGTACTTCGGCCGGGATGCGGAAGCCAGGCATCCGCATTTGAGCGAGCAGCTGTTCAAGCTCCTGCGCACGCCGGTGCTGCACGTCCGCTTCGAACATGCCAATGGAGGCTGGCACCTGTGCAGCATCTACCCGGGCAGCATCCGCGACATCCCGGCGCACCACCAGGATTTCGCGGCGCGCGCAGCCACGGATTACCTGCAGGAACAGAAGATACGAACAAGTACGCCCGCCACCCGAAAGCCCTCGCTCGCCATCCTGCACGACCCGCAACGCAACGAATCCCCCTCCAATCCCGATGCCATCCAGAAGTTCCGCGAAGCCGCCGAGCTGCTCGGCATGACCGCCGAGCTGATCACGCCGAAGGACACGCGTCGCATTGCCGAGTTCGATGCGCTCTTCATCCGCGACACCACCAATGTCGACCATTACACCTACGAGCTGTCGCGCCAGGCGGCGGAGGCCGGGATGGTGGTCATCGACGATCCGGAATCGATCCTGCGGTGCACGAACAAGATCTACCTGAATGAACTGCTGAACCGCCACCATATCCCGACGCCAAAAACCATGGTGGTACACAAGGGCAATGTCGACCAGATCGCCGCCACACTCGGCCTTCCCTGCATCCTGAAACAGCCCGACGGTGCCTTTTCGCAGGGCGTGGTCAAGATCGAATCGGAGGAAGCGCTGCTGGAGAAGGTCAGCGAGCTACTGAAGGAATCCGAACTCGTACTGGCGCAGGAATACCTGCCGACCGAATTCGACTGGCGCATCGGCGTGTTCGACCAGCGCCCGCTCTTCGTCTGCAAATACTTCATGGCGCCGGGGCACTGGCAGATCATCAAGCATGAGCACCAACGCATGTTCGAAGGCCGCACCGAAGCGCTCTCCGTCGGCGAGGTGCCGGACGACGTCGTGAAGATCGCCGTGCAGGCCGCGAACCTCATCGGCGACGGTTTCTATGGCGTCGACCTGAAGCAGGTCGCCTGCCAGTACTACGTGATCGAGATCAACGACAACCCGAATGTGGATGCCGGCAACGAAGACGCCGTGCTCTCGGATGCGCTCTACCGCGAAGTGATGGGCGTTTTCCGCAAGCGCATCGAGGCAAGGAAAGGAAACACCTCGATATGAGCGACGATGAGCCCCCGTTGCTGCACGCCTTCATGGGCGTCGGCATTGAACTGGAATACATGATCGTCGACAGCGACCGGCTGTCGGTGATGCCGGTCGCTGACCGCCTGCTGGAGGGTGGAAGCGACATCGCGCGCGGCAGGATGGGATGGTCCAACGAACTCGTCCTGCATGTGGTGGAGATCAAGAATGTGCGGCCCACCGCCTCGCTCAGCCTGCTTCCCGACGCTTTCCAGGCGGAGGTGCGCGAGATCGACCGCCGCCTGCAAGCCTTCGGCGCGCGACTGATGCCGGGCGCGATGCATCCATGGATGGACCCGCGCACCGAAACCCGTCTCTGGCCGCACGGCAATGAGGCGATATACCGCACCTACGACCGCATTTTCGACAGCCGCAGCCACGGCTGGGCCAACCTGCAGAGCATGCACATCAACCTGCCCTTTGGCGACGATGATGAGTTCGCCCGATTGCATGCGGCCATCCGACTGGTACTGCCGATCCTGCCGGCACTGGCTGCCAGTTCGCCCTTCGCGGAAGGACGGCCCGTCGGCTGGATGGACTACCGCATGCGGGTCTATTGCGACAATGCCAAGGGATTTCCTTCGATTGCAGGGATGATTGTGCCGGAAACCATCGCCAGCCGGGCCGCCTACGAGGAACGTATCCTTGCCCCGATGTACCGGGACATTGCGGCACACGATCCGGACAAGGTCCTGCAGCACGAATGGTTGAACTCCCGCGGCGCGATTGCGCGTTTCGACCGCAACGCGATCGAGATCCGGGTACTGGACACGCAGGAATGCCCGCGCGCCGATCTTGCAATCGCGGCGACCGTCGTGGATATCGTCCGCAGACTGTACCGCGCGGACAGGCTGGTTGAACAACAGGAAATGTCCACTGCAGCGCTGGCGCGCATCCTGCAGGAGTGCATCCGCGACGCCGACGAAGCGGAGATCGACAACGGGGCCTACCTGCGCCTGCTCGATTTCCCCGGCGAGCGCTGCACAGCCTCCGCGCTATGGCGCCATCTCATCGAACGCATGATGGCGGACGACCCGCGCCACGATCAGCACTGGACCATACCATTGGAGGCCATCCTGCACCATGGTTCGCTCGCGCGGCGCATCCTGCGTGCCGCCGGCAGCCAGCCTTCGCGTCCGCAATTGCAGGCGGTGTACCGCACACTGTGCGACTGCCTGCACAACGGGCAACCGTTCCTGCCGTGAGGGAAAGTTGCCGGCCAAGGATTTTTTCCTGATCACCTGCGAGCACGGCGGCAATCGCGTGCCATCGCGCTACCGCGACTTCTTCCGCGGCCACGAGCCATTACTGCGCACCCACCGGGCTTACGACGTCGGAGCCTTGCGCGTGGCGCGCGAATTCGCCGAGGCGCTTTCCGCGCCGCTCATGGTGTCGACCGTCAGCCGCCTGCTGATCGACCTGAACCGCTCGCCCAGCCATCCCAAACTCTATTCGGAAGCAACGCGCCATACACCGGAAGACGTTCGGGAGGAAATCTTCAAGCGCTATTACCTTCCGTATCGCATGAAAGTCGAGACCCAGGTCGCCCAGGCTGTTTCTGCAGGGATGCGTGTGGTGCATGTGTCCTGCCACAGCTTCACGCCGGAATTGGACGGCAAGGTACGCACCGCCGATCTTGGCCTGCTGTACGACCCCGCACGCACTGCGGAAACAGGATTGTGCAGGCGCTGGCAGACGGCATTGAAGGTGTATGCCTCGATGCTGAAAACCCGGCTGAACTACCCCTACCTGGGCACGGCTGACGGGTTCACCGTCTACCTGCGTCGGCAGTTTCCCCCCGATGCCTATCTCGGAATCGAACTCGAGATCAACCAGAAGCACGTGCGCGGCCGTGGAGAGCATTGGCGCAACGTTCGGCATGCGGTGCTCGAAGCCTTTCACGACGCCGCACCGCTTGAGAAACCCTCTTCCGGCGCACCCTCTTCCGGCGCAATCGCCGACAGTCGACAACGGCTTTGCACCTGACCAGCTATCATTTGCTCTTTCGTACCACCGGGAGAGACCGTGCACTTCCTGCTTTTCTACGACTGCGCTGACTATCTGGCGCGACGTGAGCAATTCCGCAACGAACACCTGAAGCTGGCGTGGGAATCGCACCGGCGAGGCGAACTGATCCTTGGAGGCGCGACCGGCGATCCGGTGGACAGCGCCGTCCTGCTCTTTCAGGCCGATTCGCGGGATGTCGTCGAAGCGTTCGCCGAAGCGGATCCCTATGTCATGGCCGGACTGGTGACGCGGTGGCGCGTGCGGCCGTGGAATACCGTTGTCGGCGACGGGGCAACGTCGCCCGTGCGCCCGGCATGAGAATGTTTTCAAAGTGACAAGCAAAGACGCGTTTTCCGCCCTGGTCCAGCCTGCCGGCCTCGCCTTCGAGGCGCCGCTGCCGGAGCCCTTGCTCGTGGCCGCGAGACGCGCCGGCATCGATCTGCCCGCTTCCTGCCGCAACGGCACCTGCCGCACCTGCATGTGCGGCCTGGCCAGCGGACAGGTCAGTTATCGGATCGAATGGCCGGGCCTGACGCGCGAAGAGAAGGCAGAAGGCTTCATCCTCCCGTGCGTCGCCTATCCCGAGTCCGACATCGTCATGATCGTGCCCGCCGCCCGCCTCCTCCCTCCCAAGGAATAGCGGCCGGCGCGAGTTACCGTCAGGAAAGCAATCTTTGACCTGGATCATTGGCATTTGGATGCCGGAGGCAGAGACTGGCAGGAGCCCTGCCGCCTGGGCGGCGGACATGTTCAGACTTGAGGAAAAGGGAGTTGGAAATGCAGAAAATCCGTGTAGGCATCATTGGCGCTGGCGAAACGGGCACGCCGCTCATCAAGCAGTTGCTGGACGCATCGTTCGTCGAAGTCCTCGGCGTGGCTGACCTGAAGGATGACATGCCGGGAATGGCGTTGGCACGCGCACGCGGGATCAAGACCACCAATGACTTCATGGACCTCGCCATGCTGGGCCACCAGATCGACATTATCATCGACGTGACCGGCGTGCAGGCCGTGCGTGAAAAGCTGCGCGAATACCTGCAGGCATCCGCAAACGGCCACACCATCATCATGCATGAAATGATTGCCGTGCTGATGATGTCGCTGTCCCAGAACAAGCTGGTCACGACCAAGCACAACCAGGTGGATTACGCCTGAGGCATCAGTATTGGGGGGTGGCGTGCACGCATGGCCGTGCAACACCCCGGTCCCGAAGCAGGTTCAGCCGGTGATCACCAGCTGATTGTTGACCGCCTGTACCCCGTCCACGCCGCGCGCCAGGGATTCGGCCTTGCGCCACAGCGCGAGCGACTTCACCTCGCCCTTCAGGGTGACTTTGCCCTTCGCGGTATCCACGTTGATCTTCAGGCCGCCGATATCGGGGTCGGCGAGCAAGGCTGCTTTCACCTTGGACGTGATCACCGTATCGTCGACGACCTGGCCGGCGGATTTGTTCGAGCCATCCTGCTTGCCGCCCATGCTGCCGCAACCTGCGGCTAGGACAGCGGCGAACAACATCACAGGCAGTACGTATTTCTTGTTCATGGCATTCCCCTGGCAAGCATTGTCGTGAATAGTTGCAGCAAGTTTGACTTGCGGCCGCTTTGCGAGGTTTCAGTGACGATGACAAAAATGCATTTTGCTTGATGTTCGCCAAGCCGTGCCCCATGTAATTCCTTCTGCCGCCAGAAGAAATTACAGCGATTCATACATGCCTTACCCGCACGTTCTGCAGGTACCACGCACGCGTCAGGCGCGCCACGACTTCCAGGCTGCCCGGCTCCTCGAAGGTATGGGTGGCACCCGGAATGATCTCGAGGCGCTTCTTGCAGCGCAATGCCGCATAGACAGCCCTGTTGATGCCGACGACGCGCTCGTCGAGGCTGCCAGCGATCAGTAGCGTTGGGGCGTTGACGCGCGGAAGGTTGGCTTGTGCGGAGACATCCGGACGCCCACCCCGCAACACGACGGCGAACACCTTGGAACCGAGCCGCGCTGCAAGCTGCAACACGGCAGCGACACTGGCGCCCGCGCCGAACAGGCCAAGCGGAACATCATGCAGGGCGTGCTGCTCCCTGAGCCAGTTGCATGCCGATTCGAGCTGCGTGGCGAGTCCATCGGGATCGCCGCCGACATGGTCGGCATCCCCTCCCGGTGACAGGTCGAGCCAGAATGTGCCGAGGCGCGCGTTGCGCAGCACCGTGCCCACATAATCGATGGGCGGCTTGACGCGGTATCCGCTCCGGCCGTCCGCAAGCAGGATGACACCGACCGGATCATCCGGAAGCCACAGCACGCCATCGATGGCGCCATGTTCATTCGGTATCGATACCTGCTCGACGCGAGTCGATAAAACCATCATCCGTCTCCTAGAGGGTGTTATGAGCTAGGGAAGGGAGCGCGTTCCCTAGCTCATAACACCCTCTCGGCAGCGCGTGCAGGCCTGCTCGGGACGGCACATCCGTCGGTCGTCATGCGCGTGCCTGTTATCCATTTTTCGCTGTGACGCAAGCTCCATGCCTGAAGGCTGGATCGAACTAGGGCAGCCACGTATCGTTCGTGCCTGTTGCGGACGGCGGCATCATGCGCCGCTCCAGCGGCGCAAGGGCCGGGCCTTCGAGCACCGTGCCATCTGTCGAGAAACGGCTGCCGTGGCAGGGGCAGTCCCAGCTACGTTCAGCCTGGTTCCAGTGGACGATGCACTTGAGGTGTGTGCAGACCGGCGACACGACGTGCAACTGGTATGCATCGTCGCGATAGACCGCCAGCTTGTCGCCGGCGAGATCGACGATGCGCCCTTCGCCGCGCGGCACCTCGGACAGCTGCGTCACTTCGCCGCCCTTGATGTAATCCTTTACGTAGTAGCCGGCAACGTTCAGGTTTTCCCTGAGGAAGGTTCCGGCCGACTTGAGCGGCGTGAAACGCCGCGGCGTGTACAGGTCGGCGTAGGGATTGCGCCGGCCGGCGACCTGGTCGGCGATGATCATCGCCGCCAGCGAGCCGAACGTCAGCCCATCGCCGGCAAACCCGGAAGCAAGCAGCAGGCGCTCCGAACCGATACTCGGCCCGATGTACGGGAGATGGTCTGCCGCGCGGTATTGCTGCGCCGACCACCGGAATTCCACCGGACCGGCGTCGAAGCGCGATTGCAGCAAGGCCTCCAGCTTCGCGTAAGCGGCTTCCGGATCGTGCATCTGACCCGTCTTGTGTTTGCCTCCGATCATCATCACCCAGGCGTTCCCATCCTTTTCGAACAGGCGCGTCGACGTCGCATCGGGCCCGATGCTCCAGAAGATGCCGCCTGCCATCTGGCGCGTCCGCAGCGGGGCGGCAACGGCGTATTCGCGATACGGCCCAAGCTCGGTCTGTATCGTGTTGAATCCCTTCGGCGTATGCGTGGCCATGACGATATGCCCGGCCTTCACCGTGTACGGTCCCGCGGAGACGACGCCTGCCTCCTCGTCGATGCCGGACACCGGCGTCCCCTCGAAAATCATGCAGCGGCCGGAACGGATGGACTCCGCCAGCTGGCGCACATAACGCAAGGGATGGAACTGTGCCTGGCCGGACACGACCAGAGCCCGGTGGATTTCCACCGGCAAGGGAATATCGCTCCTGACGCGCGCATCCAGTCCGGCGTCCCGCATGCACTGGTATTCGCGGTCAATCACCGTATTGCTGGCGGATGAGGCATCGACGCTGTAAAGCACCCAGGGCTGGCGGGAGAAATTACACTGGATGCCGAAGGTTCTGGTATTTTCTTCAATCAGGTCGACCGCTGCGCGACGTGATGCCACCATCCGCCAGACCTGGTCGTCACCCCACTTCGTTGCCAGCTTGTGCAGCGGTTCGCCGACCATGGCGTACAGGTTGCCGGTGGAATAGCCCGTCGCGCCCATGCCTATCGTGCGCGCCTCCAGCACCGCGACACGCTGTCCCTGGGAGGAAAGCAGCGCCGCCGTGGAAATCCCCGTGATCCCGCCACCGATGACGGCCACATCCACTTCGATGTCGCGCGTCAACCGAGGAAAGCTGAGCGCCTCTGCCGTTGCAGTCCAGATCGACGCCCGTCCCGTGTCCGTGTCATTGTTGTCCATCGTTCTCCTTGTTGTCGGAGGTCACAGGACGCCGGTCACATCATCCCGGGCGCAGGGCGGACCGGTCGTGCGGGCAGCACGAGGTGCGCGGGAGTAATCTTCCCGGCGTCCGTGACGGGACGCGGCGGTGACTGGGGCGGTCGTGGATTGCCCGGCCCCTCGCCGCAGCCTGCAATTGCCAATACGGCTCCGGCAAGAGACAGGCACCGGAGCAAGGACGCTATCCTCTGCAACTTCCCGCGGCATCGATTCATGATCGCACCTCTGTCGGCCAAGCGTGGTGACGGTATGCTCTGTTGCTCATAGCACTAATGTCCATGCAAACTGTGTTCCCGCACCGGCTGCGCCTCGCCGACGAGACGGCGGAAGTAGCCGATGGTGCGCTCGAGTCCCTCAGCCAACGCCACCCTGGGCTCCCAGCCAAGTACCGAGCGCGCCAGCGAGATATCGGGTCGGCGACGCGCGGGATCATCGCCGGGCAAGGGACCGAAGGCGATGGCGGATGGCGAGCCGCACATGGCAACGACACGCTCGGCGAGTTCCAGCATGGTGTACTCGCCCGGATTGCCGAGGTTCACGGGACCGCAGAAGTCGCGCGGGCTGCCCATCAGGAGGATGAGGGCATCGACCAGGTCGTCCACGTAACAGAACGAGCGCGTCTGCGCGCCGTCGCCGTACACGGTGAGCGGCTGACCGGACAGCGCCTGCATGATGAAGTTCGATACCACCCGGCCGTCGTTCGGATGCATGCGCGGGCCGTAGGTATTGAAGATGCGCGCGATCTTGATGTCCGCGCCGAATTGCCGGCGGCAATCCATGAACAGACTTTCCGCGCAGCGCTTTCCCTCGTCGTAACAGGCCCGCACCCCGATCGGATTGACATGCCCCCAATAGTGCTCCGATTGCGGATGCACCTGCGGGTCGCCGTAGACTTCGCTGGTCGACGCCTGCAGTACCCTGGCGTTGCACTGCCGCGCCAGGTCGAGGACATTGAGCGCGCCAAGCACGTTGGTCCGCGTGGTCTGCATCGGGTCATCCTGGTAATGGACGGGCGACGCGGGGCAGGCAAGGTTGTAGATCTCGTCCACCTCGACCCGCAGCGGCAGCGTCACGTCTTGCCGGATCAATTCGAAGCGGGGATCTTGCAGCAGGTGGGCCACGTTCTGCTTGCTGCCCGTAAAGAAGTTGTCCAGGCACAGCACCTCGTGTCCCAGTGCAAGCAGGCGTTCGCACAGGTGTGAGCCGAGGAAGCCCGCGCCGCCCGTGACAAGTATCCGCCTGCCGGATTCCTTCATTTATCCTCCCGTACGGCCATCCTGCATTCCCAGTTGCGGATCACCCTCGCCGCCATCACGGCCACCACGTCCGCCTCCACGTCTTCCGCGCATTCATGCGCGGTCGGACAGGCGTGATGCACGCAGGGACGGCAGGGGACATCGGCGCTGATCATCGCATGGCGTTCCATGTCGAGCGGTGCCCAGCGCGCGGGATCGCTGCCGCACGACACGACGACGCTGGGCGTCGCCACGGCGGCGGCCATGTGCGAGACGCCGGTGTCATTGGTGACCACGAGGCAGGCCTGCGCCAGCAGCGCGGCCAGCGCCCCCAGGTCGGTCTGGCCGCACAGATCCAGCGCCGGCATGCGCATCGCGTTGCGCACCGCACGCACCACCTCGGCCTCGTCCTGCGCGCCCGTCAGGACGATCTTCATTCCGCTGGCCGCAAGGCGGTCGGCGACCTCGGCGAAGCGCTGCGGCAGCCAGCGCCGTGACGGCAGGCGGGCGCCGGGATGGATGCACACATAGGACCCCGGAGCGGGCAGGTTGATCTGGCTGCGCTGGAGTGCGCGATAGTCGGCATCTGCCAGCGGAAACTCGAGATAATCCCCTTGACGGGGCACGCCAAGGAATTCCATCAGGCGCAGGTTGCGCAACACCTCATGCTCGCGCTCCTCCCAGGGCAGGAAGCTGCGCGGATCGGGACAGTACTGGCCAGGCACGTGGAAGCCGGCGCAGCGCTCGGCGGCGAACAGCACTGTCAGCGGATTGCTCAGGCAACCGTTGCCGTGCATCTGGATCGCCAGGTCGAAACGCTGGCGCTGCGCTTCGGACAGGAAATGCGGTACCGCGTTGAGGTGGGCTGGTTGCTCCGGAAAGGCGGGGAATCCCGGAAAGACGAGCAGGTCGTCCAGGTATTCGCCGAAGCGCTTGACGAAGGTGGTTGCCCACGGCAGGCCGATGAGGGTGATGTGCGACAGCGGCGCCGCCGCGCGCAAGGCACGCAAGGCGGGCACCGCGCACAGCAGGTCACCCAGTTGCAGGGCGCGGAAGACGGCGATCTTGCGCGGCGGTTGCACGCTGCCGAAGAGGAGGTCCGCCTGCGGTTCGCGCATCATGGCTTTTCCACAATGAAGGAGCCGATCGCCAGCACATCGAGCGGCGTGGAGCAGAAGGATTCGACCGCATCGCGCGGCGAGCAGACGACCGGTTCGCCGCGCGTGTTGAACGAGGTGTTGATGAGTACCGGTACTCCGCTGCGCTCTGCGAACGCCTTGACGAGGTCGTAGTAGGCGGCGTTCTGCCCGCGGTTGATGGTCTGGATGCGCGCCGTCCCATCCACATGGCGCACCGCCGGAATGCGGTCCGCCTTGTCCGGCCGGACATCGTAGACGAAGACCATGAAAGGCGATATGGCACCATTATTGAACCAGTTTGCCGCCTCTTCCTCCAGCACGACGGGCGCTACCGGGCGGAAGTCTTCCCTGTCCTTGATCTGGTTCAATCGCTGCTGCATGGACGCGTCCAGCGGCGACGCCAGGATGGAGCGCGCACCGAGCGCACGCGGACCGAATTCCATGCGTCCCTGGAACCATCCGACCACCTTGTCCTGCATCAGGAGGTCAGCCACCTCGCCCGGCAGGTCATCCGTCCTGCGGTAGCGCAGTTTTGCCTGGCGCAGGAAAGCTTCGATTTCGTCATCCCCATAGCCAGGGCCGAGGAAGGCGTGGTCCATCTGCCACCACCGCTGGGACGGTCCGCGCTGCTGGTTGTCGATCCACAGTGCAGCTCCCAGCGACGTCCCTGCATCGCCGGCCGCCGGCTGCACCCAGACGCGCTTGAATCGCCCGCGGTCCCTGACCCGGGCGTTCATCACGCAGTTGAGCGCAACGCCGCCGGCCATCGCAAGGTTCTGGGCGCCGGTCTGCTCGTGCAGCCAGTCCGCCATGCGCAGCACGATATCTTCGAGCACCGCCTGCAGCGACGCTGCGATGTCCATATGCTTGGAGGTGAATTCGCTGTTGCGCTCGCGCGCGGGACCGAACATCCGCTCCCACTCCGCAGGCAGCACTTCATAGTTACCGTCGCCAAGGTAATGTACGACCTCACGCAGCAGCGGCGCATAGACAGGCTTGCCGAAGGAGGCCAGCGCCATCACCTTGTATTCGTCGGACGAATGCAGGAAGCCGAGGTAGCTGGTCACCGATTCGTACAGCAGGCCGAGTGAATGCGGCAGGTTGACCTGCTTGATGCGTTGATAGCGATGGTCCTGATAGAAGCCGTAGCTGGTGGTCGCCAACTCTCCCCGTCCGTCCATGGACAGGACGGCGCACTCGTCGAAAGGCGCCGCCAGGAATGCACTGGCTTCGTGTGCAAGGTGGTGTTCGACGAAGTGCCACTTGAACGGGCCGTCGTGACGCACATTACGGAAGCGCTTGCGCAGATGGTGCGGCGCGCCGCCGGCCAGTTGGCGCGGCGCGTTCACGATATAGGACAGGAACAGCGGATCCCACGGCGACATCCATTCGGATGCCGTGTGCGCCGACGGCTCGAGGGGCAGTTGAATGGTGGCGTTTCCGTTGTGCTCGCCGAGGAGCAGCGAGGGATTGTAGGAATAAGCGACGTGGTGCACATCCGCCAACGCAATGCCCCCTTCGGCCAGGCAGTAGTCGATGGCGTGGAAAGGCAGCTGCCAGGTCGAAAACGGTACCGGCCGTTTGCCGTGCTTGATGCGGGTGAACCGCTCTTCCTCCGCCGCGGCAACCACCACGCCGTCATGGACGAGACAGGCAGAACAGTCGTGATAGGCAGCATTGATTCCAAGTGTATACACATTGGCCTCCTGTCATCGGTGGTGCGGCCCGCACACGACCCTGCCGCCGCGTCTTGGGGCATTGCATCTTGCTTACCTGTCAAGCAAAGGGCGTACCTGCGCGAACTCCCCTCTCCCGCAGCGGGTAGAAGGGAGAAAGGGAAGGTAAGTATTACCCTCGCATGTAAATAGGAAAACGAAAGCGGGCTGTTTTTACCTGCCGGCCTCGCGTTGTGTCAGCCGCTTGTTGCGCATGTAAACGAATTCGCCTGCGACCGCGGTGAGGAAGATGAAGAAGTTGGCAAACACGAATACCCAGTTTTCCACCAGATAGCTGTAGATGGTGAAGCCGAGCGAAGCAGTCAGCTGGCCGATGAACAGCCACTTTGACACACCGGCGACGCTGCGTGCGCGCCACTGTGTATACACCTGCCGGGAAATCGTCATCACCAGGATTGCGGCACTGAGCCAGCCGATGATATCGGCGTTCATGTTTGTCCTTTCATCGGTCGACGAGCGACAGACGCCGCTCGTGTTGACGCACTTGTGCGCCGTTACAGACATGTCCGCAGCTTGAGGCCATGGAAAACGGCTTTTATTTGCGGGACTGTACCTCGATGCGGCGTCCGTTCCTTCCGCCTTCCGCGACGGGCACGGTAATCTCCAGCAATCCATCCTGCAGCGATGCCGACGCCGCGTCGGCCCGTGCACCGGCGGGCAGGCTGATCACCCGGTAGAAATGGCCATACGAACGCTCGCTGCGCCGCTGCTCCTGCGGGCCATGTGGCGGTTTCTGCCGCCGCTCGCCTTCGATCGTCAGCCGGTCGCCGCTCACTTCCACCGATACATCCTCGCGCTTGACCCCGGCCAGCTCGGCACACACGATGAACTTGCCGTCGCGCTGGGCCACTTCCACTGGCGGCGTCCACTTGGCTGTTGGCGCCGCAAGCTGCGCGCGGGGTGTTCCTGCTGCCATGACGCCGACGACGCGATCGATCATCCGGTCCAGGTCTTCCGACATCCGGCGCATCATCGCCAGCGGATCGGACCACGGGTTCATCCCCGGCATCCAGGCAGGACGGATGGCCGCCTGCCACGCCTGGACCGCGGCCGTCGGTGCCGGTCGCTCCTCACGCCCGCCATCGGGCGTGCCCTGCCCTTCCTCCTGCGACATCTGTTCGGCACCGGCGTCCGTGGCAAGCGGCTCCATATCCTTGATCTTGCCCAGCCAGTCGTGGCTTTCCTTGCCCAGTTTCTCGATGAATTTCTTGAAGCGCGCGAGGTCGTGCTCGGTGCGCTCCGCGATGGCCTTTTGCGCGTCGCCGTGCTGCACGAGCACCTGTTGCTTCGGGCCACATTCCATCGTCAGCTTCACTTCGGTGCGGTTCGCCTCCGTCGGCCTCAATTCAATTTTGCCTTCGTAGCGCGGGCCATTGATGTTGCGCCAGGCAATGCAACGGTCCGGAACTTGTTCCGTTATCTCCGCATCCCATTCCATGTCCAGACTGCCTGCCTTGGTATGCCAGTGAAGATGCGTGTCGTCGAGCTGGCGCACCTCTTCCACATCCTCCATGAACCGCGGATATTGCTCGAATTGGGTCAGCTGGTGATAAGCGGTGCTGACCGGTACATTGATTTCGATCGATTGCTCAATCCTTGCCATCGTGAATCTCCTTTCTTCCGTTCCACTGCGCGCTCCCCGCCGCAAGCGTTACTGCGGTCCGAAGGAGAGCGTAACTTGCCGCCATGTCATCGTCCGCAAGGGAAGAGTTGATGGCGGTCATTGTGGCGGGTGTCGTGGAATAAATAGTGCTAATGAAGTCCTCACCGTGTTTCCGGTTGCCGGAGGCGCGGCGAGGAACGAAGGGTGGCAGCGGCACGGCTGCAAGTTCCATACCACTGGAGCCAATGGACAGCGCGCGCAAACGCTTGTTCAGCATAGGCAGCGAAGCACCAGGATTCAACGCGCTGAATTCGTTTCCATGAAGACAGGAAGCACTTTTTGCAGCAGGCGGTTGTAAAGCTTACAGCGAGGCATTGCTCTCATCCCAGGGATCCCTATCGAGATGTCGACTACTGAAAATGCACACAGCGATGCGCAGGTCATGCGTGACCTCTGGGCAGTCGTATCGCAATTTCGCTGGCGGATAGCCGCGGCGCTGGTTTTCCTGGTGCTGGCCAAACTGGCGGTGGTATCGGTGCCGCTTGTCCTCAAGCGCATCGTCGACGAGTTGTCGCGCCCCGAGCAGGTACTCGCCCTGCCTGTGATCCTGCTCGCCGGTTATGCGGCGCTCCGTTTTGCCAGCACATTGTTCAATGAACTGCGCGATCTTGCCTTCTCGCGGGTGACGCAACACACCGTGGCGACCTATGCGCTGAAGGTATTCGCGCACCTGCATGAACTCAGCGCGCGCTTCCATGCACAACGCCGCATCGGCGGGCTGCTGCCCGACATCGACCGCGGCACTTCCGGCATCGCGTTCCTGCTGAGCGTCGGCCTGTTCACGATCGTGCCGACCCTGCTTGAGATCACCATGGTGATCGCCATCATGACCGCCCGCTATAGCGACTGGTACACGGCCATCCTTGCCGTGACCTTCATCCTGTACTGCGGCTTCACCCTGGTATTCACGGCAAGGCGCACGATCTTCCAGCGGCGCGTGAACAAGCTGGACTCGAACGCAAAGAGCCTGCTGGCCGACAGCCTGATCAACTACGACACGGTGAAATACTTCACCAACGAAAAGGAGGAAGCGCGCCGCTTCCAGGGCATCATGGGCAACTGGGCGGAAGCGGTTGTCGCCAATCAAAAGGCACTCTTCATCCTGCATGTCGGCCAGAGCGCCGTCATCGCCCTCGGCGTTGCATCGGTCATGCTGCTTGCGGGCAACGGGGTGATGTCGCGCGAGATGACGGTGGGCGACCTCATCCTGATCAATGCCTACGTGATCCAGATCTGTCTCCCGCTCAATGCGCTCGGCTTCGTCTACCGGGAAGCCAAGGACGCGCTGGTCAATGCGGAAAAACTGTTCCAGTTGCTCAGGGAAAAACCGGAAATCAGCGATCCCCCGGGAATGCCCGCGCTGAAGGTGACGCGCGGCGAAGTGGTTTTCGAAAACATCAACTTCGCGTACGAACCGGAGCGGCCTATCCTCCACAACGTCAGTTTCCGCATCCCGCCCGGCGGGAGGGTCGCCATCGTCGGCGGAAGCGGTTCCGGAAAATCGACGCTGGCCCGGCTGCTGTTGCGTTTCTATGAAGTCGGCACGGGCAGCGTGAGCATCGACGGCCAGGACGTGCGCAAGGTCAGCGCCAAGAGCTTGCGCGAGGCGATTGGCGTCGTTCCGCAGGAAACGCTGCTCTTCAACGACACCATCGCCTACAACATCGGCTACGGCCGCGACGGTGCGACCATGGAACAGATCATTGCCGCATCGAAGGCGGCGCACATTCACGACCTGATCGACTCGCTGCCGCAGAAATACGACACGCCGGTAGGCGAACGTGGCGTGAAACTGTCGGGTGGCGAGAAACAGCGCATTGCATTGGCGCGGGCAATCCTGAAGAACCCGCCGCTGCTGATCTTCGACGAGGCGACTTCGGCGCTGGACACGGCGTCCGAACAGGCCATCCAGAAGGAACTCGACGAACTGGCAGAGAACCGCACCACGCTGGTCATTGCCCACCGCCTGTCCACGGTGGTGGATGCAACGGAAATCATCGTGCTAGAGCGCGGGCGTGTGGTGGAGCGCGGCACGCATGCACGGCTTTTGCAGCAGGGCGGCATGTATGCGCGGCTCTGGCAGCTGCAGCAGCGCGCAGACGACAGCGAAAAGATGGAAAGGGAAATGCATTCTATGGCCTGATGCCAACGCGATTGAGCCCCCTCAAGCAAGGTCGATGGAACGGGAATTGCATCGGCTCCGAGCCACCCAATGACAAAACTGTGATCAGCTTTCGTCACGCTTTCCAGGACTGTATCCATGACGAAAATTCTTGCATTCGACCGCGACCGGAGAAGCACGCACGCCGATCCGGCGACCCGTTTGAAATCGCATCCGCGCACCAGCACGGCACCGACGCCCCTGCGCCGCACCGAGGGTTCGTTCGCCCGTCCGGGCGAGGTGGAAGTCGCGGCCAGCGTCGTCGTCCCCACGCGCGGCCGCCCGCAATTGCTCAACCGCTGCCTCGCTAGCCTGGTGTTGCAGCGCTTCGACCCGGCGCGCTTCGAGATCATTGTCGTCGATGATGGCCCGGATGACGATACGCGCGAAGTGGTGGCCGGATGGGTGGCACATACGGCCGGCCAGGGTCCGCGCATCACCTATATCCCGTCCATGGGCCCGCACGGCCCGGCGGCCGCGCGCAACCACGGGTGGCGCGCGGCACGCGGGAGCATTATCGCTTTCACCGACGATGACACCATTGCCCGTGCCGACTGGCTGAAGAACGGCCTGCGCGCCTTCGAGGACGGCGTGGATGCGGTCAGCGGACGCATCGTCATGCCGCTGTCGCATACTCCGACCGATTACGAACTCGATGCCAAACAGCTGGAAACGGCCGAGTTCGTCACCGCGAATTGCTTCTGCCGCAGACAGGTGCTGGAAGACCTGGGCGGATTCGACGAACGCTTCCGCTTTGCGTGGCGCGAGGATTCCGACCTGCAGTTCCGCCTGCTCGATTACCAGGCCAATATCGTGTACGAGCCGAAGGCGGTGATGATGCATCCGATTCGTCCCGCCGGCTGGGGGGTGAGCCTGCAGCAGGTGAAGAAGGTGCAGTTCGACGCGTTGCTGTACAAGAAGCATCCCAGACTTTACCGGCGCAAGATCCGCGCGCGGCCGCGCTGGGACTTCTACATCACCGTCGCCGCCCTCCTCGCCTCCGCGGTGGCTGCAATTGCCGGTGCGACCGCGCCCGCTTTGCTCGCCGGTCTGCTCTGGCTGTACATGACGGGACGCTTCTGCCTGCAACGACTCAAGCGCACCTCGAAGGCGCCGGGCCATGTCGCTGAAATGGTCGTCACGTCGGCGCTGATCCCGCCGCTTGCCGTGTTCTGGCGCCTCGTGGGCGCGATAAAATTCCGGGCCGGGCTCTTATGACGCCCCTGCCGGAGTACGTCCAGATCGAACCGGTCGGTCAATGCAACCTGCGTTGCCGCATGTGCCCGATCCAATTCCGTGGCGAGGGCGGCCCCGGCCAGCCGCGCGCCTACATGGACATGGACGTTTTCCGGCGACTCGTCGACCAGTTTCCGACGATGACGGAACTGCAGTTGCAGGGTCTCGGCGAGCCGTTGCTGCACCTGCATTTCTTCGACATGGTGCGTTACGCCGCCCAACGCGGCATACGCGTGTCGACCAACACCAACCTGACCGTACTGACGGAAGAACGCGCGGAAGAATGCGTGCGCAGCGGTTTGCACACGATGCACATTTCGCTCGACGGGGCGACTGCCGAGACTTACCAGGCGATCCGGGTACGCGCACGCTTCGAGCGCGTGCTGCGCAACCTGCGCCGCCTGGTGCAGGCAAAGATCCGTCTGGAAAGCGCGCTGCCTCACCTGCGCCTGGTTGCGGTGGCGATGCGCGAGAACCTGGAGGAATTGCCGGAGCTCGTCAGGCTGGCCCATGACGAAGGCATTCGCACCGTCTTCGTCCAGCACCTGTGCCACGACTTCGGGGAATCCAGCCTTCCCGAGCGCTATGCGCCGATGCGCAGCTTCATCGATGCCCAGACCCTCCTGGCGGAAGACCCCGAGCGCGTGGAGCGCTGCTTCCGAGCCGCGCGCGAACAGGCGGAAGCGCTTGGCGTCGACCTGCGACTTCCGAACCTGACGCCGAAGGTGTTCCCGCCCGACGTGCCCGGCCGCAAGCGTTGCGACTGGCCCTGGCGCGGCTCCTATATCAGCTACAACGGAAAGGCCATGCCCTGCTGCATGGTGGCCACGCCGGACAGGATCAACTTCGGTGACATGGCGCAAAACGGCGTAGAAGCCGTCTGGAACAATGAAAGGTACACCGCTTTCCGCGAGCAGCTCGACTCCCCGGTTCCGCCCGAGGTCTGCCGCAGCTGCGCCCTCTATGCAGGCACCTTTTAGTCTGTCCAAACACAAGATGAACAAACGGCTGAAGATCCTCACCTGGCACACGCATGGAAGTTACCTTTATTACCTGACCCAGGCGCCGCACGATTTCTACGTGCTGTCCAAGCCGGAGCGGCCGCCCGGCTATGGCGGGCGGTGCGGCCACATCCCCTGGGGCGACAATGTGATCGATCTTCCGGTGTCCGAAGCGAAGGACATGCAATTCGACTGCATCCTGTTCCAGGACGACGACCAGTACCTGAAGGACCAGCATCTCTACCTCAGCGAGGCACAGCGGCGCCTGCCGAAGATCTACATCGAACACGACACGCCGCGCGAACATCCGACCGACATGCCGCACCCCGTCGATGAGCCGGATGTGCTGCTGGTGCACGTCACTCACTTCAATGCGCTGATGTGGAACAGCGGCCGCACGCCGACGCGTGTGGTGGAGCACGGGGTCATGGTGCCGAAGGATGTGACCTATCGCGGTGACCTGGACCGCGGACTGGTGGTGATCAACAACATCCGGTCGCGCGGCCGCCGGCTGGGCGGTGACATTTTCGAGCATGTGCGCCGTTCTGTTCCGCTGGACCTTGTCGGCATGGGCGCGCAGGAGGCCGGCGGGCTGGGCGAGGTCGAGCATGCAAAGCTCCCGGCGTTCTCCGCACCCTACCGTTTCTTTTTCAATCCGATCCGCTACACCAGCCTCGGCCTGGCCGTGATTGAGGCCATGATGATCGGGATGCCCGTCGTCGCCCTCGCGACCACGGAGATGTCGACGGTCATCCGCAACGGCGTGTCGGGCTACATCGATACCAACGTCGAGACACTCATCGCCCGTATGCAGGAACTGGTCAACGCCCCGGACCACGCCCGGCGTCTGGGTGAGGGTGCACGCCGCTACGCGCTGGAGCGCTTCGGCATTGAACGATTTGCGGACGATTGGGACAAGACTTTCCGCTTCGTCACGCAGCTATAAGAATTCAGTCCAAAGAGGAGAACACCCATGTCGCAAGCTGGCAGTTATCTGATCGACCGTCACGCAGCGGAAAAGGCAGTCGGCCTCGCCCTGCCGATGATCCAAGAGGCAATGAAACTGAAGGAAGTGGGCGAAAGCGGCTTCCTGTACATCGTGATGATGGATCCGCTGCGCGGCCCGACCAATTCATCCTTCGAAGAAGCGATCCTGTACGAGTATTCGGTGGGAGACCGGTCGAAGTGGGATGCGGACTATGCCGGCTTCGCACGTGCCAAGGCACGCGTCGCCTGGAGGACGGGAATGGACTCGCACCTGGTCCAGGAACTGCGCCCGCATCTGCTCGCCGCGGGGGATACGGTGCTGTGGGGGACGGCGATCGTCGACGGCATCACCGTCGGGGTCAGCGGCGCCAACCCCTGGTATGACGAAGCGTTCGCGGGGACAGTGGCAATGTGCCTGCGCGCGGTAGCCAAGGCGGGGATCGTCCAGGAGCGGAAGAACAGCCTCTTTCTTCAGCCGAAATAGAGAGAAAGTGACCAGTTCCCCTCACGGGGACCGCCTGGACATCTGCTCTGCGACGCGGCGGGTGAACTCATCCAGCTTGAATGGTTTGAACATCACTTCCGCGACCTCCGCGCTGCTTTCCGGCACCGGCTCCTCAGCGTATCCGGTGATGAACATGACCTTCAGCTCCGGCCTGATCGACCGGGCCTTGTCGGCGAGCTGCTTTCCATTCATGCCTCCCGGCAGGCCAACATCGGCCACCAGCAGGTGAACCGGGCCGGACGTTTCGAGTGCGCGCAGTGCGGACTCACCGTCTGCTGTCGGAACGACACGATAACCGACGGTGCTCAGCACTTCAGACAGCAGGTTGCGCAGTGGCGCCTCGTCGTCGACCACGATGACGGTGCCTTTTTTCATTGCCTGTACCTCGGAATCATCGACCGGAGTCATTGGCTGCGGTGGCAGTTCTCCCTCGTATCTCGGCAGGAATATCCGCACCACGGTGCCCACGTTGACCGCGGATTCCATCCTGATGCCGCCACCCGATTGCGTGGCGAAGCCGTATACCATGGACAGGCCCAGGCCCGTTCCCTGACCGGCGGGCTTGGTTGAAAAGAATGGGTCAAACGCACGCTGCAAGACCTCGGGGTGCATGCCGGTACCGGTGTCGGAGACGCTGATGACAACGTAATCGCCGGGAGCGACACCGACGGTGCTGGCCGATTCGGCATCTGCCAGCTGGACATTCTTAGTGACGACCGTCAGCTTGCCACCGTCCGGCATTGCATCTCGCGCATTGATCGCGAGGTTCAGCAGCGCGGAATCGAACTCGCCCGGATCGCACAAGGAATTCCACAGTGCCGGGGCAAGGTCCGTCTGCATGACGATCGACGGGCCGGCTGTCCGTGCGATCAAATCCAGCATCGAGACGATCCGTTCATTGACATTGGTCGGCACCGGGGAAAGCTCCTGGCGGCGGGCGAAGGCCAGCAGGCGTCGGGTAATGCCGGTCGCCTTGTCGACCACCGATTCAATGGCGTCAATGTAGCGCGGGACCTCCATGGCAAGGCCTTGCTGCAGGCGGATACGCATGAGTTCCAGGTTGCCCGAGATGGCGGCAAGCAGGTTGTTGAAATCGTGGGCCAGACCGCCGGTAAGCTGGCCAATCGCCTCCATCTTCTGCCCCTGCCGGAGTGCAGCTTCCGCCTCTTCGCGTCGTGTTACCTCGCGCTCCAAGGTGACCGCGAGCTTGCGCCATTGCGCCACCGCCTGCCGTTCGCGCTGGGACTGGCGCATCAGCAGCAGCAGCAAGGTGACAAGTGCGGCCATGACGACCAGAGCCACAGCAAAGACGACGACAACCTCGCGGCGCCACTGCTGCAGCACGACGTCCTTCTCGATGCTGTAGCTCACATACAGAGGATAGTCCTTGATCTGGCTGTACGCATTGATGCGCTCGATCCCATCAACGCGCGATCTCGCCGTGTAGATGCCCCGGGGCGCACGGCGTACTTGCGAGACAAAGGGTCCGTTTGGATCGAGGCGCTCGGGATTGTTCAGGGCGGGATAGCGGACGATGAGCGTGCCGTCGTCCCGAATCATCGGAATAAGGTAGCCGCTGGAAGGAGCAAATTGTTTCCAGAATCTCATCAAATAGTCGAGGGGCACTGTGGCAAAGACGATGCCGTCGAATTTCCCGGACGGTGTTCTCCGGGCAATGCTGATGGCAAACGATCGCTTGCCGCTGATCTTGCCCGTGAAGGCTTCGCTGAAGTACATGCCCTGTGCAGTTCCGCTTTGATGGGCGATGAAATAATCGCGGTAGGCGACGGATGCGTCGGCCGGATTCACACGAAAACTGCTGGCCCACACACGACCCTCCGCGTCGGTCACGCCGATCACGGAAACTTGTTCGTAGCGCGCGGTCAAGTCGGCGAAGGTCTGCAACAGTGCCTGGTCGGCGGCGAGCGCGGGGCCGCTCCTGCCTTCCGTCATGCTTGCCACCTGGGTCAGCATGAGGCTGTGGACCTGCAGAACGTTGCCGGCATGTTCTACGAGGGCGACCACGGAACGCTGCGCGGATGACTCCGCCTCGTGCAGCACGACCGTGTGCTGGTGCCAGGCAAACCAGCCCGCAATAAGAAAGGGATGCAGGACCGCGAGCACGAGCAGGACGCGCACTGTCACCGGGGCATGATTCAGGAAGCCCGGCGTGGGACCCGAATCACCGTTGCCTGCCTTTCCGGTCCAAGCTCCCATCGCGTCCTCGGCCTCCAGTCTTCTATAAGAGGCGGATCATAGCATACGAATATGCCCTCTCCTGGCGGCTGCGCGCTAGGTCACTCCAAATGGTATCGGTACCATTTCCGCAATGCTAAAATCGACGCATGAGCGATAAACCGAATTCCGTGGAAGCAGCCACAGCAGAAAAGAAAGGCCGCCGCCGCAGTGGCGGGATTACCTTGCGGGACGTTGCAAAACTGGCAGGCGTGGCACCCATCACGGCGTCGCGCGCCCTCAATACGCCCAACGCAGTCTCCCCCGAAGTCCTGCAGCGCGTGCGCGCGGCGGTTGAGCGCACCGGTTATGTGCCCAACATGCTAGCCGGCGGTCTCGCCTCCAACAAGAGCCGTCTGGTCGCCGCCGTCGTGCCGACAATCGCCGGCCCGGTCTTTCTCGAGACGGTGCAATCGCTCACGGAATCGCTTGCGCAGCGCGGCTATCAATTGATGCTCGGCCAGAGCGGCTACCAGGATTCGCGCGAGGATGCGCTACTGGAAGCCATCATCGGCCGCCGCCCGGACGGCGTGGTGCTGACAGGGATCATGCGCTCGGCGGAAGGCCGCCGCCGGCTCCTGGCCAGCGGCATCCCGGTGGTCGAGACCTGGGACCTGACGCCGACGCCGATCGACATGCTGGTCGGCTTCTCCCACGAGAAGATCGGCGTCGAAGTAGCGGAATACCTGCATGCGCGCGGGCGCAAGCGCGTGGCCACCATCAGCGGCGACGATGAGCGCGCCGCGCGACGGCACAAAGCCTTTTCTCGGGCGGCGGTCAAGCTCGGCATGTGCCGGCCTGGCGAACAAACCATCCCTTCTTTTATTGTTCCCGCCCCGACTACCCTCGGCAGTGGACGCGCCGGGCTGGCAGACCTGCTGTCCCGCCATCCTGACATCGACGCGGTGTTCTGCAGCTCCGACCTGCTCGCCCTCGGGGTGCTGACGGAGGCGCAGGCGAAAGGCTTGCGCGTGCCCGAGCAGGTCGCCGTGATCGGTTTCGGCGACCTCGCCTTCGCCAAGGACCTGCACCCGGCACTGACTACCGTCCGCATCGACGGCACGGCGATCGGCCGGACCGCGGCGCAATGCATCATCGACCGCGCGGAAGGCCGCACTGTGGCTTCACCCATCCACGACGTCGGCTTCACCATCGTCGAGCGCGCCAGCGCCTGACCCTTCCTTTTCTTTCCCCAAAAAAAAGTTTGACATCACTTTTTGGTACCGCTACCATTTGTCTTGGTAGCGGTACCATTTGAAACGAAAAGCGTCGCTTCTCCAACGTGCCGCCAGAAGCGCCCGCAACATTAACCAAAGGTAAGCAGATGAACCCGAATGAACTGAAACTCGTCCTCCAGAGCGGCCTGCTGTCGTTCCCCCTGACCGACTTCGACGCGCAGCTGAACTTCAACCCGGGGCCGTACGTGGAGCGCCTCGAGTGGCTGATGCCCTATGGCGCGTCCGCCCTCTTCGCGGCCGGCGGCACGGGCGAGTTCTTTTCGCTGGAACCGTCCGAATACACGCAGGTGATTCGCACTGCAATCGAAACCTGCCGCGGTCGCATGCCCATCATTGCCGGCGCTGGCGGCGGCACCACACTTGCCATCAAGTACGCCCAGGAAGCGGAGCGTCAGGGCGCGCAAGGCGTCCTGCTGCTGCCCCACTACCTGACCGAAGCCTCGCAGGAAGGCCTGGTTGCCCACGTAGAAGCGGTGTGCGGCAGCGTCAAGCTCGGCGTCATCGTTTACAACCGCGGCGCCTGCCGCCTGACGCCGGAGTCGCTGCAGATCCTCGCGGACCGCTGCCCCAACCTGGTCGGCTTCAAGGATGGCATCGGCGATATCGAGTCGATGGTGGCAATCCGCACGAAGCTTGGCGACCGCTTCGCCTATCTCGGCGGCCTGCCGACAGCGGAAGTGTTCGCCGGCGCCTACAAGGCGATGGGCGTGCCCGTGTACTCCTCGGCGGTGTTCAACTTCATCCCGCGCACGGCAATGGAGTTCTACAACGCCCACGCCGCCGACGATACCGAAACGACCAACCGCCTGATCAAGGACTTCTTCCTGCCTTATCTGGACATCCGCAACCGCTGCGCCGGCTACGCCGTCAGTATCGTGAAGGCAGGCGCCACCATCATCGGCCACGGCGCCGGCCCGGTCCGACCGCCGCTGTCCGACCTGAAACCAGCAGAAGTAGACGCCCTGAGTGCCCTGATGGCACGACTCGGGCCGCAGTAAATCCAACGAGAGACCAAAGGAGATACCCATGAAGAAGCTGATATCCGCGCTCGCCGTCGGCGCCGCGCTCCTCACCAACGCCTACGCAGCCGGTTATCCGGAAAAGCCGATCACCGCCGTCGTCCCCTTCCCGCCAGGCGGCTCGACCGATTCCATCGCCCGTGCGATGGGTCCTAAAATGCACCAGGTCCTGGGCCAGCCACTGGTCGTGGAAAACAAGCCGGGCGCAACCGGCGCCATCGGCGCAGGCTTCGTCAAGAACGCCGCGCCGGACGGCTACACCTTCATGGTCGCGTCGATAGGCGTGTACGCAGTCAACCCGGTGCTGCAAAAGAAACTCGCCTACGATCCCTCGAAGGATTTCGACCTGCTGACCGTCGCCGTGCGCGCACCGAACGTACTCGTCGCCACGCCGGGCTTCCCGTCGAACAACCTGCAGGACTTCATCGCCCACCTGAAGAAGAATCCGGACAAGGTCACCTTCGCGACCTCGGGCGCCGGTTCGTCCGACCACCTGACCGCCGCCCTGTTCTGGCAACAGACGGGCACCAACGGCATCCATGTCCCGTACAAGGGCGGCGCACCGGCGATCAATGACCTGCTCGGCGGCCATGCCGACGTCTCCTTCCAGAACATCAACGTCGTCGCCGGCCACATCCTGGCGGGGAAGCTGAAGGCGCTGGCGATCACCGGCGACAAGCGCTCCACCCTGCTGCCGAACGTGCCGACGCTCGCCGAAGCCGGCGTGAAAAACGTGGACGTCTACTCCTGGCAGGGCGTCGCTGCGCCGAAGGGCTTGCCGCCGGACGTCAAGACCAAGCTGCTCGGCGCCATCACCGGTGCGCTGAACGATCCGGACACCAAGCGCCGGCTCACCTCGCAAGGTTTCGAAATCGTTGCCAACACGCCCGAAGAATTCTCCCGATTCCAGGCGCAGGAACTCGCCCGCTGGAAGCAGGTGATCGAAGCCGGCAAGATCGAACTCGACTGATCCCCAGGCGGACCGGAATCGTCCGGTCCACCTCCCCGAATCACCCCCATCCTGGATTTCATCATGTCAGCAACACCCACTGCGCAGGCACATCGCGGCGCCCCTGTCATCACCGAAATGCGCGTCATTCCCGTTGCCGGACGCGACAGCATGCTGCTCAACCTGAGCGGCGCCCACGGGCCCTGCTTCACGCGCAACATCGTCCTGCTCACCGATTCCTCCGGCAATACCGGGTTAGGCGAAGTGCCGGGCGGCGAAAAGATCCGCCAGACACTGGAAGACGCCAGACCGCTGGTCGTGGGCCAGGCGATCGGCAATTACCACCATGTCCTCAATGCCGTCCGCAAGGCCTTCCATGACCGCGACGCGGGCGGCCGGGGCCTGCAGACCTTCGACCTGCGCATCACGATCCATGCGGTCACCGCGCTGGAAGCCGCGCTGCTCGACCTGCTCGGAAAGTTCCTCGACGTGCCGGTCGCCGCCCTGCTTGGCGAAGGCCAGCAGCGGGAGCGTGTCGAAATGCTCGGCTACCTGTTCTACATCGGTGACCGCAAAGTCACCGACCTGCCCTACCCGAGCGAACCGGACGCGGACAACGCCTGGTTCCGCCTGCGCCACGAGAAGGCCATGACGCCGGAAGCCATCGTGCGGCTCGCCGAGGCGGCTTACGAGCGCTACGGTTTCAACGACTTCAAGCTCAAGGGCGGCGTGCTGCGCGGCGAGGATGAAATCGACGCCGTCACCGCCCTCGCAGAACGCTTCCCCAAGGCACGCATTACGCTCGATCCGAATGGCGGCTGGCTGCTCAAGGACGCCATCCGCCTGTGCCGCGACAAACACAACGTGCTCGCCTATGCGGAAGATCCGTGCGGCGCCGAGAACGGCTACTCCGGTCGTGAAGTGATGGCCGAGTTCCGCCGCGCCACCGGACTGCCGACGGCCACCAACATGATCGCGACCGACTGGCGCGAAATGGGTCATGCGATCCAGCTGCAATCGGTCGACATCCCGCTCGCCGATCCGCACTTCTGGACCATGCAGGGTTCGGTACGCGTGGCGCAGATGTGCCACGAATGGGGCCTCACCTGGGGTTCGCATTCCAACAACCACTTCGATATTTCGCTGGCGATGTTCACGCAGGTTGCGGCGGCAGCGCCGGGCAGGATCACTGCCATCGACACGCACTGGATCTGGCAGGATGGCCAGCGCTTGACGAAGGAGCCGCTGCAGATCAGGGGCGGCATGGTCGACGTGCCAAAGAAACCGGGCCTTGGTGTCGAGATTGACATGGCGCAGCTTGACGCCGCGCACCAGCTCTACCGCAGCATGGGCCTCGGCGCGCGCGACGATGCTGTCGCGATGCAATTCCTGATTCCCGGATGGAAGTTCGACAACAAGAAGCCCTGCCTCGTGCGGCCTTGAACCTTTTCTCTATTGGACAACATGCCACACACTATCCATGAATCGAGCAGCGCTGACATCGACAGCGCTGTCACCAAGGCTGCGGCGGCCGCAGAGACGTGGGCCGCGTCGGACGCCTCCGCCAGGAGCGGACTCCTGCGCCGGCTTGCGGAAGGACTCGAAACCGAACGTGAGCAGCTCGTCGCGCTCGCCCATGAAGAAACGTCGCTTGGCCCGGTCAGGCTGAACGGCGAACTCGACCGCACCGCATTCCAGTTGCGGGCCTTCGCCGATGCCGTGGACGCGGGCGAACCCTTCCAGGTGATCGACGAGCCGGCCGTGCCCGGCGCGCCACCAGCGGGACATCCGCACCTGCTGCGGGTGAACGTTCCGCTCGGTCCCGTGGCCATGTTCGCGGCGAGCAATTTCCCGTTCGCGTTCTCCGTGCTCGGCGGCGATACAGCATCGGCACTCGCCGCCGGCTGCCCGGTTGTCGTCAAGGCGCACCCCGCGCATCCGGGCCTGTCGCGTGCGGTATTCGCCATGGCTATCACCGTTGCCGACGCCGCCGGCGTTCCGGAAGGCGTGCTCGAAATGGTGGAAGGTGCATCGAAGGAAGTCGGCATCCACCTCGTACGCCATCCATCGATCGCCGCCGTCGCCTTCACCGGCTCCCTTGCCGGAGGCGTTGCGTTACAGAAGGAAATCCAGGGCCGCGAGCTCCCTATCCCCTTCTTCGGTGAACTCGGCTCGATCAATCCGATCGTTGCCCTGCCCGTCGCCTTGCGCGAAAAGGGGCCGGAACTGGCAAAGACGCTGGCCGCATCGATTGCACTCGGCTGCGGACAGTTCTGCACGAGCCCGGGCGTTCTGCTGGCAATGGAAGGCGAGGCCACCGACCGCTTCGTGCAGCAGCTCGCGCAGGAAATGGATGCGCAGGCACCCCATGGAATGCTCACGCCGTCAATCCGTAAAGCGTTCGACGAAGGCGTGGCACGCCTGGTCTCTCATGCGGCGGCGAAACGACTGACGACCGGGGAGCAGGATGCGGACAAGCATCCCGCGCCGAACCTGGTCGAAGTCGATGTACGCGATTTCATCGCCCACCCCGAACTGCGCCATGAAATTTTCGGCCCGTCGTGCATCGTCATAAAGGCACGTTCGCTGGACGAGATGCAACAGGCGTTGCAGGCCGTGGGCGGGACCCTGACCGTGACGGTGTGGGGCGCGGAAGCGGACGACCGCGATTCGCACGCCGTTGTGCGCAGTGCAATGCGCATCGGGGGCCGTGTCCTGTTTGCCGGCGTTCCGACCGGCGTTGCAGTAACACGCGCGCAACACCACGGCGGCCCGTGGCCCGCATCCACCGCGCCGCAAACCACTTCCGTGGGCCTGATGGCAATGCAGCGCTTCCTGCGGCCGGTCGCCCTCCAGGATCCCCCCGCATGGCTGGTCGCGCGCACTGGCGTGCCCTGCTGAAGCCTCTTGCCGGACTCGGGCTTGCCGCCCGGGCGGCGGCGCCTCCATACCCCAATCATCCACCTGCAGTCAATGCGCACGACTGCGCATCTGCGCAATATCAATCGCATCACGCCTTCATTGATGCGCCCTCGTGATATTCGCTATAATGCCGATCCTTTTGCCGTCTCGCAGTACGAGTTTCCTTCCAGCCGAATACGCACCTTCCAGCAGTTTCTGTCTCCAACTCCGGTAAGCCAACCCGGCCTGCCGAGGGGATGCGTTTCGCCGTTTTCCGGAATCCCGATTGCTTTTCCCCTCGCGCGCCCCATATGACGCAGCGAAGGTTGATCCGGCTGACGTGATGATTGCTCCATGAACAAAACTTCGAAGACATTGACATTGTCGGCGCGTGCCCCGCGGCGTGCAGCCGAGCCCGATTCAGAACATATCGAACCGAACCACCCGGAAGCCGCGCGTCCCGCGATTCCGGTCGTGACGCGACGCCGTTCCCGCCTCGTGCCGCAGACGCCGGCGCAAACCGAGGAGCGTCCGGAAACGGAAAGCCCCGCGCCCGAGGTCGAACCCTTCGTCGCCCAGGCGCCGGCATCGACTGCCACGGTCATCGTCAAGAAACGTTCGCGCCTGGTGACGGCAGAACCTGCGCAACAGGCAAGCGCCGAAAGCGCGGCTCCGGCAAGCGTGGAAGCCCCGACCGCGACGCCCGCGAGAAAGGTGCGCGTCCTGTCGAAGCCGGCGGCCACCGTCAATACCGCGCCTGTCGTGCAAGCCGAAAAGCCGCCGGTCGCCGTGCAGGCTGCCGTGCCGGTTGCGGCCCCGCAAGTGCAGGAAGCGCCGGTAGCGAAGCGCCCGGGCCGCAAGCCGTCGTCTCCCTCCACCGAGAATGACGAAGTGGCGGAATGGAACGCCGCCGAGCGCGCCGAGATGCGCGCATCCGGCGCGAAGTCCGCGATGACGAAGGAAAGCCGCGAATCGGTCGAGAAGCGTCGCCGGCAGCTCGCCGCGCTGATCAAGCTCGGCAAGGAACGCGGTTACCTGACCCGTACCGAAATTCACGACCAGCTAACAGACGATGCCGTCGACCAGGACGCCATCGCCGCGATCCTGAGCACCATCGACGAAATGGGTATCGCGGTCTACGACCAGGCGCCCGACGATGCCCTCCTGCTGCTCTCCGACCGCGTTGCAACGGTGGCAAGCGATGACGACATGGAAACGGTCGCCGCTACTACCCTGCTCGCCGATGACGGCGACTATGGCCGCAGCACGGACCCGGTGCGCATGTACATGCGTGAAATGGCGGGTACCGAACTCCTCACGCGCGAAGGCGAAATCGAGATCGCCAAGCGCATCGAGGATGGCCAGCGTGAAATGATTGGCGCGATTTCCGCCAGCCCGGCGGCGATCGCCCAACTCCTCGCGCTTGCCGCGGGCATTGAAAGCGGCAAAACCTCCGTGGATGACATCGTCGACGGACTGACCGAACTGGAAGAAGGCGTTCCCGCCGCGATGGCCCAGGCGGAAGGCGACGAAGACGACGACAACCTGGAAGACGACGATGACGCTGCACCCGCGCCGGAAGACGGCGGGGTTTCCGCCGAACAGCTGGAGCGCATCCGCAGCCTCGCGCTCGCCAAGTTCGCATTCATCGCCGAACAGGCTGACGTCATGCGCAACGACGCCGAGGGACTGCATGGCGAGCGCTACCGCGCTGCACAGCAGGCGATCACGCAGACGCTGCTGGGCATCCGCTTTACCGTGAAGTCGGCGGACAAGCTGTGCGCGGTGGTGCGCGGCCAGATGGACGAAGTGCGCGCCATCGAAAAGAAGGTGTACGCAATCATGGTCGACCAGTGCGGCATGCCGCGTGACCGTTTCATCGCCGCCTTCCCCGACAACCAGACTGACCTTGCATGGGTGCAGCGTGAAGTCGACTGCAACTATCCGTACAGCGCGGCGCTCGCACGCCAGATGCCCGCGATCCGCGAATGGCAGGTGAAGCTGGGCGAACTGGAAACGCGCGCCGGCCTGCCCCTGCCGGAATTGCGCAAGGTCGGCCGGCGCCTGCTTGCGGGCGAACGCCGCGCCATGGATGCCAAGCGCGACCTGACGCAGGCCAACCTGCGGCTGGTGATTTCCATTGCAAAGAAGTATGTCAACCGCGGATTGCAATTCCTCGACCTGATCCAGGAAGGCAACATCGGCCTCCTGCGTGCAGTGGACAAATACGAATACCGCCGCGGCTTCAAGTTTTCGACCTATGCAACCTGGTGGGTACGACAAGCCATTTCACGCGCGATTGCCGACCAGGCCCGCACGATCCGCGTTCCGGTGCACATGATCGAAACCATCAACAAGATGAACCGGATCATTCGCCAGACCATCGCTTCCACCGGTGAAGAACCGGACGTGGCAACGCTCGCGGAAAAACTCGGACTCCCGGTGCAGAAGGTGGAAGAAGTCCTGAAGATCGCGAAAGAACCCGCATCGCTCGACGCGCCTGCCGGCGAAGACGGCGACGCCATCCTTGGCGATTTCATCAGCGACGACACCACGCTGTCCCCGGAAGCGTCCGCGATGCGCGCCGGCATGCAGCGCGCCATCTCGGAAGTGCTGGAAGACTTGTCGCCGAAGGAACAAAAGGTGTTGCGCATGCGCTTCGGCCTGGACGCTGTCAGCGACCACACGCTGGAGGAAGTCGGCAAGCAACTCGAAGTCACGCGCGAACGCATTCGCCAGATCGAGATGAAAGCCATGGCCAAGCTGCGGCACCCGTCGCGCGCGGACAAGCTGCGCGCCTTCCTCGAAGAGCGCTAAAACATGTTGTCCCGGCCCTGACACTTCGCCGCGAAGTGTCGGGGCTGGTCCATCACTCCCCTTGCGGCAGCGGCGGCACATTCGCCCTTTCAAACGCCCGCCTTCCCCTTTCAAATCAACGACTTGCCGCATCATCGCGATGCATCGGCAGGCGCTGGCACACTCCTCGCAATAGGTCTGTCGAGCGCAACGAAATGCTCTTCCAACCTAACCCAACCCAAGGAGATTTATACATGACCACCCTGCTGATCAAAGACCTCGCCATCGCTTCCGACCTCGACCGTGCCGCCATGGCTTCCGTACGCGGCGGCTACTACAAGGGCGCACCTGCTTACTGCATGCCGTCCTTCTGCACCCCGAGCTGAGGCACGCCGACGTCTTATGCACCGGAGTCCAAGTTCTCGTTCGACGCGTCGCAGATGATCGGCCAGTCGCAGAACGTCATGAACAACAACGGCAACAACGTCGCGTTTGCCCATGGCATCACCTCGACCGTGAACCCGACGCAGTCCGCCAACAACAACATCAACTTCTGATTCGCCCGAACGCTGACAACCTGACTTGCTTACCAAACCCTTAGGAGACTTCAAATGACTACACTTCTCATCAAAGACATCGCTACCGCGACCGAACTCGACCGTGCCGACATGGCTGCCGTGACCGGCGGTTGCTACTACTACAAGCAGCCTTCCTGCTATACGCCCGCCTACTACTGCGAGCCCGGCTATGGCGTGCCCGCTGCGCCGAAGGGGCATCCGACTTCGTTCTCGTTTGATGCTTCGCAGTCGATCGGCCAGTCGCAGAATGTGATGAACAACAACGGCAACAACGTTGCGTTTGCTCACGGTATTTCTTCCACTGTGAACCCGACGCAGTCTGCCAATAACAACATCAACTTCTGATCGTTATCTCTGTCGACGATCTGGGCTCTTCCTCTCTTGGGGGAGGGCCCGAAGGGTATTTTCTCTTCGGTGGCCCGAAGCTTTAGCTTCTCCGTTGATGCTAGCCGGGACTGGCCCCGGCGGGCCACTCACTTTCTTTGCTTCGCTGTATAGACTCGGGACATAGGTAACACGTGTGCCGGGACATGGGTAACAGTCCCACCATCCCACCTGCGCCAATTTAATGCGACACAGTTCCCTCCCCTTGCAAAGGGGAGGGTCAGGGTGGGGATAGGGGTTGTGCAGTTCTCCCTTGTACGCAGCCGAAAAATCCGGTGTCGAAGCGGATAAAGAAGCGAAATCTGTCTGAGCCGAAGGCGAGTTATTTCGCTTCCCGCTTCGGCACCGGATTTTTCGGGAACCCCGCAGGGGCTGCGGACCAGGGTCGCCTTTTTGGCCTACCTTTTTGGCGAAGCAAAAAGGTAGGTGGCCCGCCGGGGCCAGTCCCGGCAAGTCACAACGGAGTGACAACAGCAACCGGGTCACCGAAGAGAAGAAACAACATCAAGCCAAACCCCGAGCATGATGAAGCAGATGATCTTCGATAAAGGAGGAAATGAAGTAGTACCCATGATCATACCCAGCGTGCCGCCGCATCAACAACGGCTGCCCCACAGCCTCGCACGCAGCTTCAAACAGATGCGGATGCAACTGCGTAGCCAGAAATTGATCATTCAATCCCTGATCAATGAGGATGCCCTCCGGATAAGGCGCCTTAGCATGCCCCTCCATCAAGACCGTCGCATCGTACCCCCGCCAAGCCTCCTCATCCGCACCGAGATACCCCTGAAACGCCTTGCGCCCCCAGGGACACTGCATCGGCGCAGCAATCGGCGCCAATGCGGAAACAGACCTGAACAACCCCGGGTGCCGCAACGCCAGCACCAACGCTCCATGCCCGCCCATGGAATGCCCCATCACCCCGACGCGCCCGCGGTCGAGATTGAATAGCCCCGACGCAAGCGGCACGAGCTCACCGGTGATGTAACTCTCCATCCGGTAACGCGCCGTCCACGGCGCCTGCGTCGCATCGAGATAGAAGCCGGCGCCAGCACCAAAGTCCCAATCATCCGTCTCGCCAGGAATGTTCGCACCACGCGGACTGGTATCAGGCGTAACCAGGATCAGCCCTTCACGCGCTGCGTAACGCTGCGCCCCGGCCTTGATCATGAAGGTTTCTTCGGTACAGGTAAGCCCGGCAAGGAAAAACAACGCGCCGCACGCTTTCCCCTCCTCCACCTGCGGCGGCAAATACACGGAGAACCGCATCGGCAACCCGATGACCTGCGATGCATGCCTGTAGTAACGCTGCCAGCCCCCGAAGCAGCGATGCTCGCTCACGAGTTCGGGCGCAGTCATTCGTACATCACCACCGAGCGAATGGACTCGCCACGCTTCATCAGGTCGAAACCGTCGTTGATCTGCTCGAGCGTCAGCTTGTGGGTAATGAGGTCGTCGATGTTGATCTTGCCTTCCATGTACCAGTCGACGATCTTCGGCACGTCGGTACGGCCCCGCGCACCGCCGAAGGCCGAGCCTTTCCAGACCCGTCCGGTAACGAGCTGGAAGGGACGTGTGCTGATTTCCGCGCCCGCCTCTGCGACGCCGATGATGATCGACTGGCCCCAGCCCTTGTGACAGCATTCGAGCGCCTGCCGCATGACCTGCGTGCTGCCGATGCATTCAAAGGAATAATCCGCCCCGCCCCCGGTCAGCTGGACGATATGGTCGACCACATTGTCGACTTCCTTGGGATTGACGAAGTGCGTCATGCCGAACTTGCGCGCCATCGCCTCGCGCGCAGGATTGATGTCGATGCCGATGATCTTGTCCGCCCCCACCATCCGGGCGCCCTGGATCACATTCAGGCCGATTCCGCCGAGCCCGAAGACAGCAACGTTGGCGCCGGCTTCCACCTTCGCGGTGAATACCACCGCGCCGATGCCGGTCGTCACGCCGCAGCCGATGTAGCAGATTTTGTCGAACGGCGCGTCCGGGCGTACCTTCGCCACGGCGATCTCCGGGACAACGATGTAGTTGGAAAACGTCGACGTGCCCATGTAGTGGAGAATGGGTTTGCCGCCGACTGAGAAGCGCGAGCTCGCGTCGGGCATCAGGCCCTTGCCCTGCGTGGTGCGGATGGCCTGGCACAGGTTGGTCTTGCGCGACAGGCAGAACTTGCACTGGCGGCATTCCGGCGTATAGAGGGGAATCACATGGTCGCCGACGGCGACGCTGCTCACGCCCGTGCCGGTTTCGACCACGACGCCCGCGCCTTCATGCCCGAGAATGGCGGGGAACAGGCCTTCCGGGTCGGCGCCGGACAAGGTGTAGAAATCCGTGTGGCAGATGCCGGTCGCCTTGACTTCGATCAGTACTTCCCCGGCACGCGGGCCTTCCAGGTCGACCTCTTCGATGGTCAGCGGGCTTCCGGACTTCCATGCAACGGCGGCTCTGGTCTTCATGCGTTCCCCTTGGAATATGCCGGGCACGCAATCGCACCCGCGCTTGCAAGCTAGGCAATTTCTTAGATTGGCAAGCGGGGGGAAGTTCGCTAGTACAAGGTATAGAACACCAGCCGTCCTTGCGCTGCGTCGAAGTACAGCGCGTGCCACGGTATCGACACCAGCGCTTCATTGCGCTTTCGTGCCAGCACGACATAGCGCAGCTGGTGCGTCAGGATATCCACCATCAGGTGGTCGACGGTACCTATCCTTTCTCCGTGCGCGGTGACTACCGGGCAACCGTAGAGCAGGTCGGCCGTGCTGGAATCGTTTGCGGACAGCCGCGCGAAGCGCGGCGGGCCGGCCTTCATTCGGCTAGTCCGCGTGCGGCTGCCGCCCAGTGTTCGTTGCATGCTCGTTCCTTGAGGGTGTTATGAACTAGGGAAGGGGGCGCGCAGCCCCGAGAACCGGCCGAATGCTAGGCGCAGCGACGCGTCGTGGTGGTTCCACGGCAAGGAGCTGCAACACCGCAGGCGGCCGGTTCTCGAGGCTGCCCTTCGGGTTCAGTCGAGAAGGGACGCATTGCGGTGTTGCGACGCTTGCTCAGACGCCCAGTCTGAGCGGCGCGCCGCGCCTAGCAATGCGTCCCTTCTCGACTGAACGCGCCCCCTTCCCTAGTTCATAACACCCTCTATGCTTGCGGCGACGTCCAGCTCACGCGGCGCGACCCCGCCGCGCCGAGCGCACCGCCGCCGATTCCGATGGCGAGGGCCAGCGCCACGGCAAGGAAGACCACCCATGCCGCCGTGCCGGCGCGCTGCACCGCATTCTCCGTCGTTTGCTTGCCTTGCGGGGACGCCGACTGCGGCGAACCCGTGATGATCAACGCCTGGTCGACGATCGCGGCCGCGCGCGTCTGGTCGACACCCATCTTGCCGACGAGCAGCTGGATCGCCGGTTCGCGCTGTCCCGCCTGCAGGTGTTGCTGGAACTGCTGCATGGACGCCGCGTCGAGTTTTGCGCCCTGAGATTGCATGACGGCAGCAAGCGGGGATCCGCCGCCGCCTTGCATGCTCGCCTGTGCGAGCTGGCCCATGTTGTTGAACACACCGCTCATCAGCGTGCCGCCGACCGAAGTGGCAAGCACTGCGAACATGATGGTCGTCACGGCCCACGAGACCGCGCCGTGCAGGATCCCGTCCGCCTTGCGCTTGAGCCCGGACATGCGCGCGGCAACATAGCCGCCGACGAAGGCGGCGATCAGCATGCTGAAACCGGCCCAGATCAGCGGTCCCGTCCCCACGCCCTCCCCCTGCGTCACCTCGGTAGTGGAGAGGCCGGTGGCAATGCCGAGCAGGGTCAAAGCAAGCTGGACCGAGATGCCGACGGCCACGCCGGCCAGCACTGCCCCCCAGCGTATGGCCGGGAACACTTGCCGGCGCAAGTTGTAATTGACGGCCTCGTCACGCCGCATCGCGTCGCTGCGAGCAGTGGTATGCGTGTCATTGATCGCCATGTTCTTTACTCCTGTCACAATCAATTCGTTGGAACCCGCCGATCCACGGTCCTTGGAAGAAACGCAACATCCATGCCCGGGCATGGATGGTCGCCATGCCGCACCGTGCAGAAAATGCATGCGTAAAGATTGCAAACCGGCCGGTAAAAAATCCGGTCACGCCGCGGACTGCACCTCTTCCACCGTATCCATTGCCGCCTTCATGCGCCGGAGAAACTCACGCCGCACCCGCCACTGTTTCGACGGCTGGACCTTGATCCGGCAGCGCAGTCCGACAGCGGCATCTTCCACCTTCTCCACGCCAGCCATGTCAACGTCGTCGAGGATCAGCGGCCCGATCGTCGGATCGGAACGCATATCGCGCACCACGTCATCCATTAGCCGGAACACCCGGTTCAGGTCTTCCTTGCGGGGCACATTGAGATCGACAACGGCGAAGGCGTAGTCGCGGGTGCGATTGGTGACAGTCGTGATCATGCTGTTGGGAATGAAGTGAACGCTCCCGTCGTAATCGCGAATGCGAATGTGCCGCAAGGTCACGCGTTCGACGTAGCCGCTCTTTCCCGCGGCCTCGATGTTGTCGCCCTCGCTCACCTGGCCTTCGATCAGCAGGAACAATCCCGTGAAGAAATCCTTGACCAGGCTTTGTGCGCCGAAACCGATGGCAATGCCAGCCACGCCCGCGGTGGCAAGAATCGGCGCGATCGAAATGCCTATCGTGCCCAGCGTCGCCATGATGGTGACCCCGACGATCACGATGTTGGCCGTGTAGCGGAAGACATTCATCAAGGTTCCGATGCGGCGCGAATCGCGGTATTCGTCCGTGCGGCTGACGATGTGTGTCCGGAGGACACGCAGCACCCGTCTGATCATCCACAGCGCGGCCCAGGCGAGCACCCAGATGACCAGGATGCGCAGCCATGGCCAAGAACCTTCCAGCAATCGTTTCCACTCGTTGGCGTCCAATCTCCCTCCTCTACAAATGCAAAGTGCAGGCGCACACGCCTGCACTTCATTCACCGAAACTGTTGTTTAAGTGACGGTAATCAGCGGAAGCGTTCCACGATCACGCCGTTGTCCAGACGCACCCTGTCGCCCACCTGCACGCCGGGCGCTACTTCCTGCGCGAGCGTCTGCACCGAGCCGTTGTCCATGCGCACCGCAACGCGGTAGACCTGTCCGGAATTGGCTGCGTTCTGTTCCATCTGGCGTCCCACCATGCCGCCGCCGACCGCACCCGCGACCGTCGCGGCCTTACGCCCGGTGCCGCTGCCCACCTGGTTGCCCAGTACACCGCCCACGACCGCGCCTGCTACCGTGCCGAGGCCGATGCCCGCAGCCTGCTCGCGCGGGATCACGTCGATTGCCTGCACCACGCCGTAACCCGTTGTGCTGCTGGTCGTGGTGGTGGGGATGGTGCTTGCGCTCGTTGTCGTCGTGGCCGGATAGGTACCCGCTGACGAGGTCTGGTTGGGCGAGCTGCCGCAGGCGGCGAGCATGACGACCGATGCACCGATGGCGGTCAGTCTGATTTTGTCAGTCCACATATTCATCTCCTTATTAGGTTGACCTTTCTTGTTCCGGACCATGTCGCCCTGGGGAAACAGGGCGAAACGGTACCGGCTCCGTGAGGGTCGGGATGCAGTTCCCGTGCCAGAACAGAAGACCTTGACGGTAGGCAGGCAAGCCAATGCCGTCTCCATGGCCATGCAAGGAAAGACATTTGTTGCAATGTGCGGCGCAGTTTTTACATGCGGCTGTATTTGTTACTTGCCTTCTCCGCGCCTTTTTCTGCGCCACATCAAATCGCTACGGGACGAGGTCACGGGATGCCAATAATTCAACGACTAGGTACATGGTTTGCTTAGAGCAGTTTGCGGGTCTGTTCAGGGGGTGCGCAGCCCCGAGAACTGGCCGAATGCTAGGCGCAGTGACGCGCCGTGGTGATTCCGCGGCAAGAAGGCTGCAACAACGCAAGCGGCCAGTTATCGGGGCTGCCCGGAGGGTTCGGTCGAGAAGGGACGCATTGCGTTGTTGCGACGCTTGCTCAGACGACCAGTCTGAGCGGCGCGCCGCGCCTGGCACTGCATCCCTTCTCGACCGAACGCGCCCCCTACACTGACCCGCAAACTGCTCCAGGCCTTGCAGCTCGCCCACAATTCGAAGAAACCAGACAATCATGCGAAAAATTGCCCTTATCAGCGAACATGCATCACCCCTTGCCCTGATCGGCAGCACTGACAGCGGCGGACAAAACGTGTATGTCGCTCAGATCGCCAAGCAATTGGCGCGCCTCGGCTACCTGGTCGACATCTTTACCAGGCGCGACTCGGAATTCCAGCAACAGGTCGTCGACTGGATTCCCGGCGTGCGGGTCGTCCATGTGCCCGCCGGCCCGGCGCACTTCGTGCCGAAGGAAGCGATGCTGCCATTCATGGAACAGTTCGGCCGGTTCGTGATCCGCTTTGCGCGACGGCAAAAGCTGCCGTATGACCTGATGCATGCCAACTTCTTCATGTCCGGCATGGTGGCACGGCAGGTAAGGAAAACGCTGGGTATTCCATTCGTCATGACTTTTCATGCGCTCGGGCGTGTTCGCCGGCTGAACCAGAAGGAGGCGGATGCCTTCCCCGACATCCGCTTTGCCATCGAGGAACGCCTGATGCAGGAGGCGGACCGCATCATCGCGGAATGTCCGCAGGACCAGGCGGACATGGAGCAGCTGTACGGCGCGCCGACGGAGCGCATCGACATCGTGCCGTGCGGATTCGACCCGGATGAATTCTGGCCCGTCACCCTGGACGCGCGCCAGCAACTCGGACTTGGCCACGACGAGTTCATCGTGCTGCAGCTCGGCCGCATGGTGCCGCGCAAGGGCGTCGACAACGTCATTCGCGCCATTGCCATCCTCAAGCACCAGTACCAGGTCCGCGCCCGCCTCCTGGTGGTTGGCGGCAATGCGGAACAACCGGACCCGATCGCCACGCCCGAACTCGGCCGCCTGATGGCGCTTGCGCAGTCACTGAATGTGGAAGACGCAGTCACCTTCACCGGCCAGCGCCGTCGCGAACAGCTCCGCTATTACTACAGTGCGGCCAACGTATTCGTCACTACGCCGTGGTACGAGCCCTTCGGCATCACCCCGGTGGAAGCGATGGCCTGCGGGACGCCTGTTGTGGGTACCGCCGTGGGCGGTATCAAGACCACGGTCGTCGATGGCGAAACTGGCTGCCTGGTTCCGCCCAACGATCCGGAAGCACTCGCGGATCGACTCGCCTGGCTGCACCGGCATCCCCACATCGCCCAGCGCATGGGCTGGGCCGGCATGCGGCGCGCCTACCAGCACTTCACCTGGCGCAATGTCGCCACCCATATCGCCGCGGTCTACGAAAGCGTGCTCGAACCCGCAACCAGCTACGTCATGCAGCCGCTGGTCGCGTCGGGCGAGATGAGCTTGCGCAGCTGACCTGCGCGGCGCCGCGACAATCAGCCGCGAATGCCGTTTTCGTCAAGGAAAACGGCATGCCGCGGGCATACGCTCACTGTAACGACATATTCACATCATTGAACCTACGGAGAGGGAATTGAACAAGACAAGCGTATCGAGCTATGTACCGAACCCGGCGGAAGCCGAACTGTTTTCCGGCAAGACCATTCTCGTCACCGGCGGCGCTAGCGGCCTCGGCGCGGCACTGTGCCATGTCCTGTCCAGCTGCGGCGCCAATATCGTGGTGGGCGACCTGAACCTGGACAAGGCGCAGACGGTGGCCTCGCTCCTTGAAGCATCGACCGGCAAGACGCATGCGATCGGTTTCAATGTCGGCGACCCGGTGGCAGCGGAGCGCGCGATTGATGAAACGGTCAGCCGCTTCGGCCGCATCGACGTGCTGCTCAACAATGCCGGCACCGACGTCACGCAGTCGATCGACGAGTTGTCCTACGGCGACTGGGACCGCGTGATCCGCACCAACCTCTACGGCCCGTTCCTGCTGTCCAAGTATGCGGCGCGGCACATGAAGGACGGCGGTCATATCGTGAACATTGCCTCCACGGCCGCCAAGCGCGCCTGGCCGAACGCATCCGCCTACCACGCCAGCAAATGGGGCCTGCTCGGCCTGTCGCATGCGCTGCATGCCGAACTGCGTCCGAAGAAGATCAAGGTGACGGCCGTGCTCGCCGGCGGCATGCGCACGCCGTTCCTGCTCGACCGCTTTCCCGATATCGACACGGCAACACTGCAGGATCCGGTGAATGTCGCGGTGGCCGTGAAATCGGTGCTGCTGCTGCCGGAGCAAACGGTGATCCCGGAGGTCATGGTACTGCCGATGCAGGAGACCTCCTGGCCCTGAAAAGGCCTGACCACGACATGCGCGCAATTTTCCTCGACAAGGACGGCACCCTGGTTGAAAACGTGCCCTACAACGTCAACCCGGCCCTGATCGAATTGACGTGGCACGCCGGCCAGGGCCTGCAATTATTCAGGAGTCTGGGCTACGCGCTCTTCGTGGTCACCAACCAGGCCGGTGTCGCCAAGGGCTTGTTTACCGAGGCGGCGCTCGGCCCGGTGGAACACCGTCTCGCGGAGCGGCTCGCCCAGTACGGCGTGACGCTGGACGGCTTCTATTACTGCCCGCACAGTCCTGACGGCGTTGTCAGCCGTTACGCGATTCCCTGCACCTGCCGCAAGCCGATGCCGGGGATGCTGCTGCGCGCCGCGTATGAGCATGGCATCGCGCTCGCGCAATCCTGGATGATCGGCGACATCCTGCATGACGTCGAAGCCGGGCGCCGCGCGGGCTGCAGAACCGTGCTGATCGATAACGGCAATGAGACCGAGTGGAAACTGTCGGCCCTGCGCACGCCGCACCTCACCGCGCCCGACCTGTATGCCGCTGCCCAAATGATCGCGGAGGCCGATGCCATTAGTGCCGCCGGCTTGAGCGGGGTGGCGGGTTCATGATGGCCGCCGGCTGGCAGCACGCGAAACGGATCCTCTGCATACGCCTCGATTACATGGGCGACGTGCTGATGACGACGCCCGCGATACGTGCATTGAAGCAGTCGATTCCCGGTTGCGACATCACGCTGCTCACGTCGCCGAGCGGCGAGGCCGTGTCGCGCTTTATCCCCGAGATCGACCATGTGATCACCTACAACGCGCCGTGGATGAAGAGCAGTGCCGCGCACGACACGCAGGCGGATGCGGACATGATTGGTACGCTTGCCCGGCACCGCTTCGACGCAGCGGTCATTTTCACCGTGTACAGCCAGAATCCCCTGCCGGCGGCCATGCTCTGCTACCTCGCCGGCATTCCGCTGCGCCTGGCCCATTGCCGCGAGAATCCCTACCGTCTCCTGAGCGACTGGATCAGGGAAACCGAGCCGCAGGAACTGGTGCGCCATGAAGTGCAGCGCCAGCTCGATCTCGTCGCCGCGATTGGCGCACACGCCAACGACGAACACATGTCGCTGCGCGTGCCGTCGGCGGCGACCGCGCGCGTGATCGACCGACTCCAGTCCGCGGGGATCGACCCTGCGTCCACGTGGATTGCGATGCATCCCGGTGCCACGGCCGCATCCCGCCGTTATCCGCCGCAACACTGGCGCGAAGTGGCACGTAGCCTGCGTGCATCCCTCGATTGCCCGCTGGTCTTCACCGGGAGCGCGGAAGAAGCGCCGTTGATCGAAGAGATACGCGACAGGTTGTCCGGCACGCATTCGCTTGCCGGCAAACTCGACCTCGGCCAACTGGCAGCGCTGATTGCGCTGGCGCCGGTCCTCGTATCGAACAACACCGGCCCCGCACACATCGCCGCCGCAGTCGGCACGCCGGTGGTCGATCTGTATGCGCTGACCAATCCCCAGCATACGCCGTGGAAAGTGTCGAGCCGTGTGCTGTTCCGCGACGTCCCCTGCCGCTACTGCTACAAGAGCGTCTGCCCGCAGGGCCACAATTTCTGCTTGTCCGGCGTCGCACCGTCCGAAACCGTCGCGGCAACGATCGCGCTGCTGCGCGGAGATGCGCCTATGGAAGAGGTTCGCATGCCTCCCCTGCACGCCTGAACGTTTCCCGCTGCAATTTTTACATCCCCATGCAAAAACGGAAGCGGTGCGAATCGCGGATGATGCTGCGCAGTTCCACGAAGATGACGTTTTTCGGTGCGCGCCGCGCGATTCTCCCCACATTCCAGAACGCGGCCGAGATATAACGCCTTCCGACACCCATGGCACAGAGCTTGCGATTCATCCCGGTACGCTTACTACGTAACGCGCCACCCGAAAGGTAGCCAACCAAAGGAGTCAAACATGCCACGTAACGCGCCTTCCAAGAGCAGCAGCAAAACCGCATCGCGCCGCCCGTCCACGAAAGGATCGGAAGATGACGCCCTGCATATTCTTGCCGACGATCACAAGAAGGTGATCGAACTGTTCGACGAATTTGAACGGATGAAGGAAGACGAAGAAACCGATGAGGAAGCCAAGCAGATTCTGGTTGAGACCGCTTGCGCCGAACTGACCATCCACGCCCAGGTGGAAGAGGAAATCTTCTACCCGGCCGCGCGTGATGCCATCGACGACATGGATCTGCTCGACGAGGCAGAAGTCGAGCATGCATCCGCCAAGCAGCTGATCACGGAACTGGCTGCGATGCAGCCCGGCGACGACCTGTACGACGCCAAGTTCACTGTGCTGGGCGAGTATGTGAAGCACCACATTCAGGAAGAGGAGAAGGAGCTCTTCCCGAAGATCAAGAAGGCGGACCTCGATCTCGAGGAGCTGGGACAGGAAATCAGCGAGCGCAAGCTTGAGCTGCGCGAGGAACTCGGTGTCCCGTCCGAGGATGAGGATGACGAAGACCCGGATGGCGGCTCCACGTCGAAGCGCCGCGTGCACTGAGCGTGCATGAACCGGCACCGGGACTGCCGCCGGCAGCGTTCCGGTGCCTCCAGCAAAGCCGGCGAGCCATGCCGGGGCATGGCGCATGCCAAGCAATCAATGAAGAAAGGTGATTCGTGAACTTGCCCGACAAGGAACTGCATCACACGCATGCAAGAACGACCCACGCAGTGGATATCCTGGCATTCGTCGAAGCACAGGAAATCTCCCCCGATTATTTTGAAACACACTACCATCTCGCCCCCGCGCCCGGCGGGGAGAAGGTCTATGCGCTGCTGCGCGAGACGCTGCGGCATTCAGGGAAAATCGGTATCGCCTATGTCGTGATCCAGTCACGCCAGCATCTGGCTGCGGTCATTCCGCAGGGCCAGTCGCTGGTCCTCAATACCCTGCGCTGGTCGCACGCACACGACATGGACACATCCGGCGACTTGCCGGAAGAGGAATGCCTCGACCTCGCGACCGCACAACAGATGGCGATGCTTCCCCCGTCTCCCCAGGGCGGGGATGTCCAGAACATATTCCATCCGGCCGGCACGGACCTGGAGGAGAACAAAATGAAAGCAAAGAAAAGCGAGCGCATCATCGTCGAAGAGCTCGAAGGATTACTGGATGAGGATGACCTGATCGACGAAGACTATCTCGCGAGCGTCCTGGGCCGCAGGATGCACCACACCACTGCCGAGGCAATGCGGCGCGCACAGACACCGCGCCGCTACCGGCAGGTGGCCGCGCGGCGGCGTCGGTTCTGAACCAGCTTCTACCGTCCGCGCGGCATGTTGCGTATCATCTGACGCAGGAGCGGTGGCAATGCCTCCTCCTTGATGGTCGCAAACGGGTGATGGTGGTTCATCGCATTGACCTTGACCGGAGTCGCGGCTGCTGTCACCAACGACCTTCCTGAACTGCTCCCGGAAAACCCGCGCGAGAACACGATCTGCAGGTTGCCCCATTCGTCGTAATCCTTCAGCACCGTCCTGCCGAAACCACCCAGCGGATTGATGTTCTTGCCGAATGTCCCGGTAGTCCATATGCCATTGTTGTCCCAGTCGGCATACCCGCCGCCGGTGCTGCCGCGTCCGATATTGTCCCCTTCCGACAGTCGCGTTTCGTCGAGCGGCGCGCCGCGTCCGTCCGAATAGCTCATCAGGAAGGTGTCGCTGCATGGCGAGTTTTCGACGAGGCCGCAGTAGGTGACGCCCTTCAGGCCGTTGGCCAGGTAGTAGCGCTCGGCGGCATTCACGCTATCCGGTGTGGCGCTCAGGCCCGCGAACTGGTACATGTAGTTCATGACGCTGTAGTGGTTCGGCTTGTAGTTGGCGTCCTCGTGGCCGCCGTGCCGCAGACCCAGGTTGTGGCCAAACTCATGCATCAGCGTGCTGGCCTGCATGTTGACGAGCATATGCACGCTCATCTCGGTATCGGTCGGGAAGCCGTAGCCGCCCAGGGTGACTATCAGGTCGTTGCCGTGCATTTCCGAGATACCGGACGGTCCCGCGCTGCCGTCGAGATTGAGCGAGTTGGCGAACAGTGCATAGTGGAAGAGCAGCCTGCGCCTGACATCCATATGCCTGTTCTTGTACGCCTGGAAGGACGCACAGCCCTCACGCGCGCCCGCGCCTTCAGCCGATGTATCGAGCTCGATACAGGCAGAGAACGGCACGCTGTTGCCGCCGCCGAGGTTGAAGGCCACCGGGTCGAAATCCTTCGCATGCAAGCTGCCCGTGTCCATGTGCATGGCGATGCCCTTGTCGGCAAACGCCTTTTCCATCTTCTGCAGGGCTTCGCGCCGCGGTCGGGTCGCCACGTCGTTGCCGTCCATGTAGTCGATCTCGAGGAAGATGTCGCGTCGCCCGGGACGCGCGCCCATTGCATGGAGATCCAGTCCGGCGTATGTGCCGCCGGCCCGCTTGGCGCTATCCGGAATACCGTCGCGGTCCGAATCGACCACGCCGGGCGCGATGTCGTTCATGCCGGCGGGCGTGGCGAAATTCACCAGCGACCAGTCCGCCGCTGCGTTGTTGTCCACCATACCGCGTGCAGCCAGTCGTACGATCGACTTGCCGTGCTCTTCTGCCCCCGAGGGCAAGGGCGGGACGCTTGCTCCGCTCCACCCGCCCGGCGACAGGGGATCGGTGGTTGACGTGCCGAATCGAACGAAGTCGATCGTCACGCCGTCGCGCACCAGCTCCGCGGAGCCGTTGGCGTTCCAGAACGGGCGCGTCGTGCCATTCTTTACATACACCATCTGCGGGCTGTCCACGAGTTCGTCCGAGGTCTTGCTTGCAATGACAAGATATTCACCGGGTGCCAGCGTCACGTCAGGGAGCGAGAACTCCTGAGCGACGTGTGTACTGATGCCGGTGGACGAATCGATATGGGAACTGCGCAGGAGGTAGCGCGAGAGCTGTATGGCCTGTGTTGACGTGTTGACCACCTCCAGCCAGGCGACATCGTTGCTGTAATAGCTTGTTGCGACCTCGGAAATGAGAAGCGTCCCGTGCTCGCGCGTGACGGGCGCATAGGCGGGAGACGAAGCGGGTGTCACCGGCACTGCCGGCGCCGAGGGCAGCAATGCGTTGCCCGCATCCGGCGCACCGGACGACGCGCCCTGGCTCGCACCGTTCCCACCACCGCCTCCACCGCCGCATGACGTTATGCCAACGGCAATCGCGAAGCCTGCCACTACGTGCTTCCATTGCAGGACACGTAGAACACCTTGTTTTCCATCCATGTCGAATTCCGGAATGATCTCTCATTCCTGAAGACAACTTGGAACAGGGAAAGTTTTGTCCAGCAGAAATAAAAATGCCGGTCAGTGAAAGACCGGCAATACATCACCGGACGTCCGTGCAAGGCGCGTCTTTTCTGGCGCTACTTCCGCTCCTCCCGTGTCCATCCCGGACCGGGCATCGACGGCCAATGCGACTTGTCGAAACCGCTTGCACGTTCCAGCCGCTCCCGCGCAATGTCGAGGATGAAGCATCGCCGTTCCGCGTCCAGGGTGAGCGCATCCCACGGCACGGCAAAGAGCTTGTTGCCGATGCCCAGTACCCCGCCGAAGGACAGCACGGCGTAGGCTACGTGGCCTGTACGGACATCGATCATGATGTCCTGGATTTCCCCCAGGCTTTCCCCGGCGGGATTGACGACTGCGCATCCTTCCAGCGTGTCCACTGCCATGACATCCGGGCCGGGGCCGGAGAGGTCCGGCTTTTCGCCGATGATGTTCGCCATGGTGCTAACGCTCTCCGGTGCCCGATGCGCCGCTGCCCACGCCAAGCGGATTGGCCGAGGGGCTGCCGGAGGACATGTGGCTGTCCGACGTATTGCCGCGTCCGACCATGCGGCTCCAGTAGCGGTCGATTTCGGCGTTCCATTTCCTGTCGGTCATGTCAGGCCATCTTGCCTTGTCGAAGCCGGGCGCCTGACTGATCGTTTCGCGGTCAGCATGGAGGATGTAATAATTGCCATCATCGCTGGGCTGCAATGCCTGCCACGGAATCGCGTGGAATTTCCTGCCCACACCCATCACCCCGCCGAAGTTGACAACGGCATACGCCACTTCCCCGCGCCCGCCGTCGAGGATGAGATCCTTGATCTGTCCGATCTTCCGATCCTTGCCATCGCGCACATTGGTGCCGATGATCCTTGAACCGCGGTAGAGGGTGTGCTGCTGCGGGGTTGCCGTCGGCGCGTTGGCCGCAGCCCCGGTAGGAGGTGCGGTTTGCGCCTGCACGTGGAGTGCCATCGCGAAGGCGATGGGCAAGACAATGAAAGGAAGTGTTTTCATGCATACCCTCTTGCTCGGCGGTTTCCTTCGTTGGGAACGAGCAAGGGGTATGCCATGGGCCGCGCCTTACTCGGCTGCCACCACGCGCTTCTTCTCCATCCACTTCACGGTCTCCGCCGCCTTCTTCCCGGCAATAAAGGCATGGTCGGAGTTGTAGTACTCCCATTCGCTGTAACGGCCCGCAAGGATGATGTCGTGCATGGCCAGCCAGGTCTTGATGGTCTCGACGTTGCGTGCGCGGGAGTGGTCGTACACGACGTAGGCGTAAGGCATGTCGATCTCGTTGGCGGCAATGATCTTGTCGTCCTCGCGGAACATGCCGACCTTGATGCAGTCCTGGATGCAGCGATCAATCAAGGCCTGCCCGCTCACCGGCAGCGGCTTCCACGTCGGCGAATAGGTGATCTCGCAGGTGATGCCGAAGCCCCCCGGCGGATTGCACTCGGGGCTCGCATTGCCCTGCACGAAGATGCGGTGGAAGATGGTGTCTTCCGGATAGTAGATCCAGTGCTTGTCGGTGATGTTCTCGCGTGCCACCCCGAGGTTCACGCAGCGTACGGAAATATGCTTGAGCCCGCTTGCCGCCTGTCTGACCTCATCCGGCGCCTCGTCGCCGATGATCTTGACCAGTTCCGGCAGCGGCATGGTGCTGATCAGGTTGTCGTACTGGTAGCGACGGCCGTCGCGCAGCGTGATGGTGCGCTGGCGCGGCGAAACATGCGCGACGTCGGCATTGAGTTCGATGGTGCCCTTGATATGCGGGACGAATCCCGATACCAGCGCCTGGAAGCCGCCGCGCAGCGGATAGCCGAAACGAGCGTTCGGGCCCATCGGCTTGCCTACCGGCTGCAGCGCACCGTCAATGATTTCCTCAAGGTCCGGCAGCGGCACCCGGCCGCCCAGCCAGGAGGTTTCCATTTCCGTCAGCGGCACTGCCCATAGCTTGCGGTTGTACGGAATCGCGAAATGCTTGCCGATCCCCGCGCCCCATACCTGGTAGATGAATTCCTCGAAGTTGGCCGGACCGCGCTTTTCGAGCGCCGCCACCTTCGCACCCGGAAGCGCCACGCCGCCGTCCGCGCAGCAATCGTTCGCACGGGCCGGTGTCGGTGCAGTCTTGCCTGCACTGCCGAAGCGGGCCTCGATCGCGCCCATGATGCATTCCTTGATCACTTCCGGAGGAAGTCCGTACAGTGCCCCTTGGAACGGATAGCGTGTATGTACATTCTTGCTGTACACCCACGCCTCGCGATTCTGCCAGTGCACATTCGATCCGAGCAGCAGCTCATACAGCTCCAGCACATAGGGATCGTTGGAAAACATGATGTGGCCGGCATAGTCGAAGGTGAAGCCGTTGTCCTTGATGGACCGGCACCATCCCCCCACCATCGAATGCTTCTCCAGTAGTAGCGCATCATGGCCAAGATGGTAGGCCGCGGACAGCCCGGTCGGTCCAGCGCCGATGATCGCCGTCTTGGCGAAGCGAGGCGACTCGTGCTGGCGCAAGAGATTGATGCTGGCGGCAGCGTCGGCCTTTTCATCGGCAGTGAGTTCCGGCTGTGTGGTACGCCGTGGCGTCGTCTCCAGAAGTTCGCACATCTTCTGGACCGTTGTATCCCATGACGTCGCCGCAAGCACCTTGCGCATTTTCCCGATCTTTTCGGAATGCTGCTCCGGCGTGGCCAGCAATGCCGCTTCGCAGGCGGCGATGAATGACGGCGCATCCTTGGCGATCGAGACGATGTCGCCATAGATGTCGGCCACATCCGCCACGGGCGTGCTCACGATGGGCAGCTCGGCCGCCATGTATTCCAGTGTCTTTGTCGGGCTGATGAAGCGCGTCGAATCGTTCAAGGCGAATGGCAGCAGGCACACATCCCAGCCTGCCAGGAACAGCGGCAGGGTCTGGTACGGCTGCTGCCCGAGATAATGAATGTTCGGTCGTCGGGGCAATTCGGCGGGGTCGATCTTCACGACCGGCCCAACCAGCACGATTTGCCATTGTGCATGGGCATCGGCCACCTTCGCGATCAGCTCGGTGTCGAGGCGTTCGTCGATCACGCCGTAATAGCCGAGGCGCGGACCGGGAATGTCCTTGTGCGCCGGATGCGAATTGGCGCGGTCCAGCGACTGCACGAAGTGCTCGGCATCCACGCTGCTTGGAAAGCAATGCACATTGGGATGCCGTTCGCATTTCGCGCGATACAGGCTCGGGCCGCCGGTGAAGACGATGTCGGCCACCTTCAGCAAGGCGCTTTCCCGTTGCAGCAACTGCTTCGGCGCGTTCTTGAAGGAGGAGAGCTCGTCCATGCAGTCGTACACTACCAGGCGCGGATGCAGCTCTTGCAGCAAGGGCAGCGCCATGGGCGTGTAGAACCAGGCGACGTGATCGTCGTAATCCCGTACCACCTGCCGCATCAGCTTCTGCAAGTGTGGAAGATGGTCATCGTGGAACCCGGGTTGACTCACCGGCGTGTGAGGCTGGCAGACGAGTATGCCAGGCGCGGGAGAGTAAGTATGAAGGAAGGTCCGTTCTTCATCGTGCAACGGCTCTTCGACAAACACGATGGGATGGCGCGCGGAAAGACGGGACAACAGATGTTGCGGCCGCTGGAATACAAAATCCCAACGCAGATGCGAAAACACAATGATTGCTGAAGCCATTCTATCTCCTCGCCTTGAGGGCATGTTGGGTGATCAAAAATAAGATTGGTGATGCATGGTGTAACCGGTGCACTCGAACATGGGGCTCGTACCGGAAACGGGACGCGCAGTCAGAGGTAAAGCGGGCAGGCACGGACATTGATCAGCAGGGTTGACAGTGAAATGGAAACTACTGGTGCGAACAAGCTTCTGTGTCCCGAACGCGTCAGCCTTGCAAGACCGCTCCAACCATGGACGACACGAACGTCGCGCCTGCGTACAAACGCCGAGCGCATTGCGGGAGGCAGACGCAAGACCTATGCCGAGCATTCGCATCGACGGACTGAAATCCATTCGGCAAATTGTTTGCATTTGCCTGAAGATCGGCGCAGCTGTCGATAGTCATCGGTTCTGTCGTCTCGTTAATGGAAGGCAGAAAGAATGTCGGTGTCGTTGCGACTGCTGATCTCACCTGTCTGTGCGTGGCGGGCTGGACGCGTCACGAATGGAACGAATATACGAAGCGCGCCGGCTCGCCACGCTGATGCGGCGCAAGCCGCAAGCGGCCCCGCTCCATGATGCCGATCAATTCCCTCCTGTGTCGTTACCGGCGGTGTCTCGGTACGCTTCCTGCTTGTTCGACTCCTTGCCGCCCACGAGAGGCACCTGCGGAGCTCGGCTTGCCGTTCACCAGCGGAAAGTTGCAGCCATTGCCGCCGTTTTTGTACATGTAAAAATGGCACGTCGGTGTAATCGTTACCGTGCGGCGTCCGGATTGTTCAACCATGGACCGAAGAGAGACGACAATGACCAAGATCCGTAAAGCAGTATTTCCCGTCGCAGGTTTGGGTACGCGTTTCCTGCCCGTCACGAAAGCATCACCGAAAGAAATGCTGCCGATTGTGGACAAGCCGCTGATCCAGTACGCCGTGGAAGAAGCGGCAGCAGCAGGCATTACCGAAATGATTTTCGTGACGGGACGCGGCAAGCGTTCCATTGAAGACCACTTCGACAAGGCCTACGAACTGGAATCCGAACTGGCTTCGCACGGCAAGATCAAGCTGCTGAAGGAGATCCAGAGCCTCCTGCCAGACAACCTCCACTATTCTTACGTCCGTCAGAGCGAGGCGCTCGGGCTCGGGCATGCGGTGATGTGCGCCCGGCCGCTCGTCGGCAACGAACCCTTTGCGGTCGTCCTCGCGGATGACCTGATCGACGCGGATGTGCCTGTACTCAAGCAGATGATCGACCTGCACGGCCAGCACGGGAATTCTGTCGTCGGCGTGCAGAACGTACCGCTCGAGCAGACGCAGCAATACGGTATCGTGCGCCCGCAGTCGATGGGTGTGCGCATCCATCGCGTCGGCGATATCGTCGAGAAACCGGCGCCCGAAAATGCGCCATCCACACTGGGTGTTGTCGGACGCTATGTCTTCACGCCGGAAATCTTCAACTTCCTCGAGCGCGTGAAACCAGGTACCGGTGGCGAGATCCAGCTCACTGACGCGATTGCCGCCATGCTCGCGGAACATCCGGTCCTCGCGTATGAGTTCAAGGGCCGCCGCTATGATTGCGGCTCCAAGATCGGATACCTGGAAGCCGTCGTGGTGTACGCGTTGCGCCATCCGGCAGTCGCGGCGGAATTCGGCAGCTTCCTGTCCACGCTGAAGATCGACGGCACCAAACAGAACGTCGGCAACCTGAGCGCATGACAGGGCACGGCGCACGGCATGACAGTCAGGCACGATGTTTCCATGCGTTTGTTCATTATCAAATGCCCTCGGCGCCGTTCCTGCGCTTTCCAAAACGAAAGCCCTTGCGCACGTATTAGCATGCAAGCGGCGGGCAGGTTCGTCCGGATGCCGCGCCGCGCATTTTTGAATTCAGTCACCACGGAATCCGGTACGAGGAGTCGGTTTCATCATGTCGGCATCGAATCACCAGGTATTGCCTATTCGGGGAAAAGACCACTTAACAACGTCCATGGCCGCAGGCATGCGGCCTGAAGCAATGCCTATCCTCCCAACAAACGACGGCTCCAGTGCGGATGTAGAACGTTATCTCCATCTCGTCGAGCGCTGCTCGGACGGCGTCCTGCTCGTGCGGGACGGCCGTATTGCCGGCGCCAACCGCGCGGCGGCCCGCCTTCTGGGCTTCCCCGCTCCCGAAAAGCTCAACGGCCTTGCGATCGGCGACGTGCTGCAGACCGACGCTGCCGATGCTGGCTGCCCGGTCACTTTCGAACACGCGCTGTCGCAGCCGGGCGGCAGCACCGTCCACGCCGAGATCACGCTGTCACCGTACCTCGACCCCACTGCGGAAGATGGCGTTCTGATCGTGTTGCGCGATACCGGCGCGCGCAAGAGCATTGCCACCGCGTTGTTCCAGCAAGACCAGTATCTGCGCCTGATCACGGACAATGTGCCCGTCCTGATTTCCTATGTTGGCGCCGATGAGCGCTACCGCTTTGTGAACGCGACCTACGAGCGCTGGTTCGGGCTGTCGCGTGAGGACATCATCGGGCGGCGTGTCGAAGAAGTCATTGGAAAGGACTACGATCAGGTCAGGCCGTACGTGCTCCGCGCACTGCATGGCGAGGCGGTCGGCTTCGAAGTCTCGGTAACGAACAGGCTTGGCCGGCGTCATCAGTTCGTGACCTATACGCCGGACTTCGGCCCCGACGATGCCGTGTGCGGCTTTTCGGCCATGATCATGGACATCACCGAGCGGCGGGAGGCGGAGTTCGAATCGCGCAAGCAGGAACGCCAGCTGCGCCTGATGGCGGATGCGCTTCCGGTGCAACTTGCCAAATGCGACCGCGACTACCGCCTTGCCTTCGTCAACAAGACCTTTGGCGACCGTTACGCGATCGCACCGCATGTCGCCATCGGAAAGCGGCTTCCCGAAGTCATGGGCGAAGAGACCTTTGCCGCCATCCGCCAATACATCGACGCGGCGCTCCAGGGACAACCGCAAGAGCACGAGATCAACCTGCCGGATCCGGGGAGGTCCGAGCGCACGCTGCATATGATGTACGTGCCCGAATCCGATGGCCACGGCGGCGTGCGCGGGCTGGTCATCGCCATCACGGACACCACCCGGCTGCGCATCACGGAGGAGCAACTGCAGCGCAGGGAAAGGGAATTCAAGACGCTGGTCGAGAATTCGCCCGATATCATTTCGCGCATCGACCGCAACATGCGTCACCTCTACGCGAATCCTGCCATTGAACGCCTGACGGGACTGAAGGCGCCGGCCGTGCTGGGCAAGACCAAGGCAGAGCTGGGCATGCCACGCAATGTTGTGCGGGCGTGGGACGATGCCGCGCAAGCCGCGTTTACCACCGGCGTTGACCAGCGGCTCGATTTCGACCACATCATCGACGGCCAGATGCGTCATTTTTCCGGGCGGGTGATCCCCGAGATCGACCGCTACGGAAATATCGAGTCCGTGGTGGGCATCGCCTACGACGTCACCGAGCGTGCGCGCATGGAGAAGGAGCGTGACGAACTGCTCGCGCGAGAACGCAGCGCGCGTATCCAGGCCGAGACTGCGGCGCGTGCACGCGACGAATTCCTCGCCATCGTCTCGCATGAATTGCGGGCACCGCTGAACGGCATCCAGAGCTGGGCACATGTGCTGGAAAACTATGTCAAGGATGCGACCTCCGCGCCGCTGGCCCAGCGCGCGCTGCAAGGCATCAAGACCGGCGTCGGGCAGCAGGTCCGCCTGATCGAGGATCTGCTGGATGTCACGCGCATGATGAGCGGCAAGCTGCGCCTGGTGAAGCAGCCCCTCGCCCTGCTGCCTGCGCTACAGGCCGCGGTCGAGAGTGTCCGCGCCCTCGCCGCCTCAAAGAAGATCAGCATCACCTGCACCTACCGCATCACCAGCGAGCAGGTGGAAGGCGACGCCGACCGGGTGCAACAGATTTTCTGGAACCTGCTCTCCAACGCCATCAAGTTCACACCCGAAGGCGGCAACGTCTGGCTTAACGCGTCCTGCGGCGACGCGGATATCCTGGTCACCATCCGCGACGATGGTGTCGGCATCTCACCCGACTTCCTGCCGCACCTGTTCAACCGCTTCAGCCAGGAAGACACCTCCAGCACGCGCGATCACAGCGGTCTCGGCCTTGGCCTGTTCCTGGTCCGCCATCTGATCGAGCTGCATGGCGGGCGGGTAAAGGCCGAAAGCCCGGGCGAAGGCCAGGGCTCCACCTTCTCGGTAACGTTCCCGATGCGGGCCCGTTCGGAGAAGTACCTGACTGTAGGTCCGTCCGACGTCGGCAACGCCGGCGTCCCCCTTCCCTCGCTCGAAGGCTTGCTGATCCTTCTCGTGGACGATCAGGAGGAAGCGCGCGAATCGCTCACCATGGTGTTGACCGGCGCGGGGGCGAAGGTCGTCGCGGCGTCCTCATCGTCCGAAGCGGTAGCCCTCCTGGACGAATGCCAGGCCACGCGCCTGCCGGATGTACTGGTGTGCGACATTGCGATGCCCGGCGAGGATGGCTATTCGGCCCTGCGCCGCCTGCGGGGCTGGAAGACACGCGATGGTGGCACGCCGCTGCAACGCATGCCGGCACTCGCGCTGACCGCGTTCGCCCAGCGTGAAGACCGCATCCGCGCGTTGACGGCCGGCTTCCAGATGCATGTCACGAAGCCGGTTGCACCGGAAGAACTGATTGTGGTGATCGATACGATGGTGACTCGGGACTGAAGTCCCGGGCCACCGGGGTCAGTGATAGGAGTCGCTGCTGCTTCCTTGCATGGAAGAAGCGTCGTCCTTCTTCTGCATGCCGCCTTCGTAGGGGCCGTACTCTTCGAGCCGGTTGTACAGCGTCTTCAGACTGATGCCGAGGATGTCCGCCGCCCGCTTCTTCACACCGCCACACAACTCGAGGGTCGCATAGATGAGCTTGCGGTCCACATCGGCGAGCGAGGTGCCGACCGGAATGGCAAGCGTCAGTCCGACCGGCGACTGGGTCGTGATGACGGGTGCCAGCGCCGCCGCATCGATCGTGTGATCCGACAGGATGAACGCGCGCTGGATGTAGTTGCGCAGTTCGCGCACATTGCCCGGCCAGTGATAGTTGCTGAGGCAGGCAAGCCCGTCCGGCGACAGGACCTTGCTTGTCCCGTGCGCGGCGTTGAGCTGTTCCAGGAAATGTTCGGCCAGCAGTTCGATGTCCCCGCCGCGCTCGCGGAGTGGCGGAATCTTCAGGGGGAACACGTTCAGCCGGTGATACAGGTCGAGCCGCAGCTTACCTTCCGACACCGCTTGCTCCGGATCGCGGTTGCTCGCAGCGATGACACGTACATCGGTTTCGATTTCCTGGTTGCTCCCGATGCGCATGAACGAGCCGGTCTCCAGCACGCGGAGCAGCTTGACCTGCAGCTCGATCGGCATCTCGGTAATTTCGTCGAGGAAAAGCGTGCCGCCATTTGCCCGCTCGAAATAACCCTTGTGCTGACGGTCCGCCCCAGTGAAGCTGCCCTTCTCGTGGCCAAAAATTTCGCTCTCGATCAGCTGCGGTGAAATGGCGCCGCAGTTGACCGGCAGGAAGGGATGCTTCTGGCGCAGGCTCAATTCATGGATGGTCTGGGCGGCGAGTTCCTTGCCGGTACCGCTTTCGCCCAGCAGCAGCACTGTCGCTTCGGTCGGCGCCACGCGGGCAACGTGGTTATAGAGTTTCTGCATCGGAGGTGCGGCACCCAGCATCTGGCCGAAGTGGCCGAGCCGACGCAACTCGCTGCGTAGCACGCCGATTTCCTCCTTGAGGTCCACGGTACGAGGTATGCGCGACAGCAAAGCCTTGAGTCTGCGGAAATTGATGGGCTTGGTCAGGTAGTCGGCTGCGCCGAGGCGGAGTGCTTCGACGGCCGTCTCCACGCTCGCGTGGCCAGTGATGAGCACGATCTCAGTCGTGGCGCGGGATTCGATGTCGTTGAAGAGGTCCATCCCGCTACCGTCCGGCAATTTCAGATCGATCAGCACGACATCCGGGCGCTGGCGCATGATCTGCGCCTGCGCGTCCTTGATGTTTCCTGCCACTGCCGTGGTGAATCCCTCGGCTGCGGTAATTTCGACGAGCGCCTCTCGCGTGTTGACGTCATCGTCAACGATCAATACATGCGGCATATGAACTGCTCTCTCAATGTTGTACTGCAAAATCTTGCGTACGGTCGCATGCGCGCATGCACCGTATTCACGGTGCACGCCGCGCCTGTTCAGGGGGAAAAAACCTTGGGGTTGACCGCTACATCGGGATGCCGTTGTTCTGGTGCCTGACTATCTCAGCATATGTCCCTCGTCGCTATTGTCTAGGTTGGCGCCTGAGCGTTTATTGACCAAGAACAGCGGACGATGTTGTTGTCGATCGCGACGACGCAAGGTGTGCAGCGATCCGGATAGGCATATGGCAGGAGTGCTTCCGCCATCCGAAGCCCGCTCCTGCGTCGCCTGGATCGGAGTGGAATGTACGAGCAATGCTCGTCGTCCGCCCGGTTTGGACCGCGCAATGTCCTTCCGGTTCGACTCTGCATCCCGCGATGGCGCCGGTAATAGGCGGGCCCGGCGTCTCGCGCTTGCATCGTCGATCGCTTGCACGGCACTCACCGCCGGAGCATGCGCTCCGGTAATGGCGAACGCACGGTAGCGGTCCTTACTTCGAACCGGAACCGGAGCCGGAGGAGGAACCCGAACCCGACCCGCCACCGGATGCGCCGGAGGAGCCCGATCCCATTGAACCCGATCCACCCGATCCACCCGAGGAACTGGAGCTGCCCGGAGAGCCGCCGCTTGCGCCGGAGCTCTGGTCACCAGCGCGACGTTCACAACCGACGGCCGTCAGACTGAGTGCGGCAACAACCAACAAGATCTTTGATGTGGTCTTGATTGCATTCATTCTTGTTCCTTTCACGAAAAGTTAACGGTGTCTCGTTCTTGACCGGTTCATTTGCGATAAGTTCTTAACTTTTTCGCAAAGCCTGCCCGTAACGCGACGCAGCTTCCATGCCAATGCGGCGAGTGTACGCACAGGGAGGCTTATGCCGTGAACAAGGTCTTTGCGGAAACTCTCCAGCGTAAAACTTACAGGCGCGGGGTAAGCATTACATCGCCCCGCGTATAACCAATCCACGTCGTTCCATGTGGAAGCACGACGGCCTCCAACGACCGAAGACGCGCATGACGTTATCGTGTATCGTTGACTTGTTCGGTCACTGCCTCTCCCCCATGCAGAAAAGCTTTTTGCGCAATGGAACTGAATTAACGCAAGAGCGGCCTCAGGCATTGGTGTAACAATCGTGAACGCATCCCGGACGCCGGCCTTCGCGTGTCCGGTCAACGCCTGCAACCCATATGACTCTCGAGAATTCATTCAAGCATTCCGGCATCGTGTACGGCTCATCGCCCGTCATGGAACAGCTATGCCAGCAAGTGGAAAGGGTCGCAGCGACTGATGCCACGGTACTGCTCGTGGGCGAGAGCGGGACGGGAAAGGAACTGATCGCCAATGCCATCCATCATGCCAGCGCGCGCCGCGATGAGACATTTGTCGCTGTCAACTGCGGGGCTATCCCCGCACACCTCATCGAAGCTGCCCTCTTCGGTCATGAAAAAGGCAGCTTCACGGGCGCCTCGCGGCAACACATCGGCTATTTCGAACATGCATCACGCGGCACTTTGTTCCTGGATGAAATCACCGAGATGCCGATCGACATGCAGGTCAAACTCCTGCGCGTACTGGAGGCGGGTACATTCCTGCGCGTGGGCGGCGACGAGGAAGTGAAGGTCGACGTCCGCCTCGTCGCGGCGACCAACCGCGATCTCGACACCGCGGTCAAGCAAGGGAATCTGCGCGAAGACCTGATGTACCGCCTTGCCGTTTTCCCGGTGCGTGTTCCTCCACTACGCGAACGCGGCAGCGACATCGAGATGCTCGCCCTGCATTTTCTGCAGGTGCTGAACGAGAAGGAAGGGAAACAGAAGGTCTTCTCGCGCAATTCGCTCGACGTCATCCGATCGTATTCCTGGCCGGGCAATGTGCGGGAGCTGAAGAATGTCGTGCAGCGCGCCTTCATCCTCGCCACCGATACGCTCGACGTCGAGGAGTGCATCTCCGAGCTCGCGGCGAAGAAGCCGACGGTGCATGAAGGCTACCTCAACTTCTTCGTCGGCACGCCGCTTGCGGATGCGCAGAAGGAAATCATCCTCGCTACACTCAAGCACTACAGCGGCAACAAGCGCCTCACCGCGGAGGCGCTCGGCATCAGCCTCAAGACCCTATACAACCGCTTGAAAGAGTACTGATCAGGTATTGACGACCTCACCACCGTTCGGGTGCAGCACTTGCCCCGACATGAAGGAGGCGTCCGCCGATGCGAGGAAGACGTATGAGGGCGCGATCTCGTCGGGCTGCCCTGCCCTGCCAAGCGGCGCCTTTTCGCCGAAGCCTTCCACTTCTTCTTCGCTGAAGCTGGCCGGAATGAGCGGCGTCCACACCGGTCCCGGCGCAACGGCATTGACGAGAACGCCCTTGTCGATGAGCTGCTGGGACAGCGAGCGCGTGAACGCGACGATCGCCCCCTTGGTAGACGAATAGTCGAGCAGATGGGAACTGCCTCTATAAGCGGTGACGGAGGTAGTGTTGATGATGCGCGCGCCGGGCTTGAGGTGCGGCAGCGCCGCCTTGACCGTAAAGAACATCGAGAAGATGTTGGTGCGGAAGGTCTTCAGCAACTGCTCTTCCGTGATGTCCTCGATGCTTTGCTGCGGGTATTGTTGCGCGGCATTGTTGACCAGGATATCGAGGCGTCCGAATTTCGTCATCGCGGTATCGATCATCTTCGCGCAGAACGCCGCATCGCCGATGTCGCCGGCGATCGTGACGCAGTCGCGTCCGGCGGCTTCCACGTAACCTTGCGTTTCTTTCGCGTCCTCATGTTCGTCGAGGTAGGCGACAACGACATTCGCGCCCTCCTTGGCGAAGGCAATCGCGACCGCGCGGCCAATCCCGCTGTCACCGCCGGTAATGAGCGCGACCTTGCCCCTCAGTTTGTCGCTGCCCTTGTAGTCCTGCATCTCGGCCTTGGGCTTGGGCGTCATCGCCGCTTCCGAGCCGGGCTGGTGGTCCTGATGCTGTGCGGGAATGGATGGTTTCTCGTCCTGGCTTGCCATTGTCGATCTCCGTGAGTGAAGGCTGGAAATGGAAAAACATGCCGGCAGGGCGGCATGGAATCGCGGAGGACCGAGCAGGTTTTATGCCAAACGCTTGTTCGGCACGCAAGGAAAAATTCAGGCGGCGAGCGGTTGCATGCGCGCCAGCGCTTCCATGAGCAAGGCGGGATCGCCGGAAGCAAGTTTCCTGGAATCGGACAGGGTCTGGCGGAATCCCCGCGCCCCGGGCATGCCTGCCATCAAGCCGAGCATGTGGCGGGTGATGCTGTTGAGCTTGAGCCCGGCGCCATTGTTGCCATAACGCGCTAGCTGGTCCCGGATATAGGGCACCATCGCCTCGATGACTTGCGCGCGCGTCTTCGGCGCCGCATCGTCGCCGTAATAACGGGCGTCGAAGGACGCCATCACGTAGGGATTGTGGTACGCCTCGCGGCCGAGCATCACGCCATCGACGTGCCGCAGATGCAGGTCGATTTCCTCCAGCGTCTTGATGCCGCCGTTGATAATGATCTCGAGCTGCGGAAAGTCCCGCTTGAGCTGATACGCGTATTCCGGTTTCAGCGGGGGAATCTCGCGGTTCTCCTTCGGGCTCAGCCCCTTCAGGATGGCATTCCTTGCATGGACGATGAATGTATTGCATCCTGCCTCGGCAATCTTGCCGACGAAGTCACGCACGAAATCATAGGTCTCGATATGGTCGATGCCGATGCGATGCTTGACCGTCACGTCGATCGAAACGGCATCGCGCATCGCCTTCACGCAATCCGCCACAAGTTGAGGCTCGTTCATCAGGCAGGCGCCGAACGCGCCCTTCTGCACGCGCTCCGACGGGCAGCCGCAGTTGAGGTTGATTTCGTCGTAGCCCCACTGCTCGCCGAGCTTCGCACTCTTCGCCAGGTCTGCCGGCTCGCTGCCGCCGAGTTGCAGGGCTACCGGATGCTCCACCTCGCTGAAATCGAGGTGCCTGGGTACATCGCCGTGCATCAGCGCTCCGGTCGTCACCATTTCCGTGTACAACCAGGTATGACGCGTGATCTGGCGGTGGAATACGCGGCAATGGCGATCCGTCCAGTCCATCATCGGTGCGACAGACAGGCGGCGCGGAGGCAATGCGGCGGGCTTGTGGGTAACAGTCATGATCGGGCTCTATTGTAACGACGGCGGTGCTTCAGGTAATCAGGGCTGCTGCTGGCGGGCGGCGACGGCTTTTCGCGTCTGCCGCGACGGCGCAAGTTCGTTGAACACCAGCGCCGCCATGACAATGGCACCGCCGATGAGGGTTTCCTGTGCGGGCACCTCACCGGCCCCCAGCCACGCCCAGAGTGGCCCAAGGAGCACCTCCAGCAGGGCCAGGAGCGACACTTCCGGCGCCGACAGGTGTTTCATCGCCTTCACCATCAGCATGCACGGCAGGCCGAGCTGGAAGAAGCCCAGCGTGGCCAGGATCGCGATGTCGTGCAGCGAAGTCTGGAACGGCGAGGCCACGGCCAGCATGAGCCCCGCGGAAAATATGCTGCCCAGCAAAATCGCTGGGATCAGGTCCACACCATGCCCCGCCCGCTTGATGGCAATGAGATTGATGGCGGCAGCCACCGGCACGGCACTGGCGATCATCATTCCGACCAGGTGTTTTCCGCCGACCTCGCTCATGCTGTTGACGAACATCCAGGAGATACCGACGAATGCAGCCGCAATCGCCAGCCAGGTCCGCGGCGCAACGCGCTCCTTCAGGATCAGCCACGCCAGGAAAGCCGTCAGCAGCGGCGACACGCTCATGACGATCAGGGTATTGGCAACCGTCGTGCGCGTCAGCGCCACCATGAAGCAGGTGAACATCACGCTCCACATCAAGCCGCTCAGCACCCCCAGGCCACCAAGCGCACGCACAGTGCGGGTCGCACCACGCAATCCCTGCTGATAAAGCAACGCGCCGGCAACAAAGATGCCGGAGAACAGGCTGCGCCAGAAGGTCACTTCGAAGCCTTGCGCGGAGTCGAGGTGGCGCGTGAGCACGCCCGCGATGCTCCATAGGGTGGGCGCAATGATCATCAGCAGGATGGCCCGCTGGTGCGATGTCATGAGTGGCATAGGCAACCTGGAAAAAATCAGCCCGGCGTCCCTTGCGGGCGGCCGGGCTGGTCGAAGCTGCCGGGTATCTACCCGGCGCTCTTGTTATGCAGCTTCGCGCGACGCCCGCTTGCGCTCATGCTCCTTCAGGAAGCGCTTGCGCAGGCGGATGCTCTTCGGCGTGATTTCGACCAGCTCGTCGTCCTCGATGAATTCCACCGCGTATTCCAGGGTCAGCTGGATCGGCGGCACGAGGCGGACGGCTTCGTCGGTACCGGACGCGCGCACGTTGGTCAGCTGCTTGCCCTTGATCGGGTTGACCACGAGGTCGTTGTCGCGCGAGTGGATGCCGATGATCATGCCTTCGTACACCGGATCGTTGTGGCTCACGAACATGCGGCCGCGGTCCTGCAGCTTCCACAGCGCGTAGGCAACGGCAGCGCCATCGTCCTGCGAAATCAGCACGCCGTTGCGGCGGCCAGCCAGTTCCGGCTTGGTCATATCGACCGGCGCGTAGTCGTCGAAAATGTGGCTCATCAGGCCGGTGCCGCGGGTCAGCGTCATGAACTCGGACTGGAAGCCGATCAGGCCACGTGCCGGGATGCGGTACTCGAGACGCACGCGTCCCTTGCCGTCCGGTTCCATGTTCTGCAGGTCGCCGCGACGGCGACCGAGTTCTTCCATCACGCCACCCTGGTGCGCGTCTTCGACGTCGACGGTCAGCAGTTCGTACGGTTCGCACTTCACGCCATCGATGTCCTTGAACACGACGCGCGGACGGGACACGGCCAGCTCGTAGCCTTCGCGGCGCATGTTTTCCAGCAGGATGGTGAGGTGCAGTTCGCCGCGTCCGGAAACTTCGAACGTGGTGTCGTCACCGGTATCGGTCACGCGCAGCGCCACGTTGGACTTCAGTTCGCGGTCGAGACGGTCACGGATCTGGCGGCTGGTCACGAACTTGCCTTCGCGGCCGGCCAGCGGGGAATTGTTGACCAGGAAGTTCATGGTCAGGGTCGGCTCATCCACCTTCAGCATGGGGAGGGCGTCCGGCGTGTCCACCGCGCACAGCGTGCTGCCGATGCCGATCTCCTCGATACCGTTGATCAGCACGATGTCGCCGGCCTGGGCTTCATCGACGAGCTGGCGCTCGAGGCCCTTGAACTTCAGCACCTGGTTGATGCGCGCCTTGATGGGGGTGGAATCCGGCCCGTTCAGCACGATGACATCCTGCAGCGCCTTTGCGCGGCCGCGCTTGATACGGCCGATGCCGATCTTGCCGACGTAGGAGGAATAATCGAGCGAGGAAATCTGCAGCTGGAGCGGACCGTCCGGATCGTCGTCACGCACCGGAACGTGTTCCAGGACGGCGTCGAACAGCGGCTTCATGGTGCCTTCGCGCATGGTCGGATCGAGGCTGGCGTAGCCGTTCAGCGCGGAAGCATAGACCACCGGGAAATCGAGCTGCTCTTCGGTCGCACCGAGCTTGTCGAACAGTTCGAAAGTCGCATTGATCACCCAGTCAGGACGCGCGCCGGGACGGTCGATCTTGTTGACCACCACGATCGGCTTCAAGCCAAGGGCGAGCGCCTTGCGCGTCACGAAGCGCGTCTGCGGCATCGGGCCTTCGACCGCATCAACCAGCAGCAGCACCGAGTCCACCATCGACAGCACGCGCTCCACCTCACCGCCGAAGTCGGCGTGGCCAGGGGTATCGACGATGTTGATATGCGTGCCCTCGTACTCGACCGCGCAGTTCTTCGCGAGAATCGTGATGCCGCGTTCCTTTTCAAGGTCGTTGGAGTCCATCACCCGCGTGTCGACCTGCTGGTTTTCACGGAAGGTACCGGACTGACGCAGCAGCTGGTCGACGAGGGTCGTCTTGCCGTGGTCAACGTGGGCAATGATGGCGATGTTGCGCAGAGCGCGCTTGGTATTTGACATGGTGGTCCAGTGCTTGAATGCGAGATTCGGGAGAACCGACTAGTATACCATGTTGCGACGCAAGAACTATTGAAATCACTGAGATTTCAATGAGTTGCGCGCAGGACAGGGGAAAATCAGACGCTGCCGCGTTCGGCAATGAGCCGCTCGGGAGCGAGGATGCCATATTCCAGAAGGTGCGCAGTGCCTAGCAATCGCTCACTCTCCTCCGCATAGACGCGCGCTCTCCCCTGATATGGCGGATAGGGCAAGCCCTCCTTGCCGAGGGCGATGCGCTGGCCGTGCATGAATCGTTTGGCAAGCGCATCTGGCAGACGGATCGCCGGAAAAGTTGACAACAACGCATCGACCGGTGAAAGCTTCCGCACACGCTCTTCAGCCGCAATGTCGGCCAGTGCTTCCAGCGTGACTGCATCGTCGAGCGTCAGCGCGCCGACCTGGGTGCGCCGCAGGGCCTGCAGATGGGCGCCACAGCCAAGGGCAATGCCGATATCTTCGCCGAGAACGCGAATGTACGTCCCTTTGCTGCAGGTGACGCGCAACCGCAAGTACGGTGCTTGATAATCGAGCACGTCCAGTGTGTGGATGACCACCCGTCGCGCCTCGCGCTCAAGCACCACCCCGGCACGCGCATACTCGTAAAGCGGCTTGCCGTCACGCTTGAGCGCCGAATACATCGGCGGCACCTGATCGATTTCGCCGCGGAATTTTTCAACCGCCGCGTCGACCTGTTCACGCGTAACATTTACATCGAGCCGCTGGAGCACCTCCCCTTCCGTGTCGCCGGTATTGGTCGTTACGCCGAGATGCACGACTGTTTCATAGGTCTTGTCCGCCTCCAGCAAATCCTGCGAGAACTTCGTTGCCTCGCCGAAGCAGAGCGGCAGCAGTCCGGTCGCGAAGGGATCGAGCGTGCCGGTATGGCCGGCTTTCTGCGCGTTGAGCAGGCGTTTCGCCTTGATCAGGACGTCGTTGCTGGAAGAGTCTGCTGCCTTGTCGAGCAGCAAGACGCCATCGACAGGCACGCGCGGTTTCTTGGGCGGGTGTTGCGCCATGGTGGAAATTCGATAATTGCGCCGTCAGGCGCCGAAGGCCATCAGCCTTCGGCGTCCTTGGCACGTGTTGCGTTGGCTTCGTCGATCAGCTTCGACAATTCCATACCGCGGGCCGTGGAGATGTCATGCACGAAGTGCAGTTCGGGGATAGTGTGGATCGTCAGCCGACGACCAAGCTGTCCACGAATGAAGCCGGCAGCCTTGCGCAGCCCAGACAATGTGTTCTGCATGGCCTCGTCATTGTCGACGAGCGTGGTGAAGAACACCTTCGCATGTGCGTAGTCAGGCGTGAGCTGTACTTCGGTGATCGTAATCATGCCGACGCGCGGATCCTTCAGTTCGTAGGCAATGATTTCGGCCAGGTCGCGCTGGATCTGGTCGGCCACGCGTACGCCGCGGCCGGGAATGGATTTGCTGTGTTTAGCCATGATGATGCGCCCCTAGAGCGTGTTATGAACCAGAGAAGGGGTCGCGCAGCCCCGAGAACCGGCCGAATGCTAGGCGCAGCGAAGCGCCGTGGTGGGTCCACGGCAAGGAGCTGCAACACCGCAGGCGGCCGGTTCTCGGGGCTGCCCTCCGGGTTCTTGCGAGAAGGGACGCATTGCGGTGTTGCGGCGCTTGCACAGACGCCCAGTCTGCGCGTCGCGCCGCGCCTAGCACTGCATCCCTTCTCGCAAGAACGCGACCCCTTCCCTGGCTCATAACACGCTCTAAACGTCGAAGCCCGGATGCCGCGAGGCAAAATCCGGGCTACGCAACCGGCAAGTCGTAGCCGGCATTACAAGGTACGAGCAACCTCCTGGACTTCGAAGATCTCGAGCTGGTCGCCTTCCTTGATGTCGTTGAAGTTCTTCAACGACAGGCCGCACTCGAAACCGGACTTCACTTCCTTCACGTCATCCTTGAAACGCTTGAGCGAATCGAGTTCGCCGGTCCAGATCACCACGTTGTCGCGCAGCAGGCGGACCGAAGAGCCGCGCTTGACGAGACCGTCGAGCACATAGCAACCAGCGATCGAGCCAACCTTGCTGACGTGGAACACCTGGCGGATCTCGACGAGACCCAGCGTTGCCTCGCGCTTTTCGGGCGCCAGCATGCCGGACATCGCCGCCTTGATCTCGTCCACCGCATCGTAAATGATGTTGTAGTAACGGATATCGATGCCACTGGCTTCGGCCAGCTTGCGCGCCGACGCGTCTGCACGGGTGTTGAAGCCGATGATCACTGCCTTCGAAGCGACTGCCAGGTTGACGTCGGATTCGCTGATGCCGCCCACCGCTGCATGCACGATCTGCACGCGCACTTCGTCGGTCGACAGCTTCTGCATGGCGTGAACCAGTGCTTCCTGGGAACCTTGGACGTCTGCCTTGACGATCAACGGCAGGTTCTTCACCTCGCCCTCGGCCATCTGCTCGAACATGTTTTCCAGCTTCGCTGCCTGCTGTTTTGCGAGCTTCACATCGCGGAACTTGCCCTGGCGGAACAAGGCAATTTCACGCGCCTTGCGTTCGTCCGCCATAACCATCACTTCCTCGCCGGCTCCCGGTACTTCGGTCAGGCCCTGGATTTCCACCGGGATGGACGGTCCCGCTTCCGAGACGTTCTTGCCGTTTTCGTCCAGCATGGCGCGCACGCGGCCGTAAGCCGAGCCTGCCAGGACCACGTCGCCGCGCTTGAGCGTACCGGCCTGAACCAGCACCGTCGCGACGGGGCCGCGGCCCTTGTCCAGCTTGGCTTCGATCACGAGGCCCTTGGCATGGGCGTCCACCGGTGCCTTCAGTTCCAGCACTTCGGCTTGCAGCAGCACGTTTTCCAGCAGCTCGTCGATGCCCTGGCCGGTCTTTGCCGACACCGGGCAGAACGGCGCATCACCGCCGTAGGCTTCCGGCACCACGCCTTCCGCAATGAGTTCCTGCGTGACGCGGTCGGTATTGGCACCCTGCTTGTCGATCTTGTTGATCGCCACGACGATCGGCACACCTGCGGCCTTTGCGTGGGCAATCGCTTCCTTGGTCTGCGGCATCACGCCGTCGTCGGCGGCCACGACCAGGATCACGAGGTCGGTTGCTTTCGCACCGCGGGCACGCATGGCGGTAAACGCTTCGTGACCCGGGGTGTCGAGGAAGGTAATGATGCCGCGCGGCGTTTCAACGTGGTAGGCGCCGATGTGCTGCGTAATGCCGCCAGCTTCACCAGCCGCCACCTTGGCGCGGCGGATGTAGTCCAGCAGCGATGTCTTGCCGTGGTCGACGTGACCCATGACGGTCACGACCGGTGCGCGCGGCAGGAGTTCGGCGTCGGCGTGGGTGCCGGCTTCTTCGAGCAATGCTTCCGGATCGTCGAGCTTCGCAGCGTATGCCTTGTGGCCCATTTCTTCGACGAGGATCATCGCCGTTTCCTGGTCGAGCACCTGGTTAATCGTGACCATCTGGCCCAGCTTCATCATGTGCTTGATGACTTCGGAGGCCTTCACGGCCATCTTGTGCGCCAGTTCGGCGACGGTGATCGTTTCCGGCACATGCACTTCCTTGATGACGGCTTCGGTCGGCACCTGGAAATTCGATTCGCGCTGGTCGTCGTGTCCGTGCGAGCGGCGGCCCTTCGGCCCGCTGCGCCAGCCATCGCGGCCGCCGGGAGTCGTTGCGCCGCGCGTCTTGATACCGCCGCGCTTCTTGGCCGCATCATCCTGCCAGGTCGAGGAGACGTTTGCCGACTTGATCGACTTCTTGTCACCCACCGCCGGCTTCTTGTCATCTTTCTTCTCGGCGACTTTCTTGTCCGCCGGCTTGTGCAGCGTTCCTTCAGCCGCCTTGGCAACAGGCGCAGGCGCCGGTTCGGGCGCCTTCATTACCTTGCGTGGCGCATTCATCATCGCCTTGATCTGGGCGACCTCGTCAGCAACAGCCTTGCGGGCACGCTCGGTCGCAGCGGCGCGTTCGGCGGCTTCCTTGGCGTCCTGTTCCGCAGCCTTCTTGCGCGCAGCTTCGTCGGCGGCGCGCTTGGCCTCTTCGGCGGCAGTCATTTCCTTCTGACTCTGCTCCGCTTTCGCAGCCGCGGCATTAGCCGCAGCGCGACGCTCGGCTTCCTCGGCTGCTTCACGCATGGCCTTGGCTTGAGCTTCCTTTTCTGCTTCCAGCTTGGCCAGGCGCTCCTGCTTTTCACGCAGTTCCGCTTCCTGGCGTGCGATCAGTTCAGCCTGGCGGCGTGCCTCTTCGGCGCGGCGCGCGACTTCCGCCTCGTCGATCACAGGCGCGGCCGGCGCCTTCGCCGGCGCTGCCTCTTCGACCAGCGGTTCATCGCGTTTGATGAACGTGCGCTTCTTGCGCACTTCCACCTGGATCGTGCGGGACTTGCCGGTCGCATCCGCCTGCTTGATCTCGGTGGTTTCCTTGCGGGTCAGCGTAATCTTGCGCTTCTCGCCTTCCGGCGACGCACCATGGGAGCGGCGCAGATGGTTCAACAGCTTGTCCTTGTCTTCTTTGGACAAGGGATCGGACGCCGAACTCTTCTCAACGCCCGCAGCGCGCAATTGCGTCAGCAGCAAGTCCGCGGGCATTTTCAGTTCGGTGGCAAATTGGGCTACGTTGGTACTCGCCATTCAGTCCTCTTTTCTATGTGGCATGGCAGATGATGTTGGGGCAGTCCGGCTTACTTCGCCTCGACCAGTTCTCGCGCTTTCGCTTGCAACGCCCGTGCCCGGTCGTCGTACTTGGCGTCAATGAGCCGCATTTCATCATCGGTCACATCTTCAAATTCGTTTTCGATCAGTTGACGCGCGCGTTCGATCGGCAACGCCAGGATCGATCCGAATTCGTCATAAGCCAGGCCGGCGAACGCATCCAGCGACTTGATGCCCGCCAGTCCGAGTTTGCCTGCGGTAATACGGTCAATTCCGTCCAGATTCACCAGCGAATCGTCCATGCCTTCCAGGCCTTCCTCGGAGGCAATTGCTTCGGTCACGAGGGCGTCACGGGCGCGGTTGCGCAGTTCGTTGACCGTATCCTCGTCGAATGCTTCGATATCGAGCATTTCGGTAATCGGCACGTAGGCAATTTCTTCCAGGCTCGAGAAGCCTTCGTCGACCAGGATCGCAGCGACTTCTTCATCGACGTCAAGCTTGTCCATGAACAGTGCGCGGATTGCGGCGCTTTCCGCCGCGGATTTGTCAGCGGACTCTTCGGCGGTCATGATGTTGATCTGCCAGCCGGTCAGTTCGGAGGCGAGGCGCACGTTCTGGCCGCCGCGGCCGATGGCGATGGCGAGGTTTTCCTCGTCCACCACGACGTCCATTGCATGCTTTTCCTCGTCCACGACGATGGAGGTCACGTTCGCCGGCGCCAGTGCACCGATCACGAACTGTGCGGGATCTTCCGACCACAACACGATGTCCACGCGCTCGCCGCCGAGTTCAGCCGTCACGGCCTGCACGCGCGAGCCGCGCATGCCGACGCAAGTGCCGATCGGGTCGATACGCTTGTCGCTGGTGAAGACGGCGATCTTGGCGCGCACGCCCGGGTCGCGGGCAGCAGATTTGATCTCGAGCAGGCCCTGCTCGATTTCGGGCACTTCCAGCTCGAACAGCTTCATGATGAATTCCGGCGCGGTGCGCGACAGGATCACCTGCGGGCCGCGGGCATTGCGGTCGATGCGCAGGATGAAGGCGCGGACGCGGTCGCCGATGCGCAGGTTCTCCTTCGGGATCATCTGGTCGCGCGGCAGGCGTGCCTCGATCTTGCCGGATTCGACGATCGCATCACCGCGCTCCATGCGCTTGATGGTGCCGGTCACGAGCGCGTCGCCGCGGGCCAGGAAGTCGGCGAGGATCTGTTCGCGCTCGGCGTCGCGGATGCGCTGCAGGACGACCTGCTTGGTGTCTTGCGCAAAGCGGCGGCCGAATTCAACCGACTCGATCGGCTCTTCAATGTAGTCGTCGACTTCGATGTCCGGAATCTGCTCTTTTGCTTCGAACAGCAGCACTTCCTGGTCGGGCAGTTGCAGGCCGGCTTCGTCCGGCACCACGTGCCAGCGGCGGAAGGATTCGAACTCGCCGGTCTCGCGGTCGATGGACACGCGGATGTCCACCTCTCCCTCGTAGCGTTTCTTGGTTGCTTGCGCGAGCGCGTGCTCGAGCGCTCCGAAGACGATTTCCTTATCGACGTTTTTTTCTCGTGCCAGCGCATCGACCAACAACAATACTTCGCGACTCATGCTTTGCGACTCCTAAAGTCCACTTTCGGCACCAGGCGTGCCTTGTCCACATCGGCGAGCGTGAAATCCAGCATCGCCGGCCCATCTTTTCCTTCAAATTCCAGTTTGAGCGTTTCGCCGTCCGGTTCGTGCAGGATGCCCTGGAAGGACTTGCGGTTGGCTGCACCCGGCATTGGCATACGCAGCTTCACCACTGCCTCATGACCGACGAAGCGCACGTAGTCGGCGTGCTTCTTCAGTGGCCGATCGAGGCCGGGCGACGAAATTTCGAGACGCTCGTAATTCGCGTTTTCCACCGTCAGCACATGCGACAATTGGTGGCTCACCTTCTCGCAGTCTTCCACCGTGATGCTTCCCTTGTCCGCATCCTCAGGCGGGAAGTCGATGTACACGCGTAGCAAGCCATGGGCCGCCTGCTCGAAATCGACAAGCTCATAGCCCATGCCAACGACGGTTTTTTCAATCAGATCCAGCAACCGCAAAACTATTCTCCGTAACGGTCAAGGCAGGCTGTGCGTGCGCACAAAGCGTTCAAGAAAAAAAAAATGGGCATCTGCCCATCTCTTTTTTTATCGCCCCCGCGCCGACCCAGGTGTCCCTGGACGCTCCCCGACTGCGGACCGACCTTTGTTAACTCACTAATTATAAACAATTATTTGGCGCACCGCAATGAAAACGCGGCCTCAGCGGCAAAACCGGAGGCCGACGCATTTCAAGACAGCAATTCCTTGTCTTAGCCGCGGGTGCGCCTGCGCGCCATTCCTTGCATACCGACGCCGCCCCGCATCTGGCCGCCCCCACGGCGCGCGTGCCCGATGTCGGGGAAGCCCAAGGCGGTCTGGAGCGGATCCGGCTGCCGCCCGCGCTGCTGCCCCTGACCTTGGCCTTGGCCGCGAGCACCATTATTTCCACGGGCCTGGCCACGCTTCTGACCTTGCGGCGGCTTTTCGAACACGTTGCCGTTGCGCTCGCCGCCCTGCCGCTCGCCGCGCCCCTTTGCCTGGCCGGCCGGTTTTTCCAACCCGCTCACAGCCATCAAGTCGCGCACAGCGTGCTCATCGAGCTCTTCCCAGCGACCGCGCTTCAGGTTACTCGGCAAGGTCAGGACGCCGTAACGCGTGCGGATGAGGCGCGAGACTGTCAGACCGACGGCTTCGAACATACGGCGCACTTCACGATTGCGCCCTTCACCGATCGTCACGCGATACCAGCGATTGACACCTTCGCCGCCGCCATCCGCGATTTTCGAGAATTGGGCCACGCCGTCTTCCAGTTCAACACCGCTCAGCAGCTTCTGGCGCATGCCTTCTTCAAGCTCGCCAAGAGTGCGGACTGCGTATTCGCGCTCGATACCGTAGCGCGGGTGCATCAGACGGTTCGCGAGGTCGCCCGACGTTGTAAACAACAACAGGCCTTCGGTATTGAAATCGAGTCGCCCTACGGCCAACCACTTACCGGCCTTCATGGTCGGCAGGCGATCAAAGACGGACGGGCGGCCTTCGGGGTCGCTGTGACTGACGATCTCGCCTGCAGGCTTGTGATAGACAAGCACGCGCGGCGGGCGCTTGGAGACTTTACGCGGGATCAGTTTGCCGTTGATGCGTACCTGGTCGGTGGGGAGAATGCGCTGGCCGATATGGGCCGGCTCGCCGTTGACCGATACGCGGCCGGCGATGATCAGCTCTTCCATGTCGCGGCGCGAACCGAGGCCAGCGTCGGCGAGCACCTTGTGCAGCTTCGGTGCGTCGTCTTCCGCGGTCAGGTCGCGGCGGACCGTCTTCTGTTGACCCGGTCGTCCGTTACGACGCCCATCGTCGTCACCGGCGGCATCAAACGCCTCGGACGTGACGAACGAAAAAACGTCGTCCGCCTCATTGGCTTTCCCATTCGGCTTTTGCTTCGGCGCGGCGCTGGACTGCTTGGCGCGCCCCTTCTGCGCCGGCTTGCCCTTCTGGCGATCGTCGCGCTTGCGTACGTTGGCGCGCTGCCCCTTCTCGGCATCTGCCGCAGTCTTTTCGGCTGGCTGTGCCTCAACGCCCTCCGAGGACGCCGCCGTCACTTTCACTGCGTCGTCGCCATTCTCTTCACGCGGCGCACGCGTACGTCGCAGACTGCGCGGGCCGCGCACACCGCGCTTGGCGGGCTTCTTTGTGCCTTGCTCCGCCTGGCCTTCGCCTGCGGTTGCATCGCCGCGAGGCTGCGCCTGTTCGTCTCCAGATTTGGCGCGGCTCGTGGACTCGGTGGCTATGACCACGTCGGAATCATTGTGGTTGGGCAGATTCATCATCGGATTCTTGATTATGCTGGCTCGGCGCCATGTTTTCCTGCTCGTCATCCGCGGGTGCGGGGGCGGCGGCGTCGGCATTGGCCTGTTCAGCGTCGGTGGAAACGGGTTCTTCGGGCCCGGTGTTCGGTTCAGACCCGGATTCATCGCCGGCGTTCTGCGTGATTTCTACAAAATTATTGTTCTCGGAGGCCACTGCAACGTCTTCCGCGAGCGTTTCCGCTGCCGCTTCGCCCTCCTCGGGCAATTCCTGCGCATCGACAAGCAGGTCCTGCTGCGCTTCCGCAGGCTGGTCCTGCGCAGCAAAATCGATTGCTGCCTGGTCCAGGTTTGCCTGCATTTCACCTTCCAGCGCCTGCAACTCCGGCAGCAAGCCGCCTTGTGCTCCTTCTTTCGACACATCCTGCAAAGGAGGCAGCTGTTCGAGCGAGGTCAGGCCGAGATCATCAAGGAATTGCCTGGTTGTGGCGAACAAGGCAGGACGCCCGGGCACATCGCGATGGCCAATCGCTTCGATCCAACCGCGGTCTTCGAGCATCTTGATCGTCTGCGAATTGACGGTGACGCCGCGAATTTCTTCAATGTCGCCGCGCGTGACGGGCTGGCGATAAGCGATGATGGCGAGGGTCTCAAGCGTTGCGCGCGTATACTTGGGCGGCTTTTCCGGATTGAGGCGCTCCAGGTACTTCTTCATTTCCGGCCTGCTCTGGAAGCGCCATCCAGTTGACAGGCTCACGATCTCGATGCCCTTGTCGGCCCAATCGTTGCGTAATTCTTCCAGCATCGACTTGATCGTATCGGCACCGACTTCTTCATCGGCTTCGCCGTTTTCCGCGTAGAGCTTCTTCATGTCGTTGATCGACAGCGGCTCATGGGCGCAAAGCAACGCGGTTTCGAGGACTTTCTTCGCCTCAATAGTGTTCATTTTTTTGCGTCTTGTTTTTTTCTAGCAAAATGCAGAAGTTATCGTCAACGGCAGGCATTCTGGATGCTGCTTTGTCAGAGAACCTGTTGATGCTATTTCCGACGCCTGATTTATTGGAGGTCTGATTTAGGCGGGAATTGATAAGACAAAAGACTTGGTTGCGGGGGCAGGATTTGAACCTGCGACCTTCGGGTTATGAGCCCGACGAGCTGCCAGACTGCTCCACCCCGCGTCTG
>DASPMV010000068.1:0-5124 GCA_035626875.1 Noviherbaspirillum sp. | reverse complement strand
ACAGGGAGAACCCATGGCGGATGTGGTATTGGAGACGCGGCAGCTGACGAAGGAATTCAAGGGATTCACTGCCGTCAATAATGTGAGCTTGAAGGTGGAGCGTGGACATATCCACGCGCTGATCGGCCCGAACGGCGCCGGCAAGACCACCTGCTTCAACCTGCTCACCAAATTCCTTGTCCCGACCTCGGGACAGATCTTATTCAATGGCAAGGACATCACGATGGCCAAGCCCGCGCAGATCGCGCGGCAAGGCATCATCCGTTCTTTCCAGATCTCGGCGGTATTTCCACACCTGACGGTGCTGGAGAATGTCCGCATCGGTTTGCAACGTCCGCTTGGCAATTCCTTCCACTTCTGGAAGAGCGAGAGCAAGCTCAGCGTGCTCAATGACCGCGCAATGCAGTTGCTGGCGGAGGTCGACCTGGAAAAGTTCGCCGACACGACAACGGTCGATCTTCCCTATGGCCGCAAGCGGGCACTCGAAATTGCGACCACGCTGGCGATGGAGCCGCAACTCATGCTGCTCGATGAGCCGACACAGGGCATGGGCCACGAAGACGTGCACCGCGTCACCGACCTGATCAAAAAGGTTTCCGCCGGGAGGACTATCCTGATGGTGGAGCACAACATGAGTGTGATCGCCGGCATCAGCGACCGCATCTCCGTACTCCAGCGCGGTGCAGTCCTGGCGGAGGGCACCTATGATGAAGTATCGAAGAACCCGCAGGTGATGGAAGCCTACATGGGCACCACTACCGGCGCACTCGAAGGAGCGCATTGAATGGCTGGATCAGCGGCATTGGAAATCACCAACCTGCACGCCTGGTACGGCGAATCGCACATCCTGCATGACGTCAATTTTTCCGTGAACCACGGCGAGGTCGTCACGCTGCTCGGCCGTAACGGCGCCGGCCGCACGACGACGCTGCGCGCGATCATGGGGTTGACGGGCGCGCGCAAGGGCTCGATCAAGATCAACGGCACCGAGGCCATCGCAATGCCCACCTACAAGGTGGCGCATCTAGGCGTAGGTTACTGCCCCGAGGAACGGGGCATTTTTTCGTCGTTGTCGGCGGAAGAAAACCTGATGCTGCCGCCCTTCGTTTCAAAGAACGACAAGGGCATGTTGGTGGACGAAATCTACGAGATGTTCCCCAACCTCAAGGAGCGCAAGAACAGCCAAGGCACCCGGTTGTCGGGCGGCGAGCAGCAGATGCTGGCTGTGGCCCGCATCCTGCGTACCGGCGCGCGACTGCTGTTGCTGGATGAAATCTCGGAAGGCCTCGCGCCTGTCATCGTGCAGGCGCTCGCGCGCATGATCACCACATTGAAGGCAAAGGGTTACACCATCGTGATGGTGGAGCAGAACTTCCGCTTCGCCGCGCCGCTGGCGGATCGCTTCTACGTGATGGAGCATGGTCAGATCGTCGAGACCTTCGCTGCATCGGAACTGGATAACAAGATGCCCGTGCTGAATTCTCTGCTCGGGGTATAACAACCACTAGCTGGAACACCAAGGAGATCGCAATGAAATTGAAAGCAATTGCAGTTGCAGTATCGGCCACCTGTGCATTCGCCGCAGCGGGCACCGCATCCGCGCAGATTTCGGGTGATGTCATCCGTATCGGCATCATTACCGACATGTCCGGCCTGTATGCCGACATCGACGGCCCGGGCGGTGTCGAAGCGATCAAGATGGCGATCGCCGATTTCGGCGGCAACGTCGGCGGCAAGAAGATCGAAGTCGTCAGCGCGGACCACCAGAACAAGGCCGACATCGCCGCGTCGAAAGCGCGCGAATGGTTCGACCAGCAGGGTCTCGACGTGCTGATCGGCGGCACCAACTCCGGCGCCAACCTGGCAATGGCAAAAGTGGCGGTGGAAAAGAAGAAACCCTTCATTTCCATCGGTGCTGCGACGGCACGCCTGACCAATGAAGAGTGCTCGCCCTATACCGTGCACTACGCCTACGATACGGTCGCACTCGCAAAGGGAACCGGTTCCGCGATCGTGAAGCAGGGCGGCAAGAACTGGTACTTCCTGACCGCCGATTACGCGTTCGGTGCATCGCTCGAGAAAGACACCTCGGAAGTGGTGAAGGCAGCCGGCGGCACGGTGGTCGGCAGCGTCAAGCATCCGCTGTCGGCGTCCGATTTCTCGTCCTTCCTGCTGCAGGCGCAATCGTCCAAGGCACAGATCCTCGGCCTGGCGAATGCCGGCGGCGACACCGTCAACTCGATCAAGGCAGCCAACGAATTCGGCATCACCAAGTCGATGAAGCTGGCCGGCCTGCTGATGTTCATCAACGACGTGCACGCACTCGGCCTGAACCTGACGCAGGGCATGTACCTGACCGACGGCTGGTACTGGGACCTCAACGAAGATACCCGCAAGTGGTCCAAGCGCTACTTCGAGAAGATGAAGAAGATGCCGTCCATGCTGCAGGCCGCCGATTACTCGGCCACCATGCATTACCTGAACGCCGTGAAGGCGGTCAACTCGGATGATGCCGACAAGGTCATGGCGCAGATGAAGAAGACCAAGATCAACGACTTCTTTGCCAAGGGCGGCGAAATCCGTCCGGACGGCCGCATGGTGCACGACATGTACCTGATGGAAGTGAAGAAGCAATCGGAATCGAAGTATCCGTGGGACTACTACAAGGTCGCACAGACGATTCCGGCAGCACAGGCCTGGACCACCAAGGCTGAATCGAAGTGCGCGCTGTGGAAGTAATCTGAAACAAGCAATACAGTAACCCGGCAGTTCCCCTCTCCCGCAGGCGGGAGAGGGGCAGGGGTGAGGGTGTGTGCCAAGACCGGAAACCGCCTCGGCACCCCTGCTACCCAACCTATTCGGCGCAGACAACAACGACGTTCAACGCGCCTCCTGATCAGCAGCAACTTTCATTACTCCGCCTATGGAATTATTCGGCATCCCCCTGCAGGCCTTGCTGAGCCAGCTTCTGCTCGGCCTCGTCAACGGTTCCTTCTACGCGATGCTCTCGCTCGGCCTCGCGGTCATCTTCGGCTTGCTCAACGTCATCAACTTCGCGCACGGCGCGTTGTACATGATGGGTGCGTTCTTCGCCTGGATGGGACTGAACTACTTTGAAATCAATTACTGGGTGATGCTCCTGCTTGCCCCGATTCTCGTCGGCATCTTCGGCATCATCATCGAAAAGTCCATGCTGCGCTGGCTGTACAAGCTGGACCACCTGTATGGCCTGCTGCTGACCTTCGGCATCACGCTGATGCTGGAAGGCCTCTTCCGCTCCTTCTATGGTGTGTCGGGACAACCGTACTCGGTGCCTGAAGCACTGTCCGGCGCGTTCAACCCCGGCTTCATGATCCTGCCGAAGTACCGCGCGTGGGTCGTGCTGGCTTCGCTGGTCGTCTGCCTGGCCACCTGGTTCGTGATCGAAAAAACCAAGCTCGGTGCCTATCTGCGTGCCGGCACCGAAAACCCGAAGCTGGTGGAAGCCTTCGGCATCAACGTGCCGCTGATGGTGACGCTGACATATGGCTTCGGCGTCGCGCTGGCGGCCTTCGCCGGTGTGCTGGCGGCTCCGGTGATCCAGGTGTCGCCGCTGATGGGTTCCAACCTGATCATCGTCGTGTTCGCGGTGGTGGTGATCGGCGGCATGGGCTCGATCCTGGGATCGATCCTCACCGGCCTGGGCCTCGGGATCATCGAAGGCTTCACGCGGGTGTTCTATCCGGAACTCTCGGCGACGGTCGTGTTCATCATCATGGCGATCGTGCTGATGATTCGTCCGGCGGGTCTGTTTGGTAAAGAGAAATAAAAGGGGACATAGGATGAACAAGAAAGTGGGATATGCAATCGCCGTGGCAGCTGCACTGGCATTGCCGTTCTTCGTCTACCCGGTGTTCCTGATGAAGGTGCTGTGCTTCGCGCTGTTCGCGTGTGCATTCAATCTTCTCATCGGCTTCACGGGCTTGCTGTCGTTCGGACACGCGGCGTTCTTCGGCGGGGCAGGGTATGTGGCTGGCCACGCACTGAAGGTGTGGGGCTTGCCGTTCGAACTTGGCCTGATTGCCGGCGTGATCGTTGCTGCGCTCATCGGCCTGCTGATGGGCAGCCTCGCAATCCGGCGTCAGGGCATCTACTTCACGATGATCACGCTGGCGCTCGCGCAGATGCTGTTCTTTGTGTGCTTGCAGGCGCCTTTCACTGGAGGTGAAGACGGCCTGCAGGGTGTGCCGCGCGGCAAGCTGCTCGGCGTCGTCGATCTCGCAAATGACCTGACGCTGTATTACGTCGTGCTGGCCATCTTCATCGCCGGCTTCGCCTTGATTGTGCGCACCGTGCATTCGCCCTTCGGCCAGGTGCTGAAGGCGGTGAAGGAAAACGAGCCGCGTGCCATTTCCCTGGGCTACGACACCGACAAGTACAAGCTTTTGGCTTTCGTGTTGTCGGCGTCGCTGGCGGGGCTGGCTGGTGCTACTAAAACCGTAGTGCTTGGCTTCGAGACTCTGACCGATGTGCACTGGTCCATGTCCGGCCTGGTCGTGCTGATGACGCTGGTTGGCGGTCTTGGCACGCTGACTGGCCCCATTGTTGGTGCGATCGTCATCATTGCGCTGGAGAACAAGCTCGGCGAACTGGGCAACTTTATTGCGACGATCTCAGGGATCGAGTGGTTCCGCAGCATCGGGGAATCCGTCACGATCGTCACCGGCTTCATCTTCATCGTCTGCGTGCTGGCGTTCCGCCGCGGCATCGTCGGTGAACTCGGCGCGCTGTTCAAGCGGGCCCCGGCGGGGTCCGGTGCGGCGCACTAGGACTTTCGAGCAGAAATAAAAACGGCAGCCGAGGCTGCCGTTTTTGTTTGGTGAAGCCGGACGCTTACAGCGCTGCTGCGTAAATCGCCCTGGCATCGGCGCGGGTTATCTCGCGCGGATTGTTGGTCAGCAGCCGGGTCTGCAACATCGCGTCGTCTGCGAGGCGATCAAGGTCCGCCTCGGCGATGCCCACCTGGCGCAATTGCGTCTCGATACCAGTGCGGCGAGCGATCTCATCCATCTTGTCGATCAGTGCCTGGGTGCGTGCTTCCGTGCTGCCGGCGACACCGGGGGCAAGGATCTCGGCAAGCTCGGC
>DASPMV010000067.1:0-3865 GCA_035626875.1 Noviherbaspirillum sp. | reverse complement strand
CCGTTCGATCGGCGCCGAATTCATGTACGTCAGCGACCCCGCACAGAAGCGCTGGCTGCAGGAGCGTCTCGAATCGGTCCGCTCGACCCCGAATTTCTCGCCCGAGAAGAAGAAGCACATCCTCGACCGCCTGACGGCCGCAGAGGGCCTCGAGCGCTACCTGCACACCCGATATGTCGGCCAGAAGCGCTTCTCGCTGGAAGGCGGCGAAAGCTTCATCGCCTCCCTGGATGAAACCATCCAGCGTGCTGGCGAAAAGGGCATCCAGGAAATCGTCATCGGCATGGCTCACCGTGGCCGCCTGAACGTCCTGGTCAATACCCTCGGCAAGATGCCGCAGGACCTGTTCGCCGAATTTGAAGGCAAGCACGCCGACGACCTGCCGGCTGGCGACGTGAAATACCACCAGGGCTTCTCGTCCGACGTTTCCACGCCTGGCGGCCCGGTTCACCTGTCGCTGGCATTCAATCCGTCGCACCTTGAAATCGTCAACCCGGTGGTTGAAGGTTCGGTCAAGGCCCGTATGGACCGTCGCGGCGACAAGGATGGCTCGCAAGTCATGCCTATCCTGGTCCACGGCGACGCCGCTTTCGCCGGTCAGGGCGTGGTAATGGAAACCCTGAACCTGGCGCAGACCCGCGGCTACGGCACGGGTGGCACGGTTCACATCGTGATCAACAACCAGATCGGCTTCACAACCTCCGATCCGCGCGACTCCCGTTCCACGCTGGACTGCTCCGACGTCGTCAAGATGATCGAAGCACCGGTGCTGCACGTGAACGGCGACGATCCGGAAGCCGTTATCCTTGCAACCCAGATCGCCCTCGACTACCGCCTCGAATTCAAGAAGGACGTGGTCGTCGACATCATCTGCTTCCGCAAGCTGGGTCACAACGAGCAGGACACCCCGGCACTGACGCAGCCGCTGATGTACAAGAAGATCGGCAAGCACCCGGGTACCCGCAAGCTGTACGCAGACAAGCTGGTCACCCAAGGCACGATTCCGGCAGATGCAGGCGACGCGATGGTCAAGGCGTACCGCGACGCCATGGACGCCGGCAAGCACACCGTCGATCCCGTCATCTCGAACTTCAAGAGCAAGTACGCCGTTGACTGGATGCCGTTCCTCAACCGCAAGTGGACGGACGCTGCGGATACCGCTGTTCCGCTCGCAGAACTGAAGCGCTTGGCCGCACGCATCACCACCGTTCCGGAAAACTTCAAGGTCCACCCGCTGGTCGAGAAAGTGCTGGCCGACCGCGCTGCCATGGGCCAGGGCGAAATGAACCTGGACTGGGGCATGGGCGAACACCTCGCGTACGCATCGCTGGTCGCTTCCGGCTACGCCGTGCGCCTCACCGGTCAGGATGCAGGCCGCGGCACCTTCGTGCACCGCCATGCCGTTCTGCACGACCAGAACCGCGAGCGCTGGGATGCAGGTACCTTCATTCCGCTGCAGAACATCTCCGAAAACCAGGCGCCGTTCACCGTCATCGACTCCGTGCTGTCCGAAGAAGCAGTGCTCGGTTTCGAGTACGGCTATTCGACCGCAGAGCCGAACGCACTGACCATCTGGGAAGCGCAATTCGGTGACTTCGCCAACGGCGCCCAAGTCGTGATCGACCAGTTCATCAGCTCCGGCGAAGTGAAGTGGGGCCGTGCATCGGGTCTCGTCATGATGCTGCCGCACGGTTACGAAGGCCAGGGTCCGGAGCACTCCTCCGCGCGCCTGGAGCGTTACCTGCAGCTGTGCGCAGACAACAACATGCAAGTCGTGCAGCCGACGACCGCAGCGCAGATCTTCCACCTGCTGCGTCGCCAGATGATCCGCCTGTTCCGCAAGCCGCTCGTCATCATGACGCCGAAGTCGCTGCTGCGTAACAAGGACGCCGGCTCGCCGCTGTCGGAACTCGCCAAGGGCCAGTTCCAGACGGTCATCGGTGAGGTCGACGAGAAGATCGATCCGAAGAAGGTCAAGCGCGTTCTCGCCTGCTCGGGCAAGGTCTATTACGACCTCGTCAATGCACGCAAGGAGCGCGGTGCCTCCGACATCGCGATCATTCGTATCGAACAGCTCTATCCGTTCCCGCACAAGGCGTTTGCCGCAGAACTGAAGAAGTTCCCGAACTTCACGGAACTGGTGTGGACCCAGGACGAACCGCAGAACCAGGGTGCCTGGTTCCAGATTCAGCACAACATTTTCGAGAATCTGGAAGAGGGCCAGAAACTGGCATACGCAGGCCGTCCGGCCAGCGCGTCGCCTGCTGTCGGCTACTACGACAAGCACTACGCGCAGCAAAAGGCGCTGATCGACACCGCGTTCTCGAAGCTCAAAGGCTTCGTCCTGACGAAATAAAGACCCGACGGCGCGCCAGAAGCTGGCGTGCCGCACGAACAACCCGAAACGGAGAGTTACATGGCAATTATCGAAGTGAAAGTTCCGCAATTGTCGGAATCGGTTGCAGAAGCAACCCTGTTGCAGTGGCATAAGAAAGTTGGCGAAGCAGTCGCCCGAGACGAAAACCTGATCGACATCGAAACCGACAAGGTGGTCCTTGAGCTTCCCGCGCCGGACGCAGGCGTCATCGTCGAAGTGATCAAGGGCGACGGCAGCACCGTTGTCGCCGGCGAAGTCATCGCCAAGCTGGATACGGAAGCCAAGGCAGGCGCAGTCGCCGCCCCGGCAGCCGCCACACCCGCCGCCGCACCCGCCGCCGCGCCGGCTCCGGCCGCTGCCGTTGCCGCTGCCGCACCGGCTTCTTCCGCAGCCGCAGGCATTGCCATGCCGGCAGCCGCAAAGATGCTCGCGGACAACAACATGACTGCTGCGCAAGTCGCCGGCACCGGCAAGGATGGCCGCGTGACCAAGGGAGACGTCATTGGCGCGTTGAGCAAGCCGGCGGCACCGGCCCCGGCACCCGCTGCTGCACCGAAGCCTGCACTGCAGCAAGTGGCAGCCCCGGTCAGCCTGTCCGACCTGGCGAACCGTCCGGAAGAGCGCGTGCCGATGAGCCGCCTGCGCGCCCGCGTCGCCGAGCGCCTGCTGCAATCCCAGGCAACCAACGCGATCCTGACCACGTTCAATGAAGTGAACATGCAGCCGGTCATGGACCTGCGCAACAAGTACAAGGACAAGTTCGAAAAGGAACACGGCGTGAAGCTCGGCTTCATGTCCTTCTTCGTCAAGGCTGCCGTCGCCGCCCTGAAGAAGTACCCGGTCCTGAATGCCTCCGTTGACGGCAACGACATCGTCTACCACGGCTATTTCGACATCGGTATCGCCGTCGGTTCGCCGCGCGGCCTGGTCGTGCCCATCCTGCGCGACGCAGACCAGATGACCATCGCCGACATCGAGAAGAAGATTGCTGAATTCGGCACCAAGGCCAAGGACGGCAAGCTGACGCTGGAAGAACTGACCGGCGGCACCTTCTCCATTTCCAACGGTGGTGTGTTCGGCTCCATGCTGTCCACCCCGATCATCAACCCGCCGCAATCCGCAATCCTCGGCGTCCACGCAACCAAGGACCGTCCGGTCGTTGAAAACGGTCAGATCGTGATCCGTCCGATCAACTTCCTGGCCATGTCCTACGACCACCGCATCATCGACGGCCGCGAAGCCGTGCTCGGCCTGGTCGCCATGAAGGAAGCGCTGGAAGATCCGGCTCGCCTGCTGCTGGACCTGTAAGCCAACACGCGATGCGCACACGGAGCATGGAATCATCCTGCTCCGTGTGCGTTGTCCATCCTGCGGAAAAAAAAGGGTACGAAAATGTCGAAAAATTTTGATGTCGTTGTCATCGGCGGCGGTCCCGGTGGCTATATCGCAGCGATTCGCGCTGCGCAACTCGGTTTCAGCACCGCTTGC
>DASPMV010000066.1:0-110938 GCA_035626875.1 Noviherbaspirillum sp. | reverse complement strand
GGATGGCACGTACTCGGTCGTGCCGCGCGTGCCGGGCGGCGAGATCACGCCGGACAAGCTCATCACCATCGGTGCGGTGGCGAAGAAGTTCGGTCTCTATACCAAGATCACCGGCGGCCAGCGCATCGACCTGTTCGGCGCGCAGGTACAGCAGCTGCCGCTCATCTGGAAGGAGCTGATCGAGGCCGGCTTCGAGTCCGGCCACGCCTACGGCAAGGCGGTGCGCACGGTGAAGACCTGCGTCGGCTCGACCTGGTGTCGCTACGGCGTCCAGGACTCGGTCGGCCTCGGCATCCGCCTCGAGCACCGCTACAAGGGCCTGCGCGCGCCGCACAAGCTCAAGCTCGCCGTCTCCGGCTGCACCCGCGAGTGCGCCGAGGCGCAGAGCAAGGACGTGGGGGTGATCGCCACCGAGCGCGGCTACAACCTCTACGTCTGCGGCAACGGCGGCGCGCAGCCGCGCCACGCCGATCTGCTGGCGACCGATCTCGACGAGCCGACCCTGGTCCGCCTGATCGATCGCTTCCTGATGTTCTACATCCGCACCGCCGACCGCCTGCAGCGCACCAGCGTGTGGCGCGACAACCTGGAAGGCGGGCTCGATTATCTGAAGGACGTCGTCATCAAGGACAGCCTCGGTCTGGCCGCAGAACTCGAAGCCGACATGCAGCACGTCGTCGACACCTATGAATGCGAATGGAAGAACGCCATCACGAACCCCGAGACACGCAAGCGCTTCCGCCAGTTCGTCAACAGCGACCAGCCCGACCAGACTGTCGTCTTTGTCGAGGAACGCGGCCAGATCCGTCCAGCGAAGCCGGAAGAGCGCAAAGTCACCATCCCCATCATTGCCAAAGCAGCGTGAGGTTGCAACCATGAGCCATGAAAACAAAGCAACGACGTGGAGCGCAGTGTGTTCCGTCGACGACCTCGTTCCCAACACCGGCGTCTGCGCGCTGGTGCAGGACCGTCACGTCGCCGTCTTCCATGTCAAGGACGGCACGGACAAGCTGTTCGCGATCGACAACTACGATCCCAACGCGCAGGCCAGCGTGCTGTCGCGCGGCCTGGTCGGCAACCTCGGCGAGCGCATTGTCGTCGCGTCGCCGATCTACAAGCACCACTTTGACCTGCGAAACGGTCAGTGCCTCGAAGCGCCGGAGAATTCGGTCAGCGCCTATCCGGTGCGCGTCGAGAAAAGGACGGTGTGGGTCGGTATCTGAGCTGATCCGGGGACGCCGCATTGCCGGCGCCGCCGACGATGTGTGCGACGATAATCCCGCCGGTGGGTCAGGCTGCGAGGCGCATGGTGTCCCGCTTCCTGGCGTCCATCATCCGTACTCGGGCCGAACCGCCCGTCAGGTTGCGCCGGAATTCGGTGGGGTCGTAGATGACGGTGAGGCGGTTGAATTTCTTCCGCTCTTCGTCGAGTTCAAAGACGCTCATCCCTTCCACCGACGCCTGCCGCCCACCGGGAAAAGTCCAGGTGTACATGAACTGCAGGGCGACCGAGCGGGCGTGATGCAGGCCGTCGAAGACGTTCGTCAGCCTGGTGACGGCGTACCCGCAGGACTCGAACACGCGGTGATGGAAGCTCACCACGTCCAGTTCGCCAAGCAAGGGCGCCTTGACCGACGCGTCGACAGTGAAAAGATCCAGGATGGATTCGAGGTCCTTCCGGTTGAGCGCTTCCTGGTATTTGCGGCAAAGTTCGTAAGCGTACATGGGAGTGGTCGATAACCGTGTTTAACTAGTGGTTATTGTTGCCCATCGGGAAGACGCAATATTGATCGTGCGCAAATGCGCGATGCGGCCGCAGTGTCAATCCTTCCATTTGGCCATCGTGACCGTCGTTCCCTTGCCGACTTCCGTGCTGACTTCGAAGTCGTCCATCAAGCGCCGCGCGGCGCCCATTCCGATTCCCAGGCTGTTTCGTGTCGAGTAGCCGTCGCGCAGCGCGGCGGCGAGGTCGGCAATGCCGGGACCTTTGTCGGCGACGACCACCGAGAGGCCCATGCGTTTTCCATCGTGCAGCACGCGCAGGTTGATCGACGCCTGCTGCGCGTGGAAGAGGGCGTTGGAGGCGATTTCCGATACGGCGGTGGCGACCTTGACCGAATCGATCCTGTTCAGTCCGATTTCCTGGGCAAGCCGCTGGCCTTCCTTGCGCGCGCGGAGGACATCCACCTCAGACTTGAGGATCAGTGTTACCTCATCCGTTGCCATGCGATGGCAGGGCTACTTCAGGTAATGCAACGGGAAGTAGAGCAGGGCAGCCATGCCGAGGGCGCCCAGGCAGGTAACCACGGCCACGATGAACCGGGACAGTCTGTCTGCCTTCGTTTCCTTCGGCGGTGGGGGAATGCGGTCTTTCATGTTTGCCTCCATCCGGTCAGTGTAGCCAAAAGCGTGCCAAAAGAGGTGCTTGACGAGCGGCCGGACGAAGCATAATATGATGATCATCATATGAATTGAGGCTGTTGCCATGACCTCCGGAACACGTTCCGCCAAGAAGCAGGATTCCTACGAACGCATTCTCGACGCGGCCGCTCGCGCTGTACGCCAGGACGGCTTTTCGCGCGTCGGCGTCGCCGATGTCATGCGCGAGGCCGGTTTGACGCACGGCGGGTTTTACGCCCATTTCAAGTCGCGTGACGCCATGCTGGCAAAGGCGCTTGAGCACGCCGGCCGCGCCAGTGCCGAGAGGTTGTCCAAGCGGATCGCGGCGCAGCGCGAGCAGGGGGCCAGTCCGTTCCGTGCCCTCGTCGAGCGGTATCTCTCGGAAGCGCATCTTGCTTCTCCGGAAACAGGCTGTCCGGTTGCCGCCCTCGGTTCCGAGATGCCGCGGCAGCAGGATGAATTACGCGCTGCGTCGTGCGATCGCGTTCGCGGACTGGTGGCGATCGTCCGGTCTACACTGCCGCCCGAAGCGCCGGAAGATGCCGCACTGATGGCGGCAAGTACGATGGTGGGCGCACTGCAGCTTGCGCGTACCCTGGGGGACAACGAACAGGGGAAAGCCCTGCTCGCCGCGAACCGGAATACCTTGCTGCGTATGTACGACGAACCGGCAGCGACTGCCGGCTGATGTTCCAACACAGCCGCCGATCACGGCGGTTTTTATTTCGCTAAAAATATGATGGCCATCATATTTTGGCGTGCCAACAGAAGGAATGAACATGGAAAAGCAGATTTCCGTCCCCCTTAGCCCCATCACTCCCTTGAATGAGGAGCGCACGCGCAGTTCGCCCTGGCCGACGTTCTGGATTGCGAGCATCGCCGTATTCCTCGTTTCGCTCGATACGACGGTGCTGTATGCAGCGTTTGGCGCGCTGCGCGAGGGGTTTCCAAACGCGACCCCGGCCGGGTTGTCGTGGATCCTGAATGCCTACACCGTTGTCTTCGCGGCACTCCTTGTTCCCGCAGGCGGCCTCGCCGATACGTACGGGCGAAAGCGGGTTTTCCTGGTGGGCGTGACCGTGTTCCTGCTGGCCTCGGCGGCGTGCGGCGCCGCGCTGACGGTGGAATTCATGGTTGTTGCACGTGTCGTCCAGGCGATCGGCGCGGCGCTGCTGACGCCGTCATCGCTGTCGCTCGTCCTCGACGCCTTTCCGAAGGAAAAACGGGCGGTCGTCGTCAGCATCTGGGGCGCGGTCGGCGGCGTTGCCGCCGCATTCGGCCCTGGCGTCGGTACATTCATCGTCGATGCCTTCGGCTGGCCTTGGGCGTTCTACATCAACCTGCCGCTGGGCGCGGTCTCCCTGGCGTACGGAATTCGCCTTCTGCCGGCATCGAATGAGGAAGGGATGGCGCGCCGGGTGGACTGGCTCGGCGTGCTGCTGCTGATTACCGGCGTCGGTGCAATTGCACTCGCGATCACGCAGTCGGAGTCTCCGCTCTGGAGCGCGACCGACGTCGCTGTGGCGGCGCTGGCCGGTTTTGTCATCCTCGCGGCATTCATCGCCTGGCAGCGCAAGGCGCAATCGCCGGTCGTGGACCTTGGGCTTTTCCGCAATCGCACCTACAGCGCGGTGAACCTCGCCACGCTCGCCTTCGGCACCGCGTTCGCAATGATGTTCTTCGGCTATTTCGCCTTCATGACCGGGATCTGGCATTACAGCCTGCCGGTTGCGGGGATTGCGGTCACGCCCGGACCGCTGACGGTGGTTCCCGTGGCGGTCCTTACCGGAAGGCTTGCAGGGAGGTACGGCCATCGGCCCTTCCTGGTCACCGGCGCGTTCATTTATGCAATGGCCGGTGTCTGGCAACTCACGATTCCGGGCACCGAGCCCGCCTACCTGACGCAATGGTTGCCCGGACTCCTGCTGAGCGGGATTGGTGTGGGGATGGTGCTGCCCAGCTTGTCCGGCGCCGCGGTCGCCAACCTGCCTCCGGCGCATTACGCGGTCGGAAGCGCCGTCAACCAGGCCGTACGTCAGATCGGCACGGTGCTCGGCGTTGCGTTCACTGTCGTATTTGTCGGGCATGCCGGGCTGGACAGGTCCGACTTCTATCCGCTGTTCGGATTGCACGTTGCGCTCGCGCTGACGACCGGATTGCTCTGCCTGGCCGTCAATACCCGGCCTGCGCCAAGGAAGGCGTGAGTGTCGGTTCCGCGTAACTTCGTTGGCAGAAGGTGCATAAAGTAGAGGTGCCGCCCGGAAATCCCAATATACTGTCGCCTTTGGACGCCCCCGCTCGCGGGGGCGTAATCTCATTCCGATGCAGATTCAAAAGTGACAACGTTTCAATCCCGGGCCGCGGCGTACGCAGCGGCGGCCGCAATTTCAATCCTCTTTCCAGGCCTGTCCGCCGCCGCAACGCCGGCTGAGGAGGCCATTGCGAGACTGAACGCCAGTCCCGACGCCTTCAGCGCAGTGCGTCTGCTCCTCGGCAACGGCTCACCGTTCTGCACCATCGGCAGGGAAATCGACAAGACCGCCATCGTCGATAACGACCGCAATTCGGTCCTTTACTCACCAGTGTTCCGCGCATGGCATGGCCGCGGCGAGGTGACGCGCTATACAGAGGTCAGGTCCAACGTGAAGGAACTGTTCCAGGCGATGAAGAGGACCCATTGCCAGATTGTGGTTGAGAAGGCCCGGAACATCGCCTGGCTCGTCGATGCGCTTGAACAGGACGAGATGAGGTATGCCATCCTGCCCGTTCCACTGACACAGGAAGACCTGCGGGATGCGTACGCGGCGTCGCTCGGATATGCCAATCATGAGGAGCTCGTGCTGGCCGGCCATATGAGGGCCACCAACGACGAGCTGCATACATATTTCCGGTTCGGCATCAAGACCTCCGCCGCGTACGACGAGGCACTCGCGCGGATGCAGGCGCAGGAATACAGCCAGGACCGCCTGCAACTGCTCGCTTTTCTCGCGGACGAAGCCGAAGGCAACCGGCGCAACCTCCCGCCCGCCACGATCAGGGAAGAGCGGATGACAAGGAATGCGGCAAGCGCGAAATAGCGCGGGCCTGTCTGTATCGATCTACTTACACAAAGAATGCACATGGCGGTTACGGAGTGGTTCGGGTGGTCGGCGCTGTGGCTCTTGCCATTGTTCTGGCGGCTATCGAAGGCGTTTCTTTTCAGGCGTGCGCAGTTGCAGGGGCAGGGCAACATCCGGCTGTGGCTCGGTACTGGGGCGGTCCTGAGCGCAAGCAGCGCGCTGGAGGCGATGATTCGCGCGAGCGGAGAGAACAGCGTTCTTTTCGGGCTGGCGGTCGGCAACTTCGTCACCGATGCCTTCGGCATGGCGTTCGGCGTCCTGCTGCTGCTCGCGACCCTGGTCGCGACCCTGCCGTGGCTGTTCGGACGCGGTGCGTTCGGCTTCATTCACAAGCTTGCCCGCACAAGCGCCGCATCGGCGGAGGCACGCGGTAACACTCGTTCTGCCGCGCGACATGTACCGGAAAAGCCTGTGTCCGCTGCCCCGGTTCGCATGAATCCGCGACCGGCCGCACCGGCGGTGCAGGGAAACGCTTCCTGGAAATTGCCGGCGACATTCTTCGGAAAGGATGCGGTGCGCAAGCGTCCCGAAATGCAGCCGGCGCCCAGCGAAAGGAGCGCTCCGGCCGCGCGTTCGACGGAAGAATGGGCGCCATTCGAAAGCATCCGTCCAACATCGGCCATGCTCGCGCGCGCCAAGGCCGAAGAATTGGCCAGGGCACGCCAGGCGCAGCGCGAAACGGTCCGCATTGTGATTTCCCCGCCTGCGCCAGCACGTCCAGTCGTGAGGACGCCCGAGCGTGTCCGCGAAACCAGGGTGGAGAGGGCACCGGCACCTGTGGAGCAGCATCCGGAACCGGTTCAGGTTCCGGTTCCGGTGCAGGAAGTCCTGCCTAGCGTGACAGCTGTCCCCGCGATGGAACCCGAGCTGCGGCACGAACCCGCGAGGACCTGTGTCACAGAACCGCCTGCCGTCGAAGAGCGCATCGCAGAGGTCATCGAAAGCGCGGCGGCAGTTCCCGAAAGGCAGGAGCCGTATCTGGAGCATCCGGCAGAGGTCGTTCCTCCGCCGGTATTGCCTGTGTCGCAACCTGCAACTGTGTCCCCGCGCATGCCGGCGGGTGAACCGTTCACGTTCCAGGCGCCAGCCGAGCTCGATGTCGACCTGCCCGGCCTCGATCTGCTCGACAAGCATCCGGACGATACTGTAGAAGTCTCCGCAACCGAACTTGCCGAAACCGGCCGCTTGATCGAACAGCGCCTCAAGGAGTTCAAGGTCCCGGCTACCGTCCTCGGCGCGTCCGCCGGTCCGGTCATCACGCGCTTCGAGATCGAGCCCGCTGTCGGCGTGCGCGGCGCGCAGATCGTCGGCCTGATGAAAGACCTGTCGCGCGCGCTCGGCCTGACATCCATCCGCGTGGTCGAAACCATCCCCGGCAAGACCTGCATGGGGCTGGAGCTGCCCAACACGCGCCGGCAGATGATCCAGCTGTCCGAAATGCTCGCGTCCGACGCCTATCGCCACTCGCGTTCGCACCTGACGCTCGCGATGGGCAAGGACATTACCGGCTCGCCGGTCGTGACCGACCTTGCGCGCGCGCCGCACATGCTGGTTGCGGGGACGACCGGCTCCGGCAAGTCGGTGGCGATCAACGCGATGATCCTGTCGCTGCTGTACAAGGCCACGCCGGAAGATGTCCGCCTGATCATGATCGATCCCAAAATGCTGGAGCTCTCGGTCTACGACGGCGTTCCGCACTTGCTCGCACCGGTGGTCACCGACATGAAGCTTGCGGCCAATGCGCTGACATGGTGCGTGGCCGAAATGGAAAAGCGCTACCGCCTCATGTCCGCGCTCGGCGTGCGCAACCTGGCCGGCTTCAACCAGAAGATCCGCGAAGGCAGGGCGCAGGAAAAGTATGTGACGAACCCGTTCTCGCTGACGCCGGACGCGCCCGAGCCCTTGTCGACGCTGCCTACGATCGTCGTGGTCATCGACGAGCTGGCCGACCTGATGATGGTCGCCGGGAAGAAGATCGAGGAACTGATCGCGCGCCTGGCGCAAAAGGCGCGCGCGGCCGGCATCCACCTGATCCTGGCGACGCAGCGGCCTTCCGTGGACGTGATCACCGGCCTGATCAAGGCCAATATCCCGACGCGCGTCGCCTTCCAGGTGTCGTCGAAAATCGATTCGCGTACCGTGCTCGACCAGATGGGCGCGGAGACGCTGCTCGGTCATGGCGACATGCTCTTCCTGCCGCCGGGCAGCGGTTATCCGCAGCGTGTACACGGCGCCTTCGTATCCGACGAGGAAGTGCACCGCGTGGTCGAATACCTGAAGCAGTTCGGCGAGCCCGAATACGAAGAAGCGATCCTTGCAGGCGCACCGAGCGAGGAAGCCAACGGCGATCTCTTCGGGGAGGCCGGCGGCACGGAATCCGATCCGCTGTACGACGAAGCCGTGGCCTTCGTGGTGCGCAGCCGCCGGGCGTCGATTTCCTCGGTGCAGCGGCAGCTCAGGATCGGCTACAACCGCGCGGCGCGCCTGGTGGAGCAGATGGAAACGGCCGGCATCGTGTCGCCGATGTCATCCAACGGCAGCCGCGACGTCCTGGTTCCGCCCTCGTCATGATGTGGCTTGCCGGCTGCGGCCTTCTTGGGCTTTTTTGACCCGCAGCAAGGAAATCCGTAATAGGCGTCGCGGGCTGTGTCGTTTCAATCCGCCAACAGTAGACTGCTGACGTAACACTTTGGAAATCACATATGAAAACAGCGCTCAACTGCGTCCTTCTGTCGTTGTGTGCCGCCGCATCCATCGCCTTCGCGGCCGAGCCCAAACCCAAGACCAAGCCGGCCAAGGAAGTGGCGGAGGTGCAGAAAGACACCAACTCCATCGTCGCCAACTGCGAAAAGAAGAAACTGCCTGCCGAGCAGGAAATCGAGTGCATCGAGCAGGGCTTCCTCGAATTCATGGAAGAGATGGCCGCGCAGCGCGCCGCTTCGCTGCGCTGATCCCACGCCGCTCTTACCTCAAAGGCTGCATTCGTTCGCAAGGTCTCCGCTCGGCGGCCGGGCGATCGTCTTGCTTGCGGGCGGCTTTGCGTTCCCCTTGTTCTCTACCCAATGCTCCAGCGCGACGAAGGCTGCGCGATAGCAGGGTGCGATCGGACGCAGGCGGTCGGGGAAGACATCGTACAGCTGATCGACATGATTGCCGTCCTCCACCACGTAGTAGCGGTGCAGGTGGCCGCGCCCTGACGCCTTCACCAGTTCTGCGTACGGATCGGAATTGGTGCGGATGGGGAGAAGCGTATCCAGCGTCCCGTGCAGCGTGATCATTGGCTTACCGATTCGTCCGGTGAGCGAGACTGCCGCCACGGCATCCTTCACGGGCTGCGGACGGATGGCGTAGCTGTAGTCGGCATCGCAATACAAGGTGCCCGACTGACAGAACGGCACGCCCGCCTCAAGCGTCCCGTCGTAGGTCGGATCGATCTCTTCCCGATAGGTACGCTGGGTCAGGTCCCAGTACACCGCGTAGTGGTGCTCCCAAAGGAATTCCGAGCCGGGCGCAAAGCCCGCCGCGATGATCCGGTCATGGGCCTCCCGGCTCAGCGTGGCTCGGTAAGCCGGGTAATACTTCAGCGCCGCTGGCAGGAAAGTGAACAGGTTCGGACCTTCCGGGCGCCAATGCGGGCCTTCCCAGTCGACGCCGCCGTCGTAGAGGTCGGGGCGATTTTCCAGCGCATACCGCGTCAGGTAGCCGCCGTTCGAAATGCCTGTCATGTAGGTGCGCGCCGGCGCGCGTCCGTAGCGTTGGGCAACCACCTGTTTTGCCGCAATCGTGAGTTCCGTGACCCGCCTGTGCCATTCCGCGATGGCCTCTCCCGGCGTCGCCCCGTCCTTGTAGAAGCTGGTCCCGCTGTTGCCCTTGTCCGTTGACGCGAAGGCATAGCCGCGCGCGAGGACCCAGTCACTGATCAGGTAGTCCGTTGCGTACTGCCTGCGCACGCCAGGCGCGCCCGTGATCACCAATTTGCCGTTCCAGTTGTCCGGCAGGCGGATCACGAACTGCGCGTCGTGATTCCAGCCGTGGTACGTGTTGGCGGTGGACGTGTCGGGAAAGTAGCCGTCGATCTGGATACCGGGGACGGCGCCCGGCGGGTTGCGCGTCGCCTGCGAGTGCAGGGGCAGCCAGTCGCTCGCATCGGTGCGGCCGGCGGCGGTGAGGTAAGGCGTGGTCAGGTCGTCGAGGCAATAGGCTTCCTGGCGTTCCGCGCCTGGCACCTGCAACACACTGAGTTTGGAACAGTCGGCGGAAAAGGCGGGAAGGGCAAGAAGGGCGGCCGCAGCGGTTGCGGCCAGGCGCAGGAATCTCATCGGTCGTGTCTCCGTTAGTGTTGTATGCAATCTGACAACATGCAAACGGGATAGTTCTCGGCGTCACTTTGCTACGCCTCAGGTCATGATTCCCTATGGGTTGTAAGGTTATTTTGACGCAGATCAATGTTGCCAAAAAGCACTCACCCGTACACTCGGGAAAACGGCATCGCACTGTGCTTTGCCAACGTCAATGCCATGACACGCCTCCCTCAACTCCCTCCGCGCCGGTGCACCGGTTCCCGCTCTGCACGCACCCACGGCGCTACGTTGACGCGCCGCCCCGACGCTGATTCCCTTCATCTATCAGGAGAACCCACATGACACAGGAAGATCCGCACAAGCCATTCGTTATTGAATGGCGCCAGGGATTCAAGGTGAACATCGAGCAGGTGGACAACGAGCACCAGCACCTCTTCACGCTGGTGAAGGCGCTGAACCTGGATTCGGTGCAACAGACGGTGGAAGAACTCCTGGATTACGTCGTCGTGCACTTCTCGAATGAGCAGGAGCTGATGGAGAAGAGCGGTTACCCGGCCTTCGAGCAGCACCTGAAACTGCACGAGGATTTTGCTGGCCATGTCGCGGACTTCCTCGGTAGCAGCGATTCCTGGACGGAAGAGCGCGTGCAGGAGTTGCGCCGCTTCCTGAACAAATGGCTGGTCGGCCATATCATGACGCATGATCTGCGCTTCGGTAAGTGGTATGCCGAGCACGTTACGCCGGAAAAGTCCCCCGAACAGCGCCAGGTTTCACTCGCCGAAAAGGCAGCCGCCATCAAGCCGCAATTGCAGCCGCAGGAGCGCAGCGTGCCGGAATCCAAACACCGCGGATTCTTCGCCACGCTGTTTGGCTTGCGCTAGCCGTCGCTTCCTGCCGTCATGGACACGACGGCAACAGCCTTCGTACCGGTCCCAGTACGTCCGGATCGTCGCTGCCTGTGCTGTTGCGCGTGAAGGCGCATCCGTAGTTGGCACTGCCGACCGTCGCCGGGTCCAGCACTTCATCGCCGCCCGGCTTCGCGCCGGTGAGATCCCAGTTCACCATCGCCTGGAACGCCTCGACCTGTTCCGCGATGGTGAAGTCGCAGTGGCCAGGCGTGCGGATTGCCCGCTGCACCAGCCAGCGGTCGCTGTTGCTGGCAACGGCACGTCGCTTGTAGATCTGCTGCATGCTGAATGGGACGAACAGGTCGCCGAGACCCGCCAGCGTGACGACCGGGACATCGAACTGGCCATTGACCTTCGGTACCCATCGCAGTCCATCGCTGCGCCGCGGATTCGCATCCGGTGCCGGCGCCACCCGCAGGATGGTTGCATTCATTGTCTGTTCTTCGGGTGACAGAGCCGGGTCGCCATCGAGCTGGTAGACGACACCCGTGGTGTCGGCAATGTTCTTGTTGAGGATGCCGTCGATGGTCCCGTCGTCGCCAAAGCGGCGCCACACCGGATCCTGCATCGGCTTGAGCCTGAAACTGTCCTCCGCGATGGGGCGCGGTCCGCCGGTGAGGCTGACGAAAGCCGCCATCAGCTTGCGCCCCTGGTCCGTGGGCACGGCCGGGAAGATGCGCCACAGTTCGCGCTTGATGCGGTCTTCCTTGCTGGCGAAATCGGTCACGGGGAAGCTCGTCGCAGGCACGCCGGCAAGAAATTGTGCCGCCAGCTGGTAGGCGGTGGCATAGCCGAACAAGTCAGTGTCGCCTACATTGGCGCACATCGGTAGCGCGCCGTTGTATCGCACCTTGTTGATCGCGGTGTCCAGTGTTTCGCGCTCCACCGCAGCCGCTGCGACATGGCCCCCCATCGATGCACCCACGATGTAGATCCGGGATGGCGCGGAGAGCGGCCGGTTGTTCTGGGCAGCGATGGACGTGAAGGCGAGGGCAAGGGCATTCGTATCCTCGATCCCGGCCCTGACGTCGTAGCCGTTCTTGCTGAACGTCGACGCGGCCCATGCATAGCCGTTTTCTACCAGGTGACGGCGGATCGGGATGTCCTGCACCTTGAGCACCGGATCCAGCCCGTCATAGCCGTGGGCATACAGAACCAGCCTGCCGTTCCAGTTCCTGGGTACTTCGACGCGATACCCGGCACCGTTCAGGACGCCGTGCCAGCGGTCGGTTTCCGCTGTCACGCCGGGCATGGGGCCGAATGGCAGGTGTGTCGGGTCCAGGGTATAGGTCCGCCCTTCCTGCAGCCGTATCGGCGGCGGTGCGCCGGTCGCGGGAGTGGAGGGCGTCGCTGCCGGCGGGGCAGCGGCTGCGGGTTCGTCGTCCTTCTTTCCGCCGCATCCGGCGAGCAGCAGGAGGGACATGCACAAGGCCGTTGTTCTTTTCATTGTTCACCTTTGGAATTGTCGGGCGCAGGAATTGTTATTCGCGCTTTAACCCTATTGAGGGACGGAACCACGGATTTATCCGGTGAGTCGGACAAGGGATGACAAAGGTCAAAGTGTTGCCCCGACGCGCGGGATTCGACTAGCGGAAAGTCGGGCGAAATCCATGACAAAGGCGACCATGCCTGTAAGCAAGCTGACAGGTAAGCAGTGCTATTCTCATCATGATTTGCTTGTGGACAACGAAGGACAGGACAAGGAGAAGGCGATGGCAATCGCATCAGGAGAACGGATCCCGGCAACCCTGATCCCCGGCGACGGGATCGGACCGGAGGTGACCAAGGCAACCGTGGACGTCCTCGACGCGCTGGGTTCGCCCTTCGCGTGGGAGACGCAGACGGCCGGCATGGCAGCGATCGACGCGGGCGGCGATCCCTTGCCGGCGGCAACGCTGGACAGCATTCGCCGCAACAAACTGGCGCTCAAGGGACCGCTGACGACGCCAGTGGGCGGCGGCTTCCGTTCCGTCAATGTGCGCCTGCGGGAGGAGTTCAAGCTGTACGCCAACCTGCGTCCGGCCAAGACCATCATTCCCGGCCGCTACGAGGATATCGATATCGTCCTCGTGCGGGAGAATATCGAAGGCCTCTACGTCGCGCACGAATATTTCGTGCCGGTCGGCGCCGACCCCCGCGCGGTTGCCGTTTCGACGGGTGTGAACACGCGCGAAGGCTGCCGCCGCATCGCGCGTTTCGCCTTCGAGTACGCGGTGAAGAACGGCCGCAAGAAGGTCACGATCGTTCACAAGGCCAACGTGCTCAAGGCACTGACCGGGATTTTCCTGGAGGCCGCACGCGACGTTGCGAAGGAGTACGAGGGACGGGTCGAGGTGGATGATCGCATTGTCGATGCCTGTGCAATGCAGCTCGTGCTCAACCCGTGGCAGTTCGACATGCTGCTCTGTACCAACCTGTTCGGCGACATTCTTTCCGATCAGCTCGCCGGCCTGATCGGCGGACTCGGCATGGCACCCGGCGCCAACATCGGCGAGCACGCGGCGATCTTCGAGGCGGTGCACGGTTCCGCTCCCGACATCGCGGGCAAGGGCGTCGCGAACCCGGTGTCGCTCCTGCTGGCAGCGGCAATGATGCTCGACCATGTCAGCAAACCGGATCTCGCGGAACGCATCCGCAATGGCATCCAGAAGACCCTGCTGGAAGACAATGTGCGGACGCGTGACTTGGGCGGCACGGCCTCCACCTCGGAGTTCACCGCGGCGCTGATCAAGAGGCTCTAGGTTTTGCTTCACCAACGGGCGACGTGGCCAGCGTCGCCCGTGACCTACCCGTAAACGATCTCGTCGAACAGGCCGATCTGCACGATGCAGTCGGCAGCCTCTGCATCGATGTCGGCAGGCTCTCCCTCCTGCACGGCGGCAAGAATGATGGCACGGATGGCGGGCGGCACTTCTACTTCGCCGTGCGCAATACGTTCAATGGCATCCGCCAGCCCCTGGAGATCGAGCGTCCCGCCCTGGCTCGCGTCGCCGGAAACAAGGAAACTTGCCGAGGTGTAGAACCGCTCGCCTTCGCCTCCCGCCTCGGGGTCCTCGACGTAATCCCCGACATCGAAATCCCGCGCCCCGTCGCTTCCCGCGTCGTCGCCCGCCGAATCGGCGCTCACGTCCGCCCAATACGAGCAGCCACCTTCCACCGCCGTCTCGAGGACATGCGAGAGGAAGTCGTCGTCAAGCGCATAGGTTTCGCCATTGATGGTGATGGTGGTCCGGGTTGCCATGTCAGCTCCACATCAGAAATTTTCTTCGCATCCTTCCAGACTGGTTACGAGGGTTGGCGATACGTTTAGTTCATAGGCCGGTCCCGCAACCGATGCAAACCTAACTATTGAGAGCAGATGTGGTCGAATGACCTCCATGAACCCCATCGACGCGGCGCAGGCCGGCCCGTCGATGCCGCAATGAAAGGAATGAGAAATGCAGATGGTTTCCGAACTGATGACGCGCGACGTCAGGTTTGTGGCGCCGCAGGAAAGCCTCCAGCGTGCCGCTCAGCTGATGGATGAACTGGATGTCGGCGCACTTCCGGTGTGCGACGACGGGAAGCTGGTTGGCATGGTGACCGATCGCGATATCACGATTCGCGGCACTGCCACCGGGCGTTCACCACAGGACGCGCATGTCGACGAAGTGATGAGCACCGATGTGCGCTGGTGCTTCGAGGACCAGCCGCTGGACGACGTGATGATCCAGATGGCCGACAGCCAGATTCGCCGCATCCCGGTGGTGACGCATGATGACGAACACAGGCTGGTCGGCATCGTTTCCCTCGGCGACATGGCGACGCGGACAGCCCCCGGCGCGTTGAAGACGGACGTGGAGCAGGTAATGGAAACAGTGTCATCGCCCTCCGCAAGCGCGCAGCCGCAGGTGAAGCCGGATGAAATTGCCGGCCGGACCGGGGAGGTTCCGGCGCGGACAGGCCCACCGACCGGCGAGTCTTCAGGCCTGCCGCACGCCGGCGAAACCGGCGGCGGCTTGGGACGTGGCGTTTCCGCTGGTGCGAGCGGCGATCCGAAAACAGGGGCGGAAAAGGGCGATGCAACTGCCCGGACGGGTAACACGGGCGACACGCGCCGCAACTTCGGTGTTGGCGGCCAGGACCTTCAGCAGGATGGGCTGCCACCCGCCTGACGGCGCGCGGCCCAAACAAAAGGAGCAGCGGATGGATATCGATTCAAGGATGCGCCAACGCGGCGAGTTTCCCACGGAACAGCCGATCGAGGCATTGAAAACCGATCACGCGTACGCGCGTGAGCTGTTCGACAGTTACTTCCAGGCGAAGGACGCGGGGGACAGGAAAGACCTCGGCGGGCATCTCCTGGCCCTGCTGGAAATGCACGCCGAGCTCGAAGAAAACGCCTTCTATCCGCGCGTGCGGGAGCTGGACCCTTCACTCGTCGGCCACTTCGAGGAAGAGCACGGCGAGGCCAGGCGGCTGATTGACACGCTCAAGGCGATGGATGCGGATGACCCGCAAGCGGAACCGCTGTTCCGCCGGCTGGCGGGCGCGATCACGACGCATGTCGATGCGGAGGAACAGCAACTGTTTCCGAAGATCGAGCAGGCCAATCTCGACATGGACGCGCTGGGCAGGGAGATGCAGGCCTACGAAATACGGCTGATCGCCGCACGCACCCAGCGACCGGCGGCGCCGGGCGTACGGCTTTAGGCTTCACGCGAGGCGAACGACGTCGAAGGTGCCACCCGACGCCCGGACCCGGAAGAGTTCGTCGAATCCTTCAACAGGCTCCGGGCGCTGGAGCCGCTTGAGTGTCCCGAAGAGACCGGCAGGCGGGACAAGATGCTTCCTGCTTCGCTTCTGGTTGCGTTCGAAGCATGCTGGCGGGTCCGGTTCGAAGAAATACCCGACCACCCTGAACCTGGCTTGCCTCGCCAGGCCGATGTAGCGCGCGCGTTCTTCCACGGTGGGGTTGGTATTGTCGACCACGAAGCGCTGTCCGGCTTCCAGGCAAGCCTGGAGGAGCAGCAACTCGCGACGTCGCGTCCTCAACAGATCCATGCTGATGCGGACGTGGGTATTGAAGAAGCGCTCAAGGTAGAACGTGGTCTTCCCGGCAGCCTGAATGCCGATGAAGAGAAGCATTTCCACGAGCTCAGGTCTCGCGCAGGAACCAGGCCGCCGCGCGCTCCGCTATTTCCGCAGGGATTTCATGCCCCCCCGCAAATTCCTCGTACTCGACTTCGTAGCCCGCCTTTGACAGCAGCGGCACAATGCGCCGGCTGCATGGCTCGACAGGCAGGACGTTGTCGGCAGAGCCGTGGGAGATGAAGATGCGTGGCGCGCCCTCCGTGGAAACAGAGGCGACGAAGCCGGGCGAAAACGCGATCACATGGGTGAACAGGTCGCCGTTGGCAAGGCCGACCGAGAGCGCATACGATGCGCCGTCGGAAAAGCCGCCGATGGCGAGACGGCTGGCATCGACGGCATACTGGGAGAAAACATGCGCGAGCGCGCGGTCGAGCACGGCCACATCCGGGCCGAAGGCGCTTGACGCGATCACGTCCCAGGTATGGGCAGCCGATGCTGGCGCGACCAGGATCATGCCGAGGTCGTCGGCGAGGTGCTGCAAGAGTCCGAGGCCGTGGTGCGCATGACCGCCTGCACCATGCAGCAGGAGAACCATGGGCGCGGGACGTGCAAACTGGTATTGCCGCGGAACATATAGATAGCTGTCACGCTGACCGCCCACGTCCAGCGCCTGCTGGCCGGTGCGACCTGAGGCCGCAACCGGCGAAGGGCGGGCCTGCAGGCGGGCATTCCGGCTCATCACGATCGCCCTGTCGGAAGGTCAGGAGGTCTTGCCGGCATCCTGCCCCGTATTGCCGGAATGCCGCTCGGTCCGCGTCTTGCCGGGGGGCGTCCTCTTCGTGTTCTTGAACTCGCTGTACTTGGTTCCGGTTTTGTCCGCCGGATACTTGTTCCTCGTGTTGGTGGACATGGGGTTCCTCCTGTCAAAGTGCTGTTGTATGAACACCATTAGTACGCCGTTCACCGATAAGGTTTCACAGCGCCGGAACTGCCGCTGCGCGTATTGATCCCATTGGCAGCGGGGCCGAATCAAGGTGATGAAATGGAAGACAGGAAGCTGAACGGAGAACTTGCACTCGTGACGGGTGCCGATTCCGGCATCGGGAGGGCGACCGCGATCGCCTTCGCCCGGGAAGGCGCAGACGTGGTCATTACCTATCTGCATAATCGCCAGGGCGCCGAGCAGGCGGCACAGGAGGTCGAATCCATCGGGCGCAAGGCCGCTGTGTACCAGCTGGATCAAAGCGAATCGAAGAATGTGCGGCAATTATTCCAGGACGTGAGGCAGTCCCTCGGGCTCCCGACCATCCTCGTCAATAACGCGGCGATGGACGCGACAGGTACCTTTGTGAAGGACATGTCGGACGAAGACTGGGACGTGGCAATCCGTACCAATCTCTACGGCCCGTTCTACTGCTGCCGCCAATTCATCCAGGGCATCAGCGGGTCGGGACGACACGGCACCATCATCAACATCACCAGCGTCCACCAGGAGATCCCTCGCGCTGGCGCCGCTGCCTATGACGCTTCCAAGGGCGGGCTGCGCAACCTGACGACGACGCTCGCGCTGGAACTGTCGGAGCAGGACATCAACGTCAACAATATCGCGCCGGGAATGATACTGACGCCGATGAACCAGGCCGCGATGGATGACCCCGAAGTGCAGAAACGCCAGGTGCAGTCGATCCCGATGAAACGCGCAGGCAGGCCGGAGGAAATTGCCCACGTGGCAGTTTTCCTCGCATCGGAACGGGCGCGCTATATCCAGGGCGCGACCATCGTCGTGGATGGAGCGCTGATGCTGTTCCAGGGGCAGGGCGCGTAGCACGCGCCGCCGAATGTGCATTCGGCACCCATTCTCGCTTTGATCCTTGCAGATGGCTGCGTGCTCGCCAGCCAATATCGTGGCCGGCTACGGCTGCTCTGCCGGCTTCATCCTGCGCATCCTGCGCAAGTGTTCTCTTGTGTGGTCCGCCGTGCAATTTTGTGCGGCGTACATGCAACGGTCCACCAAGAAAGCAAGCTTCTACGAACCGTGTAATAATGCGAATCGTTATCATTCGTATTATCTAAAAAGGTTTTGCATGAAGCATTTACCCCGTGTCGCACTAGCCACTGTCATCGCTGCGTTCTCCGCCGCGCTGTCCGCTCACGCGCAGGAAAGCGTGCTCAATCTTTATTCCGCACGGCATTACCAGACAGATCAGTTGCTGTACGACCAGTTCACCACACAGACGGGCATCCGCATCAACCGCATTGAGGCGGACGACAACGCGCTGCTGGAGCGCCTGCGCACCGAGGGGCGCAACAGCCCGGCCGACGTCATCCTGATGGTCGACGCGGCCCGACTGTGGCGTGCGCAGGCCGAGGGCCTGTTCCAGCCGGTGCGCTCGAAGGTGCTGGAGGAGCGCATTCCGCAGAACCTGCGCGGCGGCGACGAAGGGCAGGGGGCACAATGGTTCGGCTTCTCGACCCGGGGACGCATCATCGTCTACAACAAGGTCAACGTCAAAAAGGAAGATGTCTCGACCTACGAGTCGCTCGCCGACCCGAAGAACAAGGGCAAGGTTTGCACCCGCTCCGGTTCGCATCCCTACATGCTGTCCCTGATCGGCGCCATGATCGAGCGTAACGGCGAGCAGGCGACGGAAAAGTGGGCGCAGGGCATGGCCGGCAACTTCGCGCGCGCCCCGCGCGGCGGCGATACGGACCAGATCATGGGCGTCGCCTCCGGCGAATGCGGCGTCGCGCTCGCCAACACCTACTACTACGCCCGCATGCTGCGTTCGACGAAGGCCGAAGACCGCGACGCCATCAACAAGGTCGGCTTCGTGTGGCCGAACCAGGAGACGTCCGGCACGCACATCAACGTCGCCGGCGGCGCCGTCGCGCGCAACGCGCCGCACCGCGACGCTGCGGTCAAATTCCTTGAGTACCTGACCACCGATGAAGCCCAGGCCTATTTCGCCAACGGCAACAACGAATGGCCCGCCGTCCCGACGGTCGCCGTGAAGAATCCGGCGCTGCAGGGCATGGGCAAGTTCAAGGCGGAGAACGTCTCCGTCACCGCCATCGGCAAGAACCAGGTGGCCGCGCAAAAGATTCTCGACCGCACAGGCTACAAGTAACCATTTTTTAAATTGGGACGCTCGGAAGGGCGCCCTCCATCATCAACCGTCACCGCCAGCCATTCATTCGATAGCCAGCCAGACAACCAATATCGAGGAATGGCAATGAAAGCACCAACCGGAAAACCGCAGGTTTCCGCAATCCCCCCACTCGCGGACGCATCGCATCGTCCCGCGGGCGAGCGCCGTCTCGCCGGGCTCCCGCTCGGCGCGGTGATGCTCGCGATGTCCGTCTCCAGCATGGCGCAGACCAACGCGCCGGAGCAGGTGATGTCCACGGTGAACGTCAAGGGCGTCAAGGAAACCCAGAGCAAGGAATCCGTCCGCACGACGACGACGAGCATCGGCAAGGGACAGCAGGACATCAAGGACATCCCGCAGTCCGTGACCGTGATGACGGAAAAGCTGATGGACGATGCGAAGCTGTCGACGCTGCGCGAAGCGCTGCATTACACCGCGGGCATCACTTTCGCCGCGACCGAAAACGGCACCGACCAGGACATCCGCATGCGCGGTTTCCCCGTTGCGACCACCGGCGACCTGCTGATTGACGGCATGCGCGATCCGTCCCAATACGACCGCGACACCTTCAACTACGACCGCGTCGAAGTGATGCGTGGTTCGGCCTCCATGCTCTTCGGCCGCGGCTCCACCGGCGGCGTGATCAACCAGGTCACCAAGCGTCCCTTCCTCGCCAACCAGCACGAAGTTGCGACCACCGTCGGCACCGAAGGCAACAAGCGCGTGACCGGCGATTTCAATTTCAAGACCGGCGAAGACGCGGCGGTGCGCCTGAACGTCATGCGCCATGTGGCGGACAACAAGGGCGCGGAGATCGACAAGTATGGCGTGGCACCGAGCTTCAGCTGGGGCATCGGCACGCGCGACGAGTTCAACGTCGGCCTGTTCCATCTCAATTCGGACAATATTCCGCAGGCCGGCATCGCCTATCTCGGCGGCTCGGTGCCCGACATCGAGGCCGGTAACTTCTATGGCACGCGCAGCGACTACGTGCTGGGCAAGGCCACCTACGCGAACTTCGCGCATATCCATCGTTTCGGCGATGGCGCGGAATTGCGCACCCAACTCCGCAGCGGCAAGTTTGACCGCTCCCAATGGGGCACCCGTGCAGGCTTCATCACCACCGGTCCCGGCGCAACCACCACGGCCAACCTGAACGCCAATACCATCCTGCAGCGCCGCGGCCTGGCGCCGCGCAAGGACGAGTACCGCGGCACCTATGTACAGAGCGATTTCAGCGACAAGTTCAACTGGCTGGGCGTGCAGCACGCGGTGCTGGCCGGCGTTGACGCCTCGTTCGAGGAGGCTGACCGCTTCGGCGCGGCCGGCGCCGTCGGAACGAACTTCGACAAGGGGGACGCCCGCGTGGGGACACCGAATGACGGCAGGACCCTGGGCATCGCCCCGATCTACCGTCCGACCAGCGCCTACCAGGCGAAATCCTTTGGCGCCTACCTGCAGGACGTGGTGCAGGTCGCGCCTGCCTGGAAGGTCCTCGGCGGCATCCGCTTTGACAGCTTCAAGGGCGATTTCGAGCAGATCACGTACAACGCCGCAGGCGTGCCCACCCGCACCCTGTCGAACCTGTCCGAGTCGCCGGTCAGCTACCGCACGGGCGTCCTGTACCAGCCGACAAATGCAGCATCCTTCCACCTGTCCTACGGCACTTCGTTCAATACCGCGGCGGATACCTACCAGTACGTGACGCCGCAGAATGCGAACACGCCGCCGGAGAAAAGCCGCAACGTCGAACTGGGCGCCAAGCTCGACTGGTTCGACGGCAAGCTGTCCACGCGCGGCGCGCTGTTCCGCACGGAGAAATATAACGAGCGCACCACCGACTCGGATTTTGCCGGCCTGGCCTATCTGCTGTCCGGCCGCCGTCACTCCACCGGTCTTGAAATCGACGTGGTCGGACGTCTCGCGCCGCAGTGGGAGGTGTACATGTCGTACTCCTACATCCACAAGGCCACGATCGACGCGGCAGGCAGTGCGCAGGCAGCGGTCATCGGGTCGCCGGTCGGACTCACGCCCAAGCACACCGGGGCACTCTGGCTGAGCTATCAGGCCACGCCGCAACTGCGGGTCGCGGGCGGAATCCACGGCGCGTCGGTCAACCGTCCGCTGCAGGGCGCCACGGGCGCCGCCAGCACCACGGCGAAGGCCCCGGGCTATGTGGTCGGCGACCTGATGGCGGAATACGTCATCGACGACACCTGGACCGCGCAGCTCAACATCAACAATGTCACCAACCGTACCTACGGCGACCAGCTGTATCCGGGCTTCTCGATCAGCGGCCCGGCACGCACGGCGCTCCTGACGCTGGTGGCGCGTTTCTGAGGTTCGCAACATGCTTCTTCATCTGAAAAACGTCTTGTCGAAGGATGAAGTCCGCCGGGCGAGGGAAGTCCTCGCCCGGGCCCCCTGGGCAGACGGACGGACGACATCGGGCATGCAGGCCGCGCAGGCCAAGAACAACCTCCAGCTGCCCGAGCAGTGCGAAGAGGCACTGGCGGTGCGAGAGCTCGTGCTGTTCGCGCTCGACCGCCATCCGACTTTCTTTCCGGCGGCCCTGCCAAAGCGGATTTCGCCGCCGATGTTCAACCGCTACGGCGGCGAAGCGAACACTTTCGGCAACCACGTCGACACGGCCGTACGCTATCTCGCTGACGGCGGGCGCGTCCGTACCGACGTGTCCTGCACATTGTTCCTGAGCGAGCCGGAGGAATACGACGGCGGCGACCTCGTCATCGAAGACAACTACCTTGACCGCCGGGTCAAGTTCGCAGCCGGCGACATGGTTCTCTATCCGGCAAGCACCGTACATCGCGTGGAACCCGTGACGCGCGGCGAGCGGATCGCCAGCTTTTTCTGGGTGGAGAGCATGGTGCGCTCCACCGAGCAGCGCGAGCTGTTGTTCAACATGGATTCGGCGCTGATGCGGCTGCGGACCATGGCCGGCGAGTCCGACCCCGCGGTCGTCGGGCTCACGAGCAACTATCACAACCTGCTGCGCATGTGGGGAGACACATGATTGCCGTTCCCGCCGTCGAACCCATTCCAGCGGGTATCGTCTCGCTCGACGACCATGAGCGCCACGCACATATGCGTCTCGATGACAACGCATGGGCCTACCTTGCTGGCGGTGCCGGGGACGAAATCACATTGCGTGCCAATCGCAGCGCGTGGGCGTCGATACAGCTGCAAACGCGCGTGCTGCGCGACCTGAGGGGAGGCCATACACGCGTCACCGTGCTGGGACGTCGCCTCGCGCACCCCATCCTTCTGGCGCCGGTGGCCTTCCAGCGCATGGCGCATACCGATGGCGAAATCGCTTCCGCGATGGCGGCAGCCATGCAGGGTGCGGGCATGGTGCTGAGCAGCCAGGCAAGCGTCCCGCTTGAACATGTTGCCCGGGTCTACCTTGGCGAGGCAACACGCGGGCCGCTCTGGTTCCAGTTGTATTTCCAGCATGACCGTGCATTTACGCTCGACCTGGTACGGCGCGCGGAGCAGGCGGGCTACGAGGCGCTGGTTGTCACGGTCGATGCGCCCTGCAGCGGCGTGCGCGATCGCGAGCGGCGAGCTGCATTCGCTTTGCCGCCCGGGATATCCGCCGTCAATCTGTCCGATCTGCCGCCGCCCGCCACAATGACCCTGGAGCCGGACCAAAGCCGCATGTTCGACGGGCTGCTGCGCCATGCTCCGACCTGGGACGACATTGCCTGGCTGCGGAACCAGACGCGCCTGCCCTTGCTGCTCAAGGGGGTCACCCACGCGGACGATGCGCTGAACGCCAGGGATGCAGGTGCAGCGGGCCTGGTCGTCAGCAACCACGGTGGACGAACGCTCGATACGATGCCTGCCACCGCGGCGCTACTTCCACCGATACGGCAGAAACTGGGCGACGATTTCACCTTGCTGGTGGATGGGGGAATCCGGCGTGGTACGGATGTGCTGAAAGCGGTTGCGCTTGGCGCGGACGCCGTGCTGATCGGACGGCCCTACGTGTTCGGCCTGGCGAATGCAGGAGCAATGGGCGTATCGCACGTATTGCGCCTGTTGCGCGACGAACTCGAGGTCGCCATGGCCTTGGCCGGATGCAAGACGCTGGAAGATGTCGGTGCAGTGGTAACGCGTTGATCCGCGGGCCCGTTTTTTCCCGGCATTTTTTCAGCCGCTGCAGGTTGTCGCCAGACAGTTCTTTAGCGTCATCTCAAACGTTCTCATTTTTGTACCGGTAATATTTCCGGCAAAATGCCTCCTTGTGTGCACGACTTCTCGACACCAGCGCTTCAGTTGCTAAGTGGAATGGTGTGGAGAGGGTCGCATCCAGTATCCCCGAGGCGGGTTGAACAGGACGATGATGAATACGAACAACGCGGTCAACATCCTGCTCGTGGATGACGATCCTGCGCAATTGCTGGCGCTCGAAGCGGTGCTCGCGACATTGGGGCAGAAATGCGTGCGCGCCGTTTCCGGGCGCGAGGCATTGAAGCATGTGCTAAGGACGGACTTCGCAGTCATCCTCCTGGACGTGCGCATGCCGGATATCAGCGGATTCGACACGGCACGTCTGATCCGCGAACACCCGCGGACCAGCCATGTCCCCATCATCTTCGTCACCGCATCCGACGACGACGCTTTTCCGGTGGAGAAAGCGTATGCGCTGGGCGCGGTCGACTACCTGACCAAGCCGGTGATTCCCGCCGTGCTGCGGGCCAAGGTCGCCTTCTTTGTCGACCTGCACCGCAAGACCAGGGAGCTGGCGCGTATCGAACGGGAACGCCACGCCGCCGCGCTCAACGCCAAGGATGAGCGTATCCACCTCATCCTTGGCAACACGAAGGAGTACGCCTTCATCGTGACCGACGCGCAGGGGCGCATCACGGAATGGGAAGGCGGCGCGGCCCGCATCACCGGATGGTCGTCGCAGCAGGCGACCGGGCAATCGACCGACCTCATCTACACGCCGGAGGACTGCGAAGCCGGCTGCCCCCAGAATGAAATGGAGCGGGCGAAGCACGCCGGCCGATCAGAAGACAAGCGCTGGCATATCCGCAAGGACGGCGCGCGTTTCTTTGCTGACGGGGTGACGGTCGCGCTCAAAGACGAGGCAGGGCAACTGCGCGGCTACGCAAAGATCTTCCACGACGCGACGAAGGAACGCCTGGCCGCCGACGCGCTGATTGCCAGCGAGAAACGCCTGCGCCTGTCGACGGAGGCGGCGGAACTGGGTCTCTGGGTCTGGGATCCCGCGACGGATGGCATCAAGTGGGAGAACGAGCGGTTGTTCGAGATCTTCGGCTTTTCCCAGGAGGACGCGCCCGCCGACATGGCGAGCTTCATCTCCGGATTCCTGCATCCGGAGGACGCGCCAGCGTTCCGAGAAGCCAGTGCCCGCACGCTTGCCACAGGCGAACGGCTCATGTTCCAGGGGCGTTTTTTCCGCCGTCCCGACGGGGAACTGCGCTGGATCGACGTCACCGGCCTGCTTCAGTTCACCGCCGATGAAGAATTGCCCCGTATACTCGGCACGGCTGCCGACATCACGGTGCGCAAGCGCGACGAAGCCGCGTTGCGGCAGCTGGCGTCCGACCTGTCGACTGCCAACCGCCGCAAGACAGAGTTTCTGGCGATCCTTGCGCATGAATTGCGCAACCCGCTGGCGCCCATTCGTTCCGGCCTCGAACTGATGCGCCTGGCGGGCGACAACATAGAGACGGTGGCCCGCGTCAGGGAAATGATGGACCGGCAGCTCGGCCACCTGATTCACCTGGTGGATGACCTGCTCGATATTGCACGCATCACCGGCAACAAGCTTGAGCTCAAGATACAGCGCGTCGACCTGAAAAGCCTGGTGAAAAGCGCGGTCGAAACCAGCCAGCCACTGATCGAGGGCGGCGGCCATGCATTTTCCGTCGCGCTGCCGGACGAGGACGTGTTCCTCGATGTCGACCCGATACGTATCTCCCAGGTCATCGGCAATTTGCTGAACAATGCGGCGAAGTACACGCCGCCAGGCGGCCTGATTACGCTGAATGCATTCCGCATGGACGGCGACGCAGTCATTTCGGTCGCTGATACCGGGATCGGCATCCCCGACGACGCCATCGCCGCAGTGTTCGAGATGTTCACCCAGGTAGGGCGCTCCACCCACGCGGCCCACGGCGGCCTCGGGATTGGTCTCAGCCTGGTGCGCCGCCTGGTCGAACAACATGGCGGCACGGTGTCGGCCGCCAGCGCCGGTCCCGGGAAGGGCAGTACTTTCACGGTAAGGCTTCCCCTCGCCGCACCCGCTGCCGCGTCGGAAACCTCGCCAAATGCAAGCCCTTGGGAAGTCCTGGAAGCGCAGCCAAGATCGCTTCGCGTGCTCGTTGCGGACGATAACATGGACGCGGCCGGCACCCTGGCGGCATTGCTTGAACAGTGCGGCCATTCCGTCCGCCTTGCCGGCGACGGATTCGAGGCACTGCGGATGGCGGGCGAGTTCCAGCCGGACATTGCCTTCCTGGACATCGGCATGCCGGGCATGAACGGCTATGAAGTCGCGCGCGCCTTTCGTCAATTGCCGGCGTGCGATTCGGTGGTACTGGTCGCCGTGACCGGTTGGGGTGCCGAGGAGGACCGCGCAAGATCAAAGGCGGCCGGTTTCAACCTTCACCTGACCAAGCCTGTCGCCATGGCAGAGATCGAGCAGCTGCTGGGGTCGATGACGTCGTCCCTGGCAACGACAGTGCAATAACCGGCCTGCCATTTCTTCCTCAAGCCTGCTCGCCCAGCTGGTATTTCCGGATCTTGTCATGCAGCGTGGTCTTGGCCACGCCCAGGGCTTCGGCCGTGCGCGCGAGGCTCCCGCCGTTCCTTGCCAGCGCATCCGAGATCAGGGCGCGTTCGAAGGCTGCCACTGATTCGGCGAGGGGTTGGGGGCCGGAAGCCGCGCCCATGGCGAACGGCGGAAAGCCCGCTTCGATGCCGAGCACACAACGGTCGGCAACGTTGCGCAGTTCGCGCACGTTGCCCGGCCAGTCGTGGGCGACGAGGCGGCTGAGGCGGGCCGGATCGAGTTCCGGCACAGGACGGTCATGCCGGGCAGCGCCTTGCAGCAGGAAATGCTCGAACAGCAACGGAATGTCTTCCCGCCGCTCGCGCAACGGAGGCAACGGCAGCGTGGCGACATTGAGACGGTAGTACAGGTCGGCGCGGAAGCGGCCCTGGTCGGACAATTCCTTCAGGTCGGCCTTGGTCGCGGCAACGACCCGGCAGTCCACCGTGATCGGTGTGTTCGAACCGAGACGCTCCAGGCTGCGTTCCTGCAGCACGCGCAGCAGCTTGGTCTGCATGGCGAGGGGCATGGACTCGATTTCATCCAGGAAGAGGGTGCCGCCGCTCGCATGTTCGATCTTGCCGATACGGCGCTTGCCGGCACCGGTATAGGCCCCGGCCTCGTGGCCGAAGATCTCGCTTTCGAACAGCGTTTCCGGCAGGCCGCCGCAATTGATGGCGACGAAATTCCCGCCTGCGCGCGGCCCGGCGTCATGCAGGCAGCGCGCCACCAGTTCTTTGCCGGTCCCGGTTTCGCCCTCGATCAGGATGTCGGCGGCACTGTTGCCCAAGCCTGTTACCAGTTGCCGCACGCGCAGCATGGACGGGGAGCGGCCGATGAGACGGCCTTCCAGTTTCTCCCGTCCCTCCAGCCGCGAGCGCAACTGCCGGACTTCCAGGGTCAGCCGGCGCTTGTCCAGCGCGCGGCGCACCACTTCCACCAGGTAGTCCGGCGAAAACGGCTTTTCAATGAAGTCATGCGCGCCATCCTTCATCGCCTGCACGGCCAGCGACACGTCGCCATGGCCGGTGATCAGGACGACCGGCAGGTCCGGGTCGATGCTGCACACTTCCTTGAGCAGGGCCATGCCGTCCATTCCCGGCAGGCGGATGTCACTGACGACGACGCCTGCAAAATCGCGGGTAATGCGGCGGCGTGCCTTTTCGGCGCTGTCGACACCGCTCACCGGAATGTCTTCCAGTTGCAGCGCCTGTTCGCAGCCCAGTCGTACGTCCGGGTCGTCTTCGACCACCAGTACGTGCAGTTTTTCCGTCATGTTCCTTGCCCTCCCGGGGCTGCGGGGATATCGAGGGTGAAGACGGCGCCGCCATCCGGATGATTGCTCCCCGTCAGGCTGCCGCCGAAGTCGGCGACGATGCCGGCCGAAATGGCCAGGCCCAGGCCCAGGCCGCTGCCAGTTTCCTTGGTCGTGAAAAAAGGCTCGAAGAGGTGCGCGCGGACGGCATCGCTGAGTCCTGGTCCGCGATCCTTCACCTGCACGACAACCCGCTCGCCTTCGCGCCGGGCCGAGATCGACAGGGCCGGCTCCGTTGCGCCCTCCATCGCGTCAAGGGCATTGCCGACCAGGTTGACCAGTACCTGTTCCAGGCGATTGGCGTCGCACCAGGCGTGCATTTCCTGTTCGGGCAAGTCGATGCAGGCGACAACCTGTGCCTGCCTGAAGCGCTGTTCGAGCAGGAAGAGGGCGTTGTCGATGGCGCGGCGCAGGCTGACGGCCTGCGGCTGGCCGGACGATTTTCGCGCGAAGGATTTCAGTTGCGCGGTGAGCTGGCCCATGCGATCGACCAGTTCCGCGATGCGTTCCAGGTTGCTGCTGGCCGTCTCCTGGTTCCCGCGTGCGAGGAACTTGCGGGCGTTGCCGGACAGGGTACGCAGCGCTGCGAGCGGCTGGTTCAGCTCATGCGCGACACCGGCAGCAAGTTGGCCAATGACGGCCAGCTTGCCGGCCTGCACCAGTTCATCCTGCGCGGCGCGCAAGGTGCGCTCGGCCTGGATGCGCTCGGCGACTTCCTGTTGCAGGCGTGTATTGGCCGACGAGAGGTCGCGCGTGCGCTCGGTGACCTTCCGTTCCAGTTCGTCGTGCGCCTTTTGCAACGCGGCCTGCGCGGCGAGGCGGTCTTTCAGGTGACGCCGCCGTTCATTCAGCATGAGAGCGAGGATGAACAGGAATGCCGCGCCGATGCCGGCCAGGGCACCCCGGTTGGCGGCAGTGCCGCGAACTTGTTCCTGCGGCGAGAAAACGGTGATGTTCCAGGGGGTGCCGGGCAGGGCCTGTGTCTGGGCGAGGAAGGCGCCGGCGACGGGGAACATGGACACTGTCACTGGTTCGACCTTCGGCAGCCGCACCAGCCGGGCGCCGTGCTCCAGTTCAGTCAGCTCGACGACGCCAAGCGGATTGAGTGCGCGCCGGTTGTATTGCTGCGTCCGGTCGAAGGCGCTGCGGGTGGCATCGTCCAGCGGCTTCAGGGTGGTGAATTTCCATTCCGGCACCGATGCCAGGATGACCACGCCATTTTCGTCGGACACCAGCGCGGGCGCTTCCACCGTCGACCAGGATTTCTCGAGCTGTTTCAGGCCGACCTTGACGACAGCGACGCCCAGCGTGCTGTGATCGTCGGTCAGCGCTGACGACAGGTAGTAGCCGGGTTCGCCGCGCGTGGTGCCGATGCCGAAGAAACGGCCGCTCCCGGTATCCATGGCTTGGCGGAAATAGGGGCGGAATGACAAGTCTTCGCCGACAAAACTGTCCGCGCGTCGCCAGTTGCTCGACGCGCGGACTTTGCCTTTGGTGTCGAGGATGTAGATGGAAAGGGTGCCGGCCCGGTCGTTGAGCTGCTCGAGATAGTGGTTCACCTGGCCGGTCTGCTCGAGGTCCGGAAGGGGCGTCTTCAACAGATGCAGGACGTCCCGCTCCAGCCCCAGCGTCGTTGGAAAGTACGCGTACTTGTCGATTTCCCGTTCCAGGCTGGTGGCGTACAGGTCCAGCCGGTGCCGTCCCGTTGCCTGCAATTCGGCCAGGCCGAGGGCCAGGCTGGTGCGGTAGGCGAAGAAGCTCGCGCCGGCAATGATCGCCACGACGCCCACGGCCAAGGCGGCGAAACGGGTGAAGCGTTGTCTTGGAAGCATGAAAGGAAGGCGCGTTCGGATTTCCGAATTATGCCTTGAGAGTGGTGACCATGGATGTTCGCCCGGTGTATCGTTGTGTCACCGGGCGACATGGTTTTCCGGCCCGGATGGGCCGGCGGGATTCAAGCCGCTTTGGCGAGTGCGACCGGCTCGGCTTCCGGGAGTGCTTCGTCCGCGTCGGCGAGTTCCTCGCTGACCGGTTCGATCGCATTTTCCCATTTGGCGACGACTGCAGTGGCGATTGCATTGCCGAGCACGTTGGTGACGGTGCGGCCCATGTCGAGGAAGTGGTCGACGCCCAGCACCAGCAGCAGGCCGGCTTCCGGCAGGCCGAACATCGGCAGCACGGCAGCCACGACGACCAGCGACGCACGCGGCACGCCGGCGATGCCCTTGGAGGACACCATCAGCACCAGCAGCATGGTGATCTGCTGGCCGAGTGTCAGCGGGAGGTCATAGGCTTGCGAGATGAACAGCGCGGCGAACGCGGTGTACATCATCGAACCGTCGAGGTTGAAGGAATAACCGAGCGGCAGCACAAAGCCGGTGACCTTGTCCTTGATGCCGAACTTTTCCAGTTGCTCCATCAGCTTCGGGTAGACGGATTCGCTGGACGCGGTCGAGAAACCAACCAGCATCGGGCCGCGGATCAGCTTGAGGAGGCGGAACACGTCCTTGCCAAGCACGCAATAGCCCGCCGTGATCAGCAGCAGCCAGAGAACGCCCAGCGCGAGGAAGAAGCTGGCCATATAGCGGCCGTACACGACCAGGATACCCAGGCCCTGGGTGGTGATGACCGAGGCCACGGCGGCAAACACGCCGATCGGTGCAAAACGCATCACATAGTCGGTAACTTTCAGCATGACGTGGACCAGGTCTTCCGTGGTCTTCACCAGGCTGTTCGTGGTGCTGTTGTGGATCTGGCCCAGCGCGATGCCGAAGAACAGCGAGAAGATCAGGATCTGCAGGATCTCGTTATGCGCCATCGCATCGAAGATGCTCTTCGGGAAGACGTGGGTGATGAAATCCTTCAGATTGAGCGCTCCGGTCTTCAGGTTGGTGGCAGCGCCGACTTCCGGCAGCGGCACGCCGACCGAGTCGCCCGGGCGCAGCACATTGGCCATGACCAGGCCGATCGTGAGGGAGCAGAACGACGCGGCAATGAACCAGCCGAGCGCCTTGCCGCCGATGCGGCCGACGGCCTTGGCATCGCCCATGCTGGCCAGGCCGGCGACCAGGGTGCCGAGGACCAGCGGCGCAATGATCATCTTGATCAGGCGAAGGAAGATATCGGTGACGATCGAGAAGTAGCTGGCGATTTCTTTCGCGGCGGCCGCATTCGGCGCAAGCGAGTTGCCCACATAGCCGACGGCAATGCCCGCAACCATGGCAATGCCAATCCATGTAGTGAGTTTGATCCTTTTCATCTTCAGAAGTCCTTCGCCGTTGCCGGGCAGTAGAAAGTCATACAGGAAATCCGTGACGGCACAGTGATGCTCCGGCACGGGCTCGGGTGTTTCTACTCAGCACGCTTCATGCCAGTGAAGGAGAAAGGGATGGCGGGTATTAACTGCCTGATTTTTATGAGAAAAGCATTTTTGCGGGAAGCGACGGCGTCGGATTTCCGAACCGCCGCGTCAATGGGCGTTCGGTTATCCGAACGAGGGAAGCTCGCAGGCCAGTCCCGAGAACAGTCGGCTGAATTCTTCGGCGGGGACCGGTTTGCTGACGACGTATCCCTGGATTTCGTCGCACGAGGTCGTGCGCAGGAAATGCAGGTGTTCCACCGTTTCCACGCCCTCGGCAACGACGGTCAGGCCAAGGGCATGGGTGAGCTTGATGATGGATTCGGCCAGGATCAGCGGGTTGACGTTCTGCATATGCTCCTGCGCGAGGAAGGAGCGGTCCAGCTTGAGGCAATCAACCGGGAATTTGCGCAGGTAGGACAGGGACGAATAGCCGGTACCGAAGTCGTCGATGCTCAGACGGACACCCATGTCGCGCAGTGCCTTCAGTGCCTGGATACTGGCTTCCGTGTCGGTCATCAGCGCGGTTTCGGTAATCTCGAACTCGAGTATCGATCCGTTCAGTCCATGCAACGCGAGGGCTTCCGATACCTGCGCGACGATATGCGGGGAGTGCAGCTGACGCGGTGCGATATTGACGGACACGCGGAAAGGCGTCGGGCTTTGTCCGATCCACACCTTCGCCTGCCTCAAGGCTTCGCGCACCACCCAGGCACCGATTTCATTGATGAAACCCGTTTCCTCGGCTAGCGGAATGAATTCGAGAGGAGGAATCAGGCCCAGCGTCGGATGTTTCCATCGAACCAGTGCCTCCATCCCTGTCAGGGCGAACGACTGGAGGTCGACGCGCGGCTGGAAATGCAGCACCAGTTCGTCGCGCTCGATCGCATGGCGCATGTCGTTCATCAGCGCGAGACGGCGGCGGCTCTCGTCCTGCATCCGCTGCGTGAAGAAGCAGTACTGCGCACCGCCGAGGGCCTTGGCGCGATAGAGCGCGGTGTCAGCACAGGACAAGAGTTCGTCGCTGGACTTGCCGTCGTCGGGGAACATGCTGATGCCGATCGATGCCGAGGCGGCAAGCTCGCGGCCCTCCACATGAATCGGACTGGACAATGCAGACAGGATCTTTTCAGCGATCCGGTGAGCGGATGCACGGCCACGTCGGCAGTTGGCGAGCAGGATGAATTCGTCGCCACCCAGCCGCGCCAGCATGTCCTCCGGCCGCAACGTCTCCCGGATGCGCCGCGCGATTTCCTGCAAGAGAACGTCGCCGCATTGATGGCCGTGCGAATCGTTGACTTCCTTGAAACGGTCAAGGTCGATGAAAAACACGCCCTGAGGCGGCGCACCCCGACGGTCGCGGATGCGGTCATTCAGCCTGGCTGCCATCTCACCGCGGTTCGGCAGGTCCGTCAGTGAGTCGCGGGTTGCCAACCGATGCAGTTCGAACGCAGTCCGGACCTCGCGCGTGACATCGCGTGTCGTTCCACGGTAGCCCTTGTACACGTTGTCTTCATAGAACGGCTCCCCCGAAATGCGCACGTGCCGGACGACGCCCGGATAGCCGTGCAGCGACACGGCGACCGACAGGTCACGGAAAGCTTCGCGCGCGGCGAACTTTGCGGAAAACTCGTGGACGCCGGGCTGGTTCCGTTCATGGACAGTATCGACGATGTGCATCCCGAGGACTTCATCCGGCTGCAGGCCGAGACGCAACGAAATCCCTTCCGACACAAAGGTAAACAGCCCGTCCGCGTCGATCTCCCAATACCAGTCGGCGGACAGCTTCGTCAGGCTGCGGAAGCGCTCTTCGCTCCGCGCGAGCTCCCGCTCGGCTTCGCGCTGCCGGGTGATGTCACGGGCAATGGCGACCATCCCGCGGTACTCGCCGGTTTGCGGATCGCGCACGGCACGGGTGCTGGTGCTGATCCAGAACCAGGAGCCGTCCTTGCGTTGCGCGCGGATGGTGATCAGTCCGTCGGGCTGGCTTGCCGAGCTGATTGCCGCTTTTGCCACGTCTTCCGGATGCAGGAAACGCGACAGGGGCTGGCCGATAAGCTCTTCCGGCTTGTACCCGGTAAATTCCTCGTGGGACGGGGAGACGTAGACATAATGGTTCCGCGCGTCGGTGTAGGAGACCATGTCGCCGGCGTTTTCCGTCACAAGACGATGCTCGGCCTGGCTGCGCAGCAGCAGTTCGCGCATATCGTGGTGGGCGGTGACGTCGACGATCGTGCCGGTGAAACTGACCAGTTCGCCTTCCGGTGAGAAGCGCGGCGCTGCGGTGCTCGACACCCAGCGTATGCCGCCGCCTGCGGTCACGAGCCGGTACTCGAGGCTGTACTTTTCGAGCCGCTCCCGCGCGGCAATCGTGGCGTCACGTGCCCGCGCCTGGTCCTCCGGATGAATGAACTTCAGCCAGTCGGCAATACGGAATGAGCCGGGGGCCACGATCGCAGCCGATTCCGGGTCGAGATAGAGAAACCGTCCGGAGAGGTCCATCTCCCAGACGATGGTCTTGGCGTTGTCTGCAAGGTGGCGCAGCGCGATGTGGTCTTGTGCGTCCGACGGTAAGGTGTTTGTCATTGTGGCCAGCCGAAGTATTCGCACATGATGCTTGCGCAGTACGGACAGGTGAGCGTCGTCATTGCACTGATTCCAGGCTTGTTACTATAAGGCAATTGCCTTAGTTTTGCTGGTGTCGATCTTCCGAGTGTGGATGGCATGCCTCATTCGGGCACCGGAGGACCGATCGATGGGATAACCAGCTGAACGGGCCTGCGTCGCACAGTCCAAACTTCCGTCGACGCACACGCAACCGGCAGCACGAGACGGTCGGCAATCTCACGCGCCTCAACGGGACGTCCGAGCAGGAAGCCTTGCACGCGGTCGCACTGCATCTCGCGGAGTGCCTGAAGCTGCGCCGCGTCTTCCACGCCCTCGGCAACCACCTCGAGCCGCAGCGTTTTTGCCAGCGAGACGATCGCCTGCACGATTTCACGCGCGTCGTCGTCGTGCTGCATGTCGTGGACGAAGGAGCGGTCGATCTTCAGGATCTCGATCGGGAAGCGCTTGAGGAAGGACAGGCTGGAGTAGCCGGTGCCGAAGTCATCAATCGACAGGTGCACACCGAGGGCACGCAGCTCGCGCAGTTGGCGCACGGCGAGGTCGACATCGCCCATCAGGGTGCTCTCGGTGATTTCGAATTCGAGGAGATGCGGCGCTGCGTTCGTTTCGTGCAGGATGCGTGCCACTGTCTCTGCAAGACTGGATTGCGAGAACTGGCGTTGCGAAAGGTTCACGGAAATGCGCAGCGGTGGCAGGCCGGCCTCGGCCCAGGCGTACTGTTGTTCACACGCCGCGCGGATCACCCATTCGCCGATCGGGACGATCAGCCCGGTTTCTTCCGCAATGGGGATGAATTCGGCGGGAGGTTTGATGCCATCGCGGGCATGGTGCCAGCGGAGCAGGGCCTCGACGCCTACCAGTTCCCCGCTCGCCACGTCGAATTGCGGCTGGTAATGAAGGAGGAATTCGCGGGATGCCAGCGCGTTGCGCAGGTCGTTCTCGATCTGCAGCCGCGCCAGTGCGGCGTCGTTCATAGAGGCTGTATAGAAGCAGAAATTGTTGCGGCCGGATTGCTTGGCGCGGTACATCGCGGCATCGGCACGCTCCACGAGCTGATCAGGCGTGTCCCCGTCCTGCGGGTAGACGGCAATGCCTATGCTCGGCGTGAGCGACAGTTCATGGCCGTCCACGAACATCGGACGCGCCAGCGCATCCATGATCCTTTCCACGGCTACCACCGACAGCTCGGCCCCCGGCGTGCCGACCAGCAGAACGACGAACTCGTCTCCGCCAAGGCGCGCCACTGTGTCCGTATCGCGGCAACTCTCCATGAGCCTGGCCGCGATCGTGGTGAGCACCAGGTCACCGCAACGATGCCCGAGGCTGTCGTTGATCAGCTTGAAACGGTCGACGTCGAGGAACAGCACCCACAAGTCGTGCGACTTCCGCCGGGCGTGCGCGATGGATTGCTCCAGGCGTTCCTGCAGCGTCATGCGGTTGGGCAGGCCGGTCAGCGGATCGTGCTGGGCGAGGTGACGTATCTGGTTCTCTGCCGCCTTGCGTTCGGTGATGTCGGAAAGGAATGCGACCCGGATATCGCGCCCGTTCATCTTGGCGTGCCCCAGCGTAATTTCAACCGGGAAGCGGGCGCCGCCGGCGTGCAGCGCCTCGATCTCCCGCGTCACTTTATCGTTGCCGGGGCCCAGTTTATTCAGCGCGTGCTCAAGCGATACGTCAGGCGCGGCATCGTGTGGCTGGAGCTGGCTGACGAAGCCGCCGACAATTTCTTCCGGACGGTAGCCGAACACTTTCCAGATGGCGGGGTTGGCATAGAGGATCCGCCCCCCCGCGTTCGTCACGACGACTGCGTCGGTGCAGGTGTCCCAGATGGTTTCGAAAAATACCTTGCCGTCATGGAGGCGCGAACGCAGGAGGCTGATATGGCCGCCTACGAAGGCGATCAGGATAAGCACGGTCGCCACCACGCAGAGGCGGCCGACCTCGACCGCGAGCCTGGTGCCCTCCAGGCCGTCAAGCCACAAGAAAAACACCATCAGCGCGTACAGGGCGATGACTGCGAGGGCCATTTTCAGCAGCTTGCGCGTCGAAAATCGGTAGATCCCGAAGAGCAGGGGCACGGTCAGGTAGGCAGAGATCGCCGAGCGCGCTCCTTCGGAGCCATGCAGCAAGAGCAGGATGACCAGTTCGGCCGTCAGGATCTGCGCCGCGGTGAGGCTGGGGTCCTTGGCCTTCAGGTTGAGCCCGGTGTGGAAGGCGATGAAAAAGCCTGTCGTTACGAGGGCGGTAAACACCGCACTACGTGTCAGGGCCACGCCGTCGACAAGGCCATGAAAGCGCAGCGCCGACAAGGTGGCGTAGGTGACGAATGCCGACAGCACGGCCATGCCGAAACGGCGCATGCGCAGCTGTTGCCGCTTGTGCTGAAGCGTTTCCTGCAAGTTCTGCGTTCCATCCTCACGCATGGTTACCTTCGAACGAATGGCTGGGAACAGGCTCGCCGCCACTAGCATGCGGGAGCGTGTACGCGTTGATCGAAATGACGGACGGCGTTTTACTGGAGGTGAAAACGTGCGTCGATGGCGTGGTGGGCGCGACGCGAAGATGGCGTCCTGCCCGCGGACTGGATTCCGTTTCGGACTGGCATCATGACGGCGAGCGGGTCAAGCGGTGGCTGGTACAAATTCTCTGCAACAGCGTGGTTCATGTCGTCTCCTCAACGGTTTCACGTTGTTGGCCCCATTGGTCGGTTTATTTGGGTGAGCACCCTATTGTGTCAGCAACTATATCATTTCCGTACGGCAACGCAAATGAGTTGTCTCTGTCTTCGACAGGGTATTTGTTCCAGAACGACGGACAGGAACTAAAAGATACAGGAGAAATAGATGTTATGTTAGAGTAGTGCCGATCAGAAGTAATCCCCCAATTTTGAATCGTGAGGAAATCGCATGAAAACAGAAAATTTGTCATTGTCGGGTTCACTGGACGAAGCGAGTGCCATGGAAGCAGCGATGGTACTCAACACGATCAAGGGCGTGAGCAAAGTGGCCATTACCACTGCAACTGGAACCATCAATGTCAGCTTTGACGATGAGGTCACGTCGCTGCAAGAGGTCAGGGCGGCTTTGCAAAAAGCCGGCTTCGGAGCGAAGCCCCGCGGCCACGGTGAAGAGGGAATGTGCTGCGGGAGCTGCGGGAGCTGACCGGAACACATGGGAATGAACTATCCCGCATTCTTCGACCAGGCACCCGTCATCACCGTGCATGACGGGCTGGCCCGGTTTCTCGGTGCCTTCGACGACGGCGACATTACTTACCGCTATATCGACGCGGTACGGCTCGCCGGACATTCCTGCCCGACCGTTGCCGGCGCCTATCTGATGACGAGACGCGCGCTTGCGCTGCTGTATCCCGGCCAGGTGCCGGAGCGCGGCGAGATCCGGGTCCGGTTCTCCAATGCCATGAGCGAAGGCGTGACCGGCGTTATCGGCAGCGTCGTGAGCCTGATCACCGGCGCTGCCGGCGCAGGTGGTTTCAAGGGAATTGGCGGCCAGTTCAGGCGACAAAACCTGATGGATTTCTCATGCGAGATGGAAGGTGAGGTATCGTTCGAGCGCCTCGACAACGGTGCGTCGATCCAGCTTGGCGTGAACCTGAACCGGGTCGAGGCCGATCCGCGAACAGGCACGCTATTGAGAAAAATCCTGGAAGACCTGGCGACGCAGGATGAAGCGTCGACATTCGCTAGCCTGTGGCAAGAACGGGTGAAACGCATCCTTATCGATCATGCGGATGATCCGGACCTGATCCTCGCCCGACCTGCATGACAAAGAAATTCCCCATCAACCCAAAACATCCGGAGCGTGTCTGCTGGGGATGCGACAAGTATTGTCCTTCCGATTCGCTCGCCTGCGGGAATGGATCGGAGCGCACCCAGCACCCGGCTGAACTGTTTGGCGAAGGCTGGCAGGAGTGGGGACTGGATGCGCCTGCGGAAGCTGAGTCGGCCGACGGCAGATAAGCTCCGCCCCACCGGCACTTATCGGCGCCGTCCTCATCCCGTCGACGTTTCCTTCAAGCCGCCACCGAGCGAACGATACAGATCCACCGCGTTCGTCAGGCGCAGCAATCGCGCCTGCACCAGTGTCTGTTCGGCAGAAAACAGTTCACGCTGGGCGTCGAGCAGTTCAAGCGCGCTGGCCACACCGTTCTGGTAACGCAGTTCCGCCAGCTTCAACCGTTCCCTTTGTGCTTCAAGCACGCGCGCCTGCGCATCGATCTGTTCGTCGATGGCAGCACGCGCTACCAGCGCGTCCGCCACTTCGCGGAAGGCAACCTGGATGGCCTTTTCGTAATCCGCCACTGCGATGTCCTTGCGGACTTCGGCAATGCTCAGCGTTGCGCGGTTGCGCCCGGCGTCGAAAATGGGCAGCACGAGTTGCGGCACGAAAGACCAGGTGCGGGTGCCGGCGTCGAACAGGCCTGAGAGTTCGCCGCTCGCGCTGCCGATGCCGGCCGTCAGGGAAATCCTCGGGAAGAACGCCGCGCGCGCGGCACCGATGTTCGCGTTGGAGGCTTTCAGCCGCTGTTCGGTGGCGCGGATATCCGGACGGCGCACGAGCAGGTCCGAGGGCAGGCCGGCCGGCAATTCGGAGACGATGCCTTGCGATGAGAGGGGCAGGGCTTGCGGCAGGTCGTTCAAGGGACGGCCGACGAGCAGCGTCAGCGCGTTGAGCGCCTGGCCGCGCTGACGCTGCAGCGTTGCCAGCGACGCGCGGGCGCTTTGCACCAGGATTTCATTCTGGCGCAGGTCAAGCGCGGAGGACGCGCCGACTTCAAAGCGTTGTTGCGCCAGCTTGTAGGCAAACTCGCGCGATGCAAAGGTGCGCCGCGCGAGTTCTTCCTGCTCTGACAGCGCACGCTGGGACAGGTAAGCCTTTGCCACTTCGGCAACCAGGCTGATGTGGGCTGCACGCCGGGCTTCCTCGGTCGCCAGGTATTGCGACAGCGCGGCATCGTTGAGGCTGCGGACGCGGCCGAAGAAATCCAGCTCGAATGCGGACAGCGACAGGCCGACCTGGTAACCAGTGCCGACGATCGACGTGCCGGTGGGCGAGGTGGCCGCCGAGGTGCGGGAACGCGATCCGGAGGCAGCACCAGCGATGTTGGGCAGCATGTCCGCGCCGGTGATGTTGTACTGCGCTCGCGCTTCTTCGATGCGCAGGGCAGCGACCCGCAGGTCGCGGTTATGCACCAGCGCGGCCTCGATCAGGGCTTGCAGGCGCGGATCCTGGAAGAACTCGCGCCAGCCGTTATCGGCCGTGACGTACGCGATCTGTCCGCCCTGCGGCGTGGCTTCGGCCGGATACGTGGTCGGGATCGGCGCGTCCGGCCGGTCGTACACCGGTGCCAGCGAACACGCCGACAGCACGGCGGCGGCCAGCAGCGGCAGGGTGAATTGCGGGATATTCAATTTGTTCATACTCCTTCTCCCTCGACACTGACATGGTGCGAGTGGGCAGTCCAGAAACGCTTCTGGCGCTCGCTGCCCTTGAAAACACGGCGGACCACGACGAAAAACACCGGCACCAGGAAGACGGCGAGCACGGTCGCCGTCATCATGCCGCCCATGACGCCGGTACCGATCGCGCGCTGGCTGGCCGAACCCGCACCGGTTGCGATCACCAACGGCAGCACGCCGAGGATGAAGGCGAGCGAGGTCATGATGATCGGACGGAAGCGGAGTTTCGCCGCCTCCAGCGCCGCCGTCACGACGTCCTTGCCCTCGGCCTGCAAGTCCTTGGCGAACTCGATGATCAGGATCGCGTTCTTGGCCGACAGACCGATGATGGTGATCAAGCCAACCTTGAAATAGACATCGTTCGGCATGCCGCGCACGGTGACGCCGAGCAGCGCGCCGAGAATGCCCAGGGGCACCACCAGCATCACCGACAGCGGAATCGCGGTGCTTTCATACAGCGCCGCCAGCACCAGGAACACGGCGAGCAGCGACAGTGCCATGAGCATCGGCATCTGCGAACCCGAGATCTGTTCCTCGCGCGACTGCCCGGTCCACTCGAAGCCGAAGCCCGGCGGGAGCTGGCCCACGAGCCTTTCCATTTCGGCCATGGCTTCGCCGCTGCTGTGGCCCGGCGCTGCCTGGCCGGCGATCTTCATCGCCGGATAGCCGTTGTAACGCACGACCTGGACCGGGCCGGTGATCCACTTCAGCGTCGTGAAGGTTGCCATCGGCACCATCTCGCCGGCGACATTGCGCACGTAGAGCTGGCGCAGGTCTTCCGGCTGCATGCGCTGCGCCGGTTCGGCCTGCATGATGACGCGCTGCTGGCGGCCCTCGTTCGGGAAGTCGTTCAGGTAGGACGACCCGAGCGCCGCGGTCAGGGTCGCGTTGATGTCGGCGAAGGCCACACCAAGCGCGCTTGCTTTGTCGCGGTCGATATCGACCTGCAACTGGGGCGCGTCTTCCAGTCCTTCAGGACGGACGCCCGCGAGCACGGGGCTTTTCGCCGCCTTGCCGAGCAGCTGGTTGCGTGCCGCGAGCAGGGCGTCGTGGCCGCGTCCGGCGCGGTCCTGCAGGCGGAAATTGAAACCGGTCGCCGTACCGAGTTCCGGAATCGGCGGCGGATTGAGGGCAAACACGATGGCATCCTTGATCTGCAGCAGCACGCCCATTGCCTTGCCGGAAATCGCATCGGCAGTGTTGGCCGCGTCGCGCTCGTCCCAGTCCTTCAGCGGAACGAAGGCAATACCCGCGTTCTGGCCGCTGCCCGAGAAGCTGAATCCGGTCACGGCGACCGTATGCTCCACGCCGGGCTGCTTGAGGAAGTAGCCTTCCACCTGCTTGACGACGTCGAGCGTACGGTTGGCGCTGGCGCCCGGCGGCAGCTGGATGTTGGTCAGGATGTAACCCTGGTCCTCGTTCGGCAGGAAGGAGGCCGGCAGGCGCATGAACAGCAGGCCGACGACGGCAACGATGACGCCGTAGACAAGCATGTAACGCGTGGTCTTGCCCAGCATGCCGACGACGATGCGCTGGTAGCCGTTGGTCGTGCTGTTGAACTTGCGGTTGAACCAGCCGAAGAAACCTTTCTTCTCATGATGATGCCCGGCTTCCACCGGCTTGAGCAGCGTGGCGCACAAGGCCGGCGTCAGGGTCAGTGCCATCAGGGCCGAGAAGGCCATGGAGGCGACCATCGACAGCGAGAACTGCCGATAGATCGCGCCGACGGCGCCACCGAAGAAGGCCATCGGGATGAACACCGCGATCAGCACCAGGGTAATGCCGATGATGGCGCCGGTAATCTGGCCCATGGCTTTTCTGGTCGCAGCGGCAGGCGAGAGACCTTCCTCGCTCATGATGCGCTCCACGTTCTCGACGACGACGATGGCATCGTCGACCAGGATACCGATTGCCAGCACCATGCCGAACATGGTCAGCACATTGATCGAGAAGCCGAACGCATACATGGCGGCAAACGTGCCCATCAGCGCCACCGGCACGACGATGGTCGGGATCAGCGTGTAGCGGATGTTCTGCAGGAACAGGTACATCACCAGGAACACCAGCAGTACCGCTTCGAGCAGCGTCTTGACCACTTCCTCGATCGAGATCTTGACGAACTTGGACGTGTCGTACGGGATGTCGTATTGCACGCCGGCCGGGAAGAACTTCTGCAGCTCTTCCATCTTCGCGCGCACGAGGCTCGCGGTGCCGAGCGCGTTGGCGGTCGGCGAGAGCTGGATGCCGATGGCCGACGACTGCTTGCCGTCGATGCGCGCGGAAGTGGCATAAGCCTGGCCGCCCAGTTCGACGCGTGCAACGTCGCGCAGGCGGATGACTGATCCGTCTGTATTGGCGCGCAGCACGATATTGCCGAACTGCTCCGGGCTCGATAGCTGGCCGGTGACAACGATGGGCGCCGTGACCTGCTGCGAGCCGGGGGAGGGCAGTTCACCGAGGGTGCCGGAAGCAACCTGCGCGTTCTGTGCACGGATCGCATTGGCAATATCCGCCGGGGTCAGCTTGAAACCGACCATCTTGTCGGGATCGATCCAGACGCGCATCGCACGCTCGGTGCCGAACAGGATGGCCTCGCCGACGCCGTCCACGCGCTTGATTTCGTTCAACACGTTGCGGGACAGGTAGTCGCCCAAGGCGACCGGATCCATGCTGCCGTCCTTCGACGACAACGTGACCACCATCAGGAAGTTGCTGCGCGCCTTCGTGACCTGCACGCCTTGCTGCATCACGGACTGGGGCAGGCGCGATTCGACGCGTCGCATCCGGTTCTGCACTTCCACCGCCGCGAGATCGATGTTCGTGCCTGGCTTGAAGGTCGCGGTGATCTGCGCCTGGCCATTGCCCTGGCTCTGGGATTCCATGTACTGCAATCCGGGTGCGCCGTTCAATTCCTGCTCGATCAGGCTGGTGACACTGTTCTCGAGCGCTTGGGCGGTCGCGCCTGGATACATGGCAGTGACGACCACCGAAGGCGGCGCGATCGTCGGATACTGCGCCACCGGCAGCCCGGTAATGGACAGCGCGCCGGCGATCAGGATGAAGATGGCCAGCACCCAGGCGAACACCGGGCGCTCAATGAAGAATTTTCCCATTCGCTTGCTCTCTTATTGATTGGTCGGCTGCGCCGCGTTCTTTGGGGCAGATTGCGCAACCGGCGCAGGACCGGCGGCCTGTTTCCAGGGGACGGCGTTGACGACGGCGCCTGGCGGGGCTTTCTGGAAGCCTTCGACAACGACGCGTTCGCCCGCCTTCAATCCCTCGCTGACAATCCATTTGTCGCCGATGGCAGTCTCGGCCTTGACCGGGCGTGGGGCCACCTTGTTGTCCTGTCCGACAACCATGACCACAGCCGCGTTGGCCTGTCGCTGTACGGCCTGCTGCGGGATGGCGATCGCGTTTTCCTGGACGGCTTGTTCCACGCGTGCGCGGACGTACATGCCGGGCAACAGGAAGCGTTCCGGATTCGGGACGACGGCACGCAGGGTGATGGCGCCGGTGCCCGGATCGACGGTCTGGTCCGAAAACAGCAGCCTGCCTGCATGCGAGTAGACCTCGCCGTCTTCCATCACGATGCTCACCTTGACCTCATCCTTGCCGGCCTTCTGCAATTTGCCCTCGCGCATGGCGCGTTGCAGTTTCAAGGCTTCGGAAGCGGGTTGGGTAATGTTGACGTACAGCGGGTCGAGCTGCTGGATCGTGGCCAGCGGTGTCGCGGCTCCCTGGCCGACAAGGGCGCCTTCGGTGACAAGCGCGCGGCCGATACGGCCGGAGATCGGGGCATTGACAGTGGCGTAGCCGAGATTGAGGCGTGCGGTTTCCAGCGCGGCCCTGGCCGAGGCGACATCGGCGGCTGCCTGCTTTTGCGCCGTCAGCGCGTCGTCATATTCCTGCTTGCTGATGGCATTGGTCTCGACCAGTGGTTTGTAGCGCTGGGCTTTGAGCGTGGTCTGGGCGAGGTTGGCCTCTGCCTTTGCCAGCGCGGCCTGCGCGCTATTGGCGGTCGCCTGGAAAGGGGCGGGGTCGATTCGGAACAGCACATCGTTCGCCTTGACCTCCGCGCCCTCGCGGAAAACGCGTTTCGTGACGATGCCCGCAACACGGGCGCGTACTTCGGCGACGCGCGTAGCCTCGAGTCGCCCGGGAAGCTCGTTGGTCAGTGCCACGCGCTCGGGAGCGACGGTGACCACCGACACTTCGGGCGGCGGCATCCCGCCCGGCGCCTGTGCCTGGGCACTACGGATCTGATCCCCGCAGCCGGCAAGGGTGGCCGCGGCAAGGGCGATAGCGGCTATGGAAGCGTTCTTTTGATATGCAGTCATGGAATTCTTTAGAGAAAGTTGACGAAAGGCAGCTTCTTGCTGGCCTTGCCGGGCCACACGCTGTACCTTTTCGCTTGAGCAGGGGTATTATACATACGTACGTGAATGTATGTTTGTACCCGCATGTATCATTGTTTTTTGTGCAAGGAAGCCAAATGGTAAGAAGAACAAAAGAAGAGGCGCTCGAAACCCGCAACCACTTGCTGGATGCCGCTGAGGATGTGTTCTACCGGCTCGGCTACGCCCGTACGACCCTGGATGCCGTTGCGGAAGCGGCCGGCCTGACCCGGGGCGCAATCTACTGGCACTTCAAGAACAAGAGCGACCTTTTCAACGCGATGTGCGACCGCGTCCACTTGCCGATGGAGCAACTGGCGGAGTCAGTCAATCAGGAGACGACGGGCGATCCCCTCGATCACATGCGCAAGGTGGCGGTGTTCTTCCTGAAGGAGTGCGAACAGAATCCGCACTTCCGCAAGATCATCGAAATTCTCTGGAAAAAGACCGAGTTCGTGGACCCCTCGGACGTGATGTATATCCGGCAGCATGAGGCCGGGCTGAGCGGGAGGGAGCATATCCGCAAGTCGCTTGCACGCGCGGTCGAGACAAAACACCTCTCACCCGATACCGATATCCGCCTTGCCGGTGTCCTGTTGCAGGCAAGCATTGAAGGGATCCTGCAGAACTGGTTGCTGGAGCCGGGCTATTTTTCGCTTGCGGAAGAAGCGGAGCGGCTTGTCGATGCGTGTTTCGATGCGATACGCAATTCGGCCAGCCTCAGAAAAGCCGCGCAGCCGGTGTGCGCCGAAAAAGGGGCTTGACAAACATCGTCCGACGCGACTTGTGCACATCGGGCGGCAGCTTCGTTCCTGATATGAATCACAATTGGGCGGAACCGGATGGCCGCAAGGCACCTTGATTAAGTCATTGATTTGAAGGACTTATTTCTTTTGCCTAATTCTTAGGCAATCTGTTGGAACGCCCGAAAAATCGAGATTGAGGAAACGCAAAGGGGAGTTGTTCACAAACTTATCCACAGGAAATGTGAATTCCTTGTAAAAACCCTTTATCTCCAATGACTTATGGCAATTTCTTAAGCAAATCGGAGAATTCCTACAGCGGGGCGTGTCATTCTCCGAACCGCACCATATCGCTGGTCATTCATGCATTCGGGCTGCTAGTCCGAGGACAACGGCGAGCAGGAGAAAGCCTCCCGACGACGCCCATCCGGTATGGACCAGCTGGACGAGGGTGACCAGGAGCCCCTGGCCTGCCGAGCCGAGTTGATGCACAAAGTACACCGCCACCCACAGCAATCCCGATCCGAATGCCGCAGCGCAACCGGCCTGACCGAAGACCCTCGCAAAAGTCCGTGCCCGGTTCTTATCCGCAGGAGCCCAGGGAACCGTGCCGGCGAGCGCGCAGCCGATCCGCTGGCTCGCTGCCCAGAGCAGGCCGACAAGAAAGCCGAGCCAGAACCCGCATTCGACAAATGCCGGCCAGAGCTGCCGCACGAAAGACCCGACCTCCTGGTTGCCCAAGCCCGCGGGCCAAAGCAGGATGAGCAAGCCCATGACGATGCCTGCCCCAGTCGCCAGCAAGGCCGAGCGGAGGAAATGGTTTTTCCAGAATTCAAATTCGCTTGTCAGCGCCGCGTCGCTGACCGGAGTGCCCGAGTACAAGAAGCGCATGGTGGCATCCCTCCAATGCATATCGATGAGGCCGATTGTCGGCCTCTCGCCGGGCAGCACCTTGAACGTTCTTAAACGATAGCGAAAGTCATCGATACCCGGCCAGCGCACAAGGGCGATCAGTGCCCGTGCGTTTCTGGTGCCTTCGGCTCGGGAACAGTAACGGCGACAGTTTCGCTGGCAAGGATCTTGTGGCTCGGGTCCGCAATTTCGAGCCGCACCTTGTTGCATTACACGTCCCCTATGTATCGCCCGTGTGTCCGGAAAACTGCGCTATATGAAACTTTCTTGTCTGAACATCCCGTGGGTACAAGGCGATACAAGAATCAAAGCTCTGACGCGGGACAGAAGCGGGCAAAGTGACCGAGCAGCATGCTGCCCATTGCCTATAATGAAGCGTTGCCAAAAGTGAGGGGCGAGAGGCGAGAGGCGAGGGATGGATTCCCGTTCTGAAGTAGCCGTTCCCGACGACCGTTCACCTGCGCAGTGCGGCGCAGACGTGGCGAGGGAGCTGGCATGTGTGCACCGCGCCCTGCGCACCTTGAGTGCCGGCAATCGTACGTTGGTTCGTGCCTGCAGCGAGCAGGAACTGCTGCGCGACATGTGCCGCGTCATTGTCGAAACAGGCGGCTACAGGATCGCGTGCGTCGGCTATGCCGTCGACGACGAAAGGAAGAGCATCCGGTGGATGGCAAGTGTCGGGACGGACGTTGCGGCGATGGCGGCGTTCAATTTCTCCTGGGCGAATGATGTGCACGGGCACGGCGCCACCGGTACGGCGATTCGCACCGGACAGCCCGTGGTCGGCCGGCTTCTTTCGGATCCCGTCTACGCCGCACCTGTCTTCACTTCATTCCGCGAGCAGGCTTGCACGGCCGGGTTTTCTTCCTTTACGGCATTTCCGCTCCGGGTAGAGGGGCAGGTCATCGGCGCACTCCTCATGGGGGCCGGCGATCTGGACGCCTTTGACGAAGCAGAAGTCAAACTCCTCGCCGAGCTTGCCGATGACCTGGGTTTTGGCATAGAGGACCAGCGACGGCGCGTACAGCATCGCGCGGCGCAGGCCACGATTGAGCGCCTTGCCTATTATGACCCGCTGACCGGTTTGCCCAATCGCGCACGTCTTCGGGAAAAACTGGAGGAGGCGATGCAGGCAGCGCGGCAGCAGCATCGAGCCATTGCCCTCTTGCATCTGGAAGTCGGACGATTTCATGAAATCAACAAGGTTGTCGGCTATCGCGCGGGCGACGAGTTGCTGCAGGAATTGACGCTTCGGCTCATGCGCTGCTGCACCGGGAATGAAATGCTGGCGAGAGTCGGGGAGGCCGAGTTCGCCCTGATGATTCCCAACAGCGGTGCTGACCACGCAGTCAAGGTCGCGAATTACCTGCTCCAGAAACTGCGTGCGCCGGTCCACGTCGCCGGTCTTGCCCTCGACGCGCGGGCAGGCATCGGCATCGCACTGTTCCCGGGTCATGCCACCGAAGCCGATGTCCTCATACGGCGGGCGAATGCCGCCATGCACCTCGCCCCACCGATGGCGGGCGGTTACGCGATGTATACCGGGAGGCTCGAGCAGGAGTACACGCGGCGGCTGACACTGATGGGCGACCTGCACCGCGCCATCGCGGAAAATGAACTGCGTCTTTTTTGCCAGCCGAAGGTCCACATCGCGTCACGGTCGTACTGCGGATCGGAAGCCCTCGTGCGCTGGGAACATCCGCGTTACGGAATGATCTCCCCGACCGAATTCGTAAAGCTCGCCGAGCAGGCCGGCACGATTACGCCGTTGACGCATTGGATGCTCGAAGCCGCCTTCAGTCAGAGTTATGCATGGAAGGAGGCCAAGGCGCCACGCTCGCTGGCCGTCAACCTGTCGGTGCACGACTTGTACTCCCCGGGCCTGGTCGAGCGTGTCGCCGGACTGTTCTCCACCTGGGGCATCTCTTCAGAATTGATCCAGTTCGAGTTGACGGAAGGTGCACTGATGACCGATCCGGAGAGTGCCCTGGATACCCTGGAGCGCTTGAAGAATCTCGGCGTGACGCTTTTCATTGATGACTTTGGCACGGGGTACTCGGGCCTCAGCTATCTTCAAAGACTGCCTGTGGATGGCATCAAGATCGATCAGTCGTTTGTTCGGCCCATGGTAACCAGCGCGGATTCCGAGGTCATTGTCCGTTCCACCATCGAACTGGGACATAACCTCGGGTTGAAGGTTGTCGCGGAAGGCGTGGAAAGTGCCGCAATCTGGGAACGCCTGGACGCCCTTGGATGTGACACGGCGCAAGGCTACCTGATCAGCAAGCCCATCCCCGCGCAGCAATTGCAGGGGTGGGAACGGGACTGGACGCTTGGGGCGGCGCAGAGCGCGCGCGGCCCCCTGCATTAGACAAGGTTGTGCAGCGTCAGCCTGGCTTCCAGCCCGCCTTCCGGACGATTATGCAGGGACAGAGAGGCATCCATTGCAAGGGCAAGTTGACGCGCGATAGCGAGCCCAAGCCCGGTTCCTCCCGTGTCGCGGTTGCGCGATCCTTCCAGCCGGTAAAACGGCTCGAATACCGATTCGAGCTGGTCAGCCGGAATGCCGGGGCCGCAGTCGAACACGGAAATGCTTACCTGTCCATCCTGCGGCGCCGACACCGCGATCTCGGCTGCGCCGGTAAATTTCAACGCATTGTCGACCAGGTTGCCGAGAATGCGGCGCAAGGCCTGCGGACGCGTGACCAGGGGCGCGGCAATTGTGCCGCGCAGGGAAACGCGCTGTCCGGCATCCACGTAGTCGAGGACCAGACTGTCCAGCAAGGCGTCCGGATCGATGCGGAAGGGGACTTCCTCGGCGCCGTGCAAGGTGCGTGCATAGGTGACGCCTTCCTTGACCAGGTTTTCCATTTCCTGCAGGTCCTGCTGCAGGCGTGCATGTTGGGGACTCTCGTCCATCACGTCGAGCCGGAGCCGCATGCGGGTGATCGGAGTCTGCAGGTCGTGCGAGATCGCTGCCAGGACCTGGAGTCGTTCCGCCATGAAGACCGCGATGCGGTCCTGCATTGCGTTGAATGCCTTTGCGGCGCGGGCCACTTCGGACGGGCCGTCCTCAGGCAAGCGCTCGGCCTTCAGGGCCGGCCCCAGCGCATCGGCAGCTTGCGCGAGCTGGGCCAGCGGTTGCGTCGCGAGGCGCACCGCCAGCCAGCAGCATGCCGCAAGCACAGTCAGTTGCAACACCAGCACCAGTGGCAGCCACCCGGACAGCGGAATGCCGGGCATGGGCCGTATATCGATAGTCAGCGGACTGCCGTCGCTCAGTTGCAGATGGACCTGCATGCGCTCCCGGCTGCCCGGTACCGCGTTCGCGGTCAATGCATAGTGCGTACCAATGCCTTCCGCAATCGATTCGGCCACCAGGGCCGAGAGGCGCGCGTCGGGCGGCGCCCCGGTGATGCCAGGGCCGAGGACGAACTCGTAGCTGCGCCGCGCGAGTCGCGGCAGCCATTGCGGGCGCTCGGCGGCGGGCAGGCGGTCGAGCAGGGCGACCGAGCTGGCGACTTCGCGTTCGATATAGCCGACCATCAGGTTGGTGGTGGCCTGGTCGCGTTCCGTCATCGTGAGCCAGAACGAGAGTGCCTGCGCCAGCGCCAGGCCGATGCAGAGGATGATGGCCAGCCGCGCGAACAGCGTGCGCGGCCAGCGCAGCAGGGTGTGGGATTTCATTGAGGGCCTTCGATCACGATCACTGCCGCAGAAAACACATAGCCTTCGCTGCGCAACGTCTTGATGTAGCGCGGTTCCCGCGCCGTGTCGCGCAGGCGCTGGCGCAACCGGCTGACAAGCAGGTCGATAGATCGGTCGAACGGGTCCGCCTGTCGGCCCTGCGTCAGGTTGAGCAACTGGTCGCGCGTCAGCACGCGCTGGGGATGATCGAGGAAGACGCGGAGCAAGCGATACTCGGCCCCGCTCAGGGCGACCATGGTGCCGTCGGCATCGAGCAGGTGACGCGCGGTGGTGTCGAGTCGCCAGTCGCCAAAGCCGAGCATCTGCGACGCTTCAGTGACCTGCATGTTGGGCGGCAGCATACGTGCACGGCGCAATACGGCGCGGATTCGCGCCAGCAGTTCGCGGACTGCAAACGGCTTGGCAAGGTAATCGTCCGCGCCCATTTCCAGGCCGAGGATACGGTCGGCCTCTTCATTGCGTGCGGTCAGCATCAGGACGGGCACTGTGCGGAATTTGGAGGCGCGCAATTCACGGCACAGCACCAGGCCATCCTCTCCCGGCAGCATCAGGTCGAGCACGATCAGGTCGGGCGCGCCGCGTTCCAGGGCCGCGCGCATTTCGCGGCCATTGGCGGCGAGGGAAGTGCGCATGCCGTTCTTTTCCAGATAGGCGGCAAGCAACTCCCGTATGCCACGGTCATCGTCGACGATCAAAACGTGATCGGAATCTTCCATCAGCGAATCATAGCGCAGGGCGCCGGCGCCAGCCTGCATCCGGCCGGCTGGCGTGCAGCAGGGAACAATTGACCGGTTGCGCCAGTTCGGCGGCCAGTGTTCCCGAGAAGAAAGCAAGGATTGCCAGCAAGCGCCTCATGCATCCTCCACCACAGAAAGACTCGCGCCATCGGCGACACCTGCTTCCAGTGCATAAGGGTCGATGCCTTCCAGGCAGCCGATGTTCACGCGCCAGAGATTCGGATCCTTGCGCGTCTGATGGAAGGGGTAGATGCCGCAGTGCTTGCAGAAGTAATGTTTCGCTACGCGCGTATTGAACTGATATAGCGTGAGGTCGGACTCGCCGCGCAGGATCTTCAGGTCGCTCGCTGCGAATGCCGGCGTCATCAGCGCTCCCTTTCGCCGGCAGAGGCTGCAATTGCAGCGCGTCGCAGGCGAGACAGCGGTTCGGACTTCAAATTGGACGGCCCCGCAGTGGCAGGATCCATGCAGCAAGTCGGTGGTCATGTTGCGCTCCTTTGTCGTCGGTGTCCGCACTTTATAGCCGAAATGGCGCGGCGAATTGTGTCCCAGTGTATCTGGCCACGGTTACGAAACAAAACATTGCACAAAGCCGGCGAAGAGGACACAAACGGGATACGCGCGGGCGTTCCAATACGGCCATGCCCACCACCGGAGTGCTCGTCATGCATAACCCGCTCGAAGTCTTGCTGGCCCTCCTGGCCGGAATGTTCACCATTGCCTCGCCCTGCATCCTGCCCGTCATGCCGATCCTGCTCGGCACTTCGGTCGAGCGCCCGGGGCGGGTGCGGCCGCTGTTCATCGTATCCGGTTTCATCCTGGCATTCACATCCTTTGCGATGCTGCTCGGCGTCGTCTCCAGCGCTGCCGAAGTGGCGCAGGAAGCACTGCGCAATGCGGCGGTCGCGGCACTTGCCCTGTCGGGCCTGCTGCGGGTCTGGCCGCGCCCCTATGAATGGGTGATGGCGCGACTGGACCCGCCGTTGCAACGACTTGGCTCGGCCATCGGTCCGCATGTAACTGCGGGCCGCGGCAACGCTGGCGGCTTCGTGCTCGGCATGTCGCTCGGGGCGGTGTGGACACCCTGCGCCGGTCCGGTGCTCGCCTCGATCCTCGTGCTGGTGGTCAAGGCACAGGATCCCGCATGGTCGGCCCTGCTGCTGACCCTGTACGCGATCGGCGCAGCCATCCCCATGCTCACCATCATCTACGGCGGGGAGGTCATCACGCGCCGCGTCCGCCTGTTGTCGCGCCATGCGCAGGGCCTTCAGCAGTTCTTCGGCGTGCTGGTGATGCTGACCGCACTCGCCATCTATCTGCAATACGACACCCTCGCATATGCCTGGATCGCCGCCTTTTTCCCCTCACTGAAAGGACTTTGACATGCTTTCCCGACTCAAGACACTCGCCAGCCTGGCCGTTTTCACCGCAGCCGCCTGCAGCACCGGCACGGCGCTTGCCGGACAGCTCCGCTACGGCATCCCTGCGCCGGAATTCACGGGCATCGAAAAATGGCTCAACAGCGAACCGCTGACCATGCAGCAGCTACGCGGCAAGGTGGTGCTGGTCGACTTCTGGACTTACGACTGCATCAACTGCATCAATACGCTGCCCCATGTCAAAGACTGGCACCAGAAATACAAGGACCAGGGCCTGGTGGTGGTGGGCGTGCACACGCCCGAATACGCATTCGAGCGCAGCACAGACAACGTCAAGGCAGCCATCAAGCGCTTTGACATCCGCTACCCGGTGGCGCAGGACAACCGCTATGCAACCTGGAGCGCCTACAACAACCGCTACTGGCCTGCGGTGTATCTGATCGACAAGAAAGGCCAGGTGGTCTACAGCCATTTCGGCGAAGGCCAATATGCGCAGACCGAGGCCGCCATCAAGGCCTTGCTGGCGCAGAAGGAATAAGCGTGCATGCCGCTTTGTACTCCTTTGTATCGCGCCGCTGCCAGACATTCGCGGGTACAAAAAGGCAGCATGCGCAACACAGTGGAGATACAAGGTGGACCTACGCTAGCAGTTGAGCCCTGATCGCGTATTGCGACGCCACGCTCAACATTCAACACCTTCCGCCAAGGATACGTATGTCTCAAATAAACAGAAAACGCCGGCGCATGATGCGCATGGACGCCACCGGGATTGCCGCCGGCGAGCTCGGGGGCCCGGCCAATGACGGCAAGGCGCATGCCGCGAAGTTCAGCGGACCGAGGACGCACCGGATCGTGCCGAATGCCGGACACAACCTGCCGCAGGAGGCACCGGAAGCATTCGCGGAAGCGGTACTGGCCCTGGTAGAGCCCGCCCGATAACCAGACAACTGTTTTCTTCACCACCTCACCAAGGAGTTTCCAATGACCCAACTCGAAAAAGTCCTGTACACCGGCAGAACCCGCACCACGGGCGGACGCGACGGCACCGCCCGCAGCGTCGACGGCCTGCTTGACATCAAACTGTCTTCGCCCGGCACCAAGGGTGACGGCACCAATCCGGAGCAGCTGTTTGGCGCCGGCTGGTCGGCCTGCTTCATCGGTGCAATCGGGCTTGCGGCCGCAAGAAGGGAGGTCGCGCTTCCGCCTGACCTGTCCGTTGATGCGGAAGTGGACCTGGGCACGGTGAACGGAGGCTACTTCCTCCAGGCCCGTCTCAACGTCAGTGCACCGGGACTGGAACGCGAACTCGCCCAGGCCCTCGTCGACGAGGCACACCGCACGTGCCCGTATTCGAAGGCCACGCGCGGCAACGTCGACGTGACGATTACGCTGGTTTGATCAGGAATCGCGCAAACAAGGCCTGTCCGCACCGAGCGGGCTGGCCTTTTTGCTTTGTTCACCTGATAGCGCTGCGCCGGCTTGGCGAGCGAAAGCTTGGGCGAAAGCCATACGAGGGACCGTGCGGCATGGCGCGGCTTGACCTGACCGGGCTTAGACCGTCGTCCGGTTTCCCCATTTGCCATGGATATTGCAGTCGGTGACTGCCAGCAGGCTGTCGCCGGCTTTGAGGCGCTGCATGAAGGTGACCGCCGGCAGCGACGGGTCGGCCGGGCCCTTGTTCATCGTGTGCTCTGCAACCAGCTTCCCGTTCAGGTACAGCGCAATCCCGGAAATGTAATGCTCGTTGATCGCCTCGTGCTTGGCCTGCACAGTAACGCGGTAGAAATCGCCAGGCGGTGTCTTGCCGTACGCGACCTCCTTGCTGTCCACCTTTTCCAGCACGATCGACGGTGTGTGCGAGGTTTCCTGTCCCGGCTTCAGGTTCTTCGGGTCCTCGGCGAATTTCACCTCCTTGATGTGGTCCGCAGCAAGCGCTGGACGAGCCAGCGGTGTACCGACTGCGGCGACCACGGCTCCGGTAAGTGCGCTCTTGACGAATGAGCGGCGGTTTTCGTTCTGCATCTGAATAGCTCCTTGGGGTAGTTGGATTGGAATGGACGCGGCGTCTATGGCTGCGTCGCCTAGCTGAGTGCAGGCCGCGTGCCAGTTCGGTACCTGGCGTGCTCGACGAAGCGGAAGTCATTGAAAAGGAAGGGAAAGTTTCGATGATCTGCGTCCATGACCGCTTCGCACATACGGGTTTGCCGATGGATTTATCCCGACACCCTTGCTTCGTTCGTTCGCCGCGACACAACACATGCCGGTGTGTGGGCGTGCCGCGGCTTCACAACAATTTTGCGGTGCGCTCGATAAGTCTCTGAATCGTATAGGGTCTGCAGCCCGTAGTCCCCGCAGCCCCGGTAGTGGCACGCCGCTTGCCATCGCTTCCGCACGGCCGCCCGTCGACGTTGGAATCCATGCCGGCGGTCCACATCTCCTTACGCAATTTTTCAGGATTGACCATGTACCAATTCCAGTCAGTAGCGCCGCTGCAGGCGCTGGACCACGCATATGCAGCCAAAGAAATGAAGATCGGGTCAAAGGTTGAAGGCCAGGGGCCTGCCGTCGTGCTGCTTCACAGTTCGATGGGCTCGAAGAGCCAGTGGCGCACCCTCATCGAAGCCATGCGCAGCACCCATCGCCTGATTGCCATCGACCTCTACGGTTACGGCGACAGCGTCATGCCTGAATCAGGCGACCGGCATTCACTGGTCGATGAAGTCCGGCTGGTGCAATCGAAACTGGAACAAATCCTCAGCCCCGGAGAGCGCTTTCATTTGGTCGGTCATTCCTTCGGCGGCGGCGTGGCCTTGCGACTGGCCCACGCCGATCCGGGTCGGATATGCAGCCTCGCGCTCTATGAGCCGACTGCATTTCATTTGCTGGGGAAGGACGATCCGGTGCTGGACGATATTCGCGCCGTGGCGCACGCCAGCAAGGTGGCTACGCACCAAGGCCAAAGCCAACGCGCAACTGAAATGTTCATCGATTACTGGGGCGGGAAGGGTACTTACGCCGCGCTGCCCCCGGCACGCCAAGCCTTGTTCGCCTCATTGCTGCCCAAGGTGCCGCTCGATTTCCAGGCATTGATCGACGACCCCTTGCGTCCTTCCGATTATGGACGGATGGCTGTTCCAAGCTGCCTGATCACTGGTCGCGAGAGCCCGCCCTGCACGCACGCGATCGTGTCCGTCCTTGCCGGCAGTCTCGCGAAGTCGGAGACGCACGCGATCGATGCCGGTCATATGGCGCCGGTAAGCCACCCGGCACTGGTCAATCCCATCATCGCGGATTTCATTCACCGCATCGGTGGGCCGCTCAGGGGCGTTTCTGCGCATCGATGAGCCCGGTCAGCATCTCGATCGGCAGCGGAAAGACAATCGTCGTTGACTTGTCACTCGTGATGTTGGACAGCGTCTGCATGTAGCGCAACTGCATCGCGCCCGACTGCTGCGCGAGAACGTGCGCCGCCTGCATCAGCTTTTCGGATGCCTGCAGCTCGCCTTCGGCGTGAATCACCTTGGCGCGGCGTTCGCGTTCCGCCTCGGCCTGCCGTGCAATGGCGCGCACCATCGATTCGTCGAGGTCGACATGCTTGATCTCGACATTGGCCACCTTGATGCCCCAGGCGTCGGTCTGCTGGTCCAGTACCTGCTGGATATCCAGGTTCAGGCGCTCGCGCTCGGCCAGCATGTCGTCCAGTTCGTGCTTGCCCAGCACGGAACGCAAGGTGGTCTGCGCCAGCTGGCTGGTCGCTTCGAAAAAGTTGGCGACCTGGATGATGGCTTTGTCCGGTTCCACAACCCGGAAGTAGATCACAGCATTGACCTTCACCGACACGTTGTCGCGGGAGATCACGTCCTGGGTCGGTACATCGAGCACGATGGTGCGCAGGTCCACGCGCACCATCTGCTGCAGGACGGGAATCAGGATGATCAGCCCGGGCCCCTTGACGCCCCAGAAGCGCCCGAGCTGGAACACCACGGCGCGCTCGTATTCGCGCAGTACCTTGATGGATGAAGCGAGCAGGAAGAGGGCCGCAATCAGGAGCAGGCCGCCGAATCCGAAACCAATGTCGAAATACATCGTCATTCTCCTTCTTCGTTATTTCTCGGGGACGACTTCCAGAACCAGTCCGTTGCGTGCAACCACTCGAACCTTTTGCGACGGCGCGAGCGGCGTCTTGCTGACTGCGCGCCATGTTTCGCCATGCAGGCGGACCCAGCTGTCATCCTGCGCGCCTCCAATTACTTCGGCGATGGCGCCAACCGGGTCGCCGGCAGCCTTGACTGCACGCCGGCGGGTCTTGAGGGCAGCGGCGGTGATACCGATCATCAGCAGTGCGCTCAACAAGGCGACCGCAACCATCAGCCCGACTGGAATGCCAAATCCCGGGAGCTCGGTGTCGATCAGGATCAGCGCGCCGGTGACGAAAGCGACGATGCCGCCGAGTCCCAGCACCCCAAAGCTCGGCAGGAAAGCCTCGGCCACCATGAAGGCCATGCCCAGTGCAATGAGCGCAAGGCCTGCATAGTTCACCGGCAGCAGCTGCAACGCATACAACGCCAGCAGCAGGCAGATCGCGCCGACCACACCGGGTACGGCCATCCCGGGATTCATGAACTCGAAGAACAGACCGTAGATGCCAATGGTCATCAGCAGCAGGGCAACACTGGGATTGGTAATCGCCGCGAGGAACCGTGCGCGCCAGTCGGGGCGGGCGTCGTTCACCACGGCCCCCTTGGTCTGCAGCAGCTTGTCCTGCCCGAGGACGGCAATCTTGCGGCGGTCCAGTGCTGTCGCCAGCGCCGGAACGTCGGCGGCCACCAGGTCAACCACGCGCTGCTTCACGGCCTCCTCGGCCGAGAGGCTCACTGCCTCGCGCACCGCGCGTTCTGCCCATTCAGCATTGCGTCCCCGCATCTGCGCCAGCCCACGGAGGTAGGCTGCTGCATCGTTGACTTGTTTGCGCGTCATCGGTTCGCTCGTGGCGTCGTCCGCAGTTGCCGGCTTCTTCTCCTTTGCATCGTCCTTTCCAGTCGGACGGCGACCGCGGTCGGGTTCCACCCCAGGGGCCCCGACCTGCACTGGGGTTGCCGCACCGAGGTTGGTCCCGGGTGCCATGGCCGCCACGTGACTGGCGTAGAGGATGTATGTCCCCGCGCTTGCCGCGCGTGCGCCGCTGGGTGCGACGAAACTGGCGACCGGCACGGGGGATGTCAGTATGGCCTTGATGACGCTGCGCATGGAGGTGTCCAGCCCGCCGGGTGTATCCATCTGCAGGATCACCAGCTGGCTGCCGTCCTGGGCGGCACGCGCGATGCCGCGAGCCACGTAGTCGGCAGTGGCCGGGCCGATGGGGCCGTCAACAGTCAGCAGCATGACGGGAGCCGGCGCCGCTTGGCAGACGCAGCAACACAGCCAAAGTGCGAACGCTGCCAGGGAGGAACTTCCCCCGGAGGCGATCCTGCCTGCAAGCCCTTTCAACATGAAAACGCCAGCCGCGGGCACCATGCCAGTCTCCCAACGAGTCACCTGTCCTTGCCGGACGACCCGTGTAAACGATGAATGAACAACAATTCGAGGGAAGGCGGGCGAAAAGATTCCGCCTGCCGCTTTCTGACCACCTGTCGAGGCGCGGTGCTATTGCTGGTATTCATGCGGCCACGAGTTCAGCACTCTCGTCGCGTGCCGCTTGGCAAATCGGGGAAGACGCGGCGAAGGCGCCTTGGCCGCAATCGAATAGCTCGCCGCTCCCGGGTCAAGCGAGGGAAGCACGGGCGTTTCGCCTACGCCGGAAGGAGGCGTTCCCGCGTGAGGGAGTGACGCCTTTGATGCAGGCTTTTGTCGCCTAACCTTGCAGTGGCCGCTTCGGCAGTTCAAGAGGGCTCCTTTCCTCAAAATCCATCGTGTCCATGTCCGTGTCCGCAGCCACCGGCTTTCCAAAGATCTTCAGCCAGGCAAAACCGAGGATGCCTGCAGTCAAGGATGCAAAGAGAATGGCCATCTTGGACGCATTGATGACGTCCGCCTGTCCAGTAAAAGCCAGGTTGGTGATGAAGATCGACATCGTGAATCCGATGCCGCCCAGCAGGCCGGCGCCGAACACATGACGCCAGCGCAAGTCGATGGGAAGCCTGCAGATGCCGATCGCAACCGCGAGAAAACTCAGCAAGGTGATTCCCAGCGGCTTGCCGATAACCAGTCCCATGAGAATGCCGAGGCTGTTGGCCGAGGCAAGCTCCTGGCTCCAGTCGGAGCCGATGATGATGCCCGTATTTGCGAGGGCGAAGACAGGCAGGATGATGAAGGCGACGGGCTTGTGGAGAATGTGCTCAAGGCGGTGCGACGGGGATGCCTCGTCGTCCTGCTTTGCCGAGAACGGAATCGCGAACGCCAAAAGGACGCCGGCAATGGTTGCATGCACACCCGACTTCAGCATCAGAACCCACATGATCGCTCCGCCCGCTAGATAGGGCGCCAGGGCCATGATGCGCAGGAAACGATTCATGCAAACGAGAAGCACCAATACTGCGATCGCTCCCAGAAGGTACGCGAAAGACAGTTCCGCGGTATAAAAAAGCGCAATGACGATGATGGCCCCAAGATCGTCCATGACGGCGAGGGCGGTGAGGAAAATCTTGAGCGAGGCCGGCACGCGGCTCCCGAGAAGCGCAAGTGCGCCTAGCGCGAAGGCAATATCCGTCGCCATGGGAATGCCGATCCCCGCCTGGGTCGGTGTTCCTCCATTCAGTCCGAAATGGATGAGTGCCGGCACGAAAATGCCGCCGATCGCCGCAAAAATCGGAAGAAGGGCATTCTTGAAGTTGGACAGCTCGCCGTTGTGCAACTCGCGCTCGAGCTCAAGCCCGATCAACAGGAAAAATATTGCCATGAGCGCATCGTTGATCCAGTGCTCGACGGTGAGTCCTGCGAACTTCAAGTGCCAAACACCGAGGTAGTCTTCGCCGACCGCAGAATTTGCGAGTATCAGCGATATCACGGTACAGACGATGAGGAGGACCCCTCCCGCCTTTTCGGACTCGAAGAATCGCTTGAATGTGTTCGACAGTTTCCTTTGTATAACGGCCATTTCGCCCCTTTCGTGCCGGATGGTTTTCGGCAATGTGAGAATGTTTCGGATGACGTGCTTGCCGTCCTGAGGACAGGACCGGAAAAACCTTCAGGCAGCTCTTTGGCGTCGCATACCGAGACCACGAGAAAGCATGTCTCGCGACTTGCACGTGGCTATGTCAAACGCCAGCATGGCGCGGCTGCAGTCTGGCCAGGAGTTCGAACTGTCTGATCGAGAAGTGGGGAAGGCAACGGTGCCGGAAAGGGCGGTGGCCAAGCCTTGAATGAAGTTGGGTGCGTTCATAGGTCGTCGTCGAGCAGCGTGGCGGCCCGACCAGCGCATTTCCTGCCCACCTTTGAAATTGTGAGCACCCAGGTGAAGTATAGCTGATTCGACAATTGCGTATTGACCGCTTTGTCACCTGCGTTTCCCCTCTGCACATTCAGGAACGCTCGTTCCGTGGTCTCCAGAGTCTCCGCATCAGGGGTTTCACTGTCGTTCCGTGAACCAGGATGGATAGGGTGATGACAATCAAGGTCAGGTGAATAAGGTCACGAGCAAGGTCGTCGGGAACGCCGTGCTGCACCGCGTACATGAGGTAGTAAACCGATCCGATTCCTCTTACGCCAAACCAACCGCTGATGCCCCGTATGCGCCACGATGTGCTTGTCCCCGCGAGGCCGACAATGACGCTGAGGGGGCGGGCGACAAAGAACAGGAAGATGGCAAGCCCGACTGCGCGCCAGTTCCAGAAATCAACAAACATCATTCCGCCCAGTAGCAGCACGAGAATCAGCTCTGACAGCCGTTCGAGATGCTCTTTGAACACCAGGGCTTCATTGCTTACCACCGGTGGCACCGGCTCATCGCTTGGCTCGGCATCCATCGGCTCGGCCACGTCTGCATTGAGCTTTTCCGGTTGGATTCCCGCCGACTTTGCGAGGTTAAGCTCCGTTTGGCGTAGTGCGACGGCGGCAAAGAACACGGCCAGGAAACCCCACGCGTGCAGGGCCAGGCTGCAACCATAAACGATAGCGATCAGACCCAAGCCTACCAAGTCGTCGAGCACGTCATGCTTTTGTTCCTGGCCGCGCAGGTTCCAGACAATCCTCCCGATCACGTACCCGCCTGCCGCGCCAATTACAACGGCGCCAAGTGTCGCCCAAAGTACGTCGACAAGGACCCAGCGCCAGCCGAATTCGCCCAGCTCATGCAGGCCCAGCAGTCCCAGGCCCAACATCACGAAAGGAAAAGCCGTCCCGTCGTTCATTCCCGCCTCGGAAGTGAGGGTGAACCGGAGTTGATCGTTATCGCCCGGATGGCGTGACTGCACATCGGTGGCAAGGACTGGATCGGTCGGGGCCAGTACCGCGCCCAAGAGGATCCCTGCCCCCAGGGGAAGGTCGAGTGCGAAATAGGCGAACCCGGCAATGAGCCCGACGGTGACGAGCATCGACACCCAGGCCAGGCGCAGCGGCGCGCGCCAACGCGGAAGATGGATGGGCACCGGCATCTTCACTCCGGCGGAGAACAGTGAGATCAGGACGGCCACCTCGGTCAGCACTTCCAGCGGCGCCGCATGGCGGAGCGGGTCGAAGTAGAAGAGGTTGAGACCGGTTGGGCCGAGAAACAGCCCGGCGGCGAGGTAAAGGATTGCGGGTGTGAATGGCAAGCGGCCGAGATACGTTGTCGTCAGCCCCCTTGTCAGCATCAGCAACCCGATCAGGAGAAACCAGTGCGCATTGTTCATCGAGGACATTCCGGGGCATTCATCAAAAATGTGACCGGGGAGGCGTTTGTTCGTTGCAAAAAACTGCAACGGTTGATGACTTTTGTCGCGCACCTTCCGGCCTGGATTGCGCGCCCTGCGGTCGCCAACTGCGAGAACTCGTCACAAATATTTACACAAAGAAACTTTGTCCTTTGGCGTTTCCGTGACAAATTGAATTAGTTGCCAAAAATCAAACTGATGCGCGGGCCAAGACGTTCTACTGGCTTTGCTTTGGAGAATCTTGCTCCGGCTCATCAAGGGCGCTCGATCCTCGTCCCTCGTCTGCACGGCACAAAGACGGAAGGCAACTTGATTGAATCCCAAAAAACGATTTCTCAATACTGCTGAAAGGAATAGACATGAACGAACTCGCACTTCGCAGCGCAAACACTGTCCCGCATCGCATCCTGGGCGGACACGCCTTGACGCTCCCCGGGACCGGCAAGGTCGAGCGCCTGCCGTTCACGATCAGGATCGTCCAGACCGAAAGCGAACTCCTCAAAGCCATCCGGGTGCGGCACACCGCTTACGCGCGCCACCTTCCCGAGCTGGGCGAAGCCTTGAAAGAACCCGAGGCCATGGACTTCGACGCCGACGTCACCATCCTGCTGGCCGAATCGAAGCTGGACGGGTCTCCGCTGGGCACGGCGCGCATCCAGACCAATGCCTTCCGCCCCCTGTCCGTCGAGCGCTCCGTTGACCTGCCCGCCCACATGCAGGGACACCGGCTTGCGGAAGTCACGCGCCTCGGGGTGGAGACCGGCCGGATCGGCCGTGTGGTCAAAATCGCACTGGTCAAGGCCAGTTTCATGTTTTGCGAGCGGTCCGGCATTGAATGGGCGATCGCGGCCGGAAGGGCGCCGATCGACCAGCAATACGAAGCGCTCCTCTTTTCCGACGTCTATCCGGACCAGGGATTCGTGCCGCTGCAGCATGCCGGCAATATTCCCCATCGTGTCATGGCGTTCGAGATCGGTACCGGTCATGCGAGATGGAGCGCGGCATGCCACCCCTTGCTCGATTTTTTCAGCAATACTGAGCACCCGGACATTTCCGTTGACCGCCGGGAACCGCTGCCGATGGCAGCGACAGGCGCCAACGATATGACATTCGCATCATTCTCGCTGGCCCAATGACGGCGGCAAACGGCGGGGTCCATGACAAGGGCGCCGCCTGCCTATATCCTTACAGCAACACCAATTCGTCAGATCGGCATGACAACGCGTAGCCACACTTCAATCCGGCCCAGGAGCATGAAGGACCTGCTTCATTACCTGCTCGCCGCCCTGTCTTTCCACCTCGTTCCTTTGGCGATCGCGGTATTTTCGATCATTGCCCTCACGATGTGGAACAGCCAGTACCGCGCCGAACCGGACAGGCCGCTGCGCATGTACGTGGTTCAGTCCGACACTGTCCTGACACCCAATGAAGCCCTGGGAAGGCTCGCCGGTGTCGAGCCGGTCTACGCATACGAGACCAGGCTGTCCGAAGCACCGGTGTGGTTCGCATTCAGGCGGACGTCCGACGTGAAGGGGCCGGTCGTGGTCGAGTTCCCTTCACGGCATGCAGGCGACATGGCGTGCTGGAACGTGGAGACGCTTGAGTTGATCGGCAAAGCCTCGAAGTCGACCGGGGAAGGCGGGCTGTCGCCGGCCAAGAGCGGTTTTGCGCTGCAATCGCCTGCTTTGCAGGCCGTTTGCAAGGCGACATTCGTCGGCCCGGCGCGCCTGACCGCCTTGCAGTGGTCTCCGGCGCAGTTTTCGAAATCGGAATCCCACTTCCACCGGAAGTCCGGATTGCTCGACGGCGGACTGCTGGTCCTGGCCATGTTCGTGCTGATGATTGCGCTCATCAACCGCGAGAAGCTGTACGTGCTCTTCGCCGTCTGGCTGTGTCTTAACCTGCGGGTCGGCGCACTGTCGGCCGGATGGGACGTGCAGTGGCTGGGACAGCACGTACCGGAGAGCTGGCTGCTTCCCATGCGTAGCGTGACGATCGCACTGTACGCCCTGGTCACGCTTGAGCTCTACGCCAACCTGTTCAAGGAGCATATCCCGCGCACCCTATTCGCCCGTCCGCTCTCCATTACGCACTGGATGTGCCTGCCGCTGCTTGCCGCGGCCGTCTTTCTGCCGTTCAAGGACTTCCTGCCTGTGATGTGGCTGCTGGCCGGGGTAGGGCTCATGGTCATGGTGCTGAGCCTGCTGGGCATTCTCGCAAGGACCCGCTCGAAGGTCGCGTTCTGGCTCGTCGCCGCATTCGGCGTCACCTTCGTTTCCAGCCTGTCCGAAGTGATCGCGGCTGCGCTTGGCGTGCGCGACTTCGTCGGCGTGATCAACAGCGTCACGGCTGCGCTGGCGTCCAGCCTGCTTGCCGCACTCGCGATCGCGGAGCGCATGCGCCAGGAACATGACCAGCGCGTCGAGGCGCAGCGCGAGCTCACCCACACCTACAAGGTCATGCCTATCGGCCTCTTTTCCCTCGACACGTACGGTAATGTCCTGAGCGCCAACCCGGCGCTGTGCAAGATGATCGGCATCGACTGCACTCCGGAGAAGCAAAAGCACTGGATGAAGCATTTCCGTCACGACACCTGGACGCGCCTGCACGATGGCGTGCATCGTGAAGATGACGCGGAAATGGAAGTATGGAGCGCAGACGGCAGCCGCCGCTATCTGCTGAAGGCCACACTTTCACAGGGCAAGATCGAGGGATTCCTCCAGGACATCACCGAGCAGGCCAAGGCGACCGAAGACCTGCGTTTCATGGCGGACAACGACCCGCTGACCAAGGTCTATAACCGGCGCGGCATCGAAGACATCTTCAATCGCGCAGCAGCCATGGGAAAGCCGATGGCACTCGGGTATCTGGACCTGGACCGGTTCAAGCTCATCAATGACCTTTTTGGACATGCGGCCGGCGATGAAGTGCTCAAGCAGGTCTGTGCCCGCGTTGCATCGGTCCTGGCGACGACCCACACGATCGGACGGGTCGGCGGAGATGAATTCCTGATCGTCATGCCGGACACGGCTATCCCGCTCGCCTCCCTTATCTGTCAGGGGATCGTGACCAATCTCGGCAAGGATCCGTACCGCGTCGGCGACAAGGCTTTCCACGTGCGCGGATCGATCGGCCTCGTGGAAGTGAGCAAGGGCATGTCGATGAAGGAAGCGGTATCCGCCGCCGACCGCGCCTGCCGCGCCGCGAAGGAAAGGCATGGAGAGGGCCTCGTCGTCTACGAAAGGAATGCCACGGCGTTTCACGAGCGCCAGGCCGAGCTCGACCTGGTGGAACAGCTATCGGGCGACGACCCGACACGGCAGCTGTTTCTCGAAATGCAGCCGGTCTTGGCATTCAACAACCCGAGCGGCTCGCTCAATTTCGAGATCCTGCTGCGCATGCACGGACCCGACAAGAGCGTGATCCCCGCCGGGCGCATCATCGGCGCGGCCGAGAAGAGCGGACTGACGAGCATGATCGACAGGTGGGTGCTGACGACAACGCTGCAATGGATCGAAGAAAATCTTCCGGCACTGGCGACGACCCAGTTTGTCTGCATGAACCTGAGCGGCGCCTCGCTCAACGACGAGCACTTCATCCAGGATACGCTGGTGACGCTGGAAGAATACCCGGTGGGCGCCCGCTATTTGTGCATGGAAATCACTGAAAGCGTCGCACTGCACGATCTCGACAACACGCGGCGTTTCATCGATCAGATCCGCAGCTGCGGCGTACGCGTGGCACTGGACGACTTCGGCGCCGGTTACACCTCATTCTCCTATCTGAAGGAACTGCCCGCCGACGTGTTAAAGATCGACGGCAAGTTCGTCCAGAACATCAACGCGCACCCGGCCAACGTGGCGATCGTGGAAGCGATCGTGAAGCTGGCCATGAACCTGGGCATGAAGACGATTGCGGAGTGGGCCGAGGATGCCGCGACGGCAAGAACTCTCGCGGAGATCGGCGTCGACTATGTGCAGGGATTCGTCGTGGCCCGCTCCCAGCCCGCGCATCGAATCCTCGAGGCGGACTCGGCGGCGAGCTTCGTCACTGACAACGAGATGCTGGCCTTGATCCGGGGCATGGAAGATGCCAGCGTTGATTTGACCTCGCCCTTCGGCAACTTGCTCAGGCTGCCGGATACCCGCTGACCAGCGGGCACGCTAGTTGCTGAATACCGGGTTGAAGGTCGTGCGGGACATTCCGTCCGCACGGATATCAACACGGTAAGGATATGGTGGACCTTAACTGGATCGACCTGCTGCTCGCCGCGGTGATCCTGTTCAGCATCTTAATTGGATGGCGCCGCGGATTCCTGCTGGAATTCGTTGATCTTGCCAGCTGGCTGGCAAGTTTGTGGCTGGCTTTCCGGTTTTATCGGGTTACCGCACAGTGGCTGGCGAGCATGACCGCCTGGACGGAAACATGGACCAGGCCGGCCAGTTTCCTGGTCATTTTCTGTCTCAGTCTGTTCGTATTGCGCCTGTTGACGAGCGCACGGATCGCCGCGCTGTCGCCGGAAACGCATCGGCATCCGGCGAATAAATTGCTCGGTGTCCTGCCCGGAACGGCAAACGGTTTCATCCACGCCATCATTATCGCGGCCTTGATGATGGCCGTGCCGCTCCCTGCGTCATGGCAAGTCCAGGCGAGAGATAGCGAGCTCAATCATCGTTTTGTCGGTTTCGCCGAAGTCATCGAGTCCAGCTTGCGCCCGGTATTCGATGAAGCGATCAGCGAAACCTTGAACATGCGGACGGTGCGTCCGCAGTCATCGGAAATGGTGAAACTGCCGTTTTCGGTGCCGCATTCCCGGCCGCGCGAGGAGCTCGAAGCGCAGATGCTTGTGCTTGTGAACAAAGAGAGGGCGGAGGCAGGGCTGAAGCCCCTGGCCATGGCCGAAGACCTGACAAAAGTGGCGAGGAAACATTCCGCCGATATGCTTGCGCGTGGATACTTCTCGCATTATTCGCCGGAGGGGAAAAGCGCGTTCGACCGATTGCGCGCAGAAAGAATTTCTTTCCTGCTCGCCGGCGAAAACCTCGCATTTGCACCGACGGTCAGGATCGCCCATGGTGGCCTGATGAATTCGCCCGGTCACCGGGCGAATATTTTGCGGCCCCAGTTCAGGAAGGTCGGTATCGGCATTATGGATGCTGGGCCGAGAGGAATCATGGTGACGCAGAAGTTCAGTAACTGAACGACACTCCACCTTGCGATTCATCAAGGGAAATAATTCCTGATATAACCCGAAAAGTTGAAATAGATGAAACGGGGATTGCGGACGAGCAGTGGATGCAGGAGTATTTGATCCGCGCCGAGGCTCCGCGATGCGGTTCCGGATAGCATGAACCATGCGTTCGCGAACCAGAAAATGGCCCGGTTCACCGGAGGCTTTGCCACTGGCCATCTCCCCGATGCTTGCCATGCAGGGCGACGGCCCGTTTGTCCATGATGACTGGCTCTTCGAGCCGAAGCTGGACGGTTACCGCACCCTGGCGTGGGTGCACGACGGTGCTGTTCGCCTGATGACGCGCGGTGAGCTTGACCTTGCGCCCGCGTTTCCGCATGTCGTGGCGGCGCTGAAATCGCAAGCCGTGCGCTCCCTGGTGCTCGATGCCGAGATCGTGGCGTTCGACAAGGATGGCAAACCTTCATTCTCCGCACTTCAAACACGCAGCAGGCGAACCCGAGCATCTCGTGACGATGCCATCCTGTATTGCTTTGATGTCCTGCACATCGAGGGCATCAATACCCGTGTCGTCCCCCTCGACGAGCGGCGTCGCGTGCTTGAGAACGTCCTCAAGGTATCGCCTCAGGTGCAGGTCGTCCATGCCGCGACGGACGGTCTCGCACTCTTTGACGCTGCGGCCGGCATGGGGATGGAGGGCCTCGTCGCAAAGAAAAGGAGCGCGCCCTATACGGCCGGCGCCCGGTCGAAGGATTGGCTCAAGATCCTCGCATTCAAGCGTGCCGACATGCTTATTCTCGGCTACACGGGAAGCAGCAAAGTCGAGAGTCTGCTGGTCGGCTATCGGCGCGGGGGACGGTTGAAGTACGCTGGACAGGTGACAGGACTGGGAAAGCTCGCCGTTACCTTGCTGCCTGTGCTCAAAGCCGTACCAGATGCGGTAGCGCTTGAAAGTATCGACGCGTCCCGATGGATCGCACCCATGCTGGTGGCGGAAATCCGGTACCGCGAGCTGACGAGCGACGGCAAGCTGCGCCACCCGGTTTTCTATCGCCTCCGGGATGAGATCGCGCCTGGGGATGGCGATTTTCCCGCGATCCTGCTGCCTTGAATCTGCGACACGTCGGCTCGCCGGCAACTTGCGTTTTCACAACACAATCGCCCCGCGTCAGGTGCAAGCTATTGCCTTGCACAAAAGAAAACAGTTCTTGCAAGACAGGAACCAGGGAGATACTCATGCCGCGCGCTATTGCAGACCTGACGCTGTCATTCGGCCTCGTTTCCATTCCGGTGAAAGTGTATGCAGCCACGGAAGCCAAGGAAAGCATCCACTTCAACATGATCCACAAGGGATGCGGGTCCCGTATCAAGCAGCAGCTCGTCTGCATCAAGGAAGACGTCGTCGTCGAGCGCAAGGACCTGGTCAAGGGCTATGAGTTTTCTCCGGGACAGTACGTGATCTTTACGCAGGAAGAATTAAAGGAACTGGAAGAGGCGGGCACACACCTGATTGACATCGTTGGCTTCGTGCCGGCGGGTTCGGTCGATCCGGTGTACTACGAAAAGGCGTACTACCTCGCACCCGACAAACGCGGAGACAAGCCTTACCTGCTATTGCTGGAAGCGATGCAAAAGACAAATCGCGCTGCGCTGGCGCGGTGGACATGGAAGGGGAAGTCCTACACGGTGCAGGTGCGGCCTTCGCTGGAGGGCGGACTGGTGCTTCAGCAGTTGCTGTATGCCGAGGAGGTCCGCTCGTTCAAAGACCTCAAGCTTCCTGAGGGAAAGATATCGGACAAGGAACTGGACATGGCCGTGATGCTGGTCGAGCAGATCGCAACGGACTTCGATCCTGAGCAATTCCAGAACGACTTCAAATACAGGCTCGAGGCCGCCATCGAGCAGAAGATCGAAGGACAGGAGATCACCATCCAGGACGAGCCGGAAGTCGGCGGTTCAGCACAGGTTATCGACCTGATGGAGGCCTTGCGCGCAAGTCTTGCCGGCAAGGTGCCAAAGAGTGCCGCAGTCGCGCCGGCCAAGACCCCGGCGCGCAAGGCGGCAAAGAAAGCTGCAGATGCGCCCAAACCGGCGCCGGCAAAAAAGACTGCGCGAAAAAGCAGTAAATGACGGGACTGACGATTGCAGACGTCGAGCAGAAATACGGTGTCCGGCGGCGGGTAGTGACCGAGCTCGTGAGGGCCGGTTTCGTGCAGCCTGTACGGGGCGCCAGTCGGGAGTACCGGTTTGCATTCAGGGACGTCGTCCTCATGCGCATGGCGCAGGAACTGTACAACAAGGGAATCGGGCCAAGGAAAACCGCGAAATTCCTTCAACAGCTTCGCCATGAACTGCCCTTGTCCTCCTTTCAGGCCGCGCGCGTATCAGCGATCGGAAAGGAGCTCGCGGTACGGGATAACGGCACGCTCCGTAACGTGACCGGGCAACTGCTGATCGACTTCAACACCGAACCCGCGGCAGCTCTTGCGCCTTTCCCCGCCACGCCGCGCAACCCGCCGCGAACGGCGGAGACGTGGTACCAGGAGGCGTTGTATCTCGAAAGGAACGATCCCTTGAACGCTGCGCGATGCTATCGTGAAGCGATTACCGTTGATCCCGCATATGAGAACGCGTACATCAATCTTAGTCACCTCCTGCTCGCCAACGCACAGGCATTCGAAGCGTCCCTCGTGCTGGAAGAGGGCATTGCCGTCTGCCCGGGAAGTGGCCTGATGCATTTCAACCAGGCGATCGCGTATGAAGATTTGGGGCGTCGTCCGGAAGCAATCAAATCATATGAAAGCGCCCTGCGCCTCGATCCGGATCTCGCGGATGCCCACTTCAACCTGGCGCGGCTACATGAGGAACTGGGCCAGACTCGCAGCGCCATCAGGCACCTGAATGCGTACCGCAGGCTGGCCGGCGCGCCGCACGAGTAACAGGGACGCGGCGGCCAGGGGCTCATCGCAAGCGGATGACGACCGCGCGATCCTTGTTGCCCGGTTTGCGCCAGGGCCCGCTGAACCATAGCGCGCCCACTGCGGCGCTGAACGTAAGGAGCGCACCGCCGGAGAACAGCGCGACGGCGAGCGCGAACGAGCTGACGATCAGGCTCAGGAAGGACGTGAGGATCAGTCCGACTCCGGAGGAGGCAAGCAGTGTGTATTGGGATAGTGTCATGGCCGTCGTTCAGGATGGTGGAGGGGGAGACAAACAGCGCGTGGACTAGAAGATCAGTTTTAGCACACCTGTGACAACGAGCAAGCCAATCAGGAAGATGATTGCGACGATCCAGAGGAGGATTTTCATGTGAATTTCTCTCGGTAACAGTGGGAACGGTTCACCTGGTCCATGCTGCAGTAGTCGATATAAAAATGACAATGTCTGTGGCGAAAAGTTCCTCCATAGTCTTGCGGTGCCGGCCTGCCGCTCGTTGCGCTAACGCAAACGGGCATCGACGATGGGGCGCAGGGCCTCGCCGATCGCCTCCACCAGGCGCCTTCGCCTCTGGTCATGGCGGGCGCCACGATGCTGGAGCAGCGACCAGTCGGGATGCGCGCGGCTCGCCTGCAGGGTGGCCATCAATGGCTTGAGTTCAGCGGTGCCGGAGGCTGTCCCGGCCTGGACCTTGCCTTGGGCTGCGTGCCCGCGCAGTTCGAGCGCGGCCATCAGGTCGACCATGTGGGCCGCCAGGACGTAGAGCACTTCGTTTTCAAGTGTCAGTTCCTGGACGCCGCGCACCTTGTTGGCCAGCCGGCGGCCGAACTGTCCCCAGCCCTGGCTCGCCAGCCCGCCGATCGCCGCGCCGACCGCGGTGGCCGTGCCGAGCGACAGGCCCGCGAGCGCGATGTCGGCAGCTGCACCGATGGCTGCGCCCACTGCGGCACCGGTGCCCAGTTTGCGACTGGCGTCGCGCAGGGTTTCGGGATCGAAGAGATCGTCTTCCCAGCGTCCGTCGAGCCAGGGCAGCATTGCCGCGTCGGCGTCGTCGGATCGAAATCCGTAGACGGCCAGCAGCTCCTCAACCGCCGTGCGCGAGGCGCGCAACACCAGCGCACGAAGGTCGCCAATGAATTTTTCGCGCTTCTGTGCATCAGCGAAGTCTTCCGGTGTCATAGGGTGGCGTATGGCCGCCAGCGAGACGAGCAGGTCCGCGACAATCGTACGCGCCGCCGCCAGTCTCTCGCGTCGCTGGAACTCCAGGTGTTCCACGACGCGTGAAAGATCCGCGCGTCGTTCGCGCATCAGTGTGGCCATGTCGTGATACAGCAGTTGCTCGGAACCGACGAAGGGCGCCACCGCGTCGAACTGCACACACGCATGCATGTTGTATGCAGCGAGCGTCGAAAGCCACTCATCCTTGCGGCTGCGCCCGTCACGCACGAAGTTCAGCACCGGCATGACAGGCCGCGCACACCACGTGAGGATCTCGATTTCGGCTCGGAACTTCGGCAGCACGGCTTCGCGCGTGTCGATGACATACATCCCGGCATCGACCTCGAGCATCTTGCGCAGCACCTTGGCTTCCTGCTCGAACGCCCCGCGGGCCTCGGGGCCGCGGAGAAAGGCACGCACCCGGTCAGGCGGGGTGGGGCAGTTGTCCAGCATCTTCATCAGGTCAAGCAGCGAGACTGCATCCTCCAGCCCAGGCGTGTCGAAAAAACGGACGGCACTCTCGCCGTTCACCTTCAGGTCCACTGCCTCGACGTGGCGCGTGGTGCCGGGCATGGTGGAGACTTCGCCGAACGCGATCCGTCGCGTCAGCGTCCGCAAGAGCGACGTCTTGCCGGCATTGGTGTGTCCCACGACGGCGACCTGGATGGGCTCAGCCATGCCCGCCTCCCATCCACCCTGCTGCAACCGGGACGTCATCGAAGAAGGCGATGCTGTCCAGACCGGCTTGCGCCATCCACTCCCTCCAACGCTGTACGTCATTTCCGTCGGACGCCGATGTCAGCAGCAGCGCGGTGCGTGGCGAGTGGCGTGTGGCCTCCCGGAAAAAGCGCTCGGTGCCCCGGTCGGGCGTCGAACGCGCATGGCACACAAGCAGCAGGCTGGATGGCCGAATGGCGCTCAGCCTGTCGAGCACCGCCCGGCGCTCTGCGAAAGTGCCGGCAATGCGCTCGACCAGCGCCAGCCGGGCAGGTAGCGGGGAGGGCGGCCATGCGGCTTCCGGTGGCAACTCAAACCCAACGACTGCGCCGTCCTCGTTCCCTGCCTTGGGAATATCCTCGCGCGGATGGGCCTCGGACACAAGGCGTTGCTCCTTGTCCACGACCAGTGACGCCTCCATCTCTTCGAAGCGCACGAGCAGCTTGCGATAGTAGGGTTCAGCGGTATCGAGGCTCAGGCGGCGAATGGCACGACGCCATACGGCCCAGCTCATGACGCCCACCAGGACGCGCGGCAACAGTCCGTAGGTAAAGACACAGCCCATCAGCCACCAGGCAAACGTCCTGTGATCGGTGCCGGGCCACGCCGGCGCCCGCAACGTATCGGGCTCGGGCATGGGAAACCCGAGCCAGTGGGGCAGCGTGCCTGTGAGCGTGACGAAGCGCGTGAAGAAGCCGGCGTCGAGGATCGTCGTTTCCCACGTAAGCTGATACGCCTGGAAGGAGAAGGCGAAGCCGAGAGCAGACAGGACGAGCACGAGTGCAAGGGTCCACGTCGCGTGGCTGACGACGCCGAACGCCCACGCCAGCGTTCGCTCCCGCTCCAGCAGTCCGTGTGCGGCATTCGCCATCACCAAGGCCTGGGGGCGGCGCTCACCTGGCAGGCGTGCCAGCAACCAGAGAAGGATATTGCCGAAGGACAGGTATCCAAACAGGGCGGCGCCGCGCGAGACGATCGCCAGGAGCCAGATCACGAGGGTGAGCGTGGGTAGTGCAAGCAGGGCGAAGAATGCGGTCACGGCGTTGACGGTCCGTCCGCTACCGATGACAGCCGCGGCGGCGCCGTATGCAGACACGAAGGCGAGCAGTGCCAACAGCATGACGACGCCCCACGCTGCCCGCTTCCAGCGCGCGAGGTCAGCATCGAGCTGCAGGCGTCGGCCAAGCAGCAGTCCGCGCGCCAGCAGCCGTTCCTCGTTCCCGGTCTCCGCATGAAAGGCTTCCCGCATGACGTCCTGGTCCTCCAGCGGGCCGTCTTGCTCGATGCGTCGTACGGTTTCTGTGAGCAGCACAGCGGCGTGGCGTTCACCTGGAGGAATGGGCTGGTACCCGTTCTGGAAGACTGTCATGCACTGATATTAGCAGCGCCGAAATTCCGAAAGTCCGGTGTCGTCAAGCATCCTGTGCGACTGATTGTTTCCTGACAAGGGACACGCAAATTAGTGAAAGCACCGATGGCAAGATCATAGTGGATGCGTGGTCAGATACCGGCGGTGAATACCTCATATTGGATAACGTAATTGGCCGGCATGTCCCTGTCTCCCTATACTGAGCTGGAGAAATATTTCACCGCAGTTATAGAAAGCACATCATGTCATCCGCATCCGTCATTGTCGTCCTCGCATTGGTTGTCGCCGCCGTGGTGGAAGTCGCCGCTTTCCTGGCCATCAGGGAAGAGGGTCCGGTTTCTACTCGCCGGCCTCAGCCGGAATAAGCCTGCACCGCGCACCGACGTGCGTCGTTCCAGCCTGGAGTGGCGGTGCCTGAGAAACCGCAAGATTTTCCCCGGCACTGCACGCTCCTCGGCGAAATCTGACACATCAAATCCGCAATTCGCGCTACGCCCCGCGCGTCCAGATCTATGCCAGGGAGGCGAAAGGCGTTTACGCGAACTGGCGCTGGATATGCGTCTGGCTGACCAAGGCGGTGTTTTACGGGTTGCCGTGGCTGCCGTGGAACGACCGGCAAGCGGTGCTGTTCGACCTCGCGGCGCGCAAGTTCTATCTGTTCGGTCTGGTGAGCGCGGTGCAGCGTCGCGATACACAGGCAGCGGCAGGTGAACGAATCAGATCGTCATCAAATCGCGCAACATGAGCTGGCTGTAACCGTCCATGTCAATGAACCGGATTCCCAGCCGATACTTCGAAGCCTCGATCTGTTTCGTGTAGATGGCTTCGCCGAGCGCATTGATGCGCCGTCGCTCGCCATGGATATCGATGTCGAATGACGTCATGCAGCGGGCGCCCCTCGCAACCAGCGTGGGCACGGAGAGGGCGACACCTGTTATCGATACGTCGAGGACAGCGCATTGCTGCTCTTCGTCGCTTGAAACAAGCAGCCTGGCCGGGACCGCCAGGTTGACCCTGGCGTGTCGACGGTGCTCCTGTTTGATGCGACGAATCATAGCCCTGAATGTTGTTTCCGCAAGGCACCATTTTGACAGATTAGTACGGGTCCGGGGATGTGGCGGGCACTGGTTGTGACCCCGGAAGGAAAGACCACGCCACATTTTTTTGCACTGCGAGTTGACATTTATCGGTCTGGCTCCCAGAGTCTGTAAGGAAAATCTGTAATACAAGACAGACACAAGGAGGCCTGCATGTCAGACATTGCCCGTACCCCGCCAACCGTTCCTTCTGCTTCGGAGCAGATTTCCGACGCTTCGCTGATGCCCGAGATCCGGTCGGTCGGCCTGGATGCCCCGTTCCGCTGGTTGGCCGCGGGGTTGAAAGACATGCAAGCGACACGGCTGCGTGCCTCCTTCTACGGCCTGATGTTCATGCTGATGGGTTTCGCCATCGCGGCAATCTATGAAACCCGCTGGCAGCTGACGATGGGATTGACCGCCGGATTCTTCCTGGTCGGGCCTTTCCTCTTCTGCGGAATTTACTGGCTGTCGCGCCAGCGCGAGCATGGCGAGAAACCCGGCCTGACAGCCTCCCTGTTCTGCTGGAAGAACAACCCGGCGTCAATTGGCTTCTTCGCGGCGATCCTGACTTTCCTGATGGTGGTGTGGGCGCGCGTGTCGGTCGTGATCTTTGCGCTGTTCTCCACCCGTGATTTCCCGACGATGCAAGGAATGATCTTTCAGATATTCTCCATGACGAATACGCCGTTTGTCATCGCCTGGTTTGGCGTCGGCTTTATTTTTGCTTCCATCGCATTCGCCATATCCGTCGTTTCGGTGCCGCTCATGCTGGACCGGAATACCGACACGATGATTGCGCTGTTCACCAGCGTGCGCGCGTTGTGGAAGAACACCGTGCCGCTTTATCTGTGGGCGGCCCTGATCGTCGCCCTTGTCGGCGCCAGCCTGCTGCTGTCCTTCATTCCGCTCTTGCTTACCGCGCCGCTGGTCGGGCATGCGACGTGGCACGCCTACCGTGACCTGGTTGCGCAACCCGGTGGGACAGACGGGACGTCGTAACCAGAGTGCAGGGGCGCTGGGCAGGCAGGCTCGAACTGCAGCCAGGACGATACGGTTGCACGACTTGCAAAAAACATGATAGCCTCGCGCTCGTGTCTTTACACGCTCGGCTTCGCGCCGAACTTCGATCGGGAGAGAACGCCGGCAACTGGCCGGCGGCGCCGAAGGAGCAACCGCCCCGGAAACTCTCAGGCAAAAGGACCGATCGGATCAATGAACTCTGAAGAGCTGCCGGAAGTCGTCGCCCGGCACACCGCAGGAGCAAGCGTCTCTTACCAAGAGGCGTGAATCTCTCAGGTACCAAACAGAGGGGGCGTACGCAGCGCATGTCGCGCGCGTGCCTCAACCCCATGACTTGTTTGGAGCCTGCACGCATGAAATCCATTGCAGTAATCGGCGGCGGTATTACCGGCGTCACGACCGCTTACGCCCTTGCCAAGCGCGGCTTTGCCGTCACCCTGTTCGAAAAACACCGCTATGCCGCCATGGAGACGTCGTTCGCCAATGGCGGGCAACTCTCCGCGTCCAATGCCGAGGTGTGGACGCACTGGAGCACGATCCTCAAGGGCTTGAAGTGGATGCTGAAAAGCGACGCGCCGCTTCTCGTCAATCCCAGACCGAGCTGGCACAAGCTCTCATGGTTTGCAGAGTTCATTGCCAACATTCCTCAGTACCGCCGGAACACGGTCGAAACGGCACGCTTGGCCGTCGCCGCGCGCGAGCATCTGTTTGCCTGGGCGGCCGAGGAAGGCGTGGACTTCGACCACAGGCAAGAAGGCATCCTGCACATTTACCGCGACAAGAAGGGCTTCGATCATGCCGGCGAAGTGTCCAGCCTCCTGGCTGCCGGCGGCCTGCCCCGGAGAGCGGTCACGCCCGCCGAAATGCGCGCCATCGAACCGACGCTGGCAGGCAGCTACTACGGCGGCTACTACACCGAGAGCGATTCCACCGGCGACATCCACAAGTTCACGGTCGGATTGGCGAATGCGATTGAACGCATGGGTGTGCGCTGCGTGTACGGCAAGGTTGTGCTTTCCCTGCACAGCAGCGACAAAACGGCGACAGTCATTGTCGGCAATGGTGGATTGCAAGAATCCCACCGTTTCGATGGGTTGGTTGTGTGCGCCGGCGTCAACAGCCGTGCCTTCGCCGCCCAGCTTGGCGATCGCGTGAATGTGTACCCGGTCAAGGGCTATTCGATCACGGTTAACCTGCTGGACGAAAAGAGTCGGGCAGCCGCACCCACGGTGAGCCTGCTTGACGATGAAACCAAGCTCGTCACCAGCCGGCTGGGCGCCGAACGCTTCCGCGTCGCCGGCACAGCCGAATTCAACGGCTACAACAAGGACATCCGCGCAGACCGGATCCGTCCCTTGATTGACTGGGTGAACCAGTGCTTCCCGGATGTGAACACGCGGCAGGTGGTGCCGTGGGCAGGACTGCGTCCGATGATGCCGAACATGATGCCCCGAGTTGGCCGCGGACGATCTGCAAACGTGTTCTACAACACCGGCCACGGACATCTCGGATGGACGCTGTCGGCTGTCACCGCTGACATGATCGCAGGGATCGTGAAACGGAATTACGACGCCCGCGGAAGCGTCTCGTTGCAACTCAAGAGCGCCTGACCGGCGGCATTCCGAGCCACCTGGTCGCGCTTCACCGACAAGCGCGACCAGGTTGCAGCGACGAAATAGTGCCACGAAGGAAGAACGCTGCGTGAAATGCCTCGGCGTAGCGCAGCATGATTCAAACCGTCCAGTCAGAAAATCCTGGTCTCCAACTGCATGGAACTCAAGCCGGTTTACTTTTTAAGACGACCGGTCATATAATTCATCCATGGCACGCATCGCAGGAAAGTCCAACGTCCCCAACCAGTTGCTCGACGCCGGTCGCGAACTGTTCCTGACCCATGGCTACAACGCCACGGGCATCCAGCAGATCACCGACCTCGCCGGGGTGCCCAAGGGGTCGTTCTACAACCACTTCGACAGCAAGGAAGTGTTCGCGGCAGCAATCATCGATCAGTACGCCGAGGAACTTCGGAAGAGCTGGTCCGAAATGATGTCTGCGGCGCCGGCCGAGCCGCTGGCAGCAATCCAATATGCCTTTGCACAATTAATCACCCGCCACGAATCCGATACCTGTTGGAAGGGCTGCCTCATCGGCAATTTCGCGGCCGAGATGGCGGAAGCCAGTCAACTGTGCCGGCAAAAGCTGGCGTCGGCCATGGAGGGGTGGCGCGCCGCGCTGGCGAAGCTGATCCGCGAGGCGCAGGTGGCCGGCGAACTGCGCCAGGACCTGGATGCGTCGGCAACAGCAGCACTCGTCTGGGACGTGTGGGAGGGGGCCATCCTGCGCATGAAGGTCGAGCAGTCGACGACTCCGCTGCGCGAAAGTACGAACCTCGTGCTGAATCACCTTTTACGGCCGGCTTGAGCGGCCGTATCCATCACCTCAACTGACAGGTAGGGAGAATATGAGCAAACAAACCGAGCAATTCCTCGCAGATGTACTGTTCCAGCCCGTTTCCTTGGGCAAGCTGCCGCTCAAGAATCGCATCGTGATGGCGCCGCTGACGCGTAACCGCGCAGAAGCCGGCAATGTGCCGGGTGCGATGACGATCGAGTATTATGCCCAGCGCGCGACCGCCGGATTGATCATTGCCGAGGCGACGCAGGTTTCCGACACTGCACAGGGATACGCCAGCACGCCCGGACTGCATACGCCGGAGCAGATCGCCGGCTGGAAAAAAGTCACCGATGAAGTGCACGGCCGCGGTGGGCGCATCTTCGTGCAACTGTGGCACACCGGCCGCATGTCGCACACCGCCTTCCAGCCTGACGGCCAGGCCCCGGTTGCGCCATCGGCGATTGCGGCAAAGGCAAAAACCTATGTCCCCGGCGCCGGTTATGTGGATACGTCCGTTCCGCGCGAACTCAAGACTGAAGAGATCGCAGGGATCGTCAACGATTTCCGCACGGCGGCCGCCAACGCGGTCAAGGCGGGCTTTGACGGCATCGAAATCCATGGGGCGCATGGCTACCTGATTGACGCCTTCCTGCGCGACGGTTCGAACAAGCGTACCGACCAGTACGGCGGCAGCATCGAGAACCGCGCCCGGTTCCTGCTCGAAGTAATGAAGGCCGCCATTGACGAAATCGGCGCCGAACGTGTCGGCATCCGCATCTCGCCGGTCTCGCCCGTCAATGATTCCTCCGAAAGTGCGCCGCAGCCGCTGTTCGAATATGTGGTGCGCGAACTGGAGAAGTTGCATCCGGTGTACATTCACGTCGTCGAGGGCCATACCGGCGGCCCGCGCGACAATGCCCCGTTCGATTACGAAGCGCTGCACCGTCTGTACTCGGGCGCCTGGATGGTGAACAACGGGTACACCAAGGAGATGGCGATCGAGGCGATTACAAGCGGTCGCGCGGATCTCGTTTCTTTTGGCCGGCCGTTCATCAGCAATCCGGACCTGGTGCGTCGCTTCCGTGAAAGCGCGTCGCTCAATAAACTGTTTGAGGATGCACCGCTCTATGGCGGTGCAGGACCGCACGGCTATATCGATTATCCTGCGCTTGCGGATTGAATAAGATTTGAAAATTGGCGGCCGTACAGAATGTATGGCCGCCTATCGCGCCTGCCAAGTTCCGGTTCCAGGTGGAGGGCGCGGCTTTGCTTGATCCCGGTCGCTTGCTCAATTTCACTGACACATGGCTCAGTTTGGCTCTGTGACCAGCGGCGGTAATGCATCGTCAATGTCCATTTCGATTTCCAACCGACAGAGGTCAGTAGCGCGGGTAGGCGGAGCCTGGGAATAGGGAGTTTTCCCTATCGCGATCAACCTTTCTTCCAATTTTCCGGCGTCGGATCACGGCCTATGCTGAGCTTGTCTTCAACAGTTCAGGGGAATGTCATGAGATCCGTACGCAAAGCGATCCAGGTCGCCTTCGGCGCAGCGTTGCTAACCGGCCTGGCCTCCGCACAGACTATCAGCAATTGGCAGGCGCCGGAGATCGACAAGCTGCCAAACGACCATTACGGAAAGATGGTTCGCCAGGGGAAGGTGCTGATGGAACAGACCTACAAGTACCTTGGCCCCGAGGCCAAGGACACGACGAAGCGTTTCGCGGGCAATAACCTGGCCTGCGTCACCTGCCACATCGCCGCCGGGACGCGTCACTTCGGCAATCCCTGGGTGGGGACCTTCGTCAGCTTCCCGCAATATCGCGGACGCGAAGACACCATCTCGACAACCGAGGAGCGTATCAACGGCTGCATGGAACGCAGCATGAGCGGTCGCCGGATGCCAACAGACAGCGAGGAAATGAAAGCCATGGTGGCCTACCTGCATTTCCTGTCCAGCGGTATCCCCGTCGGCGCCAAGATGGAAGGCACCGGCGTCCCTCGCCTGAACCTGCTCGATCGCGCAGCCGATCCTGTCGCCGGGCAGAAGGTGTATGCGACGGTTTGCCAGGCTTGCCACGGTGAGAACGGGCAGGGCGTACGCCGCGGAAAACCCGGTGACGGTGAAGGCTATCAATTCCCGCCGCTCTGGGGGCCGGACAGCTACAACACCGGGGCCGGCATGTACCGGAACATTCTTGCCGCCGGTTTCATCAAGGGCAACATGCCGAGCGGTGTGACTCACGCCAACATGGTGCTGACCGATGAGCAGGCGTTCGATGTGGCGGCGTACATCAACAGCCAGCCGCGTCCGGTCAAGGCGAACCTTGAGGCAGACTTCCCGGCACGCAAGAACAAGCCAGTCGACTCGGCGTTCCCGCCCTATACGCCTGGCTTCTCGCCGGAACAGCACAAGTACGGGCCGTGGCAGCCGCTTCTCGAGGCGCGCAAGCAGGGTGTGTATCCGCCGAAGTAATCGTCCCGTGCCGGGCCCTGCCTTCAGGCGAGCCCGGTTTCACTTCGCAACTTGATCGGGACTTGGCGACGCGACTGCCAGGATGAAAAGGCATGCAACGCACACGGGAGGCAGGATATGTCCGCCGTCATCGACATGCACAACACCGGGACGGATTTGGCGCTGCTACCTTGGGCTGCCCAGTTCTTTATCCTGATCGCCATCTCGACGGCCGCGTTCCTCCTTTCGCTTCCCGGGCTCGTCGGCCGCCTGCCTGCTTGGCGCGCAAGTTCGCATCGCGCATTGCTTGTCGCGCTGGCGTTCGGCTACGTGGCCCCCTTCACCTTGTTGACTGCCCAGCACCTGCATGCGGCCTCCTGGATAGATTGGGAAGCGACCCTCATTCCCTTTTATCTGCTGGGCCTGGGACTCTTCGCGTGGCTGTGCCTGCGTCCGGCGCTGGGCAGAGTTGCCGATCGCACCTCGTCACATGCGCGCATCCGGCGTATCTATACCGCACTGGCCTACGGGGGCCATGACAGCAGGGGACCGGCAGTCGCCGCGGCCCTCCTGTGCGGAATGGGAGCGTCGGCAGTGCTCGCCTGTACCGCTATGGAAATCGTGCGCCTTACCGGAGGGCAGGGGCTGCCCTATGCGGGATACGCGTTGCGGCATGCCCTCCACGGGATGACACTGCAAGGCGTGCTGGGGATGGTGGCCACGGTGGGACTATGCTTGACGCTCTTTCTCCTGCTGACCAATGTCGTACCTTGGGAGGACGGTTAGTCGAGCGATTCGGGATCCGCCCGAAGCATCACCCGGGCCAACTCCGCCGCGGATGAAACCCCGGTCTTCTCCATCACATGCTGCCGGTGGATATGCACCGTCTTCTCGCTGATGCCCAGGCCGGAGGCAATCAGCTTGTTCGGCTGGCCGAGTGCGACCAGGCGCGCCACTTCCCTTTCCCTTGGGGAGAGGGCAGCGAGCATGTCCCGCGCCTGGGTTCGCACGCGCTCCTCCTGCAGCATGTCGGCACTCTTCCGGACGGCGGCGGCAACCGCGTCCAGCATCGCCTGGTCCTTGAACGGTTTTTCGATGAAGTCGGCGGCGCCCGATTTCATCGCCTGCACCGCCACTGATACATCGGCATGACCTGTCATGAAGATGATCGGCAATCTAATTCCCCGCATGTGCAGGATCTGCTGAAGTTCGAGGCCGCTCATGGCGGCCATGCGGATATCGAGAACGATGCAAGAGGGCTCGGGCGGCAGCTCCGCGGCTTCCAGGAACTCTTCCGCCGAGGCGTACAGGCAGACTTTCCAGCCGATCGATTCGAGAAGAAACCGCAAGGAGCGGCGCAGGCCCGAGTCGTCGTCCACGACGTGCACGGTGCATTGGTCAGGGGGCATGTTCATGGCAGGGAAGGGAAAAGGAAAAACGCATGCCGGGGCCGTCTGCGTTCGGCTCCGCCCACAGGCGGCCGCCGTGTGACTCGACGATGGTCTTGCAGATCGGCAGTCCGAGCCCCAGTCCATCGGGCTTGGTGGTGAAGAAGGGTTCGAACAGGTGGGACAGCTGGGACGGATCGAGGCCGGCTCCGCCGTCGAGGATGTGCACGACAACCCATGGGCCATCGGACTCGATGGTGATCCGTATGGCCTGGCGCTCGATCGCCAGGTCTCGGCTGGCGTCCACCGCATTTTTGATCAGGTTCAGGAGCACTTGCTGGATCTGCGGCGCATCAGCGAGGACGGTGCAACCGCCACTGGTTCTGTCTTCGATGGAAATCACCGGCGGACGCGCAAGAATCCCGACGATCAGCCTTCTTGCCTCTTCCGCCACGGCGGAAAGATCGATCGGATCGCGGGCGGCAGCGCGCTTCCTGGCGAAGTGCCGGATGCGCTGCACGGTGCCGCCGGCGCGTTCGGCTTCATTCGCGATTTCGGTACATGCTTCCGTAATGGCTTCCGGCGTCAAGGTTCCGCCCGCCTGCCGCCGCAGCACGCTGCGTGCATAAGTCGCAATCGACGTCAGCGGCTGGTTGATCTCGTGGGCAAGGCTCCCCGACAGCTCCCCGAGCACCGACAGCCGGGACAGGTGCTCCATGCGTTCCTGATTTTCACGCATGCGATCTTCGACTACCTTCCGCACCTGCAGTGAATCGCGGAGTTCAGCCGTACGCCGATGCACCTGGTACTCGACGCGAATGGTGTGCACGACGCCGGCTACGAGCAGGACGCTGATGCCGAGAAGCCAGGGCCAGAAGCGGCGCGCGAGACCAACGGGGGTGATATCCCGCAGGTAGGCGTAAGGCCCGGCCTTGAGTTCGTAGAACAGATCGCGGACGGGCTGGTAGTCGGCCGGGACGGACCAGTTCATTCCCTCGTCCGTCTCCGGCATGTCGAGCAGCGCACGCGCCACTGCTTTCGCAATGGCGGGGTCGAGCGCGCGCGTCACGGCGATTGGCCAATCGGGATAGAGCGGGGTGGAACGCGCGCACGGAAATTTGTCATCGGGCACCCGGCCGATGATGCGGAAGTCCGACAGCCTGATCTGGCCTTGTGCCGCCATCTGCTCCAAATGACAGGTTCGAACGACGCCGGCGTCGGCGTCGCCGCGTTGCACCGCTTCGACCACACGGTTCATCGGCAGGCCCACGAACAGCGTTCTTTCGATCGCTCTCTCCGGGTCAATGCCGTTGGCGAGAAGTTCGCGCGCGCCGATCAGGTAACCGCCGAATCCCTCGGGCGCGACTGCCGCAAGCGTTCGTCCATTGAGATCGGACAGCGTCTGCAGCGCCTGTTGGTCGGCACGCGAAAAGATGACGGCACCCAGCGCGCTGGACGCGGTGCCGATGGAAGGAGAAACAAGGGTGGCGATGCGGCTGAGTCCGAAATCGGACTCCATCGAGACGTAATAGCCCGGATTGGTAATGACCAAGGCAACGTCATCGTTACGGATTGCGCTGCTGAGACCTGCAGCGTCGTAATGGCGCATCCTGAACCGATGGTCAGGCAGCGCATTGTTGAGATAGTCAAGGAGGGGAGACCAGTCGCTGATCGCCGCCTGCTCGCCCTGAAACGCGAACACGCCGATGTCGACATCGCGTGCCGCGGCCGGTGCGGCATGCAGGAGGAATACTGATACAAGAGCGAGGACAAGCTTCAGCATGGAAGATTGCGGCAAGCGAAGGCAATGACGACCTCACTCAGTATAACCGTCGCCACCCAGCTGAAACTCTACACGGGACCATTCCGTTCAAAGGCTTGATCCAGGACAGGCAGGCGAATTATGCATGTCTGCTGCGTTAGGTGACCAAGGTTACATACGAAACGGGAAGGCGACGCTAGCATGGCGACAGTCGTAACAGCCCGGCCGGCGATGATGCTACGGCCATGCTCCGCCATCCACCACTCTTACCTGTGCATACAATAATGAAAAAGCCGATTCTTGCCCTTGCCCTGTCTACCCTGTCCCTTTCCGCCATGGCGGAAGGCTGGCGGTTCGCGCCGCTGTTTACCGATCCGGCGTTCAAGCTGGAGCCGACCATTGCCGCGACAGTCGGTTCCGCCAAGCCCCAATCGGACTCGAGCGCGACGTTCCACGGACTCGAGATGAATGTCAACTGCGGCCTCATCCAGTCGCCTGACAATCGGATTCGCACGCACATTTCGCTCAGCCGAGCCGATGAGGGCAACTACGATGCCACCATCTTCGAACTCTCGCCGCGCTATACCGTGCCTTTGGGCGCCGGCTTTTCCGTCGGCATCGGTCCCAGCCTCGGCGCGGTGCGCATGGATCCCGCCGCAGCAGGCGCTTCCAACGAAACCCTCTTTGCTTATGGCGTGGCAGCGGGCCTGAACTACCGCAGCGGCGCCTTCTACGCCGGTCTCTACATCGGCGCACGCCATACCAACGACAAGAACGGCGTCGATTACGACGGCCGCGTGGCCACGCTGAAGGTCGGATTCAATTTCTGATCCGGTCATCCACATCATCACGGGAGTCACCAGAATGAAACAGCACGTTGCTCTTGCCTTGATCGCCGCAAGCCTTGCCGGCGGCGCCGCGGCCCAGATCAAACCCGAAGACGCGATCAAGTTCCGCCAGTCGGGCTATGGCTTCATGGCGTGGAACGTCCAGCGCATCAAGGCCAACGTCGAGGGAAAGTTCGACAAGGAAGAAGTCGTCAAGGCGGCGAACGCGATCCAGGCGATCGCCAATTCCGGCATGGGGTCGCTTTATCTCCCGGGCACCGACAAGGGCACCGGATGGGAAGCCAGTCGCGCCAAGCCGGAAATCTGGACCGAAAAGGAAAAGCTGGGCAAGGCCGCCATGGCCTTCAACAAGGAAGCCAATGAAATGGCGAAGGTCGCCGCCACCGGCAACCTGGATGCGGTCAAGGAGCAACTCGGCAAGCTGAGCGGCACCTGCAAGTCCTGCCATGACGACTTCAAGGCCAAGAAGTAATCGTGCGGTGCGGACGAGCATGAACGCCGGCCGCATTCGCATCTGGGATGTGCCCACGCGCCTGTTCCACTGGATGCTCGTCCTTTCCGTGGCGGCTGCGATCGTCACCGGGAAGGTCGGCGGCAACCTGATGGTGTGGCACGGCCGGATCGGACTCCTGATTGTCGGCCTGCTGGCGTTTCGCCTCGCCTGGGGAATCGTCGGGTCGACCTATGCCCGGTTTGCGCAGTTCCTGCCCACGCCTCGGAAGCTCGTCGCGTATCTCAAGGGCACGCGGACCGACCCTGGGCATTCCCCGCTCGGTGCGCTGGCCGTGTTTGCCTTCCTTGGCCTGTTGCTCGTGCAGGCCGCAACCGGATTGGTGTCGAACGACGACATCGCCTTCTACGGCCCGCTCTACGAGCTCGTCGGGCGCGCGGTGAGCAACCGGTTGACGGGGATCCACCAGCAACTGCCGGCAGTATTGATGGCAATGGTTGCCTTGCATGTATCCGCGATCGTGTTCTACGCCGTGCGCCGGAATCAGAATTTGGTGAAGCCCATTATCACCGGCTGGAAAGAGGACAGCGAAGGTGAGCCGGCGCGAGGCGGAGGTCTTCCGGCATTCGTGATCGGCGTGTTCGTCTCGCCCGCGGCGGTCTATGGAGCTGCCGGCGCATGGATTCAGCAGCCGCCTCCGTCCCCCGAGCAGGACCAGTCGACGCCAGATTGGTGACCAGACCGTGGCCCGACTTCGTTTCTTCGTAGAATTTCCGGCTTGCCGAATGCGAATCCACAGGAATCATTGAACATGAGCAAATGCCAGGGGTCGTGTGGGTGCGGCTCGAACGCAATCGAGCCGGACAGCGCGCGCGAGCTGGAAATTGCGGGAAAACGCCGCTTTTCCAGTCTCTTTTCCATTCCAAAGATGGATTGCCCGTCGGAGGAGCGGCTGATCAGGATGGCGCTCGAGAATCAGGGCGGCCGGCTTGTCTTGAAGTTCGACCTTGGCAAGCGGGAACTGCACGTTCTGCACGACGGTCCTGTCGATCCGATCGCTGCACAACTGTCTGCGCTGGGCCTCGGGTCAACGCTGCTTTCGTCCGGCCGGCAGAGGAGGGGATCACCGAGCCGCAGGCTGAGACCGTATCGCCTGCCGATGAACGGCGGACGTTGAAACTGCTCCTCTGGATCAATGCGGTCATGTTCGCGTTCGAGCTTGGGGCCGGCTGGATCTTCAGCTCAAGGGCTGAGGCGTCGCCGGAGCGCTGACAGAAGCGACAGCATGGCAGGGTGAACTGACATCAGGCAGCACCACCAGCCCCAAGCTTCATTGTCGACTTCGCGGATAACGATGGACTTGCGCCGGCTCGCACCTGCCGCGTCGGGTGGCATGCATGTTGCGTCTTGCTCAGTAATGATTGGATCAAGGGAGCGACATGAACGACGCAATGGAATTGAAATTCGATCGGGAGCGGCGCGCGCTGCTCATCGCCACGGGCGCTGCCGCCAGCATTCCGCTGGTCTCGACGGTCGGCACGATGGTCTCCACACTGCAACCGTCCGAGCGCGCTAAAGCCGCGGGTGCGCCGGTTGAAGTTGATATTGGCGACCTCGCGCCCGGCCAGATGAAGACCGTCGAATGGCGGGGCAAGCCGGTATGGATTCTCAGGCGCACGCCGGAAATGCTGGCCTCCCTCGAACAGATCAGCGCCCAGCTCGCGGATCCCGATTCCGAGCGGAACAAGGACGAGATGACGCCGGAGTACGCGCGCAACGTGCATCGCTCAATCAAGCCCGACGTCCTGGTCGCAGTTGGCATCTGCACGCATCTGGGCTGCTCGCCGGTCGAAAAATTCTCGACGGGGCCGCAGCCTTCGCTGCCGGACGATTGGGCGGGCGGTTTCCTGTGCCCCTGCCACGGCTCGACGTTCGATCTTGCGGGACGTGTGTTCAAGAACAAGCCCGCACCGGACAATTTGCCAGTGCCCCGTCATATGTATGCAAGCGAAACGCGCATCATCATCGGCAAGGATGAGCAAGGTGAAGCCTGACAGCAAAGGTGGAAGAAGGCCAGCATTCGATCTGAAAGTCGTTTTTCGTCGAACCGGCCGCGCCGAAAATCGTCGTACGCCAATAGTACGAAACGCAAGGAATCCGCGGGTGAGGTCGTCGCTGCCACGGGCTGGGAGCGCAAGGTGAAGGAGGGTGTCACCGTCGCAGAAGTCGAACAGGCCTTCGGGAGCGTCGCAGCCGAAGACAAGCGCAAGCCGGTTGGCACGCAGGCAATTTCCGACGAGCTGCAGGCGCGGTCCACCGGCCGGAGGTCCGGCTGATGGGATCGATCAACCTAGGGCCGCTTGCCCTCCCGGTCGGACCCGTCCTGCTGCTGGTCAGCTACTTCGGTGCGGTCGCCGTCGCGAAATGGACTGGCCGCAGGCAAAAAGTCGACGTCGAACCGCAGCTCTGGAGAATCCTGCTCGTCGCCGTCGTGACGGCAAGAGCCGCGTTCGTCGCCCTGTACCTTGATTCCTACAAGTCCTCGCCCTGGTCCGTGCTCGACATCCGCGATGGCGGGTTTATCGTGACTGCCGGCTTTCTCGCTGCGGCCGCAATGACGATATGGCTTGCACGAAGGCAGTGGGAAGGGCGCCGTCCTCTCCTGCTCTCTGCCGTGGCATGGGGGATATTCTGGATCGCCGGGACAGCCACGTCTCTGCTTGTCCACTCCGGCCCGTCACACATGCCGCAAGTCTCCCTGACACGCCTCGACGGCACGCCGGTGGACTTGAAATCCTTCCATGGCAAACCGATGGTGATCAACATGTGGGCCACCTGGTGTCCCCCTTGCCGCCGCGAGATGCCAGTGCTGCGAGAAGCGCAGGCGCGGCACAAGGACCTGGTCTTCATCTTTGCCAACCAGGGTGAATCGGCAGCGACCGTCAGGCAGTATCTCCAGGGCGAGGGGCTGAATCTTGACCATGTCCTGCTCGACCGCGACCTGATACTCGGAAGCGAGACCGGCTCGCGCGCGTTGCCCACCACGCTCTTCCTGAGTGCGCGGGGTGAGATCGTCGACCGCCGCATGGGTGAACTGTCCGAAGCGACCTTGGCGCAACGGCTGGAGGCCCTGCGCCGGGGCGCTAAGTGAGCTGGACGCGGATCTCAGCCCCGATCGAATTCCCTGTATAACGCGAGCCAGTCATGTTCGGCCATGCGGGCAGCGACTTGGGCAAGCCTGTCCGGAAGCAGGTCCCGCCGCGCCAGGAGCGCATCATAGAATCTCCCGGTGAAGATCTCGAGCGGAATCCCGGAATAGCGATCCCCGGCCCTGGCCAGGACATCGTCGTAAAAAACGTCGAGCGAAATGCCGGCGAAACGTCTCGTGCTGTGACACGGGCATTCCCGAATTAGGGAATGCGGAGCACTCATCTCGCCTAAACCAAATCCTGATCAAGGAAAGCGCGTCAGGCATCCACCTAATGTTGAAAGCCCCTACGCATTGTAGGAGTATTCCGATGAGGGGTATTTCAAAGCAACAACGCACACGTTTGGCATCGTCCAGACGTCGGTTATCAGATTCCCCTGACACACGCTGCGGCGCGTCGCTGACTGCAGTACAAAACAATGAATAACCGCGATCGGGTAGCGATTGAACCCGGGGAGTTAGGTATGAAGCTGACCAGAAGAACATTCATCATGGCTACGGGCGTCTCCGCCGGCCTTCTATTGACGGGGTGCGCCTCGACGGCGCTGCGCATGCCGGTACACAGCGCACTGATTCCTCGCAAGACCAAACCCTGCAGCCCGGCTGCAGGAGACTGGGTCGCCAGCACCTGCCAGGGTTGTACGCAGTGGTGCGCAATCCAGATCTTTGTGCAGGACGGCCGAGCGACGCGCGTGCGAGGCAACCCGCTGTCCAAGACCAATCACGGCTACGTCTGCCCGCGCGGACATATGATCACGCAACAGATGTACGATCCGGACCGCGTCAAGGTGCCGATGAAGCGTACCAATCCGGTCAAGGGCCGTGGCGTCGATCCGAAGTTCGTGCCGATCAGTTGGGATGAAGCATTGAACACGGTCGCCGACAAGATGATTGCGTTGCGCAAGGCCGGCGAGCCGGAAAAATTCGTGTACATCCGCGGACGTTATTCCTCCACCTCGACCGACATCCTGTACGGCGCCTTGCCAAAAATCTTTGGAACCCCAAATTACTTCTCGCACAGCTCGATTTGCGCCGAAGCCGAGAAAATGGGGCCCGGCCTCACGCAGGGGTTCTTCGGCTACCGCGACTACGATCTGGCCAACACCAACTGCCTGGTCGCCTGGGGTACCGACCCGCTCGCGTCCAATCGGATGGTCCCGAATACGATGAACCGTTTCCCGGACATTGCCAAGCGCGGCACGGTGATCGCCATCGATCCGCGCCTGTCCAACATCGCCACCAAGGCACACGAGTGGCTGCCCATTCATCCCGGCACGGATGGCGCTCTCGCCGGTGCAATTGCCCATGTGCTGCTGGTTGAAGGTCTATGGAATCGCGAATTCGTCGGCGACTTCAAGGATGGCAAGAATCTGTTCGTGCCGGGTAATCCTGTCGACGAAGCGGCTTTTGCGGAGAAGGAAACGCACGGCCTGGTGAAATGGTGGAATCTGGAACTGAAGGACCGTACGCCTGAATGGGCCGCAAAGGAAACACTCATTCCTGCACGGCAAATCGTACGCGTTGCCCGCGCCATGGGCAAAGCCGCACCGAAGGTGGCCGTGTGGATGGGCCCCGGCGTGGGGATGAACCCACGCGGCACCTATGCCTCAATGGCGGTGCATGCGCTGAACGGCCTCCTCGGATCCATCGATGTCGAGGGCGGCGTCTGGCAAAGTCCCAGCACTCCCCCGCTCAACAAGTTCCCAAGTACCGACAATTTTGTCGACGACCTGGCCAAGAAATCCGGCAAGGGCAAGAAGATCGATGGACGCGGCGCCAAGGACATGCCCGCCATGATGAATGCCAAGCCCGGCAGCGGCGTTGTCCTTAACAACATCGCCAATGTGATGCTCAAGGATCCAGGCGCGGTGAAGGTGCTGATGTCCTCGTGGTCCAACTTCAACTTTTCCTGTACCGGCGCGGATCGTTGGGACAAGGCGATGGCCAAGGTGCCGTTCTTTGTGCACATGGTGACCAACCCGTCCGAGATGACACAGTTTGCCGATATCGTCCTGCCCTCGACATTTAATGTGGCCGAGGGGTGGTCAATCATTACCAACGGCGGCAACGGTCACGGCTATGCCTCCATTCAGCAGGCGGCAGTCAAGCGTCTGTGGGACGTCAAGCAGGAAGAAACCGAAGTCGTGTGGCTGCTGGCCGAAAAACTCAAGGCCAAGGGCTTCCCGAATTTGTTCGACTATCTCTCCACCACTTTCAAGGATCCGGAAACCGGCAAGCTCCCGGCAAATGCGCTGGAGTTCTCGGAAATTGCCGCCAAGGTGTCCAGCGCATCGATCTGGGCCGCCAAGGAACCGCTCAAGGGCGATGCCCCGATCAATGGATGGGCCGAGTTCAAGAAAAAGGGCATGTTCAGCGGGCCGAAGTACACGCTCAAGAAGGGCTGGGGCGGCAAGTTCGCCACCGAAACGAAGAAATTCGAGTTTTACAGCGAGACCCTGAAGAAAGGCTTGCTCGAACACGCCAAGAAGTACGAGACCACGACCGACGACATCATGGCTGCCACCGGCTATGTCGCACGCGGTGATCTCGCCTTCGTGCCGCACTACGAACCGGTCAAGCGCCATGGCAGCCAGGCGGACTATCCGTTCGCTTTCATTGATTACAAGTCCCGTCTGAACCGAGAAGGGCGGTCGGCGAATATGCCCTGGTACCAGGAATTCAAGAAGGTCGACCCGGGGGATGTGTCGTGGAGCGACGTGGTCAAGATGAATCCGCTCGATGGCGACAAGCTGAGGTTGAAGGACGGCGACATGGTGAAAATCACGTCGGTCGCCGGGACCATAACCTGTCAGCTGAAGCTGTGGGAAGGCGTCCGTCCGGGTACGGTGGCCAAGTGCTACGGACAAGGGCACTGGGCTTACGGCCAGGTCGCAGCCAAAGACTATGCCAAAGCGGTGCCTCTCGGCGGCAACAACAATGAAATCCTTGTCGATGATTATGACCGGCTGAGCGGTTCAACCGCGCGCAACGGCGGCTTTACCGGCGTGCGCATTCAGAAGGCCTGATCGACCGATACAGCTATAGGAGTAATGCATCATGACACGACTTGGAATGGTCATCGACCTCTCGAAATGCAACGGGTGCGGCGCCTGTGCCATGGCCTGCAAGGCGGAAAACAACACGCGCGATCGCAGCGAAGACCAGAGTTTTAACTGGGCTGATTTTCAAATCCGGACCGAAGGCACGTTTCCGAACACCTGGCACACGGTCATCCCGGTAATGTGCAATCACTGCAGTGACGCGCCCTGCGTCAAGATATGCCCGGGCAATCCGGAAAAGGCTGGGCCAGGCAATCCGTACAAGGCACTGTACAAAACGCCTGAAGGCATCACCATGCTGGATTCCGACCTGTGTGTCGGGTGCGGCGAGTGCCAGAAGGCTTGCCCCTATAGCCACGAAAAACTCGGCGCTTCGAGCCTGCATGGTGAAACCTTCAGCGTAATCAGCCTCAACCCACTGGACGAAGATGCGCAACCGCGTTGGTCTGGCAAGACAGCAGCCATTCCCGGTTGCACGTCGACCGGCGCGGAAGTGGCGGAACGAGCAGGCGCTACGCCTCCCATGCTCAACGCTTGGAAAGGTAGCGACACCAAGCCGGTCCGAAGCGATGATACGGCCGAGAAATGCACGTTCTGCTATCACCGCGTGCTCAACGGACAGCTCCCGGCGTGCGTGGAAGCCTGCCCGGCCCGAGCCCGCACTTTCGGTGATCAGGACGATCCTAATAGCGAGATCTCCAAGATCTTGAAGATGGAAAGGTCCTTCCGCCTGAAGGAAGAACTGGGGACTGAACCGAACGTGCATTACATTGGCAAATATAGCCCGCGCGGTTAATTCATTCCGCGTGAACCATGTCGGGGCCGGAACCACCGGCCCCCTTTCCATTCGAGGAACAGTCATGTCGCAATATGACCCGGACGAGGCGACAGCACGCGAGGATATGTGCCGTTTCCTGTCTGCATGCTTTTACGAGCCAGGACCGGAATTTGCGGAAGAGGACCTGTTCGGCTCCATCGTCGCTGCCGCTTCGCGGATTCATCCTGATCTCGCCGACCGGGCGCGCCAACTTGGCGAGGCGTTTCTTTCCGACGACCTGCCGACACTGCTGGTGGATTACACGCGCCTCTTCCTTGGGCCTGTCGAAGCGCTTGCCCAGCCTCACGAGTCCAGCTGGATAAAGACGCCTGCGGAAGCTGGCGACCGATTGTCGGCATTGCTCGATTTGTACAACGCAGGGGGATTTGAAATCGATGAGGATTTCCGGGAGCTGCACGACCATATCGCTGTAGAGCTCGAGTATCTGTACCTGCTGACGTTCAGGCAGAACGATGCACAAAGCGCCGGAAGCGACGACGATGTATCAAGCCTGGCACGGCTCGAAAGAACCTTGCTGAACGAGCACCTGGGAGCGTGGATTGAGCCGTTTGCGATGGCTGTCCGGTCCGGCGCTCAAACCTCCTTCTATCGCAAGTTAGTCGACCTGACTGAACAGTTCATCCAGATGGAAGCAGCTCGCCTCGGCACTGCGCATTGAAAATGGCAGGCCGTGTGGGCGCCAGACGTAGGTAGAAAAATCGCTCTCGTCGTCGGCCTGCTTTGATTGCTCCTCGGCCTGCGAAAGCAATTCTCGGCACCAATGCCTGCCCTGCGGCAGAGGCCCGGTAATTCCGGCATCCCTGTTGCTGGCCGACCGGTGTACGGCGGTATAGCCGAGGTCATCGGTCAGATCGGCACGCGAACCTGCCCGGAGGATCTGGCGGACCGTGTCCACGTTTCCGCAAGATGCCGCGAGAAACAATGGGGTCACGCCGTAGTGATCTCTTGGGGCGCACGCCGAGCCCGCGTCGAGCTTCGACTCATGGCTGTCGCCGGTACGCACCTCAATGCCAATGAATAAGTGTCAGGACTGAACTTAGCTGCCCAAAGCAGTATCTACCTTAGGGTGGGGCACAGTTTTTTGTGTCGCCATCTTCTTTTCAGCCATGCCGATCGACAGCAGACTCGTCGGCCTTTCTCTAAAGACCTCCCCAGGTCGAAACCATAGCTGATTGCAGCCACAATCACCCGTCCGTTTCCTCTTGCCGCAATTGCAACTTCAGCAAAGGAAGCGAGATGTCCATCACCTCTGCCCGCGCACAGCAGTGCCGGAACCACCTGTTGTCCAAGCTCCCGGATGAACAGTACCAGCAGCTATTGCCCTTATTCGACCTGGTACAGACCAAGCTGAAGGATGTTCTGTGCCAGCAAGGCCAGCCGATCGAGTACGTCTACTTTCCCTGTACTAGTGCCCAATCCTGCCTGGTGTATATGGAAGACGGCAACATGGTTGAAGTTGGCACAATCGGCAACGAAAGCCATACCAACATCGAAGTGCTGGTAGGTGCGACGCGTGCTACGGAGACCATTGTCTGCCAGATTGCAGGGCAAAGCCTGCGTATGAAGGTGGGTGATTTCAGGGAAGCGATCAGCACGATGTCGCCACTGCGCCACCTTGCCGAGTGCTGCGCGCAGGGATATCTGGCGCAAGTATCCCAATCCGTGGCCTGTAACCGCCTGCACACCGTTGAGATGCGGTTCGCCCGTTGGCTGCTCGTGACGCACGACCGCGTGCAGGGCAACGAATTCAACCTGACGCAGGAGTTTCTTGCGGCCATGCTTGGCGTCCATCGTCCCAGTGTCAGCCTGGTTGCCGGCGTATTTCAGCAAGCGGGCCTCATCAAATACAGCCGGGGTCATATGAAGATTCTGGATCGGGAAAAGCTCGAAGAGACGGCGTGTGAGTGCTATGCCGCCGTCCGCAAGCAGTACCAGCGCCTGTTTGGCCTGCCGCGCGGCTAGGAATGGTGGCCGCAAGCAAGATGGAGGCAGGGCCGGTAGCCGAAAGCACGTCATCCAGGGATGAGAACGCGCCAGCGCGGTCCTCACGATTGCTGCAACGGCGCGAACAAAATGCACGCAGTAATCAATAACCCGACGGGGACATTCATCTAAAAGTTCCCGTGATTTTTTTGCCGGAATCGCATGACTATGTCAGGTATCGGACAGCGGCTACGGGCCTGAAAGCGTCAGAATTTCGCATGGTTTGATATGCCTTCCGTGCAGGATCGCTGCCTGATCTGCCAACGATCCGGGTTTCCCAGACAGTGCTGCATCCCGCGATTCGCAAACCAGTGGAAACCGGACTGGCTCCACCCCGCCGGGAAGTATGCAGGTTTTATTGAACGGGCTCGCACAGGTCGCTTCTACTAAACTCAACGATCAATGTAGGTGAATGATCCATGCTGAGGACCGCAAAGGCGCAGCCCGTCACTTTGTTATCTATATATTCAACATGCCTACCATCCGCAAATCGACAATGGAAGTCCAGGTGGACGATACCGTCTACGTCTTCGAACGGGTACAGCTTGCCGACGCGTTCGAAGCGTGCGTGGCAGTAGCCGACGCCGGGCACTGCGAGCTCGAGCACCAACCGGCCAACAAACGACCTGCTGATCCCAATGTTCCTTCCGCTCCAGCGTGAGCAGACCCGGTGACAGCGCAGAAGAGCCGGCTGCATCAGTCCTTGTGCTTTGTCACCTTCACCGGCATGGAGCTTGCGCCGGAAATTTCGGCGTAATGCCGCATCTCTCCTTCAGTCGCTCCTGGACTGCTTTATCCCGTTCCTTGAGCGGGATTTTTTTCATGTTCGATGCATGAGGACTGGATTGTTTTCAGCTCGCTCGACGGCCGCACCGGTCCGATGACGTGGTCGCCGGTTATCCACCTGATCCCGATGAAGATAAAGCCGATACCTCACAACTTTGGAATGACATTTGTCAGGCATCTAACAGACGCGTTACCGGCGGTATCCCAGAATCGCTATATTGTTTTTTTCTCGACCAAGATCATTCCATTTGCATGAGCACTCGTACAGCGATCCCTACAGGGCATCAACACTGGCATTTTGCACCGGAGCACGAAGAAAACCGGGCACTAACCATTCGTCTGGGATGCGCCCTTTCCTACCTGGCAGAAGAAAGGTCGCACATACTGCTTCTCATTCAACCCGCGCCAAGTCTGGATCAGAGGATCTTGAGCGAAGAGATCACGGTTGGAAGCGGGGAATCGTTGGAACAGTTCACCGACGCACATGGAAACAAGGTTCTGAGAACGGTTCTGGTGCCAGGGAAGAACGAGTTCCGGCACGATGCACGGCTTCGCCTGTCCATTCCGAATGAAGGGTCCGTACCCTCATTGAATGACATGGACAAGCAGCTGCCATTCACTATTGTTCGATACACTTTACCGAGCCGCTACTGCGAATCGGACAAACTCGGCAGGTTCGCCTCAAAGCAGTTCGGCTGTCACCAGGGGATGGAAACAGTGCAGAAAATCTGCGACTGGACCCATCATCACCTCGAATACCGGTACGGGTCCGGTGATCCGACGCTCTCGGCCTGCGAAGCACTCGGACGCGGATACGGAGTATGCAGGGATTTTGCCCATGTCATGGTTGCTCTGTGCAGGGCGCTGGATATTCCCGCTCGCTATGTCGCTGGACACATGCCGCTGATCGGAACCCCACTACCGGATTCAGACATCGGCATTGATTTCCATGCCTATGTGGAGGTTTACGTGGAAGGTGCCTGGCGCGTCTTCGACCCGCGCTACAACAGGTCGCACCTCGGGCGCATAAAAGTTGCCCACGGCGCAGATGCTGTCGACGCCGCTTTTGCGACCTACTTTGGGCAGGTAAAACCGGTCAAGTTCGAAGTTTGGTCATACGCGCTTGATGATCCGGCTCCTGATGAAGACAACGGACCGGCGGGATAAGCAGAGCGAATCCCTGGCGGAATTTCGTCGATTGCTGGAAGAGAACTGCTGGTGCAGACCTGTGGACGCGCAGTGTTTGCATCACGGAATCGAACGGTCCTTCCATGGAGGCGATCCACAACATGAGGTCAATCGGGAAAAGCGATGAAAAACTGGAAAAAATCCGCCCTTCAGGGTATGGCAGCAATTCTGTTAGCGACGGGAGCCGTCCCCTTTGCGTCAACGTCCGCGATGGCGGCGGAAGTCAAGTCGGTCGACGTCCGGCAAGGCAGGCTTGTCCGGCCCGATCTGTCAGCGCACGATTTCCCGTTGCATGTGCTCAGCAAGCGTGCGCACACCGCCGCCGTTGAACACCTTCTGATATCCCATCTGCATCAGCATTTGCCGGGCAGACGCTGACCTCGCTCCGCTCTGGCAATACACGACGATCGGGGCTCCCTTGTCCCGGACGATGCGGCCGATGTGCATCGTGATCGCATTCAGCGGGAGCAGGATGGCGTCGCGAAGATGTCCTGCCTCGTACTCGGCCGGCGAACGCACGTCGAGCAGGATGGCATCTTCCGGCAGCTTCTGCGGAAGCGCTTCCGTATCCAGGCCCAGCATCCTTGCAAAAATTCCCATAGAGTCTCCTGTCTGTTCAACGGCAAGATTCGGTTTCAATTCGCTGCGGTGCCGGCCAGCAGCCGGTTCACCGATTGCAATGTGTCCAGTTCGAGCCGGCCTGCAAGTGCCGCAAGCCGCAGACGGTCGAGGATGACCGCGATCCGCGCCTGCAGCAGGGCCAATTCCATGGCGGTTGCCTCGTTCTCGGCATTGAGCACATCAAGCATCGTGCGGTCGCCGACCGATCGGCCCAGACGGGTGGCGTCAAGGCGTGTCAGGCTGGCCTGCCTCGCCTGGTCCAATGCGGAAATTCGGGCGGCGCTTACGGTAAGACCGAGCCAGGCCGAACGCGTCTGCAGGGCGAGCTGCTGACGCAGCCGTTCGCCGTCGGCGCGTCCTTTATCGACCAGATGCAGGGCCTCCTCCTGGCGTGCGCTGCGGTAGCCGCCCGTGTACAGCGGAATCGACAGTTGTACGCCGATCATCCGGTGATTGGAGCGGTTTTCCGCGTTACCGAAATCGCCATTCCCATGCAAGCTTTCGCGTCCCATGCGTGCGACCAGGTCAAGTGACGGCGCCGCAGAAGCACCCTGCTTGGCCGCTTCTTCCCGCGTTGCCTCAAGGTTCCTCGCGTGCATCAGCAGCTGCGGATTCCGCGTGGTCACGTCGGCAAGCCAGGTTTCAAGCGGCACCACGGGACGGGGAACGAGTTCGGCGTCCGTCCGCAATCCCGCCAGGCCTTGCGTTGCTTGTCCTGTCACATCGGAAAACGCTGCCTGTTTCAGCTGCAGTTCCGATTCGGCCGCCAGGCGTTGCGCGCGAATCGATTCGGACCGGGCGCCGGCTTCATGGGTGTCGATCACCGGGATCTCGCCAAGCTTGAAGCGATCCCGGGCTTCGGCAAGCTGCCGCTCAACCGAGGTTTCCTGCTGGCGCAGCACGCGCAGTGTTTCCGATGCCAGCACGAGGTCGAAGTAGCGTTCCGCCACGCGTAACATCAGCGACTGCTGTGCGTTTTGCCACTCCATATCGCCAGCGTCTGCCGCCAGGGAAAGCTGCCGGCTCTGCGCCAGGCGCTCACGGTTGATCAAGGGTTGCTTTGCGCTCAGGCTGTAGCGATCCAGTGTCCCGCTTCGGATGGACGTATCGAAGGCCACGCCCGAAGATTGGCCGAATCCGGGCGCCGAGAACTGTGCGCCCCGCATGCTGGTTTCGTTGCTCATGCTCCCGGCGGCGGCTTCAAACATGACGGCGGGCCGCCACAAGGCGCGTGCCTGCTCCCGCCGTGTGCCTGCCGCTTCAAATGCGGCGCTGGCGGCGGCGTACTCCGCGTCGTGCCGCTGAGCAGCTTCCCACGCCTGCACCAGGTCGGTGGCACCGACGGCATGCGCTGCGAACGCCAGCGCCACGGAACATACGATGCGTAACGGTCGGGTCATGACGAGCCCGTCGCAAGCTGGCCCTGCAGCCATTGAACCAATTCCCGTGCCGGAACCGCGCCGGACAAACGGGCGACTTCGCGCCCCCGGTCGAACAGAATCAGTGTCGGAATGCTGCGTATGGCGTGCCGGCGCGCGGCATTGGGACAGGCATCGGTGTCGACCTTCACGAAGCGGACGTTCGGCAAGGCTTGTGCCGCCGCCGCGAACTGCGGGGCCATCATCTTGCAGGGGCCGCACCACGCCGCCCAGAAATCGACGATGACCGGCAGTTCGGTACGTCCCAGGTAAGCTGGCAACGTCGCGTCGTCGAGGTTGGCGGGCTCCGCAGCCATCAGTTCCGTGCCGCATGTCCCGCACACGGGATGGTCATGCAAGCGCGCATCCGGAACGCGGCTCGTGGCAGTGCAGGCAGGACAGGCAAGATGCATCATCCGCCTCCGTCAGTTGCCGGCGCGCGCGCCGAGTTTGCGCAGGATGATCTCCAGCGGGCACCACTGCGTGAACCCGCTCTGCAGGAGGTTCGCGCCGACGAAGGCGGTGAACGCCAGCCACCACTGGCTGACGAAGAGCGGACTGCCCGGAATGCCGAACGCCAGCGACAGCAGGATGAAGGTGCCGGCGAAGATACGAACGATTTGCCAGGATGTCATGGTCAAGCTCCTTTTCGGGTAATGAAATCAAGCCGGTTGCGGTAGGCAACGAAATACAGCAGCGGAATCACCACCAGGGTCAGCATGGTGGATACGAAGATGCCGAAGATAAGCGAAATGGCCAGTCCGTTGAAGATCGGATCATCCAGGATGAAGAAGGCCCCGAGCATCGCCGCCAGGCCCGTCAGCATGATCGGCTGGGCGCGGGTGATGGCGGAACTCACGACGGCTTCCTTGAACGGTTTGCCTTCGCGCACCTGCAGGTTGATGAAGTCCACCAGCAGGATGGAATTGCGCACGATGATGCCGGCCAGCGCGATCATGCCGATCATGCTGGTCGCGGTGTACTGCGCGCCGAGCAGCGCGTGGCCGGGCATGACGCCGATGATGGTCAGCGGAATCGGCGCCATGATGATCAGCGGCGTCAGGTAGGAACCGAACTGTGCGACCACCAGCAGGTAGATCAGGATCAGGCCGACCGCATAGGCGGCGCCCATGTCGCGGAAGGTTTCATAGGTGATCTGCCATTCGCCGTCCCACTTGATCGCGTATTCGCGGTAGGGGTCGTCGGGCTGGCGGATGAAGTATTCCTCCAGCTTGCCGCCGCCCGGCGTCGCGATATCCGTCAATGCGCCGCGCATGGCGAACATGCCGTACAGCGGGCTGTCGACCTTGCCGGCCATGTCGGCGACCACGAAGTTCACCGGCAGAAGGTCCTTGTGGTACACCGGCTGCTCGCGCACCGTGTCGGTGACGGTCACCAGTTCCCGGATCGGCACCAGCTTGCCCTGCGCGTTGCGTACCGACAGCTGCAGCAGGGCGTCGATGTCGCCGTGCCGGTCCGCGGGCAGTTGCAGGGTGGCGGCGGCCGGGTACTTGCTTTCGTCGTGCAGGTAACTCACGGCTTCGCCCGCGAGGCCGGCGCGCAGGGTGCTCACGATGGCCTGCTGGGGGATGCCGAGCAGGGCGGCTTTGCGGCGGTCGACCGCCAGCATGGCTTTCGGCGCCGAGGCGATGCTGGAGTCGTCCGCGTCGACCACGCCGCCGGTCTTTTCAAATACGCCGCGCACGGCCTTGGCGACCTGCCTGCGGCCTTCCGCGTCCGGGCCGTAGATCTCGGCGACGATGGGCGCCAGCACGGGCGGGCCGGGCGGCACTTCGACCACCTTTACATTCGCGCCGAAGCGCTTGCCGATTTCCTGCAGCGCCGGGCGGACGCGCGTGGCGATAGCGTGGCTTTGCTCGCTGCGCGCGTGCTTGTCGACCAGGTTCACCTGGACGTCGCCGACTTCGCCGCCGGTGCGCAGGTAATATTGGCGCACCAGTCCGTTGAAGTTGATCGGCGCCGCCGTGCCCGCGTAGGCCTGGTAGTGCGTGACCTCGGGTACCGTGGACAGATGGGCGCCCAGCTCGCGCAACACAGCGGCGGTCTGCTCGACCGGCGTGCCGGCAGGCATGTCGACCACGACCTGGAACTCCGACTTGTTATCGAAAGGCAGCATCTTCAGCAATACGAGGCCGGTTGCCGGCAACAGCATGGAGAGTCCGATCAGGCCGGCTACGCCGAGTCCAAGCAGGCGACGGTTGCGCGTACCGCTGCGCTCGTCGAGGAAGGGGCGGAAGATGCGCTGGAACACCGGGGCGAGCTTCGCCGACAGGCCATGCGCCTGGTCGGACGCGGCATGAGGCGCCGTCGCCTTCATCCACAGGCGCGCCAGCCACGGCGTGACGACGAAGGCGATCGCCAGCGACAGCAGCATGCCCATGCTGGCATTGATCGGGATCGGGCTCATGTACGGCCCCATCAGGCCGGACACGAAGGCCATCGGCAGCAGCGCCGCGATCACGGTCAGCGTGGCGAGGATGGTCGGGCCGCCGACTTCGTCGACCGCGCCGGGAATGATCTCGGCCAGCGTCTTGCCCGGGAAGAGTTGCTGGTGGCGGTGGATGTTTTCGACCACGACAATGGCATCGTCGACCAGGATGCCGATCGAGAAGATCAGCGCGAACAGCGAGACCCGGTTGAGGGTGAAGCCATACGCCCAAGAGGCGAAGAGGGTCACCGTCAGCGTCAGGATCACGGCGGTGCCGACGATGGCGGCTTCACGCCGGCCGAGCGCGATGAAGACCAGCGCCACCACGGACAGGGTGGCAAACAGCAGCTTCTGGATCAGTTTCTGCGCCTTGTCGTTGGCCGTGGCGCCGTAGTTGCGCGTTTCCGCCACCTCGATGTCCTGCGGGATGACCGTATTCCTGAGCGACGCCGTGCGCCTGATCACGGCGTCGGCCACATCGATGGCGTTCTCGCCCGGTTTCTTGGTCACCGAAATCGTCACGGCAGGATATTCGCCGCCATCCTTGCCTACCACGCCATGCCAGACATAGCGGGAGGCGGGCAGGGGACCGTCGCGTACGGCGGCGACGTCCTGCAGGAATACCGGCTTGCCGTTATGCACGCCGACGACCAGTTCGCCGATGTCGCGCGCATCCTTCAGGAAAGGACCGGACTCGACCGCGACCGCGCGGTTGGCGTTCAGCAGCTCGCCGACCGGCAGGCCGAGGTTGGCCGACTGAAGCGCCTGGCGCAGGTCCTGCACGGTCACGCCGGAACTGTTCATGCGCGCCGGATCCAGCTCGACCAGGATGCCGCGCCCCGGGCCGCCGGTAGTGATGACCTCACGGGTTCCCGGGACACGCTTGAGATCGGCCTCGACGCTGTGTGCCACGCGCTCCAGGTCATAAGCGCCGGTCGCGGTGTTCCTGCTGAACAGGGTCAGCGTCACGACCGGCACGTCATCGATGCCTTTCGGTTTGATGATGGGCGGCTGCACACCGAGGCCGGCGGGGAGCCAGTCCGCGTTGGCGGCGACGGTGTCATGCAGGCGCACGAGCGCTTCGGTGCGCGGCACGCCCACCTCGAACTGTACCGTGATGACCGCGATCCCCGGACGGGAGACGGACATCACATGTTCGACGCCGGCAATCTGCGACAGGACCTGCTCGGCCGGTGTCGCCACCATCTGCTCCACGTCACCGACGGAGGCGCCGGGGAAGGGAATCAGGACGTTTGCCATCGTCACATTGATCTGCGGTTCTTCTTCGCGCGGCGTCACGAGCACGGCGAAGATCCCCAACAGCAGCGCGACGAGCGCCAGCAGGGGCATGATCTGCGCCGTCTGGAAGAAGGCGGCGATGCGGCCGGAAATGCCGAGTTGCTTGTTCATCATCGATCCTTCACCTGCTTAACGTTGCCGGGGCGCGCGTGCAGCGGCTTGCGGATCCAGCACGACACGTTCGCCGGCAGCGACGCCGGATAGTACTTCCACCTGGCCCTCCGCCACGCGGCCGAGCCTGACCTGGCGCAGAACAGGGAGGCCTTTCGGGTCAAGCACGTAGAGACCGGTCATTTCGGCGCGCCGGACCACGGCTTTCGCGGGCACGAAGAGACGTGCATTCGCGCTGCCGCGTGTGGGAAGCCACAGGCGGGCAAACATGCCGGGTGCAAGGCCTTTCGTGCCGGCTGGCAGTTCGGCGCGTATTTGGGCGGTATGCGTCGCTGCGTCGATGGTCGGCAGAACCTGCACCTGGACGGCCGTCATCCACTGGCGGTCATCCGGCAGGCCCGGCATCTCCAGCTTCACCGGAGCGTCGGCAGCATGACGGGCGGCTGCCGTTTGCGGTACCGAGGCTGTCACCCGCAGTGCGGACGGGTCATAGAGGGTCAGCAACGGGCGCCCGGGCATGGCCATGTCGCCCAGCGTCACGGGGACGTCGGCGACAATACCGGAATAGGGCGCCTTGACAACATGGAATCCGGATTGGGTGCGCGCCGCGCCAGCCTGGGCCAGTTGCGCGGCGACCTGCGCGAAGGTTGCCCTGTACTGCGCTTCTGCACGCTCAAGGGCCGCCTGGCTGATGTACTGTTTCTGGAAGAGCTGGCGCTGCCGCTCCACTTCTTTCGTGGCGACCTCCAGCGAGGCGCGTGCCGCGAGGACCTGGGCATCGCTGGCCGCCGCGGTCTGTTCCGCCGCGCGGGCATCGATGCGCAACAGGACCTGGCCCGCCTTGACGGCGTCGCCGGCCTTGACGTCGAGGGCAACCACTGCGCCAGCTACCTGTGCCGCAATCACGGTCTGGCGAACGGCCTCCACGACGCCGTTGAAGCCTTCGGGTTGCGTCATACCGGCGGCCTGAACCTGCGTCGTGGGCAGGGGAGCATCGGCCGGCGATGTGGCCAGTGCCGCGATATGAACCGTCATCAACGCCAACCCGAACAGGCTTGCCTTCATCATGCATTTCTCCCCGAAAAGTTCCCGCGAGCGAGGCAGGCGCATTGCGCCCGCTTCATGCCTCCATTATTTAACTATTCAATTAAATAAGCAAGTACGTTGTTAATTAATTTCTTGTACGGGGGGGCTCAATTGGGCAGAATAGAGCCAACACATCATCGGGCAGGATCACCATGGAAGGTTTGTCAATCGAAGCATTGCAGCAGGTGGCCGCGCATTTCCGGGCGCTGTCGGAGCCGACGCGCCTGCAAATCCTCAGCCTGCTGCGCGACGGCGAGCGCAGCGTTGGCGACTTGGCGCAGTTGTGCGATTACACGTCTGCCAACATCTCCCGCCATTTATCCATCCTCAGCAAGCATGGATTCGTGAAAAGCACGGGCCGTGGCACCAGCGTGTATTACTCGATTGCCGACGAATCGGTCTACGCGCTCTGCGACCTGGTCTGCGGCAGCATCGCGCGCCAACTCGAAGAGGCCGCACGCGGGCGCCAGGCGTTCGTGCAGTCGGCGAAACGCGCCAATGGAAAAAATAAATGAACGAATCCGACAAGTCCTCCGCGCCAGCATTCCCGGATGCCGCCGCGACCAGGAACAGCCGGTTCAGCCAGGACCAGTACATTTTCGGCTGCGGCGGCACGCCGCACCGTGCAGCCCGGTCAGCGCGTACTACCGTGGCTGATGGCGAGGGGCGCAACAGCGTATGGCTCGCGCAACAGGGGCTGAGCGTTGATGCTTTCGATATCGCCGATGTCGACGTGGCGAAGGCAAGGAAGCTTGCCGCTGACGTGGGCGCCAAAGCCGCCTACGAGGTCGCCGATTGTGATGGCCTGCAATGGCCTGCCGCGATCTATGACGGCGTCGCCGCGATCTTCGTGCAGTTCGCCGGTAGGGCAATGCGGCGGCGGCTGTTTTTCAATTTCATTCGTTGCCAGAAGCCGGGCGGCGTCCTGGTGCTGCAAGGGTATACCCTGAAGCAGTTGGATACGGCACCGGCGGTCCTTCGCAGGTCTCCCATCTGTACACCGAGGCGATGCTGCACGCCGAACTCGATGCGCTCGACATCCTTGAACTGACCGAATACGAGGAAGTGTTGAACGAAGGTGTGCAGCACTCCGGGCGTTCTGCGTTGATCGGATTGGTTGCGCGCAAACGGTAAACAACCGGCAAGGCCTTTCCGCCTGTCGACTACTTCAAATTCGACCAATCTTTCGTTCGCGGCATTCCCGACAACAAAGGAAATTGCACCATCGTTGAGACAATTATGCTTATGGCGCATAGGCTTGGACAGCTGGTGATTGCTGAGGGCATTGAGACAAAAGAGCAAGCCGAATTCTTGATTGCTGCCGGGTGCGATTATGGACGAGGCTTTTACTTCGCGCGGCCCTTGCCGGCTAACCACGCGGAGGAAACACTGCCGCGACGCTTTCTATGAATTGACTGCTTTAAGAAAGCGTACAGAGGTAATCACGCCACAAAAAATATTCCACACTCACAGGCCGGGGGCACCCTCCACTGATGAGCGCGGTCGCCCGCCTATTCACAGAAAGCGCAGCGCTACGACGACGCCTCCCTTCGAATCGGCCCTGGCTGCCCATACGCGGCTGGTCCAATAGGTACGTACTTTAATTTAATAGATACGGCGCAGGCACGGAAGCAAGCAGGATGAGTACCCCGTCGTGAAACAAAGCGCAAATGTTGCAGGATGGAGTATGACGCCGCTTATATCCCGGTCACGCCGAGCGGGTGTCTCGCTTGCAGGATCAAATCATCGCGGACCGCATCCGGCCGTCACCAGTTCTCATCTTGATAAAACTGGTCAAATCACGCACAAGCTTGCCCAACGCCTGCAGCTCATACACCGGGAGCCGACTTGCATTCTCTAGAAGTTCGATGCGCCGGACCATCTCGGCGACCGTGAACGGTTCGATTGTCGGACAGTATTCCGCCTGCCATCCTTCGCCTTGTTGTGTCTTCGCGATCGCATCAGCGCTGGCCTTCCTGATTACTCTGAGTTCGTGCATAGTATTTTTTCCAGCCTGGTCGTATATGCTTTTCAAGGGCGTCCTTGTCCTGCCATTTTTTATTCTGGACGGCCGTTAAACCTGCGTGGCGTGATTGTACACATCCCGCATATTCGGTTCGAGTCCGGCCAGATGAACGGTTCGTCGTGCTTTGACATTGTCGTCGTCAAGATCGAGGGACTGTTGCTCTTTCGAGCACTGGGCGGCCTTTCACTCAGCATCAGCAGCAGCAGCGTGGAGGGTCAGCTTCATCTCATGGCGTAGACCGGGGCAGCTTCAGCGTCCACGTGCAACGCTCCGCTTGACGCCGCAGCCACTGCCGCCGCATTGCTCAGGGACCGTTTTTTTGGGGTCTCGCAATCGGCGGGCGCCAGTGAACACGTGAAGGTGCCGTGCGGCGCACCTGGCTTGCCCTGTTGCGGGCGCTATATCTCCCGAACGTGGTCATTCGGCTTTCGACCGACACGCCGGCGCTTGAGCCAGTTGGTTATCCATCGCGAGCGCGCCAGGGAGGAGGAGCGCAAGGCACTGGTGCGCGAGGTGCACGACGCGCTCGGGCAGAACCTGCTGGTACTTCGAATGGACATTACGCGGCTGCGCGCGTGGGCTCTAGAGCATGACGCGCGCATTCACGAAGAGGCCAATTTGATGCTAGAAAATCTCGATTCGTCGCTCCATTCGATAAAGTCCATTATCAAAAACTTCGGCCTTTTCAGCTCGAACTCGGGCTCCATGCGGCAGTCGAGTGGCAATTGAAAGCGTTTGAACGGACGAATGCAGTGCAATCCCATTTGTCTATCGGGCGTGAAGCAGCGGAGCTTGAATTGCAAGAAGATCACGTGCTCGTCCTTTTTCGCACACTACAGGAATCTCTAAGCAACGTTGCTCGTCACGCCAAAGCAACGCGCGTCGATGTTCAGTTGGACACCATAGTCGGCATGTACACGATGCGTCTATGCGATAACGGCGTGGGCTACGCTGGAAACAGCGCCAAGGTGAACAGCTTCGGCATCATCGGGATAACCGAACGCGTTCGGTCGCTACAAGGGTCTGTGACGGTCACTCGCGGGAAGAGTGGGGGTACTGTTGTCTCGGTATGGATCCCGTTGGCGAAGTTACCGCCGCAGCGGGAACGAAATGCGGTGAACGGATAAAAGGATGCCGCTACAATCCGGTCGCTCTATCATTTGCGAGGCAAATGGGCGGTCGAAAAGGAGCAACGTCTCGTTCAGATCTCTTGTCCAAGTGGCTTTTTTCCGGGCAGTCTGCATATCATCACTTCTCTGGACGGCTCGACCGAATGCAGTGTCCACATAGTTATCCATAGTATTGGCGAGATTTTCCACAGAATTGCCCACAAATTCGCGCACCATCTTGCAAATTCATCAATAGCTGCAATTTGCAGTCACACGGGGCTCGCAATCCGCCCGGCTTGTCAATCGTGCTCACGTTCACCGCCTCCTTGGTGCAGTAATACAACAGCCTAGAAGGCCGCGACAACGGCGGAAGGGCATGAGCACCACGAGGCGGCAGCGAACTGGCTCAACGATGAGTCGTTCCATTTCCATACGCGTCCAGGGCCGTGGAAAGATCGGCGAATTTGACGGGTTTAGGAAAGACCAAATCGAAGCCGGCGCCCACCGCAAGCTCACGGTCCTTTTCGGTGCTGTCCCCCGTCACAGCAACCAGCGGGATATGGGAAAGCTCCTGATTCATTCGAAGCTGCCTAGCGAAGTCCAGACTTGAAGACGAGTACCTTCATAGGGGCCTTGCATTTTTCACCTTGTGTGCAGGGCAATCAGCTTAACCCAATTGAACGGAGTTGCCTTATCCCTCTCACACTTGTCGACGTAACTTTCGGCTAGTCTTTGCAGACTGCTTATCGGGACGCCCTCGCAGGCGAGCTAATCCTACGGTTGCAGCGAAGTGGTGAGTCGTCGGCCGGCCGAAACCGCCGCCGCTGGTGCTGTTAGTGCCATAACCCTGTGTCATTTCGCCATAGGCTGTGTTTCAAGGCCGATTCCCCATACAAGCCTACACAGGCTCGGAACACTCTGAAGGTATTCCTCGATAATAGGTGCCATCGTGGGGCATGCAGTATCGTGCAAGGGCGAATTCCAAAAAGCACGTCGAAGTTTGGTAACTTTGTCTGCACCTAAGCGCGGGCGTCGTCGATTCATTCCCATAAAGCGCTTCGAGGCGAATTCCTGGACGGAGGCCCAGAGTCGGGCGGCCAGCTGGACGATGCTTGCGTTTGCGTCACCTGCAGCCGTCGTTGTGCCCAGGACCACCACTTTGCTCTCGCGGCATTTTATCCATAATGCGGTCTAAAGGCGCTGCCAGTCTGGTGCCGACCTCCGCACTATAATCCACAGCTCAAAAATGGTATTCTACCTGGCTAAGGTAACTGCCCAGTATGCGTGACCGGAGAAGGGTGTTGTGACCTGTTGCGAGAACAAGTATATCTCTAAGGGAGCTGTAATGACTAAGAAGACCACGGGGCACCTTGCCAAGATTCTAACAACCAATCAAGACGTTCTACTTGAAGGCTGGATTGCGGGCATGCTCTCGCGCAGCGTGCGTAGGGACAAGAACCTCGAGAAAGAGGTTCGCGACGCGGCCGTGAAGTTCATCTCAATTCTTTCGCAGTGCGTCGAAAAGGGTGGCAGTTACGACATTGACACGGTCCAGTGGTCAGAAATCAGGGGCCTCCTTAGCGAAATCTCGCAAGCAAGGCTTCGTCAAGGCTTCTCCCCAACAGACACCGCCAGCTTTGTGTATTCCCTGAAAGAGCCGCTTTTTAAGCTATTGCGCGAGGAACTGAAGGACGACCCCAACGCGCTTATTGAGGAAACTGCCAATACCGGCGACCTGTTCGACAAACTTGGGCTCTACACCATCGAGGAACACATCAAAGGTCGGGAGCAAGTGATTTTGCGCCAGCAACAAGAGCTTCTTGAACTGTCAACGCCGGTGGTTCAGCTTTGGAAAGACGTTCTGGCCGTTCCGCTGATCGGCACCCTGGATAGCGCCCGAACGCAAGTAGTGATGGAGAATCTCCTGCAGAAAATCATCGACACCGGTGCATCAATTGCGATCGTCGATATCACTGGTGTTCCGACCGTCGATACCCTGGTTGCTCAGCACCTATTGAAGACAGTCGCTGCGGCAAGACTGATGGGAGCGGACTGCATTATCAGCGGAATTCGGCCCCAGATCGCGCAGACGATCGTGCATCTCGGCGTAAATCTGGAGGACGTGATCACAAAGGCGACGCTCGCCGACGCATTCAAGGTCGCGCTCACGAAAATCGGTTCGACTGTCGCCGAAACGCAGCCGGCCTGACCGGGGTGACGCATGCAGCGAATCCCTATTCTCAAGATGGGCGACCTCCTCCTAGTGTCCATTCAAGTGGACATGCATGACCGCCTCGCCCTTACCTTGCAGGACGACCTTACTAACCGTGTCGTGAAGGACCGCGCCCGCGGCGTCCTCATTGATATTTCTGCCCTGGATATGGTGGATTCGTTTATCGGGCGGATGATCAGCAGCACCGCCGCGATGACCAAGGTCCTTGACGCACGAACCGTGGTGGTAGGTATGAGACCTGCTGTCGCTATCACTCTGGTGGAGCTTGGCATCGAGCTAGAGGGAGTCAAGACGGCATTGAACGTGGAGCAAGGTATCAAGTTGCTTCGCAAAATTGCGTAGCGACTGACCGCACAAACAAGCGGTCCGCCCCTATCTAATGAGAGGCAGGTATTTTGAGTACGTTTGACGGAGATGCGATTGTCGTTCCACTGCTTGCGGACGAGGACGTGGTGCGGTTGCGGCAGGTTGTCCGTGAATGTCTTGCAAGCGTTGGCTTTGGCATTGTGGACCAGACAAAAATGATCACGGCGGCAAGTGAGCTTGCGCGTAACACGGTTAAATACGGAGGCGGCGGCGAGTCCCGCGTCGAAAAGGTACAAAACGGCACGCGCAAGGGACTTCGTCTTACGTTCACCGACGCCGGTTCGGGGATACCGGACATCGAACTTGCTCTTACAGATGGATATACCACGGGCAACGGGATGGGACTCGGATTGGGCGGGGCCAAGCGGCTCTCAGACGAGTTTGAAATTGAATCGGCGCCAGGAAAAGGAACGACGGTAAGGATTGCAAAATGGAAGCCGTACTAAGTTTCGAGAGGCCGCAGCAAATCGTCAAAGTCAGCGAATCCAGCGGAATATCGGCGGCTCGGCGATCCGCGTCAGACATAGCAAGAGCAGTTGGACTAAACGAGACGCGAATCGGCGAAGTCGCTTTGCTGGTGACGGAAGCAGCCACGAATATCGTCAAACATGCGAGGGATGGAGAGATCCTGATTCGGCCATTAATGGATCGGGGAAATGCTGGAGTTGAATTAATCGCGCTTGACTCCGGGCCTGGTATGGCAAATCTTCCCCGCAGCATGCAGGACGGTGTATCGACATCGGGGACCTACGGAATCGGCCTCGGTGCAATGCAGCGAAACGCATCCGATTTCGACATCTATACGGCCCCAGGTAAAGGAACGGCGATCTTCATGACTGTTCGGGCGGGAACGGACTCTGGCCACACCGCGTCAATTCAAGCCGGCGCGGTTTGCCAACCTATCGGCGGCGAGACACGTAACGGGGACGCCTGGTGCATTGTTATCCATCCGACCTCGGCGCTTCTGATGATGGCGGATGGGCTAGGCCACGGGGATGAAGCGGCCGACGCCTCGGACACGGCCGCACAATTCGTCAAACGTTACCCCGGACTTGCGCCGACCGAGTGCCTCGAACGGATACACGGCGTCCTACGGTCCACGCGCGGGGCAGCCGTTGCAGTAGCGTATGTTGATACCATGGCCGAAAAAGTCCGATTCTCCGGGGTGGGAAATATATCCGCCACCATACTCGCCAACGATAAGCGGCATCAGCTCGTTTCCCATAATGGTATTGTGGGCAGCAACGTTCGCAAGCTGCAAGAATTTCAGGGTGAGTGGAGTGACACTGCGCTCTTGATAATGCATTCCGACGGATTGGGGGGGCGCTGGGACTTGAGTCAGTATCCCGGCCTATCCAACTGCCATCCGGCAGTCGTCGCCGCGGTACTTTATCGCGATTTCCGCCGCGGGCGAGACGATGTAAGTGTCGTGGTCGTGCGCGGGTATCGGAGCCTTTGAAATGACGTTTAAACTCTTGACCGTCGGTATCGAAAACGAGCTGGACGTCGTGGCGAGCCGTCAACGCGCGCGCCAGATTGCGGTCATGTGCGGTTTTTCTCAACAGGAGCAGACCCGGATAGCGACGGCGGTTTCCGAACTCGTGCGGAACGTCTACAACTATGCGCACAGCGGTAAAGTCGAGTTTTCAGTGGAGGGCGCAACTGCACCGCAGGTTCTCATCATTTCCATCGAGGATCGAGGGCCAGGAATAGCAGATCTTGAACTCATTTTGTCCGGACGGTATCGATCAACGACCGGAATGGGCCTGGGCATCATTGGCGCGAGGCGGCTGGTCGACCAGTTCGACATCACAACAGTGCCCGGTAATGGGACGACGGTCGTCATAAAGAAATTGTTTCCAATTGCTGCGCCACTTATCACGCCCAAGCAGGTGGGGGCGATGGGGATGGCTTTACTGGCGGAGTCCAAGCAAGATCCGGCCATGTCGGAGTTGCAGCAACAGAATCAAGAGCTCCTCCGTACGCTCGCCGAATTGAAATCCAGGCAAGATGAGCTGCTACAGTTGACAAGGGAGTTGGAAGATACGAACCGCGGCGTCGTCGCCCTGTATGCTGAATTGGATGAAAAGGCCGACCACCTGAGGCGTGCCGACGAGATGAAGACGCGTTTTCTCTCAAACATGAGCCATGAATTCCGCACTCCTCTCAGCTCCATTCGCGCGCTCAGCAAATTATTACTCGACCGTGTCGACGGCGACCTGTCAGAGGAGCAAGAAAGGCAGGTTCGCTTCATCTTGAAGCAGTCCGAATCTCTTAGCGATCTTGTTAATGATCTCCTCGACCTTGCAAAGATCGAAGCGGGCAAGACCGAAGTAAGGGCCACAAAGTTTGATATCGCTGAAATGTTCAGCGCCCTGAGAGGAATGTTGCGCCCCCTTCTCATCAGCGAGCGCCTTGATCTGATATTTGATGAGCCGACGGGGCTGCCAGTGATGTACACGGATGAGGCAAAGGTTTCGCAAATACTGAGGAACTTCATCTCCAACGCGTTGAAGTTCACCGAAGCCGGCGAAGTGCGCGTGGCCGCCGCGCCGGCGGCAGGCGGTCGTGCGATCAAGTTCACCGTAAGTGATACCGGCGTCGGTATCGCCAAGGAACACCTTGATTTGATCTTCGAGGAGTTCGGGCAAGTTGAAAACAGACTGCAAAAACACGTGAAGGGAACCGGTCTTGGCCTTCCGTTGTGCAAGAAATTGGCGCTCCTGCTCGGGGGACATATCGGAGTGAACAGCGAACCAGGGAAGGGATCCGAGTTCTCGATCGAAATACCCGTGGAGTACCAGGATAAAAACGAACCCAGGGCGGTTGAGCTGGTAATCCCTACTTGCGAGGACCAGCGTATCCCGGTCCTTATTGTCGAGGACGATGCACATACGCAGGTCTTGTATGAGAAGTACTTGGCGAGTACGAATTTTCGTGCGGTTCCTGCCCGCAGTCTCTGGGAAGCCGAACATGTTTGGGCAAGCGTTAACCCGAGAGTAGTCATACTCGATATCCATCTGGGGCGAGAGCAAAGTTGGGCATGGTTAAACAAGCTGAAGGCCGACCCTGCGCGCAAATCGATACCGGTCGTCCTCGCCACTGAAATCGATGATAAGCAGAAGGGGTACACCCTCGGCGCTGACGCGTATTTCATCAAGCCCGTGTTGCGCAACGAGCTCATTTTCACCTTGCAGAAACTTGCAAATTCACGGGAAAACAGCAATCACACGCTGGGACAGAGCTAGATACTGAACGTCGAAGATCAGGAAAAAGGACAAGAACATGTCGACTTCGCCAGACCTTATTTTGAATGTGGACGACACCGATGCGGCTCGGTACGCGAAAACGCGGATATTAACGCGGGCGGGATTCAACGTCGTCGAAGCGTCGAATGGGAGCGATGCAATTACCGCGGCGGTCGCGCAAATGCCTGCACTTATCCTGCTCGATGTAAAACTCCCTGATATAAACGGGTTTGAAGTCTGCCGTCGACTAAAGCAGGATTCGGCTACTAAGAACATCATGGTTTTGCAGACTTCTGCATCCTATATTGCGAGTGCCGACAAGATTCGCGCGCTGGAGGGTGGCGCAGACAACTATCTATTTGAACCAATCGAACCGGAAGAGTTGGTGGCGAACGTGAAAGCGTTGCTGCGCCTGAGCCGCGTAGAACGCGATCTCCGTGAAGCAGATCGACGCAAGGATGAGTTTCTCGCCGTGCTCGCGCACGAGCTTCGGAACCCGCTTGCCCCCATCAGGAATTCGGCCGAGCTACTTAAGCATTTGGCTCCCAAAAATGACGAAAAGCTTGAGAAAGTGTACGGCACCATTATTCGGCAGACCGAACACATGGTCCGGTTGATCGACGATCTGCTTGACGTTTCTCGTATTTCAAAGGGGAAGATCGCGCTTCGTATGGAGTTCGTTGACCTGCTTGCCGCTGTCAAGGAAGGAATTGAGTCGGCTAGTCCCATTATCCGGCGCCACGGACACGTCTTGTGTGTCAACATGGAGCCGATGGATAGACACGTCTTAGGTGACAGAATCAGGATTGCGCAAGTGGTGTGTAACTTACTGAATAACGCGGCGAAATTCACGCCGAGCGGGGGATCAATCGGCCTCCACCTCTATCGGGAGGGGGACAATGCAGTGATCCGCGTGGAAGACTCTGGTATTGGTATTTCCGCCATAAACTTGCCTTCGCTTTTCCAATTGTTCTCACAAGCAGACCATTTGCCTGACCGAACGCCGGAAGGACTGGGAATCGGCCTTGCTCTTGTCAAGGCGCTTGTGGAAATGCATGGTGGCTCCGTTATTGCCAGGAGTGAAGGTAGCGGCAAAGGGAGCGTTTTTGAGGTAAGACTGCCAACGAGGGAGGCGTCTCCGCACGTGACAGTCGACAATCCAGTCGCGCCGGACCGCGGTTCGTTCCGGATCCTCGTTGTCGACGACAACCTGGATTCCGCCGATAGCGTTGCAAGTTTGCTGGAGGCGAGGGGGCATTCTACGCGTACGGCTAACGACGGAAGTAATGCGCTCGCCATCGCTGAACAATTTCTGCCGCAAGTAATTATTCTCGATATCGGTCTTCCCGTGATGAGCGGATATGAAGTTGCAAGGAGACTCCGCGGGACTGCGGGCTGCAAAGAATCGGCGATCATTGCGCTTTCTGGGTATGGACAGGAAATCGATAAGTACAAGGCGCACGACGCGGGGTTTGATGCGTATCTGATCAAGCCGGCTGCACCCGATAATCTTTACGCAGAGATAGCTGCCCTCATGCGACGATCAAACTAAGCGCTCTGTTCATCGACCCGTACTTGGCGTAACGAATGATATTTCCTTCCTTGGCACTTCCTCGCTTTGGGACGAAACGGCGCTAGAACCGCGACTGATCAGACTTGTGCAGTGTAATCGATCCATGACGGACGTTACTTGTCGTGTTGGCTGACGTGTGGTTGGTGCGATGACTACCGGGTAGCCGGGAGGGAGATTTTCCAGGGCAGCAGCGCCTCGTAATCATCGGCAGTGGTTGCCCGCGGCAACGCGCG
>DASPMV010000065.1:0-29253 GCA_035626875.1 Noviherbaspirillum sp. | reverse complement strand
GGCCAGTGATGTTTTCTTCGCCGCGCATCTCGCGCTCGAGGTGCAGCAGCTTGTTCGGGTGCAGCGGCGTGAGGTTTTCAAACAGGATGCGGTGCTTGGACGCTTCCGGCGGTTCGCCGTTGACCTTGTCCACCTTCACCAATGCAAAGTAGCGTTCGCCGTCCTTCGGGGTGCGGACTTCGCCTTCGATCGAATCGCCGGTATGCAGGTTGAAACGACGGATCTGCGAGGGCGAGATGTAGATGTCGTCCGTCGACGCCATATAGCTCGCGTCGGGCGAGCGCAGGAAACCGAAACCGTCGGGCAGGACTTCGAGGGCGCCGTCGCCGAAGATCTGTTCGCCCGCTTTCGCGCGCTTCTTCAGGATGGCAAACATCAGCTCCTGCTTGCGCAGGCGGGCAGCGTTGTCGATTTCAAGGCTGATTGCCATGTCCAGCAACGCTGAGACGTGGAGCTGCTTGAGTTCAGATAAATGCATGGTGAGTGTCCCGGGGTGGGAAGTTTAAGGTGGGGGAGGGAACTGCGAGGATGGCTAAAACGAAAAACGAAGCGGCGCTACGAATGCAGCGCCGCACTTGAATCAGATATTGCTGTCGATGAACGACGTCAGCTGGCCTTTTGCCATTGCGCCGACCTTCTGCGCGGCGGGCACGCCGTTCTTGAACAGGATCAGCGTCGGGATGCCGCGAATACCGAACTTGGCCGGAACAGCCTGGTTGGCATCGACGTCCATCTTCGCGATCTGCAGCTTGCCATCGTACTCCTTGGCCACTTCCTCGAGGATCGGGGCGATCATTTTGCAGGGACCGCACCACTCTGCCCAGAAGTCGACCAGGACAGGCTTGTCGGACTTGAGGACGTCGGACTCGAAGGATGCATCAGTGATGTATTTAATGTTTTCGCTCATGGTTTCCTCGTGAGAGGGTCAAAGATGTAAATCAGGCGCCTGCTGACTTGCCCAACACCGCGGATAATCTTACCGGGATCGCAATTTGCAAGTGGAGACGTCGTGCGCGAATTCAAGACCGTTGACGGGTGCTGCAAGACGTAGTGCGGCGGGGAGTTGGTAAATCATAACCCATTTTCACGAAATGTGTAGTGAGCTGCCCGATTTTTTGCCCGGAGTCGCATAAAATGCCCGGCAAATGCGCTCCCGCGTTATTCTATGTGCGCGCCCGCACCCTCCACGACTACCCATGCCGCAACGTTCGCTGTTGATCACGCCATCCTCCACGTTCTGGAAGGATGTCGCACATGCGCTCCTCGAAGAGGGCATGCCAGGCGGGACTGATCCCGGACTGCGCGATTTCTCTGCCGTGCGCGTTCTCGTGCCCGGTTTCATCCATGCCCAGTGCCTGAAATCCGCATTGGCCGAAGTCCTTCAGCATGCGTTCATCCCGCCCCGGATCACGACGATGTCCTCGTGGGTCAGGATGCTGCCGCCCGAGGACAACGAGTCCGGCGTCCCTTCGCAGAGCGAACGGCTGATGTCCCTGTATGCCGAGCTGCGCCAGCATGCGTGGCTGAAGAAACTGTTTTCCGCACGCCGCAACACGGACCTGTTGCCACTCGCGCAGGTCCTGCTGACCTTGTTCGACGATTTGACAGAGGCGCTGCTTCCATCGATGCAACTGGAGCCGGATGCTGCGGAAGAACGTTGGCAGGCGGCACTGGACCAGCTTCCGCTGCCGACCCGCAATATCCTTTCCGACGAGGCGCAACTGGTATGGACGCTCTGGAAGAGCCAGCTGGGCAGCACGGATACGACGGCCGTGTGTCATGCACGGATGATGCGACTCGCTGAGCGCGCCGACTCTCCATTGATCTGGATCAATCCCGTTCCCGCCAATGCGCTCCAGGAAGCTTTCCTTGCTGCTTATGCCGCACGCCAGCCCGTGCTGCGCATCGGTCTCGACTGGCATGCGCCTGCAGTGCCTGGCGTGTTTGGCAGTGCATGGGCGGAAATGCTGGAAGAGGAGGGACGGGATTCCTGGTTTGCCAGTGCGCCAGTCGACGTCCAGCGTCCCGAGGGCCTGAGCCTGTGTGCATCCGCCAGCCTGGAAGAAGAGGCGCAACGCGGCGCGCAGCTCGTCGTCGACTGGCTCAGCCAAGGGAGGGAGCGCATCGCGATCATTGCCCAGGACCGCGTCGTTGCCCGTCGCATCCGCGCCCTGCTCGAGCGCGCGCAGGTCTACGTGACGGATGAGACCGGATGGAAGCTCTCAACGACGCGGACGGCTGCGGCGCTCGCAGCCTTGCTCGATGTCGTCAGCACACGCGGCGAGACGATCGCCCTGCTCGACTTGCTGAAGTCGCCTTTCCTGTTTCCCGAAATGGAGGACAAGGCGATACGCGTGATGGAGGTGGAGCATGCGCTGCGGCGGTTCAATGTCCTTGGCGGATGGGACGCGGCGGCGCGCGTTTTGGATGAAGTGCCGCAAGCGCAGGCGCTGGTCAGGCAGGTGGCCGAGCAAGCGTCCCGCTTCAACGGGCGCAGGAACCTGCGCGAATGGGGCGCCGTCACCAGCGAAGCGCTCAACGCCCTCGGCATGCACCGTGCGCTGCAAGTCGACGCCGCCGGTATCCAGGTAGTGACGCTGCTGGACCTGCTCGCCCAGGACTGCGATGGCATGCACCACTTGTTCTCGTTCCCGGAATGGCGCGCTTTCCTCAGCCTGCAACTGGAGTCCGCCCCGTTTGTTCCGCCTGAATCGGATCGCCGCGTCGTCATGCTGCAATTGAGCGGCGCGCCGCTGCGCAGCTTCGACGCGGTATTGATGGTCGGTGCGGATGCGGATCATCTCCCGTCGCAAAGCACTGAAACCCTGTTCTTCGCCAACACGGTACGCCGCGAACTCGGGTTGGAGACGCGTGAAATGCGCCAGCGCGTGCAGATGCGCGATTTCGCGGAATTGCTCATTGCGAATCCGGAGGTAGTGCTGTCTTGGCAGTCCTACCGCAATGGGGAGCCGAACCCGGCGAGCAACTGGATCGAACGCTTGCAATTGACCCTGGAACGCGCGGGCGAACCCTGCCTGCCCCTCCGCCAGGTCGAGATCGCACCCCGTACGCTTGCATGCCGCCCTCCCGTCATGCCGGCGCCCGCCGCGCCCGGGCTCCTGCCGCGCAGGTTGTCGGCATCGGGTTACAACAGCCTGGTCGCCTGTCCTTATCAGTTCTTTGCGACACGCATGCTCGGCCTGTCCGGACTCGACGAGCTGTCCGATATGCCGGAAAAGCGGGATTACGGTGACTGGTTGCACGAGATCCTGCGGACTTACCACGAACGAATCCGTGACGTTCATGTGCCCGTGGCGGGTCGCGTGGACTTGCTGCAAACGATATCGGAAGGCGTATTTGGCAAGGCGCTGGAGCAAAGCGCGGCCGCATTGGGATACTACGCGCGCTGGCAGAAAGTGATTCCCGCCTACGTCGACTGGGCCAACGAACGCGAGAACCAGGGCTGGAAATTCGCGCTGGGTGAACAGCGCTTCGACAAGGCATTGCGCTGGGAAGGCGGGCAGATCACGCTGCACGGCTACATCGACCGCATCGATGAAAACGGAGCCGGCGAACGCGCTGTGCTCGATTACAAGACCAAGACGCTGCAGTCGCTGCGAGACAAGCTCAAGGATACGGAAGACCACCAGCTCGCGTTCTACGGGCTGCTGTCTGACCTGCCCGTCAGCGCTGCCCATTACGTCGCGCTCGAATGCACGAAGGACAAGACCGGCGATGTTGAGGCGAAAAACTTCGAACAATGGCAGGCCATGCTCGAGTCGCAGCTCGTATCGAACATCCGCGCCATTGCGGAAGGCGCGGCATTGCCGGCAAACGGAATCGAAAAGGTGTGCATCTATTGCGAAGTGCGCGGATTGTGCCGCAAGGGGGCGTGGTGATGACGATGCAAACGCATTCGCCGCGTGCCTACGAAGTCAACGGCGCAGCTGCCGACGCCATGGAATTCACGCGCATTGCCTGCGATCCGGCGCGCTCGGTCGTGGTCGAGGCGTGCGCCGGCAGCGGCAAGACATGGCTGCTCGTGGCGCGCATGCTGCGGCTGCTCCTGTCAGGTACAGAACCGTCCGAACTGCTGGCGATCACCTTTACCCGCAAGGCGGCGCAGGAAATGCGGGAACGCCTACTGCACCTCTTGCATGACCTCGCGCTGAAGCCGGAGGCCGAGGTACACGGACTTCTTCTCGAACGCGGCATCGCCGAGCCCGAGCTGCCGAAAGTGTTTCCCGTCGCGCGCAGGCTCTACGAGCGGGTGCTGGGGAGCCCGCAGTCGCTGTCGATCGATACCTTCCACAGTTGGTTCGCACGCCTGGTCCAGATTGCCCCGCTGTCCTCGGGTGTTCCGCACGGCTACACGCTTACCGAGTCGAACAGCGAACTCCTGATGGACGCTTATGGCCGCTTCATGCAATCGCTCAATGACGAAGAGGAGCAAGGCGTCAGAGGGGCGTTGCTCACGCTGTACGAAATGATGGGCGACTGGAATGCGCGCCGCATGCTGGATGCGTTCGTGGACAAGCGTGCGGAGTGGTGGGCCATCACGAAAGACGGCGATGATGTGCCGCTCGAATGGTTGCGTGAGCTGTGCGGCGAGGACGGCGTGACCGATGCGCGCCCGGCCTTGTGGGATGACGAACGGCTGGTCGGCCGCATCATGACGCTTGCACATATCCTCGGCGGCGGGTCGGCGGTGAACCAGAAGCGTGCAACCGCCATTGAAAAGGCCGTGAGCGCGGGCGCCGGCATCGACAGTTTCGACGCCTTGTGCAACGAGTTTTTCAGCGATGCCGGCGAAGCGCGCAAGAACCAGAAAACCAAGGACCTCACGAAGTCCATCGAGCAACACCTGGGCGCGGACGGTATCCGTGCATTCGACGAGGAATTCGAGGCGGTCGGTGAGATCCTGAAGCGTATTCGGCGGCGCAGCGCGGAACGCCAGGTCCTGGCATTGAATGAAGCCCTGTTCGTCGCGGGCTCCGCCTATCTGGAGCATTACCAGGCGGCGAAGGCCGAACAGCGTGTGTTCGATTTCGGCGATCTCGAATGGCACGCATACCGTCTCCTCACCGACCCCGGCCATGCCGCCTATCTGCAGAGCCGGCTGGATGCCCGCTACCGCCACATCCTGCTCGACGAGTTCCAGGACACCAATCCCTTGCAATGGACCATCGTGCGGGCCTGGCTGGAGGCCTATGGCGACGACGCGCAAAAACCGAGCGTGTTCGTGGTGGGCGATCCGAAGCAATCGATCTACCGGTTCCGCCGCGCCGAGCCGCGCGTGTTTTCTGCCGCGCGTGACATGCTCGCCGCACTCGGGGCTGATGTGCTGCGCACCAACCAGACACGCCGCAATGCACGGATGGTGGTCGAGGTGCTGAACGGCAGTTTTGTCGGCAATCCCATTTTTTCGCCGCAGACCACGCTTGCCGGGCAGGACGGGGCAGTGTGGCGCCTGCCGCTGATACGGGACGAGGAAAAGGAGACGGAAACGCCGTCCGCATTTTCCCTCCGCGATCCCCTTTCCGCACCGCGCGACGAGGAAGAAGACGCCCGCCGCATGGACGAAGGCCGTGCCGTTGCACGTGCCCTGCGTCACGCCATGCGGGAGCTGGAAGCGCGGCACAATCGTCCAGCGACTTGGTCGGACGTCATGCTGCTCGTCAAGAAACGCACCTACCTGGCGGCCTATGAGAGCGCGCTGCGGGAAGCGGGGATTCCGTTCGTCTCCGACAAGCGCGGCGGATTGCTCGAATCGCTCGAAGTGTTGGACCTGATCGCCTTGCTGACCTTCCTGATCACGCCGGCGGACAACCGGGCCCTCGCCCATGTCCTGAAATCGCCGATCTTCAGTGCCAGCGACGAGGACCTGGTCGCACTGGCCCAGCGCGGCGAAGGCGTGTGGTGGAACCGCATGCGCGTGGCATCCACGGACGGCGCATCGGCGGCGATCCGGCGCGCCGCCGGTTTGCTGCAGCGCTGGCTGGAGGCGGCGCCGCGCCTGCCTGTACATGACCTGCTGGACCTCATCCTCCATCAGGGGCAGCTGGTCGCACGCTACGCGGAAGCGGCTCAACCCTCGGTGCGCGCCCAGGTGATCGGCAACATCGAAGCCTTCACCGAACTGGCGCTCAACCTCGATGCGGGCCGCTATCCCAGCCTGCCGAAGTTCATCGACGCGCTGCGTACCCTGAGGAAGGGCGCCGAGAACGACGCACCGGACGAAGCAACGGTTGCCGCGGCAGTGGATGCGGTTCGCATCCTCACCATCCACAGCGCAAAAGGCCTGGAGGCGCCGATCGTGGTGATGGTCGATGCCAACCACAGCGAACCCGCGCGGGACGACAGCGGCATCCTGTGCGACTGGCCGCAGGATGCGGAAGCGCCGACACATTTCTCCTGCTTCGGCAGGAAGAGCGAGCGCGGCGCCGCGCGCGATCATCTGTTCGACGCCGAGGAAGCATTCAAGCGGCAGGAAGACTGGAACCTGCTGTACGTTGGCGCCACGCGCGCGAAGGATATGCTGATCGTCAGCGGCGTGGCCGGGTCGCGCGGCGCGCTGGAGGACGGCACTGTCGAGGGAAGCTGGTACCACCGCCTGCTGTCCGTGCCCGAGGTGGACTTCACGCAGGAAGAGAGTGTTGCGACAACAGCGGAGGCGAGGGGCCCGGCAAACTTCAGCATTTCCATCTTCGACCCGCCGGTGCTCGGTGTGCCGGCGGACCGAGCGGCCATCCTGCACGATGCGGCGATCGAGGAAGGCATTGCATTGCACGCGCTCCTCGAACGCGTCACGCAAATGAATGGGTGGCCGGTCGTTCTGCCTGCTGCCGAACAGCTTGCCCGGTGGCTGCGCTGCCCCTTGCCGGTCGCCTCGACGGTCCGGGAACAGGCATTGCGGATCCTGTCACAACCGGAACTGGAGCGCTTCTTCAACCCCAGGCACTTCCGGTTCGCGCGCAATGAGATGGAAGTGCTGTGCGACGGAGAACTGCTGCGCTTCGACAGGATGGTCCTGTTCGATGACGAAGCGTGGATCCTGGATTACAAGCGGGACCTGCTTGACAGCGAGCTTGCCGACTACCGGGCGCAGCTGGCACGCTATCGCGCCGCCGCGGAGCAGGTCTATCCGGGAAGGACAGTGAGGACGGCGCTGATCACCGCCGATGGCCGGCTGGTCATCAGCTGAGTGCAGGCTGCCGCCGAAGGATGCGGTGTTCGTACTCGGTCGCGGCAAGCGGGCCGCTGAAGTAATACCCCTGTATTTCATCGCAACCGTGGTTGCGCAGGAACTCGTACTGTGCCTCGGTTTCCACGCCCTCGGCGATGACGCGTTGCTTCAGGCTCTTGGCCATGCTGATGATCGCGCAGATGATGGCCGAATCGTCCTTCCCGCCGACGATGTCCTGCACGAAGGAGCGGTCGATCTTGAGCGCGTCGATGGGAAAGCGCTTCAGATAGCTCAGGCTTGAATAGCCGGTGCCAAAGTCATCGATGGACAGGCTCAAACCCATGTTCTTGAGTGCATTCAGCAGCGGAATGGTCAGCTCCAGGTCATGCATCGTCACGCTTTCGGTCAGCTCGAGTTCCAGGTAACGCGGATCGAGGCGGGTTTCGTGGAGCACCCGTTCGACCATGCGCAGGAAATTCTTTTCCCTGAACTGCACCGCCGACACATTCACGGCGATCGGCATCGGCTCGTAACCCGCATCCTGCCAGGCCCGGTTCTGCAGACAGGCCTGGCGCAGCACCCATTCCCCGATGGGGATGATCAATCCGCTTTCCTCCGCGATCGGTATGAATTGTGCCGGCGATACCGGGCCGTTGTGGCGGTCATGCCAACGGATCAGCGCTTCCGAGCCGATCACCTTGCCGTGCGTGATGCTGAACTTCGGCTGGTAGTGAACAGCCGATTCTTCGCGCGCGACGGCGCGGCGCAGGCTGCCCTCCAGGGCGAAGCGACGGATCGCACGCTCGTTGATGCGCGCCATGAAAAACTGGTAGTTGTTCCGCCCCTGCGCCTTGGCCTGGTACATTGCCGCTTCGGCATGCTTGACGATGGTTTCGCTGTCGCGCCCATCCTCCGGGCAGATGCTGATGCCAATGCTGGCCGTGATATGCAATTCATGGCCGTCGACATGGAACGGTTCCGCCAACGAAGACAGGACTTGGCCGGCAGTGCGCGCGGCGCTGAAGGTGTCGGTGATTTCCTGAAGCAGGATGATGAATTCGTCCCCGCCTTGGCGCGATATCGTGTCAGTCTCGCGCAGGCCCTTCTTCAGCCGCACCGCGATTTCCTTCAGTAACTTGTCACCGATGACGTGGCCGAGCGTATCGTTCACGTGCTTGAAGCGGTCCAGGTCCAGGAACAGGACCGCTGCGCGCATCTCGTGACGCACTGCCAGGCCGATGGCCTGCGCCAGGCGGTCGTTGAACAGGAAACGGTTCGGCAGGTCGGTCAGGGCATCGTGCTGCGTCACGTAGGACATGCGCGCGGCCATCGCTTGCACGGCACTGACGTCGTGGAAGACAAGCACGGCGCCGATCACCTGCCCGGTCGGGCCGCGAATGGGAGAGCAGGAGTTGTTGATGGCCGATTCGGTGCCGTCGCGATGGATCAGGATGCCTTGCGGCGGCAGTGCCATCGTTGCATTGTGATGCAGGACGGCGTCAAGGGGATAGGTGACAGCCTGGCGCGAGACCGGCTCAATCACGTGGAATACCGCATGTAGCGGCATGCCGGAGGCTTGCATGGTGTTCCAGCCCGTCATTTTTTCAGCGGCGGGGTTCATGTACACAATATTGCCGAGCACATCCGTTGTCACCACGCCGTCGCCGATGGCGTTCAGGGTGACCTGCGCGCGTTCATGTTCGTGGAACAGCGATTCCTCCACGGCGCGGCGTTCGCCTACTTCCGAGATGAGCCGTGCATTGGAGGCGGAAAGCGCGTGCAGGTTGCTTTCGAGTACATCGAGCGCCTGACGCACCGTATCCTCCGCCTCGTTGCGCTGTGCGTCGAGCCTCAGGAGGATGCGCGCATTCCAGAGGATGAGCAGCGTGAAGACGAACATGCTTGCGAGCGTGATCAGGATCATACCGACGGTCATGTCGTAAAAGCCGGCTTCCTGTCCCCAAAATTGCAGGCGTTCGATGGCAATCGGCATGACGAGCGCGGCGGGCAACAGCCGCCGTGCCGTCATTCCACCTGCGCTGCGGTTGGTGAGCAGCGCCATGGTCCCTTGGTCGGGACGGGCTGCAAGGATGGCGGCGCACAGGAGCAAGAGCGCGGCAACCACGGGAAAGGGAGCGGTCCCGTAAAAGGGAATCTGGTAGAGCGCCGTTTTTCCGTACAGATAGCCGATGAGGGGGATCGATGCGTTGACGGCCGCGAGCATGACCAAGGTTTCGACCGACGCTGCGCGAGCATTGTGGGCGACCAGCAGGATGGCGACGCCGGCGAGGAAGATGACGACCGCACCGATGACCGACATCCGCCCCGGATAGGGCGATCCGGGTGCGCCCCGCTGCTGGAAAAAAAGCTGGTCGATGCCGAAGTCAACGTTGCCGGCGTACTGCAGCAAGGTGAGGCCGGCAAGGGTAGCTGCCGCTGCCGCGGACCACTTGGATACCGTTCGTCCAATGCCGCTCCATTTATCCAGCTGGAGCAGCAGGAGCGAAACACCCAGCAGCGCCAGGGATGCGCCCGAATTGAACATCACCGGGGTACGACCTGCTCCAAAGGAAGTGAGGGCGGAAATGCCTGCAACCCAACCCATCGTAATGACGATGCCGATGAGTGCAACGAGGGAACTGGAGGCAATTGCGAAGGCGCGGTATCGCTCCCGGTGGTCGGTGGGTTGATCCATTGTGCAGGCATTGCGCAAATCCGTGGAGCGGAGCGTTGACGCCGACACCCGCGCTTTTTGCCGGCTTGCAACAGCCTCCCCGGAACAGGGCGGTTGAATGTCTGATAAGAGACAGCCCTGGGGCCAAAGTTCAACCGGGATACACGCGGCTGGCCGTGCCCCGCGCTACGCATTGGTTACGGCCCCGGTCCTTCGCCTCGTACAGTGCCCTGTCCGCGTAATCGATCAGGTCAGCATCATGCGTACCCGCGGCGGGAACGACGCTTGCCACGCCGATGGATAAAGTGACGATGCGGGCCGGTGAGACCCCTTGGTTGGGTATGCCCTGTGTCTCGACCGCACCGCGACATGCTTCGGCCACCGCCAGTGCGCCGTCGATATCAGTTTCGGGCAGGATCAGCGCAAATTCCTCTCCGCCGTAACGGGCGGCAAGATCGGCGGGACGCCGTGTGCTCCTATCGAGGATCTTTGCGACCTGCCTGAGGCATTGGTCACCCGCAAGATGACCGTGGGTATCGTTGTACAGCTTGAAGTAATCGACGTCGCAAAGAAGCAGGGAAAGCGGCCGCTGGTGACGCTGGGCGCGGTGCCACTCCTGAGCAAGAATCTCATCAAAGCGCCGACGATTGGCGATTCCGGTCAAACCGTCGAGTTCGGCCAGCCGTTGCAATTGCATGTTGGCTTCGGCCAGTCGCCGCTCGCTCTCGCGCAATGCGCGAAAAGCTGCATCGCGCTCGAGCCGGCTGAGGTAGGCGCTGGAGTGATAGCGCAGGCGGGCCAGCAGCTCGATGCGGTCCGGAAGCTTGACCAGGTAATCGTTCGCACCCGTCTCGAATCCCTGCGCCTTCAGGCTGGACTCTTCCTTCGAAGACAGCATGATGATCGGCACCTCGGATGTGCCTGGCGTCGCGCGAAATTGCGCCACCAGCGCAAAGCCGTCCGCATCCGGCATGACGAGGTCCTGCAGGATGACCGTCGGTTTCCATTCCAGGGCTGTCGCCAGCGCGGCAAGCGGGTCCTGCACGGACATGAACTCGATGTCCTGCTCCGTGCTCACAAGCCGGCGGATGGCCTCGGCGATGATTCGCTGGTCATCGACCAGGAGTACTCTGGTTTTCTGCGGTGTCGCGATGATTGTGGTATTTCCCGGCTGCGCCTGGTCGCCCATGATTCCCTTGCATTTCCTGTCTTGCGAACCGTTTGTTGCCTGTCCGCTGCCCTCACGGGAACCGGCCAGTTCTCTTGTTGCTTTGTCAGCCGGCTTTCTTTCCGGCCCTGGTGTTGAGCATTGCGCCGATATTTTCCAGCGGCAGGATCATTTCTGCCGCGCCGATGTCCGCCGCCGCACGCGGCATGCCGTACACGGCGCTGGTCTGCTGGTCCTGCGCAATCGTCAGTTTTCCCGCCTTCCTCATTGCCAGCAGTCCTGCGGCACCGTCACGTCCCATGCCTGTCAGGAGTACGCCGATGGCATTTTTCTTCCAGTGCTGTGCGATGCAGTGGAAGAACACATCGATGGATGGGCGATAGGGATAATTGACCGGCTTCGCACTATAGCGCAACCGGTGGTTGTTGCCCAAGGTAACGTGGTCATTCGTTTTGGCCACCATGATCCGGCCCGGCAGGAGATGGCCGCCATCCTCGATGACATCGATCGGAAAATCGATCTGGGAGGACAGCCAGTTTGAAAAGCTGTTGGTAAACGCCTGGTCGATATGCTGCACGATGACCACCGCCGCGTTGGCCGGCGGCTTCCATGCTCCCAGGATTTTCGCGAGCGCCACCGGACCGCCCGTCGATGCGCCGATCGCAATCAGGCTATCGACCTCCTGCAGGGCGGGTGCGGGGGAAGGGGATGGCGACAGCCTTGCTGTGACGCCACTGGCAGGGAGATCGGCGGCAATCAGTTTGACGACTGTCTTGATCTTGGCGAGCAGGGTGGCATCCGAAGCAGCGCGGCCCGACAGCATCGGCGTAGCCGTGACATCGAGTGCGCCGGCGCCGAGCGCGCGGAAGACCATGCTGGTGTTTTCCTCGGGTGAGGCGGTCACGACCAGGATCGCGCAGGGCGACTGCTGCATGATCTGCCGTGTCGCTTCGACGCCATCCATGCCGGGCATGATGAGATCCATCAGGATCAGGTCCGGCTTATTCTCGGCGCAAAAGCGAACCGCCTGTTCACCACTGTTCGCTGCCCAGACGACTTCGTGCTCCTGCGTATTGGCGATCACGCGCCGCAGCGCTTCCGCTATCAGTACGACGTCATTGACGATTCCGATCTTCATGTGCCCGGGTCTCCGATCAGGTCGAACACGGCTTCGAGCAAGGTCTCATCGTGGAAACTTCCCTTCGTCAGGTAATAGTCGGCGCCCGCCGTCACCCCCCGTGATCGGTCTTCCGGACGATCCTTGTAAGATACGATCATGACGGGAAGGTTGTGCAGGCGGCTATCCTTCTTGATCAATGTCACCAGTTCAATGCCGTCCAAGCGCGGCATGTCGACGTCGGTAATCACCAGGTCGAAGTCGCTGCTGCGGACGGCATTCCACCCATCCATGCCGTCCACTGCGACACTGACGTCGAATCCACGCGACACCAGCAGCTTGCGCTCCATCTCGCGCACGGTAAGCGAATCGTCGACGACAAGGATGCGCTTTTTCCTTGACTTGCCTGCAGCTGCGCCGGACTGCGGCAAGCGATGCAGTCCCCCTTCGCTGAGAAGCTTGTCGATGCTGACCAGCAAGTCGGCGATGTCGAGGATCAGCACCGGCGTGCCGTCATCGAGCAACGCCGCTGCCGAAATATCGCGCACCTTGCCAAAGATCGCGTCAATGGGCTGTACCGCCAGATTCTTTTCGCCAATGATGCGATCCACAGCAAGTGCGTAGCGGCGCTGGGCGGCGCCGATGACAATGACCGGGAGCGCTGCGGCTGTCGGGGGTAGATCGTCAAGTTCCAGCAGTTGCGCCGCGGAGACCACGCCGACATGCGCGTTGCCGATGGTGAAGAACTGCCTGTCTTCCAGGACATGGATCTCCTCAGGTGCGACGGTCATCACGCGTTCGATCTTGGCAATCGGCGCCGCGTACGGCTCGCCCGCAATCTCCACGACAACGGTGCGCACCACCGATTGCGACAGCGGCAGGGTGATATGGGTGCGGAACCCCTTGCCGGGTTCTGTTTCCAGCCGGATGGCGCCGTAAAGCTGACGCACAGTGGCATGCGCCACGTCGAGTCCGACGCCACGTCCGGACACCTCACTGGTCGTTTCCTTCAGGCTGAATGCGGGCAGGAACAGGAAATCGAGTAACTCATCCGCACTCATCTCAGCAGCCATCTGCGGCGTCGCCATCTTCCTGTCCACGATCTTTTTCCGGATGCGCTCCGGCGCGACGCCGCGCCCGTCATCGCTTACCTGGATGGCGAGCATCCCGGCGCTATGCCTCGCCTCCAGCCGGATCGTGCCTTCCGCCGGTTTGCCCGCGGCGCGCCGCTCTTCCGGCATCTCCATGCCGTGGTCGACGGCGTTGCGCAGGATATGGTTGAGCGGGCTTTCCATGCGCGCAAGGATATCTCTGTCGACGAGGGTGTCTTCGCCCACTATCTCCAGTCGCACATCCTTGCCCAGGCTGCGCGCCAGGTCGCGCACCATCCGCGGAAATGCTTGAACGCCATCGCGGAACGGCCGCATGCGTAGCGTCAGGACCTCGTCGAGAATTTCCTGCGATCCCGCCATCAGCCGCCGCTCGTAGCCTTCGATGTCGGCGAGCCGTTCGACGAGCGCATGCTTGAGGGGATCGGATTTGTGCCGGATGGCCTGGATTTTTTCGCGGAGCGATTCGTCCGCACCTGCCTGCGACAGCTCCTGGGCCAGTTGGTCCAGGGCGGAAAACATTTCCTGCTGCCTTTTCTTGAAATGCCGCATTGCCTGGAGGAACGGCTGGAGTGCGTTGGCAGTGACGCGGGATTCGCTGGCCAGCGATAACAGGCGGTCGAAGTTGCGGACGTTGACCTTGAGTACCTGCTCATCACGGCCATTTGCCGGTTCGACGTCTTCCGCGCGCCTTGACGGTACAGGCAGCGCGACGGGGGCGGCCGGGGTAGGCTCCTCGTCATTCAGCTTGCTGGGGTCGGCCGCATCATAGACACCGACCAGCAGTTCTCCGGTTTTCAGCTTGTTTGCTTCCAGCCAGGCGGGCGCCTCCGTCTCGGACAAGGAGGCGATGCGGCTGATCAGGTCGATCCCGGCAAGAAGGCGGTCGATGCGCTGCTTGTTCAAGCGCAGCTTGCCTTTTTGGGCCGCCACAAAACAATCCTCCATGGCATGCGCGAGGCGCTCCACGTCGTTCAGGTCGACAATGCGCGCAGCGCCCTTGAGGGAATGCGCGGCACGCATCAGGGGTTCGATTGCTGCCAGGTTCTGGGCATTGCGGTCGAGCGTGAGCAGGCCTTCCGTCAGCACCTGCACCTGGCTCTCGGCTTCGCTGCGGAACAACTCCAGAAGGGAAAAGCCGCTGTAGTCCTTGTTGTCGCTGCCGGTCATTTGAGGGCGCTCGCGAAGTTGAAGCCGACAAAATCGGCGTCAAGGCAGCCGATCCGCCTTTCGCCGACGGACAGTACGCCGGTCAGGTAACGTTGCAGCCCCTTGCTGACTGTCGTCGGGACCGGCTGCATGTCGGATTCCGCGTAGCGATGGATGCCGTACAGATCGTCCACGGGCAGCGCAAAGTGCTGCTGCGCCAGTGCCATCACGATCATGCGAGGATAGACACGACGACGGTCTTCCTGCACGGCTTGACCTCCCGCGATGGACAGCAATGCTGCCAGCGACATGCACGGGTACAGTTTCCCCTTGATGTTCACGATCCCTCCGAGGACGCCGCCGCTGCGGCGGGGAATCCGGTGCGGTAGCGTCGTTTCGGCGACGGTGACGGCGAGCGCGGCAGGAAAGGCCAGCCATTCTCCAGCAATCCGGAATACGAGAGCAGAGCCGTCTTGCTCCTTTTGCTCGGATTCCTCACGGGCAAAGTATTTGGCCCATTCCTCCAGGTATCCGGCAGGGAGCGGTCGCTGCATGACCGACTGCGCACTGGAGGCATAGACGTCGCAGTTGCGGCAGTGCATGTGGTCGGCGAGTTTCGTGCAACTGCGGTCGCCACGTACGCCGGTACGATTCCAGCAATCCGATACCGCTTGCCTTGTGGCTTCTGTCATTCTTCATTCTCCCCGGAACGGCGCTCGAATACGCGCGCCGCGCGATGCCGGTAAGTGCGCGCCTTCGCCTTGTTGCCCTGGCGTTCCGCCAGCAAGGCGAGATGGCAAAGCGCTTCATAATGGTTCGGATCGAGGTAGACCGCACGCCGCAGGAACTCGGCCGCATCCTTGTCATCGTTGCGCTGTTCGCTCAACAGTCCCAGCATAAAGTGCGCCTCTGCCGAGTCCGGGACCAGTTCAAGGTAGGCGCGGTACGCTCGCCTTGCTTCGTCGATCGCCCCTTCGTCGGCCGCCCGGTTGGCCTGCTCGAGCAGCGCCTCGGGTGCTTCCCGCGCAGTAGTCGCCAGCTGTATCGCTGCAACCGGCCGTGGGAGTGCAGGCATCCCTGTGACCGGCATCGGCCGACGGTGCAGAAACGGAAGGCCGGAGTAATTCGCCCGCTGGGAGGTGCCGCTTGTTTTCTTCTGGACGGCGAATGCATTCGAGTACGGTGCGCGCGCGAAGCCGTTCAGGCAGAACGTCGTCGTTTCGGCATACCCGCAGAACAGCAGTCCATCGTCGTCCAGCAGGGCACGCAGTTTGCGCATCGCAACCGATTGGGTCTGTTCGTTGAAATAGATGAGGAGGTTACGGCAGAAAATGATGTTGTAGGCTTTCCCGTCCTGAGGAATGAGCGTCAACAGGTTGCCGCAACGGAAGCGGACTAGTTTACGGATGTCCGGCGCCAGCTCAAATCCTTCGCCGTGCCGTGTGAAATACCGGTCGCGGAACCCAAGGTCGACAGTGCGAAACGCATTGCGCTTGTAGACGCCATGTTGCGCCCGCCGGATGACCTGCGGGCTGATATCGAGGGCGTCAATGATGAAACTGTCTTCCGCCATCCCCACGGACCGCAGTGCCATGGCGAGCGAGTAGGGCTCTTCACCGCTTGCGCACGGTGCACTGAGAATGCGGACCGGACGCGCTGTTGCCGTAAAGTGATCACGTGCAAACCGGGCGGCGACGGAAAATGCTTCCGGATCCCGGAAAAACCAGGTTTCCGGAACCACCACCAGATCGATCAGGGAATCGAATTCTCCCTTGTTCCGTGCGGCTTCCGCCACAAAGACCGAGAGATCCTGGACATGGCGTTGCTTCATGCGCTTGCGAACGGCGCTCTCCACGGCATCGGGCGGAAGATCCAGCCCGGTGGCCTGCTGCAGCATGCGGCGCAGCTGTTCCACGGTCATCGCGGCACCTCGCTGCGCCCCTGAAAAAGGATGGAGCGGACTTCCGGGGAAAGCAGATGCTCGGCATTGATGAGCTGGAGGATGGTCCCGTCACTCGCCGTCACCTTCCCCAGGAATGGCGCATTCACTGCAGATACGCCCCCTTCAAAGCAATTTCCGGGATCGATATCCTTCACACCGGCCACGCGTTCCACGATCAGGCCCAACATATGCACGGCCTCTTCGACACAGTAGTCAACCAGGAGAATCCGTGTATCGAAGTGCAGCGTACACGGCGTACCGCACGCCAGGGCACAGACGTCGATGACGGGGACGGCGGCCCCATGGAAGTTCATGAGGCCGGCTACATGGCTTGGCGTACCTGGTAACTGCTTGAGTTCCATAAGCGGCAGCACGCGCGTCAGGTGGCGCGTGCTCAATCCATAACGATCCTTGCCGAGATGGAAAACAAGAAACTGCATGGCTACATGTTGACCGCAAAGCTGGAGACGCCGGCCTGCAAATCCTGCGCCGCATATTGAAGTTGCTGCACCGCTTCGCTCGTCGACCTGAGTGCGTCGACGGCCTGCTGCGTCGCTTCGTTCAGCTGGGTCATGGTATCCGTGATTTGCGACGCACCGATGGCCTGCGACTGCATGCCTTCCAGCACCATGTCGAAGCGGGGCGTGAGATTGCGCACCTGCCCAATGACTTCCGCCAGTTTACCGCTGACCTGGCTGACTTCCGTGACGCTGCGCCGAATCTCGTCCGAAAACTTGTCCATGCCCATCACGCTGGCCGATACCGCCGACTGCATCTCCTTCAGCATCTGCTCGATGTCCCAGGTGGCGACCGAGGTCTGGTCGGCGAGGCGGCGGATCTCGGTCGCGACAACCGAGAAGCCGCGTCCCGCCTCTCCCGCTTTTTCCGCCTCGATGGCGGCGTTCAGGGACAGGATATTGGTTTGGTCCGCCACCTTGGTGATGGTAGTCAGTACGTTGTTGATGTTGCTGGCCTTCTCGGAAAGCGCGGCGAGCTTGGTGTTGATCGTGTCGGTCGCGGCCACCATCCGCTGCATGGTCGTATCCATGCGTTGCAGGTTGTTCTGCGCCTCGGTTGTGGCCGACGTCGTGTAATCGGACACCCGCGTCACTTCTTCCATCGCCTTCAGAAGCTGCGAGGTATTGGCCGAGATTTCCTTGGTCGTGCTCAGGACCTCGACGCTGGTCTGCGCCTGTTCGACGCCGGTCGCTTCCTGCTGGCGGGCGGATGCGGCGATTTCGTTGGTCGAGGTGGCGACCTGAATGCCCGCCTTCTGCACGCGATTGAGCAGGGTGCGCAGATTGTTGAACATGGTCGACAATCCGTCACCGAGCCGTCCAATCGCGTCGCTTCCGGAAACCGTGATCTTGCCGGTGAGGTCGCCGGCGGTTGCCCTGACGACGACTTCGAGCAGGGAATCGACCTTGTTCCGCAATTCGGAGGTCAATGCCTGTTCGCGCTGCTGGGCTTCCTGTATTGCCGCTGCCATCCGATTGATCTCCGTCGAGACCTGACCAAGCTCGTCCTTGCTCAGCACTTCCGCGCGCGCGGACTGGTTGCCTCGCGCGAGTTCGCCGATGGTCGCCGTCAACGCGCCGATCGGGCGAAGTATGGCGCGCGCCAGGAGGAACGCAATGATCATCGCTGCAAGAACACCGGCAAGGCCGCCGCCGACAAGCAACAGCAGCATGTTCCTGTTCGATGCGTTGGCGTTGTTGGCGCGCTCGGTCAGGAGACGATTCTCTTCTTCGTTGAACTCGACCAGCAGGTTGTGGACGGTCGTGACGTGTCCAAGTCCTTGAATGATAAGTGGCTCACGACCCATTTGTTCGGCGGCCGTCGCGCTGCCCGCAAGATCGCGGCGTTTTGCAAGGAGAGGACGAACGATCTCTTCCTGCCACTTGGTCGCCAGTTCTTCAATGCGCGTAAGCCGTTCCTGCTGCCTTGGGTTGTCAGCCGTCTGCAACCTGACGTTCTGAATGAGCCGTTTCAGGTCGCGTTCGTTTTCATCGATCCGGCTGAGGAATCGCTCGTTGCCGGTCAACAGGAAGCCTCGGTACTCCGCCTGAATATCGAGAAGCGTGGATTCAATCGAGTGGCTTCCCAGAAGGACTTGCAGCGTATGGCGATCGAGCCTGTTTGCTTCAACGAGGTTGGAGTAGCTGTTATAGCTGGCAAGTAGCAGACCCAGCAGGATGACGATGATGGTACCGAAACCGGCGTATAGTTTTTTTTGAATGCTCAGGTCATTAAACATTTTTTCTCCGGCCTGTTGTGCGCTGGTTTTTCTCCTGCGGAACGGTGCAGGGTCCAGAATTATCATACAGAAACACGTCGAAGAACGGCGTCCGCTTGAACGGCGGGGCGCAGTCATCGTCCAACCGTGCACTTGGCGGGGCGATACGTGTTCGTAATGGAATGGATACTGCTACAGAAGCGCGAGTTCCAATGCCGTCAGGCAGGAGAGGATACGGCTGGCAGTTTGTTGCCAGATGTGCATCTGGAATGGTGGAGCGGAGGAGGATCGAACTCCCGACCTTCGCATTGCGAACGCGACGCTCTCCCAGCTGAGCTACCGCCCCATCTGAACTGATTGTATTGACTGGAACAAGGGCATGCAAGTGGCCAACATCAAAGGATTTCGATTCCCATGAATGGGGGAGAAGACCCGCCTACAGATGAGAGCTGTCTTCAAAAAACATCCCCAAGTGATTGAATCTATTGACGGAAATTCGATTGCCCTACTATAGTGACGCCATGATTTCCGATTTTCATCAACTTTCCGAAAAAATCGTCAAGCTGGCCGAGCTGGCGCAATCCTTGCGCCGCGAAAACGCCGACTTGCGAGTGACGCTCGCCTCGCTTACCGCGGAAAACGCGGACCTGGCCAAGCGTATCGAGGAAGCCTACACACGCGTGTCCGCATTGCTCGACAAGATTCCGGCCGCCGACGAGAAGGACGAGGAGGCCGCATGATCCAGCTCGACGTGACGATCATGGGCCAGCCCTATCGTCTTGCATGCAAGGAAGGCGAAGAGGAAACGCTGAAGCAGGCGGTGAAATATCTCGACGACCGCATGTGCAATATCCGCGATGCGGGCAAGGTCAAGGGAAACGATCGCATTGCCGTGATGGCCGCACTTGGCATTGCTGCAGAACTGCTCGCATCGAAGACGGCGGAAGGCCCGTTCGCGGACATGACGCTTGCTGAAGTCAAGCAGAAAATCGCAGCGATGCACACCGTGCTCGATGCTGCGCTTGCGCCCCAGGAAAACCTTTTTTAGATCAACAAAAACTATCGGAAATTTTCCGCAAAGTCTTTGACATGAAATGCGAATGGCGATACTCTAAAGCCTCCTGCCGTGTTCGCGATTGCCATATATTCCTTGAACCATTTATGAGCATAGGTTGCGGAATTTTGTTCGATGGGCGAGCTTCGTCGCTAGTCCGATGAACCCGAAATTGAACTAACTGTGACCACCTTGAACCGTAAGGTTCGGGATGCCGGCAAAGACGGCACAGGCGGGACTAGATTCGAGAAGCGGCTGCATTCGTGCAGCCGCTTTTTTATGCGCGCTATATTTGTCACCAACGTTGGCACTTACTTTGGAAACACCGATGCAGTACTGGTTGATGAAATCCGAACCGGACGAGGTAAGCATCGACGATGCGCTTGCCGCGCCGGACAGTACGGTCGCGTGGTTCGGTGTGCGCAATTACCAGGCACGCAATTTCATGCGTGATGCCATGCGCGTGGGTGACGGCGTCCTCTTCTATCACTCCAGTTGCGACGAACCAGGCATTGCAGGACTTGCCGAGGTGGCCAGCACGCCGTATCCGGACGAATCGCAATTCGACCCGAAGAGCAAGTATTACGATCCGAAGGCGACGCGAGAGAATCCGCGCTGGATGCTGGTCGATGTGCGCGCGACGCAAAAGACGCGCTTGATCACGCTTCCAGAACTGCGCGCCATTCCCGAACTCGCGGACATGCAAATCCTGCGGAAGGGCAATCGCCTTTCCATCACGCCGGTAACGCCTGCCGAATGGCGGTGTATCATCCGGCACATCAAATAACAAACGGAAACCAAACGGATGGATATCTCGCTAGTCGCGGGACTGCTGGCGCTGGGCGCTGCGGTCGGATTTGCTGCAGGCTTGCTGGGCATTGGCGGCGGCATGCTGCTCGTGCCGTTCATGACCATGATCCTGACGGCGAAGGAATTCCCGAAGGAGCACATCGTCCATATGGCCATCGCGACATCGCTCGCGACCATCATGTTCACCTCGATCTCTTCGGTCCGCGCACACCATGCGCGAGGCGCGGTACGGTGGGACATCGTGAAGCTGCTTGCCCCCGGCATCCTCGTCGGCTCGTGGATCGGTCCGTGGATCGGTGCGCAACTGAATTCGTCAAGCCTGGCAATGGCGTTCGCAGTGTTCGTCACCTTCTCTGCGGTGCAAATGCTGCTCGACAAGAAGCCGGCCGCATCGCGCGACCTTCCCGGTACCCCGGGCATGTTTGGCGCCGGCGGCGTCATCGGTACCTTGTCCGGTCTTGTCGGGGCAGGGGGCGGCTTCGTCTCCGTGCCATTTATGACGTGGTGCAATGTGAAGATCCACAATGCCGTCGCTACCAGCGCGGCGCTCGGTTTCCCGATTGCGCTGGCTGGCACGCTGTCCAACGTTTACCACGGTATCAGCGAACCGGGACTTCCCTCCGGTTCGCTCGGATTCATTTACCTTCCTGCCTTGTTGGTGATCTCGCTGGCAAGCGTGACCACCGCGCCGCTCGGTGCGAAAACCGCCCACAGCCTGCCGGTGAAATCGCTCAAGAAGGTCTTTGCGATTGTGTTGTTCACCTTGGCCGGCTACATGCTGTACAAGGCCTTCCGCTAGCGCTCACGCTTCCTTGTACTGATCGCGCAGCACGTTCTTCTGCACCTTGCCCATGGTGTTGCGCGGAAGTTCCGGCACGAAGAAGACGCGCTTGGGGACCTTGAAGTTGGCGATCTTCGACTTCAGGGAGCCGATCACGTCCGCCTCCGAGAGAGCGACGCCGTTCTTCGGCACCACCACGGCGGTCACGGCCTCGCCGAAGTCCGGGTGCGGCACGCCGACGACGGCTGATTCGACCACGCCATCCATTTCATCGATGAAGGACTCGATCTCCTTCGGATAGACGTTGTAGCCGCCGGAAATGATCAAATCCTTGCTGCGCCCGACGATGGACAGGTAGCCCTTTTCGTCGAACTTGCCGACATCGCCGGTCTTGAAGTAACCGTCTTCGGTGAACTCCTCGGCAGTCTTTTCCGGCATGCGCCAGTATCCCTTGAACACGTTCGGCCCCTTGACCTGGATGTCGCCGACTTCGCCCGTGTCGCACGGCGTGCCGTCGCCCTTCACGACGCGTACCGAGACGCCGGGCAGTGGCAGTCCAACCGTTCCGCCGACACGATCACCATCATACGGATTCGATACGAGCATGGTCGTTTCGCTCATGCCGTAGCGTTCCAGGATGGTGTGGCCGGTGCGGCGGGCGAATTCGTTGAATGTTTCCGTCAAGAGCGGGGCGGAGCCGGAGACGAAAAGCCGCATGTTCGTGCAGACGTCTTTGCCGAACGACGCTTCGGCCAGCAGGCGCACATAATAGGTCGGCACTCCCATGAACACCGTTGAGCGCGGCAGATGACGCATCACCTCGACCGCATCGAACTTTGGCAGGAAGATCATCTTGCTGCCGTTGAGCAGCGCGCCATGCGAGGCGACGAAGAGACCGTGCACATGGAACAGCGGCAGCGCGTGCAGCAGTACGTCGCCTTCTTGCCAGTGCCAGTAATCCTGCAGGACCTTCGCATTCGATGCCAGGTTGTCGTGCGTCAGCATTGCCCCCTTGCTGCGGCCGGTAGTTCCCGAGGTGTACAGGATGGCGGCAAGGTCGTCGGGCTGCTTTTCCACTGTCTCGAAACTGTTCGATTGCAGAGCGGCACGGGCCAGCAGCGAGCCCTGGCGGTCCTCGCCGAGGGTGAACACATGCTGCGTGCCCGACTTGAACGCGATCTGCGACACCCAGCCGAAATTCTGCGGCGAACACACCACCACGGCCGGTTCGGCGTTCTCGATGAAGTACTCGATCTCTGCGGCGCGGTAGGCGGTGTTGAGCGGGAGGTAGACATACCCGGCCCGGATCGTCGCGAGGTAAAGCATCAGGGCTTCAGGCGACTTTTCGACCTGCACTGCGACGCGAGAGTCCTTGGGCAGCCCCAGCCCGGCCAGCAAGTTCGCCATCTTGGCCGTGGCACGGTCCAGGTCGTTCCAGGAGTAATACAAACCGTCGTGCGTCTCGATGCAGCAGGCGGTGCCGTCGGCGGGGAAGCGGGATTCGAAAAGTGCGTAGAGGTTGGCGTTCATGGGAGGGAAGTTAATGGCCGTTGAATTCGGGTTTTCGCTTTTCAAGGAAGGCGCGCACGCCTTCACGGTAGTCGTCGGAATGGAAGAAGGAAAAGGCATCGCGCAATTCTCCTTCGGTGAGCGGGGGCACTGGCGGCGACAGCCGGCGCGCGAGTTTCTTGTTCATGCGTGCGGCAAGCGGCGCGCCTTGGGAGATGCGTTGCGCGGTCTGCCTTGACTCGGCCTGGACGTCGTCGACAATCCGGTGCAGGAGTCCTTTCTCTTTCGCTTCAGCGGCGTCAAAGACGCGGCCTTCGAGGAGGATTTCCAGCGCCACTGCCTTGCCGACCAGTTGCAGCAGTCCCTGCAGCTCACCCGGAGCAAGCGGGAAGCCGAGACGGTTGATCGGTACGCCGAAGCGCGACGCCGGTGAAGCAATGCGCAGGTCGCAGCACGAGGCAATCTCCAGTCCGCCACCAACACACACGCCTTCAATCGCGGCGACGGTGGGGTGCAGGCAGTGTGTAATCGCGTCAAGCGCCTGCGCGATGCTTTTTGTGTGGTAGTCGACCCCCTGCGCATAGTTGCTGCGCACCGAGGAAAATTCCTCGATGTCGGCGCCGGCGGCGAAGTTGCCATCGGCGCCGGTCACGATCACGCAGCGAAGGGAATCATCCGCCGACAGGTCGCGAAAGGTGTCGGCAAGCCCGTGCCACATGGAGATGTCGATGGCATTGAGCTTGCCGGGATTCGAGAGTGTCACGACGGCGATGTGGCCGTCCTTGTCGATGCGGATCTTTTGCATAGGTTCATTCGAGCTTCACGCCCGCTTCCTTGACGACCTGGCCCCAGCGGGCGATTTCGGAGGTCACCATCGCGCCAAACTGCGCCTGCACGAGGTTGGGCGTATCCGATCCGATGCTGTGCCAGGTATTCTTTACTTCCGGCGTCGCGAGCGCTTTCTGCACTTCTGCAGCCATGCGCTCCACCACCTCGGCGGGCGTACCTTTGGGTGCCCACATGCCGTACCAGGTCGACACTTCGTAACCGGGGACGCCCGCTTCGGCTGCCGTCGGCAGGTCGGGGAAGCCCGGCGCACGTGCGGGAGCGGCAACAGCCAGCGCCTTGATCCGGCCACCCTTCAGGTGCGCGGCCGATGAGCCGAGGCCGTCGAACATCAGGTCGACCTGCCCGGCAATCAGGTCCTGCAGGGCCGGGCCGGCGCCGCGATACGGGATATGGAGGATAAAGGTCTTGGTCTGCAGCTTGAACAATTCCCCTGCAAGATGATGCGAGGTCCCGTTTCCGGCGGAGGCGTAGTTCAGCTTGCCGGGGTTTTTCCGCACGTACTCGAGGAGCGACTTCAGGTCATTCACGGGCACTTTCTGCGGATTCACGACGATGACCTGCGGCGGAGTCGCGATCAGCGCCACAGGGACAAAATCCTTCTGGATGTCGTAGTCGAGCTTCGGATAAATCGAGGGAGCGATCGCATGGTGCGCCCCGCCGATGAAGAAGGTGTAACCATCGGGCGCGGCCCTGGCCGCAATACCCGCCCCGAGCGTGCCGCCGGCGCCGCCGCGGTTGTCGATGATCACTTGCTTGCCAAGTTGCTTGGTGAGCTGGGCGGCAAGCGGGCGGGCGAATGCATCGGTGCCGCCGCCCGCGGGGAAGGGGACGATGAAAGTGATTGGCTTGTTGGGCCAGGCTTGCGCACCGGCGTTGAGGGAGAACAGCAGACCTGCAATGGACAGCAACACACGTGCGAGTTTCATGGACATGTCTCCTTGATGTTGTTGTACTTCAGATGGCTCTAACGGCTCCTTTGATTTTTGTATGCTACCAGCAATAGAAAAATTCCGAGGGCGACCATGGGAAGCGACAGCATCTGTCCGGCAGAGATGGTTAATCCGCCGAGTGATACTTCGTAGTCCGGGGTGCGGAAGTATTCAGTGAAGAAGCGTGCGCAGCCGTACCCGAGCGCGAAGACGCCGCTCACAGCCATCACCGGCCGCGCCTTGCGTGCGTACACCCACAGCACGATGAACAGCAATACGCCGTCGACCAGTGCCTGATAGAAGGGCGAAGGATGGCGCGGCAGGTTGTCCACGTTCGGCCAGATCATGGCCCAGGGAAGGGACGCATCAGCGACGCGGCCGGGCAGTTCTGCATTGATGAAGTTGCCGATGCGGCCGGCGGCGTAACCAAGCGGGACCAGCGGCGCGATAAAGTCCATGACTTCCCAGAAGGCCCGGCCCTTTTTTCGCGCCCACAGCGCCATGGCGATCATCACGCCGAGGAAGCCGCCATGGAAGGACATGCCGCCTTTCCATACCGCGAAGATTTCGAGGGGATGCGAGAAGTAATAGCCGGGGTTATAGAACAGGACTTCGCCGAGGCGCCCACCGACGACGACGCCAAGCACGCCGTAGAACAGCATGTCATCCAGGTCCTCCGCCTTCCATCCCGCCGCACCAATATGCGGCTGCAGGATGCGGGCGCGTCCGAGCAGCAGGAATTGCGCAAAAGCGACCAGGTACATCAGACCGTACCAGTGCACCGACAGGGGACCCAGCGAGAAGGCGATCGGATCGGGAAGGGGGTGTATCAGCATCTATCGTTTCTTTCTCAAGAGTTCGAGGAAAGTGTGCAAAACGGGCGAGGCGTTATCGCGCCGCCAGGCCAGGCCGGTTTCGAAGACTGCCGTCCTTTCCGTCAGCGGACGGTATTCGACGCCCGGCCGTTGGAGGTTCGACACGGATTGTGGCACAAGAGCAATGCCCATGCCGGCGGAGACGAGGCCAACGATAGTCTGCATCTGGATTGCTTCCTGCCCGATGCGTGGCGTCAATCCTGCGTCGCGGAAGCAGCCGACGATCGCGTCATGAAAGGCCGGCGCAATGCGGCGCGGGAAAATAATGAGGGGCATGTCCGCCACCGACTTGAGCGAGACGGCATTCTTGCCGCGCAAGCCTTTCAGTCCTTGGGGCGCGGCGAGGACCAGAGGCTCGGACAGCACGGTCAGGTAATCCAGCTCGGCGCGGGCCTTCTCGTGCAGCGGCGGGATCAGCAGGCCTGCGTCGATTCGCCCCTGCATCAGGTCTTCCAGCTGCACATCAGTGGTCGCTTCGCGCAGGTCGATCTGGACTTGCGGGTAGCGTTCTCGGAATTCTCGGAGCAGCGGTGGCAGCACGCTGTAGTCGGCGGTGGAGACGAAGGAGAGCGACAGCAGGCCGGATTCACCCGAAGCCGCGCGGCGGGCCAGGTCGGGCAGGCCCGCGGCCTGCTGGAGGATGCGGCGTGCCTCGGGCAGGAGCGCTGACCCCGCAGGTGTCAGGACAACACTGCGCTTGGTGCGCGCAAAGAGCGGTGTGCCGAGTGCCGCCTCCAGCGACTGGATGGTTTGCGACAGCGGCGGCTGCGTCATGTGGAGGCGGGCGGCCGCGCGACCGAAATGACGCTCCTCGGCCACCGCCACGAAATATCGCAATTGCCGCAGTTCAATATTCATATGCAATTCGTCTTAATAGGGAAGGAATCATATATTTGACACGTAGCTAAGGGCAAGGGACACTAGCCGTCTTTCCCCGGTTCCGAACGGAATCGGATAGCCTGAACAGATCATCCTGGAGACAGAACATGCCCAATTACCGCTCCCGTACCACGACCCACGGCCGCAACATGGCCGGCGCACGCGCCCTCTGGCGCGCGACCGGCATGAAGGACGGCGATTTCGGCAAGCCGATCATTGCGGTGGTCAACTCCTTCACCCAGTTCGTCCCGGGCCACGTGCACCTGAAGGACCTCGGCCAGATGGTCGCGCGCGAAATCGAAGCGGCCGGCGGCGTGGCGAAGGAATTCAACACCATCGCCGTGGACGACGGCATCGCCATGGGCCATGGCGGCATGCTGTACTCGCTGCCCTCGCGCGAACTGATCGCCGACTCGGTCGAGTACATGGTCAACGCGCACTGCGCCGACGCCATGGTCTGCATCTCCAACTGCGACAAGATCACCCCCGGCATGCTGATGGCGGCGATGCGCCTCAACATTCCTGCCGTGTTCGTATCCGGCGGCCCGATGGAGGCCGGCAAGGTCATCGAGGCACTGCACGGCAAACAGGAAGGCACGCAGAAGATCATCAAGGTCGACCTGATCGACGCCATGATCCAGGCCGGCGATCCGAAGGTCTCGGATGAGCAGGTCGCCAACATCGAGCGTTCCGCTTGCCCGACCTGCGGTTCCTGCTCCGGCATGTTCACCGCCAACTCCATGAACTGCCTGACCGAGGCACTGGGCCTGTCCCTGCCGGGCAACGGCACCATCGTCGCGACCCATGCCGACCGCAAGCAACTCTTCCTGCGCGCCGGCCGCCTCGTTGTTGAACTGGCCAAGCGCTATTACGAGCAGGAGGACGCATCGGTCCTGCCGCGCAACATCGCCACCAAGGCCGCCTTCGAGAATGCGATGGCGCTGGACGTGTCCATGGGCGGATCGACCAACACCGTGCTGCACCTGCTGGCAGCGGCCCAGGAAGCCGGTGTCGACTTCACCATGGCCGACATCGACCGCATCTCGCGCAAGGTGCCGTGCCTGTGCAAGGTGGCGCCGGCAACGCAGGACTACCACATCGAGGACGTGCACCGTGCCGGCGGCATCGTCGGCATCCTCGGCGAGCTTGACCGCGCCGGCCTGCTCGACACCAGCGTATCGACCGTGCATAGCAAGACGCTGGGCGAAGGGATCGCCGCCAACGACATCATGGTGAACAAGGACGACGCTGTCCGCCAACGCTTCCTGGCAGCGCCGGGCGGCGTGCCGACCCAGGTGGCGTTCTCGCAGGACAAGCGTTTCGACAAGCTCGATGACGACCGCGCCCATGGTTGCATCCGCGACAAGGCACACGCGTATTCGAAGGACGGCGGCCTCGCTGTCCTGTATGGCAACATCGCGGAAAAGGGTTGCATCGTAAAGACGGCGGGCGTCGATGAGAGCATCCTCAAATTCACCGGCAAGGCGCGCGTGTTCGAGAGCCAGGACGCGGCGGTCGACGGCATCCTCGGCGATGTGGTGCAACCGGGTGACGTCGTGATCATCCGTTACGAAGGGCCGAAGGGTGGCCCAGGCATGCAGGAAATGCTGTACCCGACCTCCTATATCAAGTCGAAGGGGCTCGGCAAGGTTTGCGCGCTGTTCACCGACGGCCGCTTCTCCGGCGGTTCCTCCGGCCTCGTGATCGGGCATGCCTCGCCGGAAGCGGCGGAAGGCGGCGCGATCGGCCTGGTAAACGACGGCGATACGATTGAAATCGATATTCCGGAACGCTGCATCAACCTGAAGGTCAGCGACGCCGAACTGGCGCAGCGCCGCGCGGCAATGGAGGCGAAGGGCGACAAGGCGTGGAAGCCCGAGAACCGTGTGCGTGTCGTATCACAGGCGCTGCAGGCATATGCAGCGCTGGCCACATCCGCTGACCGCGGTGCGGTACGCGACCTGTCGCAGCTGAAGCGATAAGGCTGGAACGATATACGAAGGAAGAACGGGGCGGCGCAGGCTGCCCCGTTTTGCGTTCAGAGGCGGGAATTACTTCTTGAAGGTCTTTGACACCCGCTCCTTGCGGGCGCGTTCGAGCTCTTCGTGGGCCTTGCGCTTGTCGAGCCCAAGGAGGCGTTCGCCGAATTCGAACCAGGCAAAGGCAACGCAGAACAATCCGATGATCCACCACCACGACAATTCGGCAACCGGGCCGACTTCGAAATAACGAAGCGCGGACAATAATACAATGGCAATAATCAGTGGCATGGCATCTCCCTTTCCTGCAGGATATTGCGAAAGTTTGTAACGGTCAATTCGCAAGGTCAACCGGCGTGGCGTATAGTGCGTTTCGGAGTGGTAAGACGTATTTGCAAACACCACTTACGCTGTAAAATGACGCGGGTTTTTTCTTTTGGAGAGAGAGTAATGAAACGTTCTTTGCTGGTTTTCGCTGTAGCAGCTTTGGCTTCTGGTGCCGCAATGGCAAACGCCGACCTGGCCAAGGCAAAGAATTGCATGGCTTGCCACGCAGTTGCCAACAAGGTTGTCGGTCCGGCATTCAAGGATGTGGCTGCAAAGTATGCTGGCCAGAAGGATGCTGAAGACAAGCTGACCCAGAAAGTCATCAAGGGCAGCAGCGGTGTCTGGGGCGCAGTCCCGATGCCCGCGAATGCCCAGGTCAACGAAGCGGAAGCCCGCACCCTGGTGAAGTGGATCATGACGACGAAGTAATTGCTTCCGGTCACCATCAGAAAAGCGCTCCTTGCGAGCGCTTTTTTGTTGTCCGTCCGAAAAACAAAAAGCCCCGGCACTAGCCGGGGCTTCCTGTCAGGCGAAACGAATTACTTCGTCACAGCCAGTTGCTGGCGCTGGCCACCCTTGTAGGTGTACAGGGTCAGCGTGCCTTCCTTGATGTCGCCCTTGGCATCGAAAGCGATGTTGCCGGTCACGCCCTTGTAGTTGATCTTGGCCAGTTCCGGCAG
>DASPMV010000064.1:0-38565 GCA_035626875.1 Noviherbaspirillum sp. | reverse complement strand
AGTGTCACATCATGTAATGTTCGTGGTCAAAAGCACGGCAGTCGATTATCATGCCCCCGCGAAATTAGATGATGAACTGAAACTCTCCGTCGTTGTCGAACGACTCGGACGTGCCTCCGTGCAATTCATACAAGAAGCCTGCTGCGTCGAGGGAGAGGATCTTCGGCTGCTGGCCAGCGGCCGCATCAAGGTGGGTTGCGTGGATACGTCCACGTTCCGCCCGAGTCCCATCCCGGATGAAGTACTGGACCGGATTAAGAACACTGGATGATTCCCTCGCCTGACGACTGCAGTCGCGTAGCAAGTCGTGCTGCGGGATCATTTTGCAAACATTGAACAGAAACAAATGACTGTCACCCAAGATCTGTCTTTCATTTCCCTGATCAGCAACGCTTCCCTCCTGGTGCAGCTGGTCATGGCCCTGCTGCTGCTCGTGTCCATCATGAGCTGGACCTACATCTTCCGGAAGATGTTCGCCATCAAGAGCGCGCAGACCCAGACCGAGGATTTCGAGCGCGCGTTCTGGTCGGGCGGCAACCTGAATGCCCTGTATGAGGAGGCGACCTCCAATCGCCGCCGCAGCGGCGGCAAGAGCGGCGCGCTGGAACGCATCTTCGAATCCGGCATGGGTGAATTCATCAAGGCGAAGGCGACGTTCGCCGCCAAAGGTGGAGTCGATCCGGGCAGCACGATCGACGGCGCACGACGCGCGATGCGCGCCGCCTACCAGCGTGAAATGGACGCACTCGAATCGCACCTTGCCTTCCTCGCCTCGGTCGGTTCGGTTTCCCCGTATGTCGGCCTGTTCGGCACGGTGTGGGGCATCATGAATGCATTCCGCGGCCTCGCCAATGTGCAGCAGGCGACCCTGGCCTCGGTTGCGCCTGGCATCGCGGAAGCGCTGATCGCCACCGCCATTGGCCTGTTCGCTGCGATTCCGGCGGTGGTCGCGTACAACCGTTACTCGCACGACATCGATCGCCTGGCGATCCGCTTTGAAAGCTTCATCGAAGAGTTCTCGAACATCCTGCAACGACAGGTACGCTGATGGCGAACAGTTCCATGCGCGGCGGACGCGGCCGCAAGTTCAAGTCGGAAATCAACGTCGTGCCGTATATCGACGTGATGCTGGTGCTGCTCATCATCTTCATGGTCGCCGCGCCGCTGACCAACCCCGGTGTCATCAACCTGCCGACCGCAGCAAAATCGGCGCTGCCGCCGACCGAGTACATCCAGATTTCGCTGAAGCCTGACACGACCGCGACCATCGGCCTCAATGGCGGCAAGGGCGCAAGCGCCCAGCCGGAGAAGGTCGGCGGCCGCAGCGCGCTCGTGCAGAAGCTGAAGACGATGCATACGGCCAATCCCGAACTGCCGGTGATGATTTCGGCGGACAAGGACATCAAGTACGACGAAGTGATCCAGGTGATTTCGGAAGCCAAGAAAATCGGCATTACCCGCGTGGGGCTGGCGACGAAGCAATGACAGAAGCAACTCCGTATATCGTCCCGAAGGAACCCGGCGGCGGACGTGCGCTCGTTTTTGCGGCGCTGGTCCATGCCGCGCTGTTCCTGTTCCTCTGGATTGGTGTCACTTGGCAGAGCGAAACACCGGTGACGATCGAGGCCGAGGTCTGGGATCCTGTGCCCCGCGAGGCGGCACCGTTGCCCGAACCGCCGCAGGTCAAGGCACCGGAGCCCGAACCAAAGCCGGCAGTCAAGGAGCCGCCCAAGCCGAAGGTCGAAGAGCCCCCGGTCGTCAAGCCTGACATCGCGCTGGAGAAGGAAAAGAAGCGCAAGGAAGAAGAGAAGAAGAAACGCCTGGAAGAAGAAGCCAAGGAAAAGAAGCGTCTCGAAGAAGAAAAAGAAAAGCTCGCCAAGCTCGAGGAAGCCAAGCGCCTCGAAAAGGCCAAGGCAGAAAAGGCGAAGAAGGAAGCCGAAGACAAGAAGCGCAAGGAAGAAGCCGAGCACCAGAAGCTAATGGCGAAGCTGCGCGAAGAAGACATGAAGCGCATCACCGGAGCCGTAGGCACCGGCGGCACAGGCGAAGCGTCAAAGTCACAGGGCGGCCGCGCCGACGGCGATTACGTCCAGCGCATCGCGGCAAAGATCCGCTCGAACATCGCGTTCATCGTGCCGGAAGGCTTGCAGGGCAACCCGCCGGTAGAATATGAGGTTCGACTGTTGCCGGATGGATCAGTCGCGGGTATTCGCAAGCTGAAGTCCTCGGGCGTGCCCGGCTTTGACGAAGCGGTTTCCCGGGCCATCGAGCGTTCGCAACCCTATCCCCAGGACAAGTCCGGCTCCGTCCCCGCCACTTTTATTGGCATCCATAAACCGAAAGACCAGTAAGCAACCATGATGAAAAATCTCTTCTTGCGTGGGTTCGCCGTTTTCGCCTTCTGCCTGTCCGGCCTGGCGCAAGCGCAGCTGCGGGTGGAAACCTCGGGCGTCGGTGCGACCCAAATCCCGATCGCCATTGCAGGCTTCGCCGATGAAACGATGGCTCCGCAGCAAGTCACGGCCATCATCAAGGCCGACCTTGCGCGCAGCGGCTATTTCAAGATCATCGATACCGGCAACACGATGTCGGAGACGACGAGCATCAACTTCGGCGAATGGAAGGCGCAGGGCGCCGACGCGCTCGTCATCGGCAGTGTGCAACGCCTGGCCGACGGCCGTTACGACGTCCGCTACCGCCTGCTCGATACCGTGAAAGCAGCCAACCTGTCCGGCTTCGGCCAGGTCGCTGGGCCGGATCGCCTGCGTGTCGCCGCGCACAAGATCGCCGACGACATCTATGAAAAACTGATCGGTGTACGCGGCGCGTTTGCAACCCGCATTGCATACGTGACGAAATCCGGCAACGAATACCGCCTCGAAGTGGCGGACTCCGACGGTGAAGGAACGCAGGTCGCCCTGCGCTCGAACGAGCCCATCATTTCCCCCGCCTGGTCGCCGGACGGCACCAAGGTTGCCTATGTGTCGTTCGAGGCCAAGAAGCCGGTCGTGTATGTCCAGGACTTGACCAGCCGCCAGCGCACCGTAGTGGCCAATCATCGCGGCAGCAATTCCGCGCCGTCGTGGTCCCCGGACGGCACGAAGCTCGCCCTGGCGCTGTCCCGCAGCAGCTACACGCAGGTCTACATCGTGAACGCGGATGGCAGCAACCTGCGCCAGCTCACCAATACGAACGGCATCGAAACCGAACCGCAATTCTCCGCGGACGGCCAGTTCATCTACTTCACCAGCGACCGCAGCGGTGGTCCGCAGATCTACAGGATGAGCGTCAACGGCGGCGAAGCGCAGCGCGTCACCTTCTCCGGAAGCTACAACATCAGCCCGCGCGTCTCGCCTGACGGCAAGAGCCTGGCTTACATCTCGCGTCGCGAAGGCCGCTTCCAGCTGTATATCCTCGATCTGCAGAGCGGCCAGGAGCTGCGCATCTCGGACACCACGAAGGACGAATCGCCCAGCTTCTCGCCGAACGGCAAGTACATCATGTATGCCACTGAAGCAGGCCGGCGCGGCGCGCTGGCCGTCGTTTCCGTGGATGGCCGCGTCAAACACCGCCTGACAACCCAGACAGGCGACATCCGGGAGCCCACATGGGGCCCGTTCATGAAATAATATGGGTTTTGGAAATTTTTTCTTGGGAGAACAACTAATGCGTAACACCACCACTCTTGCCCTCATGCTCGCGGGCGTTTTTGCACTCACCGCCTGCGGCTCGTCGGTCAAGCTGGATGACAACGTCAAAGTAGAAGAGCGCAGCGCCACTCCGGCCAACACGGCCGATGCACGTACCGTTGCTCCGATCACCACCGGCTCCACCGACCCGCTGAACGATCCGAAGGGCATCCTGGCCAAGCGCAGCGTCTACTTCGACTACGACAGCTTTATCGTCAAGGACGAGTTCAAGCCTGTGGTGGAAGCGCACGCTAAGTACCTGTCGGCAAACAAGGGCCGCAAGGTCATCATCCAGGGCAACACCGACGAACGCGGCGGCCGCGAATACAACCTGGCACTGGGCCAGAAACGTGCTGAAGCCGTCCGCAAGTCGCTGAACCTGCTGGGCGTGTCCGATGCGCAAGTGGAAGCGGTGTCGTTCGGCGAAGAAAAGCCGAAGGCACAAGGCAGCGACGAAGCTGCATGGGCAGAAAACCGCCGCGCCGACATCGTTTATCAGTAATACTGCAGTGATGGGTGGCGGTCTCCAAAGCTCATCCCCCGCCCCCTTCCCTGCCGTATGGGAAGGGGATCCCGACCAGGGCACAACCGGTTTCCGACGCGTTCAAGAGCGATCATGAACAAGACCATCAAATCATCACTTGCAGCGGCCTTCGTGGCCGCGTTTTCTTTGCTGCCCCTGCAGTCGCAGGCGGCACTGTTCGAGGACGAGGAAGCCCGCAAGGCCATTCTCGACATCCGCGCCCGGCTCAACAACATGCAGTCAGAAATCAATGCCAAGGCGGACAAGACCAACAACCTCGACTTGAACAACCAGAATGAACAATTGCGCCAGGAGATCGCGCGGCTTCGCGGCCAGATCGAGATCCTGACCAATGAACTGGCGAACACGCAGAAGCGCCAGAAGGATTTCTACGTCGACCTCGACAATCGCGTGCGCAAGCTTGAGCCGCAAAAGGTCACCATCGACGGCAAGGAAGTCATGATGGAGCAAGGCGAACAGAAAGCGTATGACGCTGCCCTGGCCTTCTTCAAGGCCGGTGATTACCGTAACGCCGGAGCCTCCTTCTACGACTTCACGCGTCGCTACCCGGAATCCGGTCTCGCTCCCTCGGCGCAGTACTGGCTCGGCAACACCTACTACGCCCAGCGCGACTACAAGAACGCGATCACGGCGCAACAGGTAGTCGTAAAGAACTACCCAGACAATCCGAAGGCACCCGATGCGCTGCTCAACATCGCGAGCTGCTATATGGAATTGAAGGACAGGGCTGCCGCGAAGAAAACGCTGGAAACCCTGCTCGCCCAGTATCCGGACGCGCCCGCAGCACAGACTGCGAAAGAACGCCTGGCCGTCCTGAAATAGGCTTTTTTCCCGGCGCAGGATTTCCGAACGGATGCCAAATCAAGATTTCTGAAAAAAATCATCATGAGTGATTTGACAGGCGGCATGTAAGTTACATATAATTTCGGTCTTTCGGGTCGTTAGCTCAGTTGGTAGAGCAGCGGACTTTTAATCCGTTGGTCGCTGGTTCGAGCCCAGCACGGCCTACCAGAAAAACAAAACGGCTCCCAGCGATGGGAGCCGTTTTCATTTGTAGTGCCCAACAAAAAGCCGCCCGACCCGGGCGGCTTTTTTTTCTGACGTTGCGCCTGCGCTCAGGCAAAGGCCAGCAGCCAGGCTCCTGTCGCGGCAACTGCAGCGCCGACAACGCGCGTGACGCGGTTCGACAGCATTGCCCTTCCGGCACACACACCCGTGATATGCAATACCAAGGTGGCGAGCATCAAGCCTGCCGCATACATGCCGACCGACGTACCCGACTGCATTTCGATGCCATGCGCGAGACCATGCAGGAGCGCGAAACCGCCTACCAGCGTCGACGCCGTGGCGACCGGAAGACGTACCGCGAAGGCGATCAGCAGGCCGAGTGCGAGCACCGACCCCGCAATGCCACTCTCAACAATGGGAATGCGAATGCCGGTTATTCCCAAAATCAGGCCTGCCATCACCATCATCGAGAACACCAGCGGCAGTATCCATACCGCGCGGCGCTGGTTCTGCGTCGCCCACCAGCCAACCGCCACCATCGCCAGCAAGTGATCCAAGCCAGAAAGCGGATGCGTGAAACCGGCAGCAAATCCGGCTGCGTGAAGGATTCCCTCGTTGTGCGCGAAGGCCGGCGCGACGGCGAAAAGCGCCGCCATTACGGCTGCGCCAGCCATTTTCAATGGCAGTGTCATATGTTCTCCCTGTGACTTCATGTTTAAGCGGACGCGCATTCTAGGCATCCGATCCACGTGCGCGAAAGCGCGCAGATCAAGGAATTTGCAGAATTCGTACCAGCGCCTTTGCAGATCGGCACGAGACTTGCGTAACGCACAAACGACATGCATGGACAACATGCAAAAAAGGGGCGCACGCGCAATGACGGACAGGCAAGAATCTATCGCAGGACAAGACCTTTCGCTTTATTTGATCCGCTTGATTGACATCCGACCCCAGAAACAAGATTCTTCCGCCCTGTCGTTTTTCCAAGGACCCGCACAGACATGACCGCACCGCGCACAGACGCCGACCACTGTGTCCGCGCCATCGTCGACCGCTACGGCGTCGACGCCACCTACATGCTGCAGATCCTGCGCGAAGTGCAGGAGCAGCGCGGATGGATTTCGCCTGACATCATCGACAGCCTGGAAGCCGCACTGAAGGTGCCGCGTACCAAGATCGAGGCCGTCGCAGGGTTTTACTCCTTCCTCCATACCGAACCGGTCGGCAAATACCGCGTCCTGTTCAGCGACAACATCACCGACCGTATGCTGGGCAACATTGCCCTGCTTGATCGGATGGCGGCGAACTTTGGCATCAAGCGCGGGGACGTCTCGCCCGATGGCCTGGTCAGCATCGACACCACCTCGTGCACCGGCATGTGCGACCAGGGACCGGCCATGCTGGTCAACACGCGCGCCATTACCCGCCTCAACGCTGAGCGCATCGACCAGATCTGCGAACTGATTCGCAAGGAAGTGCCAGTCGACCATTGGCCGTCCGGCTTCTTCCAGGTAACGGACAATATCCGCCGCGCGGACGTCCTGTTGAAGGATGGCTTCAAGGCCGGCGAAGCGATCGCTGCCGCGCTGGCCCTCGGCAGCGATGGCATGCTGGAACAGATCAAGGCATCGAACCTGCGCGGCCGTGGCGGCGCGGGCTTCCATACCGGCCTGAAGTGGGAACTGTGCCGCAACGCAGCCGGGACCGACCACTATGTCGTCTGCAATGCGGACGAAGGCGAACCGGGCACGTTCAAGGACCGGGTGCTGCTTACCTCTTATGCCGACCAGGTGTTTGAAGGAATGACGATCTGCGCGTCCGTCATCAATGCGCGACGCGGCTTCCTTTACCTGCGCGGCGAATACCGCTACCTGCTGGAGCCGCTCAATGTGGTGCTCGCACGCCGCCGCATGCAGGGCCTGCTTGGCAAATCGATCCAGGGCAAGGAGGGGTTTGATTTCGACATCGAGATCCATCTCGGCGCGGGTGCTTATGTCTGCGGCGAAGAATCCGCACTGATCGAATCGCTCGAAGGCAAGCGCGGCACGCCGCGCAACCGCCCGCCCTTCCCCGTCACCAGCGGCTATCTCAACCAGCCGACCGTCGTGAACAACGTCGAAACGCTGCTCAAGACATGCATGATTGCACGCAAGGGCGGCGAGTGGTACGCGAAAATGGGTACGCCGAAATCGACCGGAACCAAGCTCCTGAGCATTTCCGGCGACTGCGACCGGCCGGGCATTTACGAATACCCATTCGGCGTCACCGTGGCGCAGGTGCTTGCCGATTGCGGGGCGCACAACGTGCAGGCCGTGCAGATCAGCGGCGCCGCCGGCGTCTGCATCGCGCCCGACGAGTTCGGGCGCAAGATCGCCTTTGAAGACATTCCGACCGCCGGTTCCTTTATGGTGTTCGACAACAACCGGGACATGTTCGAGGTGGCGCGCAACTTCACGCACTTCTTCGCACATGAAAGCTGCGGCTTCTGCACGCCTTGCCGCGTCGGCACCTCGCTGCTGGTCAACATGATGGACAAGCTGGATGCGGGCAAGGGCTCGCCGGCCGATTTCACGGAAATCAAGGAACTGAACAAGCACCTCTTCAAGCTCAGCCACTGCGGCCTCGGCCACTCGGCATGCAATCCGGTACTGGAGACCATCGCCAAATTCCGGCCGGCGTACGAACGCCGCCTGGTGCACAAGAACTTCGTGCCCGCATTCGACCTCGACGGCTCCCTTGCCACGGCACGCCGCCTGACGCAACGCGACGATGCCGCAGCCCATCTCGGTGAAGAACATGAGTGAACATACATTTACCCTTGACGGGAAGACGATCCCGTTCACGCCCGGCCAGACCATCATCCAGGCGGCGATGGACGCTGGCCATTACCTGCCCTACCTGTGCTACCACCCGGACATGAAGGCGCACGGTTCGTGCAAGGTGTGCACCGTGAAGATCGGCGAACGGTTCATCGCGTCGTGCACCACGCTCGCGCAGGATGGCCTCGTGGTGGAAAGCGATTCCGCGGTGCTGCATGAAGAGCGGCTGTCGCTGGTCCAGATGCTGTTCGTCGAAGGCAACCACTTCTGTCCGTCCTGCGAGAAGAGCGGCAACTGCCAGTTGCAGGCGACGGCCTACGACATGAAGATGATGACGCCGCATTACCCGCAGTTCTTCCCGAACCGCCCGGTGGATGCATCGCATCCGGACTTCCTGCTCGATACCAACCGGTGCATCCTGTGCTCGCTGTGCGTGCGTGCCAGCCGCGATGTGGATGGCAAGAACGTGTTCGGCCTGTCCGGCCGCGGCATCCATACCCGGCTGATCGTCAACTCCGCGTCGGGCAAGCTGGGCGACACGGACTTCTCGGCTGACGACAAGGCCGCGAAGGTCTGCCCGGTGGGCGCCATCCTGCCCAAGCGCAAGGGTTTTGCCGTGCCGATCGGCGAACGCACCTACGACGAAAAGCCCATCAGCGTGTTCACCGCCATTGAACGAAAGGAAAAGTGACGTGACAGCCTCCGCCCCACCCAAGGTCCGCGTCGCGACCACTTCGCTGGCCGGCTGCTTCGGCTGCCACATGTCCTTCCTGGACATCGACGAACGCATCCTGCAGTTGATCGACCTGGTCGACTTCGACCGCTCGCCGCTGACCGACATCAAGCATTGCGGACCGTGCGACATCGGCATCATCGAAGGCGGCCTCTGCAACGCGGAGAACGTGCATGTGCTGCGCGAGTTCCGCGCCAACTGCAAGACGCTTATTGCGATCGGCGCCTGCGCGATCAACGGCGGCCTTCCCGCACAGCGTAATGCGCTGCCGCTCGAAGACGTGATGAACAAGGTGTACGTCGACCGCCGCGGCATGAGCAACTCCGGCATTCCCAACGATCCGGAACTGCCGCTGCTGCTCGACAAGGTGTATCCGCTGCATGAAGTCGTGCATGTCGATTACGCCATTCCCGGCTGCCCGCCGTCCGGCGATACCATCTGGAAGGTGCTCACCGACCTGCTGGCCGGACGCGAGCCCAACCTCGATTACCCGCTGATCCATTTCGATTGAGAACACCCCTATGATTTCCAGCCTCGAAACAGCGGCCCAACCGGAAAACCTGCGCCGCGTCGCCATCGAACCCGTGTCCCGCGTGGAAGGACATGGCAAGGTCACCATCCTGCTCGACGACAAGAACCAGGTGCAGCAGGTGCGCCTGCACATCGTGGAATTCCGCGGCTTTGAAAAATTCATCGAAGGCCGCCCCTACTGGGAAGTGCCGGTGATGGTGCAGCGCCTGTGCGGCATCTGCCCGGTGAGCCACAACCTGGCGGCATCGAAGGCGCTCGACCTGATCGTCGGCGCGAAGCAGATCACGCCCACCGCCGAAAAGCTGCGCCGCCTGATGCACTACGGCCAGATGCTGCAATCGCACGCCTTGCACCTGTACCACCTCTGCTCGCCGGACCTGCTGTTCGGCTTCGACAGTGAAGTCGGCCTGCGCAACATCGTCGGCGTCGCGCGCCAGTACCCCGATGCGGCCAAGCGCGGCGTGCTGCTGCGCAAGTACGGCCAGGAAGTGATCCGCATCACCTCCGGCAAGCGCGTGCATGGCACCGGCTCGATCCCCGGCGGCATGAACAAATCGCTCAGCATCGAAGAACGCGACCAGCTGAAGAAAGACATCGACGAAATCGTGAACTGGGGCGTTGCCTCGGTGCAGATGGTGAAGGACCTGCATCGCCAGAACCCGGCGCTGTATGACAGCTTCGGCAGCTTCCGTTCCGGCATGATGTCACTGACAGGCGGTAACGGCGCGCTCGACTTCTACGACGGATCGCTGCGCGTACGTGACGACAAGGGCGGCATCCTGTTCGACGGCGTCGACTACCAGCAGTACGAATCGCTGATCCAGGAAGAGGTCAAGCCGTGGAGCTACATGAAGTTCCCGTACCTGACATCCATCGGCCCGGCGGACGGCTGGTACCGCGTCGGTCCGCTGTCGCGCATCCAGAACTGCGATTTCATCCCGACGCCGCTGGCCGAGCAGGAGCGCAAGGAATTCATCGCCTACTCGGAAGGGCCGATGCATGCGCCGCTCGGTTACCACTGGACGCGCATGATCGAGCTGCTGCATTCTGCCGAAGTGATCCGCGACCTGCTGAACGATCCGGATATCCTGGGCAAGGATCTCGTGGTCAAGGGCGAGCGCGCGCACCAGGGCGTGGGCGTGATCGAGGCGCCGCGCGGCACGCTGATCCACCACTATGAAGTCGACGACAACGACCTCGTGACGATGTGCAACCTGATCGTGTCGACCACGCATAACAACCAGGCAATGAACGAAGCGATCCGCGTCGTTGCACGCCAGTACCTGGACGGCAACGAGATCACCGAGGGCCTGCTGAACCATGTGGAAGTCGCCATCCGCGCCTTCGATCCCTGCCTGTCCTGCGCCACGCATGCGCTGGGCAAGATGCCGCTGACGGCCGAACTGGTCGACGCGGAAGGCAGGTTGGTGCACAGCCTTACGCGCAGCTAAGCTTGTCATGACCGCACCTACCCTCATCATCGGATACGGCAACCCCAGTCGAGGCGACGACGCACTGGGGCCGGCCGTTATCGAAGCGATCGAGATGCTTGCAGCCGAGCATCCGGAATGGGCCGCGGTCGAAACGGTCACGGACTTCCAGCTCCAGATCGAGTTCGTGACGGACCTGGCCGGGCGTGAACGTATCGTGTTCGTCGATGCAGCGGCAAGCGGCGCGGAGCCGTTTTCCTTCGGGCCGCTGGAGGCGAAGGAGGATGCGTCGATATCCTCGCACGCGCTCTCGCCGGCGGCCTTGCTCGCGGTGTATCGGAATTTCCATGGCGAAGATGCGCCGCCGACCTTCCTTCTCGGCATCCGGGGATACGATTTCGACCTGGGTGTGCCCTTGTCGCCACAGGCTGAAAAAAACCTGGCCGCAGCGGTGGCGAAGATGGAAGAATGGCTTTCCACCCACTGCACTACCGGCTGCCATGCATGAATTGTCGCTCGCCGAGAGCGTGATCCAGATCATCGAGGAGGCTGCCGTCGCGCAGCAGTTCACGAAGGTGCGCGCCGTGTGGATTGAAGTCGGGAGCATGGCCGGCGTGGAACAAGACGCAATGCGTTTCTGCTTCGATGCCGTCGCGCGCGATACGCTGGCGGAAGGCGCGCGGCTGGAAATGATCGAGGTACCGGGCACGGGGTCGTGCACAGATTGCGGGAGCGTGCATCCGGTTGCCAACCTGCTCGATACCTGTCCGAAATGCGGAAGCGTCGCGGTGCAGGTCGAAGGCGGCGCGGGCTTGCGCGTCAAGGAACTGGATGTTGTCTAGAGGGTGTTATGTGTACGACTTGCGGCTGCGCTACAGGTGAACTTCGCATTGAAGGCGACGATGGAGAAGGGCTCAAGCGGCTGAAGCCGTTTGGCGCATTGCATCCCGCCTCCCTCGGATACCATTTCCGCAAATCCCCAGTGCCTGCGCAAGGCGCAAAAGACGAACGCGACCTGCACTTCGGCCTCGGGCCGGCCCATTCGCACGCCCCCGGCCTGTCGCAAGGGCGCATGGTGCAGATCGAACAGGACATCCTTTCCAAGAACAATCAATATGCCGAGGAGAACCGCAGGCAGCTTGCCGAGCGACGCATCCTCGCGCTCAACCTGCTGTCCAGCCCCGGCTCGGGCAAGACAACGCTCTTGACGGAAACCATCCTCGCATTGCGCGACCGGCACCGTATCGCCGTCATCGAGGGCGACCAGCAGACGACGAATGACGCGGACCGCATCCGCGCGACGGGTGCGCCGGCCATCCAGATCAACACCGGCAAGGGCTGCCACCTCGACGCGTCAATGGTCCGTGCGGCGCTCGCCCGCCTTGCACCGGAGGACGGTAGCATCGTGATGATCGAAAATGTCGGCAACCTCGTGTGCCCGGCCGGGTTCGACCTGGGTGAAGCGCACAAGGTAGTCGTGCTCTCGGTTACGGAGGGCGAAGACAAGCCGCTCAAGTATCCGGACATGTTCCGCGCCGCGAGTTTGATGCTGCTGAACAAGGTGGACCTGCTGCCCTACCTGCGCTTCGATGTCGAACAGTGCATCGCCAACGCGCGCCGAGTCAATCCTCAGATACAGGTATTGCAAGTCTCGGCGATGTCCGGACACGGCATGCCTGCCTGGTACGACTGGATCGAGGGCGCCACCGCGCGCCCCTGACCGCGATGAATGCCCCGATCGATCTCGACCTGTCCGGAACGATCCGCGCCGGGTTGCGTGTGTACGGGCAGGTACAGGGGGTCGGCTTCCGTCCCTTCGTCTTTACGCTGGCGACAGGGTTGTCGCTTTCCGGCTGGGTGCGCAACATCGGAACCGGCGTCGAGATAGAAGTGCAGGGAACGCAGGCAGATGTGGATCGTTTTGTTCATCGCCTCGCACACGAGCTTCCCCGCGCCGCGCGTATCGAGCGGATCGAGCGCGAAACCCGCCGCGTGGAGGTAAACCCGGCTGGTTTCACCATCCTCGACAGCACCGGTGACGTTACCGCGACCTCGATTTCTCCGGACAGCACCGTCTGCAACGACTGCCTGTCCGACATGTTCGATCCCTCGAACCGCCGCTACCGGCATCCGTTCACGCATTGCATACAGTGCGGCCCGCGCTACACCATCAGCGCGCGACTTCCCTACGACCGCGTAAATACCAGCATGGCAGCTTTTGCCGAATGCCCGCGGTGCCGTGCCGAGCGCGAACATGCCGGCAATCGCCGTTTCCACGCGCAGACGAACGCCTGCCCCTCGTGCGGCCCGCGACTCTGGCTGACCAATGCATCCGGCACCGTTGTGCAGGCGGAGGACGCGATCGCTGCGGCATTGGCACGGCTGGCGCGCGGCGACATTCTCGCCATCAAAGGCATCGGCGGGTTCCACCTGGCTTGCGACGCCCGTAATGCAGACGTGGTGCGCCGGCTGCGCGAGCGCAAGGCGCGCGAGGAAAAACCGTTCGCGGTCATGTTCGCCAACCTCGCGTCCATCGCTGCCATTGCCGATGTACGCGAACCGGATGCAGCCCTGTTGTCTTCTGCGCAGCGCCCCATCGTGCTGCTGCCCAAACATAAGGACTGTGACGCAGTGTTGCCCGGTGTCGCTCCTCAACTCGCTTCGCTCGGCTGCATGCTGCCGTATGCCCCGCTGCATTTCCTGCTGTTTCACGAAGCAGCAGGTCGTCCGGACGGTGTGCAGTGGCTGGACTCGCCACAGTCGACTGTACTTGTGATGACCAGCGCCAATCCGCACGGCGAACCACTCGTGACCGACAATGCCGAAGCGCTGGAGCGCCTGTCGGGAATTGCCGACGCCTTCCTGCTGCATGATCGTGAGATTCTGATCCGCTGCGACGACAGCGTCGTACGTACCACCAGGACAGGAAACGCGCAATTTGTGCGCCGCTCGCGTGGATATGTCCCGTCGCCCGTGCAGCTGGCAATCAACGGCTCCGCGGGCATTGCCGTCGGCGCGTACCTCAACAATACCGTCTGCGTCGCGCGGGGTGGAGAAGCCTTCCTGTCTGAACATATCGGTGACCTCGAAACACGGATGGCGTGCACCGCCTTCGGCACAACGGTGTCCCACCTGCTCGACATCCAGCAGGTCGAACCGCGCTGGGTCGCCTGCGACCTGCATCCCGATTTCCACAGCACACGGTTCGCTCATGCCTTGGCCGACGAACGCGGTTTGCCCCTGGTGGAAGTCCAGCATCACCATGCGCATGTTGCCGCAGTCATGGCTGAACACGGTCTACGCCGCCCGGCCCTCGGCCTTGCGCTCGACGGTTTCGGACTGGGCAGCGACGGTGCCGCATGGGGAGGCGAACTGCTGCTTGCGGAAGGCGGAACATTCACTCGCCTCGGTCACCTGCGTCCCTTGCCGCTTCCAGGGGGCGACCGCGCAGCGCGGGAGCCGTGGCGCATGGCTGCAGCGGCATTGTTCGAGCTGGGACGTCGCAACGAAATCGCCGCGCGTTTCGGCCCGAGCTCGGCGGCCATCGTGACCATGCTTGAGAAGAACCTGAACTCGCCGAGAACCAGCAGCGCGGGCCGCTTGTTCGATGCGGCTGCCGGCCTGCTCGATGTCAGCAAGGTCACGAGTTTCGAGGGCCAGGCGGCGTCCCTGCTTGAAGGGCTTGCCGCCGGATTCGGCGAAGTCGCCCCGCTGCAGCAAGGCTATGTGATCACGGACGGCGTACTCGACATGATGCCGCTGCTCGCCGTGATTGCCGGCATGGAGGACAAGCGCCACGCTGCCGCCCTCTTCCACGTCACGCTCGCTGCAGGACTGGCGGACTGGGTGGCACGAACGGCATCTGCATGCCGAGTGGAGGATGTCGTGCTCGGCGGTGGATGTTTCATCAACGCGCTGTTAAGTAACGCATTGCGTTCGCGCCTGGATGCACAGGGCCTGCGCGTATTCGAATCGGCGGCCGTGCCGCCCGGCGATGGCGGACTGAGTCTCGGCCAGGCGTGGATTGCACTTCAACAACTGGATTCATAAAGGAGCAAGGCATGTGCCTCGCAATACCCGTCAAGGTCGTGGAACTGCGACCGGAACAGATGGCACTGGTCGATGTCGGCGGCGTGCGCAAGGAAATTTCCCTCGCGCTCGTGGATGACATCGCTGTCGGCGACTATGTCGTGCTGCATGTTGGCTGCGCATTGCAGCGGCTCGATCCCGAGGAAGCGGAAGAAACCCTGCTCGTAATGGCGGAAGCGGGCATGCTGCCGGAGGGTGGAACATGAAATACATCGATGAATTCCGCGATGGCGAACTCGCGCAGGCCATTGGCGCCGCCATCCGCCGCGAGGTTAATCCGGAGCGGCAATACAACCTGATGGAGTTCTGCGGCGGACATACCCATGCCATCGCGCGCTACGGCCTGCCCGACCTGCTTCCCGGCAACGTTCGCATGATCCATGGCCCCGGTTGCCCCGTCTGCGTCCTGCCCATCGGGCGTATCGACAACGCCATCGAGATCACATCCCGGCCCAACGTCATCCTGTGCAGCTTCGGCGACACGCTGCGCGTCCCCGCTTCGGGCCAGATGAGCCTGCTGAAGGCAAAGGCGCGCGGTGCGGACATCCGCATGGTGTACTCCAGTCTCGACGCGGTGACGGTCGCGCAGCAGAATCCGGACAAGGAAGTCGTGTTCTTCGGGATCGGCTTCGAGACGACCACGCCGACGACCGCAGTCGCGGTCAAGAAGGCGGAGGCGCTCGGCTTGCGCAACTTCAGCGTCTTCTGCAACCACGTGCTGACGCCGGCGGCACTCGACGCCATCCTCAGCGCGGAAGACGAAGATGCTTCGCTGGTCCATGGCGTGGTCGGACCGGCGCACGTGTCGACCATCATCGGCAGCAAGCCTTACGAAGCATTCACGGCGCGTTATCGCAAGCCGCTTGTCATTGCCGGCTTCGAGCCGCTGGATGTGCTGCAATCGGTGCGCATGCTGATCCGCCAGCTCAACGAAGGACGTGCGGAAGTCGAAAACGAATACACGCGCACAGTGACCTCGGAAGGCAACCGCAAGGCGCAGGCCATGGTGGAAGACATGTTCGAGCTGCGGCCGAGTTTCGAGTGGCGCGGCCTGGGCGAAGTGCCCTGGTCGGCGCTCCAGCTGCGCGAACGCTATCGCCAGTTCGACGCCGAGGCGCGCTTCACCATCGAGAAGCGCGCGGTTGCCGACGCCAAGGCGTGCGAATGCGGCGCCATCCTGCGCGGCAGGAAGGAACCGAAGGACTGCAAGATCTTCGGCACCGTCTGTACCCCTGAGAACCCCGTCGGCGCGTGTATGGTGTCCTCCGAAGGCGCTTGCGCCGCCTATTACACCTACGGCCGATTCACCATCCCGATCGTGGAAGCGAGCAAATGAGCCGCATCAAACCCGGATACACCCGTCGCCTCGATTTCAAGCACGGCCGCGTGGAAATGAGCCACGGCAGCGGCGGCCGTGCCATGGCACAGCTGATCGACGAGCTCTTCCTGCCGGCTTTCGACAACGAACAGCTGCGGCAGATGAACGACCAGGCGGCCTTCAACGTGCCGGCAGGACGCATGGTGATGGCGACCGACAGCCACGTCGTGTCACCCCTGTTCTTTGCGGGCGGTGACATCGGCTGCCTCTCGGTCCACGGCACGATCAATGACGTGGCCATGGCGGGCGCGACGCCCTTGTACCTGGCTGCAGGATTCATCCTGGAGGAAGGATTTCCCCTGGCGGACCTGCGCAGGATCGTGGAGTCGATGGCTGCCGCAGCGCGCGAAGCGGGCGTGCCTGTCGTTACCGGCGATACCAAGGTGGTGGAGCAAGGCAAGGGCGACGGCGTATTCATCACGACGACTGGCGTTGGTATCGTGCCGCCAGGCGTGAATATTTCCGGTGATCGCGCGCGCCCCGGCGACAAGGTGCTCGTGAGTGGCACCTTGGGCGACCACGGCATTGCCATCATGTCCCAGCGCGAAGGCCTGGGTTTTTCGACGTCGATTGCCTCGGACACGGCCAGCCTGCATCGCCTCGTCGCGGATATGGTCGCTGCCGTCCCGGACATTCATTGCCTGCGCGATCCTACGCGCGGGGGACTGGCGACGACGCTGAATGAATTCGCACGGCAGTCGCAGGTGGGGATCGACATCGACGAACGCGCGCTGCCGGTCCGCCAGGAAGTCAAGGCTGCGTGCGAAATGCTCGGACTGGATCCTCTGTACGTGGCCAACGAAGGCAAGCTGGTGGCAATCTGCAGTGCCGAGGATGCTCCGCGCCTGCTCGAGGCCATGCGATCTCACCCGCTTGGCCGGGATGCGGCGATCGTCGGCGAAGTGCGCGAAGATGCGAACTGCTTCGTCCAGATGCGGACTTCTTTCGGCGGACGCAGGAATGTGGACTGGCTCAGCGGGGAGCAGTTGCCCCGGATCTGTTGAGCGTCAGAAGAAGTAGATGTAGGCTGCGACCGCGACAAAGCCGACGGCGGCGTGCGCGACCGACCACAAGAGCTTGCGCGGAAGCTCGCTCTTTTTCTTTGTACTGGTAAAGGTAACGACAGCCGCGTCTTCATCGTCTTCGTCAGCCTGCATGACCGGCGCGGGCTGCCGAGGCTTCGGCGGCTCCATCGGGGGAATGGCTGCCTTGCGCTCGGGCGTGGAACGCAGCACCGGCGACGGCGCCGGGATCTCTGGAGCGGGTTTCCTTGCTGCCACGGCGGCGGCCTTCCGTTCCGGCGACACCCGGATGCGACCGGACGTCAGCATCTGGTGCAATTCATCAATGCTGGGCTTGCGACGGAACACCTTTTCCCAAGCGCCGATGAGGTTGGAGTGTCCCTCCCCCATCAATGCTTCATACAAGGCATCTCCCATTGCACGGCCCTTGTCCTCGGCCAGCTTCAGCTGCCTATCGTGGGTGAGGACGGCGGCGCGCAGGAGCGCCCTGAACTGGCTTGCGTCATAGCCGGCGTTCAGCGTCCCATCGGTATCGAAGTACTCGACCTGGCCGTTGATCTGCACGGGAGGTTCAGTGATGATGCGCGCGTCGGCGTTCTTGAGTTCGAGCAGCGCACGCACCGGATAGTCAATGGTCGCGGCATCGGGATTGTCGGCTTCGTGCGCCGCCTGGCTCATGAACAGACGCGACTGGCGATAGCCTTTGAAAAACGACAGCCAGGGCTCCATGTCGGCCTTGGCGAGGGAAAACGGCTTGCTCCATGCATCGACGTCGTCGAGCGGAATCAGTGCCGAGCGGATATCCGGGACGGCATTGACCTTGTCGACCCACTCATTCAGCTGCACGGAGGCCGTGCCTTCTGTTCCAGCCGGTGCCCGCTCCCGCTGGACGGTCTCGAGCCGCATCTGTTTCTTCTTTTGCTCCGCGGCGCTTTGCAGCAGGCGGTTTTGCCGCTCGGTTTCCCACTGCAGGGCGTTGTCCCGCAATTCGAGGGCGTGCATGTCAGCAATTCCCCGTCAACGCGCACACACACGCCGCTGCAGCCGATACATTGAGGCGCAACGGGACGCAACCGGCGGCACGAAGGGACAGGATCGACATGGCCTCGCCTGTCGACCTTAGAGGATCGTTTCCGGCGCCTGCGACGACATGATGATCGAAGCATGGACCGGTGCGGTCGCATTGCCGGCCTTGTCGCGCAGCAGGGTCGAGAGGATCTCGGTGTCGGTAAAGCGGAAGCGCGAGAGCATGACGTTGCAGCTCGCCAGCTTCAGCACCTGCGCGTTGCTCATGCCGGCCAGCAGGTCGGCAATTTCGCCGCTGATGCCGAGGCGGAAAATCGCTTCTGCGCGATCGTGGCGAATCATCTGCTGCGCGATCATCAGGTAGCTCAGATTGACGTCGCGAATTTCTGCCAAATAATCGTTAGCCATGTAAGTCGGTCCTTATCTTAGTAAGCGAAAACTTCCTGTAGAACTTCTAGAGCCTTGGCCATCGTCATTTCATCGATGGATCCGAGCTTTCTTATCAACCGCGACTTCTCCATCGTACAAATCTGATCCAGCAGGATCAGTCCTTCCTTGCCCATGAAACGCACCGGGATCCGGAACGGCGCCGGAAGCTCGCGCGTGCTCATGGGCGCAAGAATGAGCGTGCTGAGGTACTCGTCCATTTCCTCGGGCGAGACCACGACACACGGCCACCGCTGCTGCGTCACGCTGCCGACCGGCTTTTCGAAGTCGACCAGCCAAACATCTGCACGCATCACCATGAAAAATCTGCATCCACGTCGTTGCCGATAAGCGGCCAGGCAATTGCCTGGGCTGCTGCCCTTTCCGCCAGGCGCTGGCAGGCCTGCGCCCAACCTTCGCGGGACTTCCGCTTCGGCTTGCGAATCACGATCGACTCGTTTTCGACCTCGATTTCTACCTCGCCGATATCAAGACCGGTCTGTAACAGGAACGGCTTGGGGATCAAGACCCCCTGCGAGTTACCCATCTTGCGGATGGCAGTCTTCATGGAAATTCCTTTAACAGAATGTTCGAACATAGTACTACAAAATTACCAACGGGAATATTTTTATTTGAACAATGTTGGAACTTGGCACGGTTTGTTACAACAAGGTATTAACGTTGTATGTCCTAACCTGAGAAGTTACTGTAGAAATACTTGAGGATTAACTTTAGCAATTGAAAAAAGGGAATCGCTGGAACAGCGGGAGGAAAAGGACGGAGTGGCAGAAACGGGCAGGAGAGGACCTGCCCTCCAGGGCTTACAACTGGACGGAAGTGGGAGCGACTACCAGAGCAGTCTTGCAGACTGCGCTAGTAGGTGGAGGCCTGCTGCTGGTAGGAAGGACAGCCGTTCTTGCCCCAGGAGCCCTTGCAGACGTCCCAGCGGCACAACTCACGGCGGATGAAATTGGATTTCCTGTCGCACTGCGCCAAGGAAGCGCGCGTCGCGGACACGCGCGCTGCGGAAGCGGAGGCCGAGTTGCCTTGGCGGCTGACCTGGTCGTTGCGCCCGCCCTGTACGGTGCCGGGTCGGCTGTCAGTCGGGGCGCGACCATGGTCGGTCTTTTTTTTTAGTTCTTCGTCTACCTGGCGCCGGATGCGCTCGATCTCACGGTCGGATCTCGCAGTGCTCTTGCGCTTGGGTGCTGCATTCGCCACGCTGGTATTGCCCTCCCGGGGCGGTGCCTTGGCCGCTTTCGGCTCATCATCCGTCGGCTGAACCTGCGCGGGTTTCTGTGCCTTGGCCGCGGAAGCGGGCGGCGCGGCCACTGGAGCATCCTGCTCGATTTCGCCTGCCCCGGCATTCCGGGCGTCCGCCGGCTCGCTGCCCGATGCACCGGAACTCATCTCGGGCACTGCGGGCACCTGCGACGCCACGGGCTCCGGGTCGGACGGTACAGCTGGAGGTGGCGCACCGTCGTAGGGAAGTTCGCTGGGGCTGATACCGCGGATCACTGCTGCCCGCTTGCTGTCGGCAGCGGGCACGACCGGTGAGCTGCGCACGGTGGACGAAGGAACCGCGGAGGCCGACGTTGCCGATTGTGGCGTATGCATCCACCAGGCGGCCGCCAACCCGACACCGGCACCGATGACGAATACACCGATCATCATGGTGATGCGGCGCAGGCGCGAGCGCGCAGGAGGCTGCTGGTATCCACGCTCGCCAAACTCCGGTCCCAACCCATGCAGCCGCTCGTAGGCGCTACTTGGTCCGGCCGGGAATCCCTGATCATCGATACGCGGCTCGATCCGCTGTCCGTGTGGCGGGTCGGCAGGCGCGCGGTCTGTCCGGGTGCGCCATTGTGTCGATTCCTCGCCGGAGGCGCCGCGCGGGGTTGGTGTAGAGGTTGGTGTATTCCTTGCAGATGATGAGCCGGTCAAGTAGCGTGTCCTCCTGAATCTTTCTGCAACGGAAAGCGCGGTGTGCAGATAGGTGCGGTCGCCCGATCCGTCGTGGCGTGCGTACACGTAAGCCTTCTGCCGGTGCGCTTTGGCACGCATGGCAAGGAGCGGCATGTGACATGAGACGCAAACCCCGACAGAAGCCGGATTATCCGTCCCGCAATTTCGGCATTGCATGTCGTGCTGCGCAAGCCATCCAGTTGCCTGCGCAAATGAATGACCTTCGGCAGTAGATCCAAGTTCAACAGAATAGGCGCGGCAGCTGCGCTTTCACATAGCCACATCGAATAATTCGAACGGTGATTGATCCGAATCATGCGAGGACGCGCGCTGCATCAATGCAATGTTCCCCCCCGTTTGCACTCAAAAGGTGTGCGCAAAGAAAAACGGCTGCCTGGAGGCAGCCGTTCAAGAGGTGGGAGACGTCTCGTCAGAGATTCAGTTCGTAAATGATCTTCCACTGCGCCCCTTCCTTCGCCCAATACTGGCGCTTGCGGATGGACGTCTTGTTCTTCCCGAAATGGGACTCCTGCGTGAATGTACTGACGATCATGTCCTCGCGGCCAGGATAGAAAAAATGGGTCATGTCACGGAGGTTCACCGACAAGCCTCGCACGCCGTTCATGGACTGCTGGTGCTTGGCCAGCCACGACTCGAGGCTCTCGCCTCGCTCGGACTTGAACTTGCGTGAATAATTCTCGCCGATGCGCGCCGTGTTGAGTGTCTCGACGTCCCGCTTCCAACCATCGACGAGGCGCGTGGCAAGGCTTCGGTCGTTGTCCCATTTCGTCTTGTTGACGAAGTCCACGCTTTCGGCGATGACGACGGGCGTCTTCCCGATTTCCACCGAGCTGGCGAGCTTGTGCAGGTCGGGATTGGTGAGCACGACGCAGCCGTCGGAGGACAGCGGCGGACGGCTGAAGCTGTCGGACGGCGTGCCGTGCAGCCAAATGCCGGAACCGCTGCGGCCGTTGATCTTGTCCCACTCATTGGGGTAGTTGATCGGCAGCGCACCCGAACCATAGAAGTCAGGCAGCTTCGCGCCCGGAAGATGGCTGGTGATGTAGTACACGCCGACCGGTGTGCGCTGGTCGCCTTCCTTGAGCTTGTTGACGCCGAACTTGCCCTGGCTGACGTAATAGTCCGTAACGAATTTGAGCTGGCCGCCGCGATTGGCATACACGTACAGCCGCGAACGCCGCGCATCGACGACCAGCACGTGTTTCTGGTCTTCGCGCAACTTGAGCACAAGGCGCGGAATCAGGTCGGGATCGGGCCGTTCGCGCAGCGACTTCAGGCGCACCATCGCCTCTTCGCGCAGGTTCTTGAGCTTGTCCTCGGGACCGTCGACCGCACCGAGCGTCTTGACGGGCTGGGTCTGCATCAGCAACAGGTCGCCCCGGATCAGGTGCCCAAGGCGGAAAGTCGGATACGCCTCCACCAGCTTGTCCGCCCGTGCCAGCGCCTTGCGCAGGTTGTTCGCACCGAGAGCCTTGTACACCTCAATCAGCAGGACTTCGGGATCCTCAGCCTCCGGGGCCGGCGCAGACGGCTGCGGCTGTGCTTGCGCGCGCGCGGATTTCTTCGACACCGCGATCGCGGGCGAGGCACCCATGCTGGCAGCCACCAGCAATGACATCATCAGGAGAACCGCCCTTGAGGAACGCGCTCCCGGGCTACCGTTTGTCAATTGGAAGCGCAACATCAGCTACCCGTCGTCTCCTGCTTGATCTGCCACCTGCCGCCCTGCTTTGCCAGCACGAGCGTTTTGCGGGTATTGGCGGTCAGGCGATCCGAAATATAGACCTGGCGGAATTTCACGGTCGCCGTATTGCCGTTGATCGACACCTGCGGCGCCTCGACCTTGACGCTGATGCTGCCCTTGCCGGCGATGCGCGCGCGGCGATCCTCTTCCCAGGCCTTGCGTGCGACACCGTTGGGGGTCTGGAAGTCGTTGCCGTAGTAATTGAGATAGGACTTCACGTCCTGTGAACTCCATGCGCGCGCCCAGCCGTTGACTGCCTTGAGCACGTCGTCGCGGTCGTCATCGTCGCGGGCCTGCTTCGGCTCAGGCTTGGGCTCGGGCTTCGGTTCCACCTTGGCGACCGGCGGCACTGCCGCCGGGGCCGGGGCCTTGGCTACCGGGGCTGGAGCAGGTACCGGTGCGGCCGCCGGCGGAGCAACCGGCGCAGGCGTGGGTTTGGCGGTGGGTGCCGGAGCGGGTGCGGGCTCAGGCGCCTTCGCCACCACAGTCGGTGCCGGTGCAGCTGCCGGTGCAGGCGCCTTGGCGTTGGCATTGGGGCCGCCCATGTTGCCCACCAGGGAGCGCACCAGCGTCAGCTTGGATTTGGCGGCGGAATTGCCGGAGTCGAGCTGCAGGGCTTTGTCGTAGGCCTGGCTGGCCAGTTTTGCGTGGACGTCGCCCAGGTTCTCGTAGGCGGTCGCATAACTGGGATTAGTACGGATGGCGGAGTCGAGCGCGAGGCGTGCCTTTTCGTACTGGCCGGCGGCGGCATACAGCACGGCAAGATTGTTGTACGGCTCGGGCAATCCCGGGAAATCCTCGGTCAGCTTGGTGAAGACGGCGATCGCTTCGGATGACTTGTTCTGCTCCGTCAGGATCACGCCTTTCAGGAAGCGCATCTGGGCGTCGCGCGGGTTCCGTGCGAGGAAAGCGTCGGCGCGCGAAAGCGCTTCGGTGTACTGGCCGCCGCGCATGAACTTGGTCACATCGGCGTAGTCGTCGGCAAATGCGGGAGCGGCGAACAGAACGGCCACAAGACCGGAGATGGCAACGGTGTTCTGCAGTACAGGGCGCAAACGAAAATTGATCATGCGGCGCGTCGAGAAAGTCATGGGTGATTGTTGGTGTATGGTGCGGCAACTGCCCTTATGCAACCGGGTATCCGGCGGGGGCGGAAAGCGCGTCGGGCCGCATTTTGAAACCAGTGCATTCTAACCTCACTGGCTTAAATACGCCATTTTGGGACAGCTTGCGTACCAATCGGACAACCGGGAACAAAGGGGGAAAAGCGCCAGCGGTCCAGGGGACGGGCACGGACCGCCGGGCATGTCAAAGCAGCATCACTCGCCCTCGCTGCCGGACGGTGCCGGGGTGGCGGGCATGGTGAGCTGATACGAGATTTGCAACTTGGCCGGGGCCGTGATCGACAGCGCTGCTGACTGCACTTGCGCCGGCTGGCTCTCCTGCATTGTGAACGTCGCAGCGACGGCGACGCCAGCGACGAGGGCTGCGCCGCCGAGCATGGCTGCCAGGGGACGGCGGACAGTCCTGGTCTTCGTGGCCGGTACCGGCGACTCGGCAAGCACCGCTTCCGCGCGGACGCGCCACTGGCCGACCTCTTCGCTCTTGTGCTTCATGCGTTCCAGCAGGTCTTTTGCCAGTTCCTGTGCTTCTTCCTGCTCGCGTTCGCATTTCTCGCGCAGGGCGTCAGCCTGTTCCGTGGTGGACGTGGCGTATTCACGCTGGCGGCGTGCGGCTTCCAGTGCACGACGTTCTGCTTCGGCACGCACTTCCTCTGCCGCGCGTGCTTCCGTCTCTGCAGCCATGCGGCGGGTAGCCAATTCGGCAGCTTCGCGTTCCAGCGCGGCACGCTTCTCTGCCTCCGCGTGGGCGACCTCTTCCGCATGAACCTTTTCCTTGATCGAGGCCAGCGCTTCCTGTTCAGCCTTGGCGCGTGCGCTTTCCAGGCGGGCGAGCTCGATCGCTTCGCGGGCCTTGGCTTCGGCAGCATCCGCTGCGATGCGCTGCGATTGCGCCTGCTCGGCGGCCTTTTCGAGGAACTGCTTTTCGGCGATTGCCCTTGCCTCGATGGCAAGTCGCGCGGTACGTGCGGCCTCCTCGCGGGCGCGTGTGATTTTCACGAGTTCGGTTTCGATGCGCTCGCGGGCCTGTTCATCCTCGCAAGCGCTCTTCTCGGCAGCCATCCTCAGTTCGGATGCAGCCAGTGCCTTTTCAGCGGCGACAGTGCGCTCGCGCTCGGCGCGCAGCTTTTCCTGCAGCGCCGCGTAGGCTTTCTGCTCAGCGTTCGCACGCTGGCGCTCGGCGGTAGCGAGTTCGATGGCTTCCCGGGCGCGGGCGACGGCAAGCTCGGCAGTCTTGCGCTGGGACTCCGCCTGTTCGGCGGCCTTTTCCAGCAGTTGCTTCTCGGCGGCGGCCTGTGCCTCGATGGCTTCGCGCACCGTGCGTTCGGCCTGTTCGCGTGCCAGCATGTGCGCGGCCTGTTCTTCCTCAGCCTTGGTGCGGGCTTCTGCCTCGATGCGCAGCTTCTTCTCGGCTTCCAGCTTGGTCTGGATGGCAACGAGCGCCTGCTGTTCAGCGGCGACGCGTGCCTGTTCTGCCTTGGCCAGCTCGATGGCTTCGCGAACTTTCTTCAGTGCCAGCTGGGCGGCGCGGCGCTCGGCTTCGGCGCGCTCTGCCACCTTTTGCAGTTGCTGCTTCTCGGCCATCAGCTGCGCTTCGACTGCCTTGCGCACAAGCTGCTCGGCCTGTTCGCGCGCGGTGATGGTTTCGGCATGCTCGCGCTCGACGCGGGCACGGTTTTCCGCTTCCGCCGCCAGGGCCTGCTCGGCGGCAAGATGCTGTTGTACGGCGGCGAGGGCCTGCTGCTCGGCTTCGGCGCGCGCCTGCTCGGCACGGGCCAGTTCCACGGCTTCCCGTGCCTTCGCCTCAGCAGCTTCGGCTGCCTGGCGCGCCATTTCGGCTTGTTGCTGCGTCGCTTCAAAGTGTTGTTTCTCGGCCGCGCTTTGGGCTTCGATTGCGCGGCGCGCTTCCAGTTCTTCCTGCTGGCGGGCGCGCAGCAGTTCGACGTGGCCTTCTTCGCCGCGTGCACGTGCCTCAGCTTCGTTGCGTGCGGCCTCTTCCGCCTGGCGGCGATCCTGTTCTGCCTGCAATGCGCGCTGCTCCGCTTCGGCACGCTCGCGCTGGACACGGGCCAATTCGGTCGCTTCGCGCGCCTTCAGCAGCGCTGCCTGGGCGGCCTTGCGCTGGAGCTCGGTGGCGGCACGGGTCTGTTCCGCCGCGTGCTTCTCGGCTGTCGCTTCGGCCAGGCGCGCGGCTCGCAGGGCACGGTCTGCCTCCTCGCGCTCGCGCAGGGCTGCAGCCTGTTCTTCTTCGGCGCGCAGGCGTGCTTCGGCTTCGGCATGGGCGGCCTGTTCGGCGGCCAGTTTCTTCTGTGCGGCCAGCAGTGCCTTCTGAGCCATTTCCGCACGCTGGCGCTCGAGCTGGACCTTCTGCTTCAGGGCTTCGAGCGCCTGCTTCTCGTCCTTGGCGCGTTCGCGTTCGACGCGTGCCAGTTCGACGGCTTCGCGCGCCTTGAGGACTGCGGCCTCTGCGGCTTCGCGCTGAGCGTCCGCCCGCGCGATGGCCTGGGCCAATGCGAGCTTGGCCGCTTCACATTCCTGTTCCTTGGCGACGCGCGCGACGTGCTCCGCCTGCTCCTGATCGCGCAGCAAGCTGGTGTGCTGCTTCTCAGCCTCGGCACGTGCATGTGCTTCCGCCATGGCGGCTTCTTCGGCACGCACCTTTTCCTGCAGGGCGACAACGGCTTTCTGTTCCGCGTCCGCGCGGTCGCGTTCGGCGCGAGCCGCCTCCATTGCCTCGCGCGCCTTCAGTGCGGCCAGTTCTGCGTTCTGGCGCTGCAGTTCCGCGTGCTCGGCGGCGCGGTCATAGGCGGCCTGCTCGGCGACGGCGTGGTCGGCGGCGATCCTTGCTGCCGCACGTTCGATTTCGACGCGCTTTTCGGCGATGTGGCGGGCGCGCTTCTCTTCTTCCTCGCGCGCCTTGACGGCTTCGATAATCTTCTTTTCCGCGGCGGCGCGTTCGCGGGCTTCCTGGATGGCGCGTTCTTCCGCGGCGGCACGGGCACGTGCCTGGACGTCGGCGCGATGCTCGGCTTCGATGCGGGACAGGGCCTTTTCCTGCAGCTCGCGCTCGACGCGGATGCGGGCTTCCGTTGCAAGGCGGATGCTCTCTTCCGCTTCGCGGCGGGCCTCGGCTGCCGCAGCGGCGACGGTTTCGGCATGCTGGCGGCGTGCCGCAGCCTCGCGCATCTCGGACTCGGCTTGGAGGCGCACGGTCAGTGCCTGCGCCGTCTTGCGCTCCATGTCGATGCGCGCCTGGGCGATCGCTTCCTGCTCCTGCTCGGTGATCGCACGTGCGCGTGCTTCTTCACGGGCTCGGACTTCGGCGGGCGCGCGGCTCAGAGCGGCCTGCAGCGCCATCTCTTCGGCACGCTCGCGTTCGCGGGCGATCTCGAGCGCCTCGCTGCGTGCCTTGGCCAGCATTTCTGCCGACACGCGGGCTTCCTTTTCACGGCGCTCCTGTTCGCGTGCGATTTCGGCAATGCGCGCTTCTGCACGGGCACGGGCTTCGGCTTCCTGCTTCGCGGATTCCGCGGCGGCGACGCGTTGTGTGGCCTGCCAGCGGGCCAGTTCGGTTTCCTGGGCCAGTTCTTCCACGGCGGCCGCTGCGCGAGCGGCGAGTTGGGTTTCCGCGGCGATCTGTTCTGCGGCGCGCTGGCGGGCTTCCGCTTCGGCACGGGCGCGCTGTTCGGCAAGCCGCTTGGCTTCTGCTTCCGCTGCGGCACGCGCATGGAGTTCGGCAATTTCCTTCTTGGCAGCGGCGGCGCGCGCTTCGGCGGCTTCGCGCACCTGGCGTTCCGCTTCGTAGCGGGCACGGCTGGCTTCGATGGCTTCTTCCGCAGCGCGGGCGCTCTGGTAAGCCTCGGCGGCAGCGGCGGCATCGAGGCGGGCCCGGTCTTCGGCGAGTTGGCGGGCGCGGGCTTCGGCATGGGCCCGGTTTTCCGCGGCGACGGTCGCCTTGGCTTCGGCTTCCACGCGGGCAATCGCCTCGCGGATGGCCTTCAGGTCGACGCCCCCGGTGCGCGACTGCGACGAACGTTCCAGTGTCCCCGCGTCGCCCATATCCTCGTCCTCAAGGGTCGATCCTTGAAGGCCGGGGTTGTTCTGCATCGCCTGTTTCATGTCCATGTATCTGCTCCCGCTGGATGAGCGATTCCGGCGGTTGTTATGGGTGCACGCTGGGCCGGAATTTCTTAACGTGCATTATCGGTACCCGATTGGCTGAACAGCCCCCTGAAAAGAAGGGGAATTGCGAGCCATTTCGGCGAAATGGGCTTGAATTGCGCGTTTTCCCATGTTTATGGGGTGGCCAAGCATAGGGAATTGGCGTTTCAATATCAGATATGATTGCGGCAGACCGGCAGGACCGCCTCCGCCCTCGACGATGCGTTCGAAAGCCGTTGGGAGAGACATGCATAGAAATGAAGAGATTGCCGCGGCGACAACCGCAGGCAGCCAGGAGAAGACGTTCGCGATGGCCGGCATGCGCGCGCTCATCCTTGCAGAACATTCACGGCGTTGGGAAGACTTGACCGCGCCGCTGGCACGCTTCGGGATGCGGTTTGACATCTTCGACTCGACAGTGGAGGGCCTCGCCGCCGTCAATCTGGCTGGCCGCAATGGTTCAGCGTACAAGATCGTCATGATCGAGCGTCACCTGCAAGGCGTGGATGCCGCTGTGCTGGGCGGTGCCATCCGGAGCAACCCCGGGCACCGCGAAGCACTCCTTGTCATGTTGGACAGTGCAAACGGAGACGCTCGTCCCGGCCTCCCGGGCGGCGGATTCTCTGCCAGCCTTCGCACTTCGGCAAGTGGCGCTGAGTTCGAGGCGACGCTGGCGTCACTGTGCATGTCAGCGAGCGGCGCACCCAGCCCCGTAGGATTGCCCGATCGCCGAGCGGACGGAGAGATTTCGTCGGCGCATTCCGGCTACAACATCCTCGTCGCAGACGATAACCTCGTGAACCAGCAGGTTGCGGCGCGCATGCTCGAAAAGCTTGGTTGCAAAGCCGCCGTGGCTGCGGACGGCATGCAGGCTGTCAAGATGCATACCCTGACGCCTTTCGACTTGATCCTGATGGATTGCGAGATGCCGGTGCTCGACGGCCTGGAAGCCACGCAACGCATCCGCGCCGCCGAAGGCACGGCGCGCCGAACGCCGATCATCGCCCTCACCGCCTGCACGGGGCAAGGCGAAAAGGAACGCTGCCTGGCAGCCGGCATGGACGATTTCCTGTCCAAGCCCATTCGCCCGCAAATGCTTGGCGATGTTCTTGCCCGCTGGCTGGCGCGCCCGGCAGCGAGCACGGTAGCCGACTCAGCGTGCGAGGACGAACTCGAAGAGGTAAAGGCCATGTTCGGCGCAGACTTTGCCGAACTCGCATCGCTCTACCAGAACGATGGCGGGCCGAGGCTGGCGGCAATGCGTGAGGCAGCAGCGATCGGTGACTGCGCGAAGGTCGCGAAGGTCGCCCATGCCTTCGGCGGCAGTTGCGCGTCCATTGGCGCGACCGGACTTGCAGCGCTGAGCAAGACGGTGGAGACTGCCGCCAAGGCAGGCTCGCTGGAAAGCTTCGACCAGCGCATGGCCGGCATAGAGAACGAATACCGCCGCGTCTGCGGCAAGCTGCAATCCCTGCTCACACAATGAGGAAGCGCGATGCCGGCCCTGCGAAAAGAACTGAACATCCTGATTGCCGACGACGACAGTACTACCCGCCATGTCCTGCGCCTGCTGCTGCGCGAACACGGGCATCAGGTGGTGGCGGAAGCCAATGATGGCGACAAGGCGGTCGAACTGTGCGAAGTGCACAGGCCGGACATTGCCTTTCTCGATATCGACATGCCGCGAATGGACGGCCACTCGGCCGCTGAACGGATTCGGCAGGCCGCGCCGGGCGTCGGCATGATCATGGTGACCAACCTGCCGACACTGGACAACGTGCAGAAGGCGCTGCAGATCGGCATCGACGGCTTTGTAGTCAAGCCGTTCAATGCAGTCAAGGTCGTCGAGGCGATCGACAACTGCATAAAGCACAAAGGCTGACTAGTCCTCCACCACCATCAGCCCTGCCCGCAATCCCGCACGCACGTCGGGGTTGGGGAACACAACGTATTCCGTCTCGCTGCCGACGCGATAGATCGTGTCGCCATCCTCCGCGATCACGCTGCCCGGCGGCAACGCAGTGAAATTCTGCGTATCACGACCAAAGGCCATGCGGAAGGCATCCGACTGCTTGACCAGCTCTTGCGTTACGCGGAAGACGCGGGGCCGCGCCTCGTCCGGTTCCAGCCTCCCGGTGCGCATGAACCGGTCGAGCGTGGCCGAGGTGGCGGCAGCGACACCGAGGTCGTTGCTGCCAAGGACGCCGACCTGGCCCAGTTCCACTGTTGCGCTGGCTGCCCCGAAGCTGGTGGCTGAGTAGGCACTGTAGGTGCCGGCCGGCTTCGTATTGAGGATGGCGGCCTGAATGCCTGCCCTACCGAGCAGACCGAGCAAGGCGTCCCTGCGCGTAGCGGCAATGACGGCAGGAACGACTGCAAAGGTCGGATAGAGCGATGGTCGGATGGCCGTGTGCAGGTCGAGATGCCACTTGTCGGCATCCGGTGCGGCAAAGAAGCTCGCTGTTGCGCGCATGATCGCGTCGGCGCGCGCCGCTTCCGCCGCAGTGTCAAGATCCCCGCGCTCGCTGCGAAACATGCGGTTGAGGTCCGCGTCGAGGAAACGCTTCCCTTCCGCAATGGCGGCAAGATTGCCGACGGCGACCATCAGGTCGACGGCGAGCGCATGTGGTTCACGCTCCAGCGTGGCCAGCAGCTGCCCCAGCATTTCGATCGGTGCGGTCTCGTCACCGTGGATGCCGACCGACAAGAGCAGGCGGGGCCGGCGCAGCATATGCGTCGACGACACCACTTGCAGAATCCCCCGCGCCGGCAGCCGCACCTTGAAGCCGGCGTTCGCGAAGCTGTCCGCGATGTGCGTGAAATCCCCTTCTGCCAGTGCGCGCACGCTGTCGCGGATCCGGGTTTCCATTGCCGCCTGCATCACGTCGCATCGACGGCCGTGGACGCCGCCTCGGACAACGCCCAGACGTCGAGCACCGCAAGCTCAAGGTTTTGCTGGCCGCTTGTGCTGGCCATGCGTGCGCCGACCTTGAGTTTATTGATGAGGACTGCCACGACCGATGCCGGATCGTCCGAGGGTTTCGCGCCCGCGGGCGCCTGCTGCAATACGCGCATCAGCAGGCGTTGCTGCGCGCGGCGCAACGCCTGCAGCGCATGATCGCGCAAGGGCTCCTGCGTTGCGCTAGCCGGGGCATGCATCAGCACGCGCTCGAGACCGTCGATACCGGCCTCGCGCCGCAAGGCCATGCCGAGCTTGAGGAACTGCGTGAGACTCATGCCGTCCGGGCGAGGCACCGAAAGGCCGGCAAACAGGAAGTCAGCAATGCCCTCGATCGCTTCCACGGTCTCGCAGGCTCGTACGGAGGGTGTGGGCATGCCTTGCAGCGGCAACGAAGAAGGCACGGCGGGCGCCAGTTCCTGCACGACCTCCTGCTGGCTGAAGAGCATGGTCAGTTCCGCAAGCGCGCTGGATTCGCGCAGATGCTGTTCCGGCACCGACAGCACACCCTGGATCACGACCTTCTGCAAGGCACGAGTGCGCTGGTCGACGGCAAGCGACACCTCGCGCGGCACCTTCAGCGCGTGCTCATCCAAGTTATTGAAGACGGGCGCAAGGCTGAGGGCAGCCCACGCCTGGGCCCACGCGCAGATGACGTCCGTCTCCTTCACCCCGCGCGCAGCGGCGATCTCCGCAACCATCACAGGCCCGCAGCGGTTGACCGCCTCGTTGGCAAGGACGGTGGCCAGGATGGCGTTGGCAAGCGGATGCTCGAACGGATCACGGTTCGCCACCAATGCATGCGGGAAATAGGGTGTCAGCATGGTTTTTGCCCAAGCGAACTGCGTCAGATTCAGCTCCGACAGCATACGCTTGTAGCGGTTCTTCACATGCGCGATGACCACAGCCAGTTCCGGCGTGGTCAGGCCACGGCTTTCATTCTTGCGGGTCACCAGTTCGGCGGCCGTCGGCAATTGTTCCAGCTTGCGCGAAATCACACCCTCCGCTTCCAGCTTCGCGATTAGCATCGCGTAGCTGTCGAGCACCGTCCCGTCGGACTGCGCCTGCGCTTCCCGCACGAGCAAGTGCGTCTGCAGGGTGTTGTCGCGCAGCACGAGGCGGACGATGCCGGGCGTGATGTCGTTCAGCAGGTGATTCCGTTCGTCGGCCGCCAGCTTGCCAGCATTGACTTCCGTATCAAGCCAGATCTTGACGTTGACTTCGTGGTCGGAGCAGTCGACGCCAGCGGAATTGTCGATTGCATCAGTGAAGATGTGACCGCCCTTCAGCGCATACTCAATGCGCCCCGCCTGAGTGGCGCCGAGGTTGCCGCCCTCCGCGACCACCTTGCAGCGCAGCTCCCTGCCGTCAACGCGGATGGCGTCGTTCGCACGGTCCTTCACCTGCTCGTGGGATTCTGTCGATGCCTTGATATAGGTGCCGATGCCGCCGTTGTAGAACAGGTCCACCGGCGCGAGCAGGATGGCGTGAAGCAGTTCCTCCGGCGCCATGCTCGTCGCTTCTATTCCGAGCGCCTCGCGCGCCTGTGGCGACAGCTCGATGCTGCGCGCGGTGCGCGGCCAGACGCCGCCGCCTGCCGAAATCAGCGCCTCGTCGTAATCGTCCCAGGACGAACGCGGCAGCGCAAACATTCGCTGGCGTTCAAGGAAGGACTTCTCCACATCCGGATTCGGATCGATGAAGATGTGGCGATGGTCAAAAGCCGCGACCAGTTTCAGTTGGCGGGACAGCAAGACACCGTTGCCGAATACGTCGCCGGACATGTCACCAATCCCGACGGCGGTGATCGGCGTGGTGTTGAGGTCATGCCCCATTTCATAGAAATGCCGCTTGACGGCTTCCCACGCGCCCTTGGCGGTAATGCCCAGTTTCTTGTGGTCGTAGCCGTTGGAGCCGCCGGACGCAAACGCGTCGCCCAGCCAGAAGCCGCGCTTGACCGCGATACCGTTGGCAATGTCGGAGAAGGTCGCCGTGCCCTTGTCGGCCGCCACCACCAGGTAGGGATCAGGGTCGTCGTAGCATACGGTTTCGGCCGGATGCACCACCTCGCCGCGCACCCGGTTGTCCGTGACATCCAGCAGTCCGGCGATAAACAGGCGATACACGGCTTCACCTTCCACCGCTGTCACTTCGCGCGTCGCATCCTTGGGCATCATCTTGCAGACGAAACCACCCTTGGCACCCGCCGGCACGATCACCGCATTCTTGACCATCTGCGCCTTCACCAGGCCGAGCACCTCGGTGCGATAGTCTTCCATGCGGTCGGACCAGCGCAGCCCCCCGCGCGCGACAGGCCCGCCGCGCAGGTGTACGCCCTCGAAGCGGCGCGCAAAGACAAAGATCTCTCGGTACGGGCGCGGTTGCGGCAGGAGCGCGAGTTGGCTGCTGTCGAACTTGAAGATGATCGTGTCGCCCGCCCCTGCGTTCTGGAAGTAGGAAGTCCGCAGTGTCGCCAGCATCAGGTCGGCGATGGCGCGCAGGATGTTTTCCGTGTCGGCGTGATTCACGTCGGTCAGGCGCTGCTTGAAGGTGGACAGCGTCGTTGTGCCGAATGCGCGCTGCTCCGCGGACAAGGCGGGATTGAAACGCACGAGGAAGGCCTCGACCAGCGTACGTACGTGCGCCGGCTGTGTCTTGAGTCGTTCAGCCATATAGCGCAGGCTGAAGCGGCAGCCGGCCTGGCGCCAGTAGCTCGTATAGGCACGGATCAGCTGCACCTCCCGCATGCGCAGGCCGGCTTCGACCACCAGCGCATTCATGCGGCCGTCTTCCGCCTCGTCGTTGAACAGGGATTCGAACAGCTCCTGCGCGGCCTGTGCCACATGCGGCTTGGCCAGCTTGACCGCACTCTGCCCGTCGACGGACAAGCTGGAGACGAAAAAGCGCGAGCCGTCGAGCGCGGGAATCGCGTGCGTACGTTCGCGCAGGATGGACACGCCGGCATTCTGCAGCGCCGGCAGGATGGACGACAGCGGCGGCACCGTGTTGACGGAGTGAAGGCGAATGGTCACCGCATCGCCTGCGCCGATTTCGATTCTCACCTTGACGCGCGACGGCTGCGGATTGCCGAGCAGCGTGCAGAGGTCACGGTAGCCCACCTGCGGTGACACGCCGTTGATGTAGTCGGTAGGCAGCATCGCGCGCAGCTTGCGCAGCGAGCCGCGCACGGCGACATCCTCGGTCGCATCGACCAGGCTGTCGAAGGTGTTATGCCAGCCTTCCAGCACGGCGAGCAGCGGCTGCTGGACGTCCGACTCCAGGTCAAGCCCCATGCTCGCACCATTGGCAATCATGTAGATGCGCGCAAGGGGGCCGTCCGCCAGCAGGGTCTGCACACGCACGTCACGGGCGCCGGAAATGCTGCGCAGGGTCTGTGCCAGCACTTCCTGTGAATGCGCGCCGTAGCGCTCGCGCGGCATGTAGACCAGCACGTTCAGGTGACGACCATAGACGTCGCGCCGCGCGAACACCTTGACGCGCGGCTGCTTGTACAGCGCCACGACAGCGCCGCAGACGGTCGCCAACCACGCTGGTTCGGCCTCCATGACTTCAGGGCGCGGCAGGGATTCCAGGATTTCCAGGAATTTTTCCGCGCGGAAGCCCTCGGAACGCACGCCGGCCAGGGTAAGGACCTGCTTGATACGAACGCGCGCGAACGGCTGCTGCGGCAGTGTGCTCGCAGTCGCGGCGCGGGAGAACAGTCCGACAAAGCAGTGTTCGCCAAGGATGGTGCCCTGGCTGTCGCTGTCGCGCACGCCGACGAAATCGAGCTGCTGGTCACGATGCAGCGTGGACTGGACGTCGGCCTTCACCACCGACAGCGTTTCCTTGCGCGCGGCAAGCGTGTCGAAATCTCCGGGAATACCGGCGAGGCAGTTGCCGTAGACCGGGTGGCTCTTGTCCTTCAGCACGCCGATGGCGCTGCCCGGCTCACGCACCAGCTCGCGCTGGCCGGACACGACGTGGTAACGCGCATAGCCGAAGACTTCAAAGCCCTCACTCCTCGCCCAATCGAGGAAAGCAGCCACTTCCTGTCCCGTGGCATCCCTTGCTGCCGCGACTGCGCCGACCTCGGACATTTTCGCTTTCAGGGCCGCAGCATCCTGGCGCACCGTAGCGGCATCGCCGGCTGCCATGCGAATGCTCGACAACAAGGCGTCGAGTTCCGGCCCGCCCACTTCCTCGGCCATCAGGCACAACACGTAGGACTCGGGCGCGCCTGCGCCGTTTCCAACCTTGCCTGCGCGGACGATGTTCCCGTCCGGCGTGCGCTCCACGGAAAGTACAGCGTTCAGCACTGCGCGTGATGGCATACGCATACGTCGCAGCGCCATCACCATCGAGTCCACGAGGAATGGCATGTCCGGATTCAGGATCAGGAGCGCGGTCGCCCTGCCCCCGCGATCGTCTGCATAACCAAGGGCTTCGATGTGGCAACCTTCCTGCGGTGTCCACTTCGCCAGGCGGGAGAAACCCTCCCACAGCGAGGACGCAAGGCAGTCGAAAGTAATGCCGGCGAGGTCTTCTTCCTCAAGGGAAGCAAGCCAGGCACGGATCAGGGATTCGGTGGCGGGTGCCGGGCTTTGCACGCCGGCAAGGACGCGTTCCAGGGTTCGTGTGCGAAGGTCTTGTGCTTGTTGGTTCATGCGCTTCTCCATGGATATGGTTGTAGTGTGCGCCGTCTCGCTCTCGCTGTCTTGCAGCTGCGCGACACCGATTTACATCGGCACGGCACACGTGCTTCCCTTGTGGGGACCAGTATTTGAAATACTAATGATGGATGGCCCGTCTGAAATTTTCTTCTTCTCCTGTTTGCAAAACCTTATTCACGATGTTGCAGTGCATCTCTTGAATGCTGGAAATTCATATTTCAATATAGACGGCAAATGCGCACCGCGGAATTGACGCCGATGAAGCGAAAAGAAAAAAGCCCCGTTTCCGGGGCTTTTCTCATACGGCGAAGACTCAACGCGATCAGTTGAAGTTGTACTTTGCCGACAGGTTGATGCGGCTCATGTCACCGTCTTCGCCTGCCAGGGTGGTACGGCGGCCGAAGATGTATTCGGTGCCAAGGTCCACGCCCTTGACCGGATTCCAGATGGCCCCGAGATGCACCTGCCACAGCTTGCGGTTGATACCGAAGCGGCCGCTGTCGAGGCCGTTGGCCACCGCGAAGTCGGTGTACTCGTTCTTGAAGTTCTTCTGGTAGCCGAGCGCGACGTTGTAGCGCAGCGTGTCCGACGGCTTGTGCTGGTAGCCGAGTACAACGCCGGCTGCCTTCTCCATCAGGATGCGGTTGTTGGCAGCATCGTAGAACGCACCTTCGACGTAGTTGAGGTAGCGGCCGATGCCGTTGCCGCCGGTCACGGTCCAGGTCAGGAAGTCGTTGCCGACCGACTTGACCATGCCGCTTGCAGCAACACCCCAGCCGCGGCGCGACAGGTCGACGCCGGCGCCGTCATCCACGCGATGCTCGTGGCTGAGCGCGCGCAGGCTGAGGGTACCCCAATCGAAGCCCTTGTCGAAGCGGCCGACCAGGTCAGGCACGCGCGAGAAGCCGGCCGGCGTCACGGTCGCGGTATTGTCCAGCACGTAGCTGACCGAGTTTTCCAGCGCGACCGTGAAGTTGCCCACGCCTGCCATCGGATAGGTGTAGCGGATCTGCGGCTGGCGGATGAAGGTGGCGGCGATCGGGCCGTTGAAGTCCACGGTTTCCGGCAGGCTGTCGAGATCCATGAAGGTCGACCAGGTCTGGCCGGCCAGCAGGCCGCCGAACTGGCCGTACGCATGGCGCAGGCGGAAGTTGTAGCTGTTGGTTGCCTGCTGGGTGAAGATGTTGCCGGCGCTGCCGTAGACCGCCGAATTGCCGGTGCGCGGGTCGTTGTTGAAGTCGCCTTCGATCTTCATTGCGATCGGGCCGTAGGGCGACGGGGTCGCGGCTTCAATGCCGATGCGCGAGGTGCGACCGGTCAGATAGGTGCGGCCCTTGCGGTTGCCCTGCGCCGTGCCGTTCAGCGGCGCGTACGGCAGGAAGGTGGAGTAGTCCTGGTCGCTGTTGTCACCCTTGAACTCCTTGACCATGTTCAGCTCGGCAAAGCCGTACACGCGCACCGAGGTGTCGGAGTTCGGCAGGCGGAACGAGTTGGGGATGTCGCCGAGCACAACAGCGTCCTTGGCGCGCAGCTCGACCTGCTCCACGCGGTCGGCAAGCGCCGCGTTGGAGGCTTCCTGCTTCTGGCCCTTGAGCGCTTCCAGTTCGGCGCGCAGCTTGCGCATTTCGGCGCGCAGTTCTTCGAACTCCTTCGCGGTCTGCGCCTGCGCCGGCATGGCGGCGGCGAACATCAGTGCGATGGAAGCGGTCAACGTCGTCAGTTTGAATTGCATTCTTGTTTCTCCCTTTTGGATTATTTGGTGTCACACAGGTATGAGTTGTGCGATTACGGTGGCCATAGCGGGATGCAGTGCAAGGCGTCCGGCGCGCCGCGGTACGTGTACCGCAAGCGCCGGACAACACAGCAATGCGCCCGCTATGGCTGTCGGAATCGTGCGACTCATGCCTGGGTGATGCCCTATCTTGCTGTGTAGGCAATCTGTCCCAGGAACGAGCGGATGCGCTCGTTGCGGGCGTTGCCGAAAAATTCCGCAGGCGGCGCTTCCTCGAGAATCTGTCCCTTCTCGAAGAAGATCACGCGGTCAGCCACTTCCCGCGCGAAGCCCATTTCATGCGTCACCACGATCATCGTCATGCCGCCGCGCGCGAGGTCCTTCATCACGTCGAGCACTTCCTTGATCATCTCGGGATCGAGCGCCGAGGTCGGCTCGTCGAACAGCATCACCTTGGGCTGCATCGCCAGGGAACGCGCGATGGCCACCCGCTGCTGCTGCCCGCCCGACAGCTGGTGCGGATACTTGTGCGCATGGGCTGCCATGCCCACCTTCGCGAGGAGCTCCTTTGCCGCCTCTTCCGCCTGGGCGCGTGTCACGCCGCGCAGGCGGCGAGGCGCCAGCGTGACGTTGTCCATCACCGTCAGGTGCGGGAAAAGATTGAAACTTTGGAACACCATGCCGACTTCGCGCCGCACGGCATCGATGTGCTTCAGGTCGTCGTCGAGGACGATACCGTCGATCACGATGCGGCCCGAATCGTGCGTCTCCAGCCGGTTCAGCATGCGCAGGAAGGTCGACTTGCCGGAGCCGGACGCGCCGATGATGACGGTCACTTCGCCCTGGTAGAACTTGGTCGACACATCCCTGATCACGTGGAACTGACCAAAGTGCTTGTTGATGTTTTCCGCGATGATCAGCGGTTCTTTCGTTTCAGACTGCGGCGAGATCGGTGCGCCTGCCGGTACTTCTGCCATGTTCATCCCCTCTTCCCGCTCAATGGTGTCGTTCCACATCCAGCTGCCGCTCGATCGCACCGGAAATCTGTGTCAGCACGGTGGTCAGGAGCAGGTAGATGGTTGCGGTCGTAATGAATACCGGGATCGGCTGGAAGGTGGCCGACTGGACGCGGTTGCCGATGTTCGACAACTCGACCACGCCAATCACGTAGGCCAGGCTCGAATCCTTGAGCAGCGAGACGATGTTGTTCACCAGCGGCGGCAGCGAGATGCGGAACGCCTGCGGGAAGATCACATCGCGAAAGGTCATGAAGGGCGTCAACCCGAGCGAGCGCGCGGCTTCCGTCTGTCCCTTGTGCACAGCCAGGATGCCGGCACGGATCGCCTCGGCGTTGTAGGCGCCTGCATTGAATGCAAGGGCCACGACTGCCGAGTTGAAGTCCGACAGTTGAAGTCCGGGCACCAGCGCGGGCAGCGCCAGGAACACGAACAGCACCTGCACCAGCAGCGGCGTGCCGCGTATCACCCAGACATA
>DASPMV010000063.1:0-19187 GCA_035626875.1 Noviherbaspirillum sp. | reverse complement strand
TCGTGAAGAACGGCGGCAAGGACTGGTACTTCCTGACGGCCGACTACGCGTTCGGTGCATCGCTGGAGAAGGACACCGCCGACGTCGTCAAGGCCGCAGGTGGCAAGGTCGTCGGCAGCGTCAAGCACCCGCTGTCCGCCTCCGACTTCTCGTCCTTCCTGCTGCAGGCACAATCGTCCAAGGCGCAGATCCTCGGCCTGGCCAACGCCGGCGGCGACACGATCAACTCGATCAAGGCTGCCAACGAGTTCGGCGTCCAGAAGTCGATGAAGCTCGCTGGCCTGCTGATGTTCATTACCGACATCCACTCGCTCGGCCTGAACACGACGCAAGGCATGTACCTGACCGACGGCTGGTACTGGGACATGAATGACGACACGCGCAAGTGGTCGAAGAAGTTCTTCGAAAAGATCAAGCGCATGCCGACCATGCTGCACGCCGCCGACTACTCGGTCACCACCCAGTACCTGAACGCCGTCAAGGCGGCCGGTACGGATGACGCCGACAAGGTCATGGAGCAGCTGAAGAAGACCAAGATCAACGACGTCTTCGCCAAGAACGGCGTGATCCGTCCTGACGGACGCATGGTGCATGACATGTACCTGATGGAAGTGAAGAAGCCGGGCGAGTCCAAGTATCCGTGGGACTACTATAAGGTGGTGCAGACCATCCCGGGCGACCAGGCTTATATGACTAAAGCTGAATCGAAGTGCGCTCTCTGGAAGTAAGTTGAAAGACGGCGGCGCGGCCTGGCTGCGCAGCCATTCACACTCCGACTATCCATGCCGCACGCGCTGTGGCGTTTAACTGCAAAGTGTTATGGAAATCTTTGGCATTCCTCTGCAAGCAATGTTGAGCCAGCTCCTGCTTGGCCTCGTGAACGGGTCTTTCTACGCGATGCTGTCGCTCGGCCTCGCCGTGATCTTCGGCCTGCTCAACGTCATCAACTTCGCTCACGGCGCGTTGTACATGATGGGCGCGTTCCTGGCCTGGATGGGCCTGAACTACTTTGAGCTGAATTACTGGGTGATGCTGCTGCTGGCCCCGATCCTGGTCGGCATCTTCGGCATCGTCATTGAAAAAACCATGCTGCGCTGGCTGTACAAGCTGGACCACCTGTACGGCCTGCTGCTGACCTTCGGCATCACGCTGATGCTGGAAGGCTTGTTCCGCTCCTTCTACGGCGTGTCCGGCCAGCCGTATTCGGTGCCCGATGCGCTGATGGGCGCAACCAACCTCGGCTTCATGATCCTGCCGAATTATCGTGCGTGGGTCGTGGTGGCTTCCATCGTGGTCTGTCTTGCCACGTGGTTCGTGATCGAGAAGACCAAACTCGGCGCCTACCTGCGTGCCGGCACCGAAAATCCGAAGCTGGTGGAAGCCTTCGGCATCAACGTGCCGCTGATGGTGACGCTGACCTACGGCTTCGGCGTCGCGCTGGCGGCCTTCGCCGGTGTACTGGCGGCGCCGGTGATCCAGGTGTCGCCGCTGATGGGTTCCAACCTGATCATCGTCGTGTTCGCGGTGGTGGTGATCGGCGGCATGGGTTCGATCATGGGGTCGATCATTACCGGCCTCGGCCTGGGCATCATCGAAGGCCTGACCCGCGTGTTCTATCCGGAACTGTCTGCGACTGTCGTCTTCATCATCATGGCGATCGTGCTGATGCTGCGTCCGGCTGGCCTGTTCGGCAAAGAGAAATAAAAGGAGCAATAGGATGAATAAGAAAGTCGGATACGCCATTGCACTTGCAGCGGCACTGGTGGCACCGTTTGTGGTTTATCCGGTGTTCCTCATGAAGGTGCTGTGCTTCGCCTTGTTTGCCTGCGCATTCAACCTGCTGATCGGCTTCACCGGTTTGCTGTCCTTCGGTCACGCTGCCTTCTTCGGCGGCGCCGGTTACATCACGGGGCACGCGCTGAAGGTATGGGGGCTGCCGTTCGAGTTGGGTCTTATTGCCGGCGTCGTAGTTGCCGCACTGATCGGGCTGCTCATGGGCGGCCTGGCAATCCGCCGCCAAGGCATCTACTTCACGATGATCACGCTGGCGCTGGCGCAGATGCTGTTCTTCGTGTTCCTCCAGGCGCCTTTCACCGGAGGTGAAGACGGTCTGCAGGGTGTGCCGCGTGGCAAGCTGCTCGGTCTGGTCGATCTGGCCAACGACATGACACTGTACTACGTCGTCCTCGGTATTTTCATTGGCGGCTTCGCACTGATCGTTCGTACCATCCATTCGCCCTTCGGCCAGGTGCTGAAGGCGGTGAAGGAAAACGAACCGCGTGCGATCTCCCTGGGCTACGACACCGACAAGTACAAGTTGCTTGCATTCGTGCTGTCCGGCGCGCTGGCCGGCCTTGCCGGTGCAACCAAGACCGTCGTGCTCGGCTTCGAGACGCTGACAGACGTGCACTGGAGCATGTCTGGCCTCGTGGTCCTGATGACGCTGGTAGGCCGCCTCGGCACGCTCTCTGGCCCGATCGTCGGCGCCATCGTCATCATCGCGCTGGAGAACAAGCTCGGCGAACTGGGCAACCTGATCGCCATGCTGACCGGCATCGAATGGTTCCGCAGCATCGGCGAGTCCGTCACGATCGTCACCGGCTTCATCTTCATCGTCTGCGTGCTGGCGTTCCGCCGCGGCATCGTGGGCGAGCTGGTGGAGTTCGCGAAAAAGAAGCGCAAGCCCGCACCCGCCGCAGGCCCGGCTCCCGTCATGAAAACCGTGGAGGGGTAACCCCATGAAACCACTTGCCTGGTTGAGGTTGGCAGCAGGATGTTTGGGAGCATCTTTCGCCTTCGGCACCATGGCGGCGGATGACATCGTCATCGGGCAAGTGGCCCCGCTTTCCGGCGTTCTGGCCGATACCGGAAAGGACATGGTCCTTGGTGCAAAGGTGTACTTCGACTCCGTCAACGACAAGGGCGGGGTACACGGCAAGAAGATCGCCCATGTGGTCAAGGACGACGGCTACAAGGTCGAAGAAACCGTCCGCCTCACGCAGGAAGTGATCGAGAAGGATGGCGCAGTGGCGCTGATCGGTTTCGCCGGCACGGGCAATGTCGGAGAATTGCTCAAGCAGAAGGTGCTGGAGAAGGCCAGTATCGCGCTTGTCGCGCCGTACACCGGCGGTGAAATTCTTCGCACGCCGTTCAATCCGAACATCTTCCATATCCGCGCCGGGTATGCGGACGAGGCAGAGGGTATCGTCAACCAGCTGGTGGCGCTGAACATGAAGCGCATCGGCGTGATGTACCAGGACGATCCGTTTGGCAAGGCGGGGCTCGCCGGAGTGGAGGCTGCGTTGAAGAAGCGCGGCCTGGAGCTGGTGGGTACCGGTGCGTATGAAAAGAACACCGACAACGTCAACGACGCGGTGCAGGCGATTGCGAAAGCGAACCCGCAGGCCGTGGTCATGATCTCGGTGAACAAGAGCACGGCCGCATTCAGCAAGCAGATTCGCGCGGCATCGACCGTGGCCCAGCTGGTGAACATTTCCGTGGTAAACCCGAAGGAAATCGTGCGAATGATCGGTCCGGACAGTGCGCGCGGCATCGGCATCGCGCAAGTCATGCCTTATCCATATTCGCCCACGACGTCGATCGTGAAGGAGTACCAGCAGGCGATGAAGAAGTACGCGCCGGGCAGCGAGATGTCGTACACCAGCTTTGAGGAATTCGTCGGCGCCAAGGTGCTGGTGGAAGGTTTGCGAAGGGCAGGGCCTAACCTGAGCCGGGAGAAAGTAATTCGTGCGCTGGAAACGCTCACTGCCTACGACGTTGGCGGATTCACGCTGCATTTTTCGCCGACCAACCGGATCGGCTCTCGCTTCGTCGAGATCACGGTGATCGGCAAGGATGGGCGCTTGTTGCGCTGAAAGGAATAGACGGCGGAGTGAATGACAAGCAGAACGCTCCGCCATCCGTCGCTAGACGGCAAATGGTTGTTGTTCCCCAGCAGTTTAGGGTTACGTTCGCGTAACCCTTTTTTTTGCGCGTCAGATTCCTGAAGGGTAAGTCTCGGGGACATCGCCGTCGTGATGCGCCGCCGTGCGTTCGAGTGGACGTACCGCCCTGGTTTCATCGATGTGGATGACTGCATCGAACTGCCGGGACAGGCTTGCATGGAAATAATGACTGACGCGCTCGGATTCCGGCAGATAGACGACGCCGATGGCGCGCTCAAGTCGCTGCTCCTCGAGCAAGGCATGCAGTCGTGGACTGGCGCGCAAGGGCACAATGAAACGGCCAAGTTCGCAGTCGTGGAATACCCGTTCGTAGCTGTCGGGATGCGAGGGGCGAATCATCTTGGTCTCGGCCGGCTCGTCCCAGTCCGAGGCCGCCGTCACTGTCCCCGTATGCGTGGTGAAACCGAGCAGAAAGGATTCCTTCGTCCCGTACTGTTCCCGAACCAGTTGCCCGAGGTTGAGCTGGCCATGCTCGCCCATCTCGGTCGCGCGTGCATCACCGAGATGGGAGTTGTGCGCCCACACCACGATCTTCGGCCGGCGTCCCTTCTTATCGATCATGTGGCCACGCAATGCTTCCAGCGTTTCCGCCATGTGCCGGTCGCGCAGGTTCCAGGACTCGTTTCTACCCAGGAACATGGCGCGGTAATACGCCTCGGCATTCTGCGCCACGCGCGCATTTTGCTGTGCGAAGAACAGCTCGTCCTCGCTGTCGCGGTCCCCAGGGGGAACCAGGCGTTGTGCATCTGTCGTCATCTCCACCAGTTGGTGGATCACTTCATCCTCGCAATCCTTGCGCATGCCGAAACTCGCCGCATAGCCATACCGCTGTGGATCTTCAGCAAGATGGTCGAAGCAGGCGTATCGGGCGCGTGCGCGGCGGGCAGCCTCGGGATCCACCTGCGATAGATAGCGCACCACCGCATCCATCGAGCCGCGCAAACTGTACAGGTCGAGGCCGAAGAAGCCGACCTTTTCGCGCTCGTCGGCCAGCTGCATGTTGTGCATGCGCAGCCAGCTCAGCAGCTCGACAACATCAGTGTTGCGCCACATCCATTGCGGGAATCGTTCGAATCCACCGAGGGCACTGTCGGCCGTCGTGTCGGTTTCCCCCGGGTTTGCTCGGACGAAGCGGCTGGCGCGCAGTGCATCGGGCCAGTCGGCTTCCACGACAATGGCATCGAAGCCTTTCTCCGCAATCAGGCGCTTGCTGATTTCTGCCCTGACGCGATAGAACTCGTGGGTACCGTGCGTAGCCTCTCCCAGCAGGACGATGGACGCGTCGCCGATGTGCCCAAGGATCCGGTCGATGCTGTTGTCCTGATCAAGGACCTGCGCCTCCTGCCTGAGCGCCTCGATGATGGAACGTGTAGACATGGCTGCTCCTCTACCTATCCAGTTTCGTCCGCACGGTGCGCCGATAGTTCCGGGAGGACCGGAACTTGATTGGCAGATCGGCACTCAAGCATATGGGTAACGATTCACCATATAGGAGAGCAAGATGCAGAGAATTTCCGATGTCATGACGCGCGACGTGATGAGCGTGTCGCCGCAGGAAACCATTCGCCGCGCCGCACAGATGATGGACGAACTGAACGTGGGTGCCTTGCCCGTGTGCGACGGCCAGAAACTGGTCGGCATGGTGACGGACCGCGATATTACGGTGCGGGCGGTGGCGGCGGGCCAGTCCCCCGATTCCGCCCATGTCGAAGACGTCATGAGCGGGGCCGTGCATTGGTGCTTTGACGACCAGACGGTAGACGAAGTGATGCAGCAGATGGGGGATACCCAGATCCGGCGCGTGCCGGTGGTGGATCACGATACCAAGGAGCTGATCGGCATCGTGTCGCTCGGGGACTTGGCGACCAAGCATTCGGCGCAGGTGGATCGGACACTGGAGGAAATTTCTTCGCCTTCGCAGCCGGACCGGCCACCGCTGAATTCCTGACCGGGATCGTCGGCGCTGCGGAAAAACAAAAAGGCCAATCCGAAGATTGGCCTCAATGTTGATTCTATTGGTCGGGGCGAGAAGATTCGAACTTCCGACCCCTTGCACCCCATGCAAGTGCGCTACCAGGCTGCGCTACGCCCCGACGAAGGCAAGCATTATAGCAGAGACTTGGCTTTACGCCATGTTTCAGTCCAGCTTGGCTCCGGTGCGGCGGATAATCTCCGACCATTTGCGTGCTTCCGACGCGATCAGCGCCTTGAACTGTTCGGGAGAGCCGCCTACGGGGTCCAGGCCGGCATTGTTCAGCCGCGCTTTGACGTCCGGTAATTGGAGAATGGCATCAACCTCCCGGTTCAGGCGCTTGATGATGTCCGGTGGTGTCCCGGCAGGCACGACGATGCCGTTCCACGTCAGCGATTCGAATTTGGGCAGCCCTGATTCGGCCACGGTAGGCAGGTCGGGCATCAACGTGAAACGCGATGCGCTTGTCACGGCGATCGCGCGGACTTTCCCCGAGCGCAGGTGCGGCATCACGACCGACGGGACGCTGAAGAGCATCTGCGTGTCGCCAGTGGCCACGGAAAGCGCGGCTGGCGGGGCACCGTTGTACGGGATGTGGACAACGTACATGCCCGCCATGCTCTTGAACAGCTCCATGGTCAGGTGCGAGGATGAGCCGTTGCCGACCGAGGCATAGTTCAGCTTGCCGGGGCGCGATTTGGCGTAGTCGACGAGCTCGGCGACTGATTTCACCGGAAGGTGTGCCGGCACCACGAGCACGTTGGGCTGGGAACTCGTCTGGATGACCGGCACTAGGTCCTTTTGCGGGTCGTAGGGCAGCGTCGTCAGGTACTGGGTATAGGCGAGCGGACCGTTGTAGGACATCAGCAGCGTATGTCCGTCGGGCGCAGCCCTGGCCACGTTGCCACTGGCAATCGTTCCCGATGCGCCGGGGATGTTGTCGATCACCACCGGTTGCCCGAGCCTTTCCTTCAGTTTTTCGCCCAGCGTGCGCGCGATGACGTCAAGGGACGAGCCGCCGGGCGCGGCGACGACGAAGCGGATAGGGCGGTTCGGCCAAGTGTCGGCAATTGAGGTCAGGCTCACCAGGGCCAATATGGTGGCGAGCAACAATCTTCGGAATGTCATCAGGCGATGCGGAACGGGGCAAAAACACGCAGAATAGCACTCGGATAAACCACATTGATACAGTCAGCATGCCTATCAAGATCAGCAGCCAGTTCGACTCGGGCGCAATTGAAATCGTACGCGCCGAATCGCCTTCCGTCATCGAGCTCAACATCCGCAAGGACTCGCATGCCGATCTCCTCCAATGGTTCCATTTCCGGATGCAGGGGGGGCGTGGCGAGCAATGCGTGATGAAACTCCTGAACGCCGGGAAGGCAGTGTTCCCGGGCGGATGGCAGAACTATCGGGCCGTTGCCAGCTATGACCGCAAGCACTGGTTCCGCGTCCCCACGACTTACGACGGACAGGTGCTGACCATCACCCACACGCCGGAACGCGACAGCGTCTATTACGCCTACTTCGAGCCGTATTCCTGGGAGCGGCATCTCGACCTGCTTGGCAAGGTGGAAAACTCGCCGGTTGGGCGTGTGCTGGACATCGGCAGCACTATCGACGGCCGCGACATGAATCTCGCCGTGATCGGCGATCCGGCTGCGCCCAAGAAGGCCTGGATCATCGCCCGCCAGCACCCCGGCGAAACCATGTCGGAGTGGTTTGTCGAAGGAATGTTGGATACCTTGCTCGACCGGGCCGACCCGGTGGCGCGGACGGTGCTGCAACAGGCCGTTTTCTATATCGTCCCGAACATGTGTCCGGACGGCGCGGTGCGCGGCAACCTCCGCACGAACGCCGCCGGCGCAAACCTGAACCGCGAATGGATGGATCCCTCGCCGGAAAGAAGCCCAGAAGTCTTTGCCGTGCGCAACAAGATCCACGAGACAGGTTGCGACCTGTTCCTGGATATCCATGGCGATGAAAGCCTGCCCTACGTCTTCGTTGCCGGTTGTGAAATGCTGGAAGGATTTTCGGCGGAGCAGCAGCAAGAGCAGCAGGCCTTCATCGACAGCTTCAAGCAGGCCAGCGCGGACTTCCAGACGGTCCACGGTTACGAAGCCAGCAAGTATCGCGAGGAGATGCTGCAATTGGCGTCGAAATACATCGGGCACACTTTCAAGTGCGTGTCCCTGACGCTGGAAATGCCCTTCAAGGACAATGCCGATCTCCCCGACGATACCGTCGGGTGGAATGGGGCCCGGAGTGCGAGACTGGGCCGCGCGATCCTGCAGCCCATTCTGCAATCTCTGAAGAAGGTGTGACCATGGGCGTGGAAATCGAACGAAAATTCCTCGTGCACGGCGATCGCTGGAAGTCGCTCGGCCAGGGCGTCCTGTTACGGCAGGGCTACCTCTCGTCGTCTCCCGAGCGCACGGTACGCGTGCGCATTGAAGGCGAATCGGCAATGTTGACGATAAAGGGGAAGTCTTCAGGGGCGACGCGCAGCGAGTGGGAATATCCGATTCCCCTGGCCGACGCGCAGGCCTTCCTGGACAGCCTGTGCGAGCGCCCCGTCATCGAGAAGAAACGCTATCGCATTCCTTTCGAAGGCATGGTGTGGGAGGTCGACGAGTTCTTTGGCGAAAATGCGGGCCTGGTTGTCGCGGAAATCGAACTGTCCGCCGAGGACCAGGCCTTTGCCAAGCCGGAATGGATTGGCGAGGAGGTGACTCAGGACCCGCGCTACTTCAACTCCAGCCTCATCCGCAATCCGTACTCCCGCTGGTAGCCGTTCAGTGGAAGTGACCGGTGCCGGACGGCGCGTCCTCCGGCATCTCGGCGTGGACAAGTTCCGCGTCAGGATCCGGATAGAGCGGGGCGCCGCAATCGTCGCAGAATTCCATCGGGAAGCGTTCGCCGTGGCGCTTGATGTGGGTGATGCCGCAGCTGCGCAGCAAGGCGATGATTTCTTCCAGCGGCGTACGGAGGTCGGTGTCCAGAATCTCCGGCGTCGTCAGTGATTCGAAGGACGTCACAGCGGCCTCATCCTCATCTTCCTGGTCGTACAACGGCCACACCACGCCATAGATCACTTCGGGATTCTGGCGCATCGTGAAGCCGATACGGTACTCGTCGACGCGTCCGCCGACCGGTTCCTCGCTGAAGCTGCCGATCACGGCGCGCAGTCCGCCGGGCTCCATCCCGAGCGTATTGGTGAGGTAATGGACCGCGGCGCGGATCGAAGCGGGGCGGATCTGCTTGTCCGCCTCGCGGCATGCCACGTAATAGGCTTCCGGCATGAGCAGCTCGATGCCGCATCCCGGGAGAAGTGACGCGATGTTCGGCGTCGCCTGCGCGCGCCATTGCTCAAGCGCCAGTTCGCGTCCCGAGGGTTGGAGGTTCTCCTGCCAGCCGAAGATCGGCATGCCTGCAGGCGCGGCCACCGAGGCAAGCAGATAACGCGTGTCTGCGAGGAAGGGCGCCGTTTCCGGCGCATTCGCCGGCGGACGTACCTGCGATCCCTTTACCGCTGCCTGGGCCAGCTTGTGGGCGAGGGCGAAGGTCTCCGCATGGTTGCGCGGCAACTGGTCGATTGCATACAGCGTGGGCGCCATCGCCAGGCGGGCGTCGGATGCCAGGATGTGGCCGTGCAGATGGGCGCACAGGGCGCGCCGCAGGTCTTCCGACACGCCTCCGGAGGCGATGGAAAAACGCGTCCAGGCAAGGATCGGAATGGCTATCAGCAACGCATGGTACTGGACGCCGTCATGCTCGACCGCGCACGACTCGCTTCCGGCCTCGACCGCTTCGAGCAGGATATCGTAGGCCTGGAGATCGGCACGGAACAGGTGCTCGAGCGCCGCGTCGATGGTTTCCTGATGAGAGCCCTTGAGCGCCTTGTAAATGATGCTGTCGAGCGAATGTTCCCAGGTGCGTTCTTCCAGCCGGCTGGAGGCCTGCGCCATCCCCTGCGCAATGGAGACGAGGCGTTGGCTGTCGGCGGACAGTTTGTTGGACGAGCTTTTGGAGAAACGGCGCATGGTGGGAACGGGAGTGTAGCTGTGGAAACGTATTGTAGTAGATTCGATAATGACCTACCAAAATACACCCATTTAAGCGCCTGGGCTTGCTGCCGGTGAAGAAGAATGAGCTTTTGCTTCGCCGAAGATCAGTATATGCACAAAAAACAAAAAAGCCGCACGGTCTCCCATGCGGCTTGTGCTGCAAAGAAAGTATTACTTCGACGCAGCGGGCTCGGAGGCAGCCGGTGCTGCAGGAGCGGGCGCCGGTGCGGCCGGTGCGGACGCGGCCGGCTCGGATGCAGCAGGGGCAGCAGGTGCTGCGGGCGCCGCCGGAGCGGACGCGGCGGGAGTCGAATGCGACTCCGAAGCCGACGGCATGCCGTGACCGGCTTCACCTTGCATATCCACCTTGTCGCCACCCTTCATGATCACGAACAGGGCGAGCAGGGCAAAAGCGATGAAGCCAACGAAAATTTTCCACATGATGAATGTCTCCGAGTTTTGAAATCTGAAAAAACGCCGGTCGAGCCCGGCGTTTCACTTTCCGCAAGCGTAACGACGTATCCTTACAGCTTGCTTGCACCTGAGACCCGCCGACTGCAGCGCGCGCAGCCAGCGAGACAGGTGTTGCGCTTATGCTGCAAGCAACTGGCGCAGCACGAACGGCAGGATGCCGCCATGCTTGTAGTAGTCGACTTCGATCGGCGTGTCGATGCGCAGCAGCAGCTTCACTTCTTCCTTCGTGCCGTCGGCGCGGGTGATCACCAGGGTCACCTGCTGTTGCGGCTTGATCTCGCCTTCGAGCCCGACCAGGTCGAACGTTTCATTGCCGGTAATGCCCAGCGCTTGCACGCTGTCGTCGCCCAGGAACTGCAGCGGCAACACACCCATGCCGACCAGGTTGGAGCGGTGGATGCGCTCGAAGGAGCGCGCCACGACTGCCTTCACGCCCAGCAGCTGCGTGCCCTTGGCTGCCCAGTCGCGTGACGAGCCGGTGCCGTACTCCTCACCGGCGAACACCATGGTCGGCACGCCGTCGTCGATGTACTTCATCGCGGCGTCGTAGATCGACATCTGTTCGCCGCTCGGCTGGTGGATGGTCAGGCCGCCCTCGACGCGCGAACCGTCTTCCTTCGCCGGAATCATCAGGTTCTTGATGCGCACATTCGCAAAGGTGCCGCGCATCATCACTTCATGGTTTCCACGGCGCGAACCGTAGGAGTTGAAGTCGGCCTTCATTACGCCGTTCTCCAGCAGCCACTTGCCGGCCGGGCTGGTTTCCTTGATGGAGCCGGCAGGGGAGATGTGGTCCGTGGTGATCGAGTCGCCGAACACGCCCAGCGCGCGGGCGCCGCTGATGCCGGAGGCGGCTGCCTTCGGCTGCATGTCGAATTCCTGGAAGAACGGTGGCTCGGCAATATAGGTCGATTTCGGCCAGTTGTAGACTTCGCCCTGCGCCACACCCCTGATCTGTTCCCACAGCTTGCCGGGGGCTGCCTGGACATCGGCGTAGTTTTCCTTGAAGGTCTTCGCGTTCATGGCGAACTTCATCAGTTTCGCAATCTCGGCGGAAGTCGGCCAGATGTCGCCGATGTAGATGTCCTTGCCGCCCTTGCCCTTGCCGACGGGCTCGGTCATCAGGTCCTTCGTCACATTGCCGGCGATCGCGTAGGCGACAACCAGCGGCGGCGAGGCCAGGAAGTTGGAGCGGATGTTCGGATGGATGCGCGCTTCGAAGTTGCGGTTGCCGGACAGCACAGCCGAGGCCACGATGTCGTTCTTGACGATCGCTTCGTTTAGCTCCGGTGTGAGGTCGCCGGCGTTGCCGATACAGGTCGTGCAGCCGTAAGCCGTCACGCCAAAACCGAGTTTCTCAAGATAAGGCAGCAGGCCTGCAGCCTCCAGGTACTTGGTCACGACCCGCGATCCGGGCGCGAGCGAAGTCTTGATGTGCGGCGCGACGGTCAGGCCTGCTTCCACGGCCTTCTTGGCCAGCAAGCCGGCAGCGAGCAGCACGCTCGGGTTGGAGGTGTTCGTGCAAGACGTGATCGCAGCGATCAGCACGTCGCCGTTCTTGACTTTGACGCCGTTGGACGTTTCGTACACGGCCTCCAGGTCTTCCGCCTTCTTGTTGAAGCCGTTCTCGGCGACCGGTTTGGCAAACAGCTCGGAGAAGGTCGACTTGACCTTGCCGATTTCGATACGGTCCTGCGGACGTTTCGGGCCGGCGAGCGACGGGGCGACGGTGCCGAGGTCGAGCGACACGACACTGGTGTAGTCGATCTCGCCTTCCATCGGAATGCCGAACAGGTTCTGCGCCTTGAAGTAGCCTTCGAACGCCTCGATTTCCTGCTTGGTGCGGCCGGTACCCTTGAAGTATTCGATCGTGGCTTCATCAACCGGGAAGAAGCCCATCGTTGCACCGTACTCCGGCGCCATGTTGGCGATGGTGGCGCGGTCGGTCGTGGACAGCGACTTGGTGCCTTCGCCGAAGAACTCGACGAACTTGCCCACCACCTTGTGTTTGCGCAGCATCTCGGTAATGGTCAGGACCAGATCGGTCGCAGTGACGCCTTCACGCAGCGCGCCGGTGAGGTTCACGCCGACAACGTCCGGGGTCAGGAAATACACCGGCTGGCCTAGCATGCCCGCTTCCGCTTCGATCCCGCCGACGCCCCAGCCCACAACACCGATGCCGTTGATCATCGTGGTGTGCGAGTCGGTGCCGACCAGGGTGTCCGGGTAGAACACGCCACCCTTGTTATGCACGCCGCGTGCAAGGTATTCGAGGTTGACCTGGTGCACGATGCCGAAGCCTGGGGGAACGACACCAAAGGTGTCGAATGCCTGCATGCCCCATTTCATGAACTGGTAGCGCTCGTTGTTGCGCTGGAATTCCAGTTTCATGTTCAGGTCGAGGGCCTTCTTCTCGCGGAAATGGTCGATCTGTACGGAATGGTCGACGACGAGGTCCACCGGCACTAGCGGCTCGATGTTCTTCGGTTTCTTGCCCATCTTGGAAGCAACACCGCGCATGGCGGCCAGGTCGGCAAGGAGAGGAACACCGGTAAAGTCCTGCAATACCACGCGCGCCACGACGAAGGGAATCTCGTCCACGCGTGCTGCTGTCGGGGCCCAGTTGGCCAGTTGCTTCACATGCTCTTCCGTCACCTTCTTGCCGTCGCAATTGCGCAGTACCGATTCCAGCACGATGCGGATCGATACCGGCAGGCGCGAAACATTCACGCCGAGTGCTTTCTCAAGAGCGGGGATGGAATAAAACTTGCCTTTCTTGGAACCCGAGATCTTGAATTCCTTGAGCGTGTTCAGAGTATTGGTGGACATGGCCTCTCCTTGGGATTATTAGAACTGAACTGCTGATAAATAATGCATGTCGAAAGAGCAATAAATTGTGCGAAGAACAGGGTGCGTACGCACCCTTCTGACTCCGTACCGCCTTAGCCTTCTGCTACTTTCTGCGCCGCCTGTTCCGGGTTCTTGCACTCGTTAGCGAGCTGCTTGCCCTTCTTCGAATCGAGCAGCATGCCTTTGGCAGGAATGCCGATCCAGACCAGACCGTTCTTCGCATTCTCAAATCGGTGCGCGCCGGTCGTAGTGCTGACGCGGTGCATGCGGTGCATCCGCTTGTTCCAATGCAGCGCGATCTGTTGATCGTCCACGGCATTGGAGTAAATCGTGAGCTTGTTGCCGAGTTCGCAATCGAACGCGGTTGCCGTCAGGCCCTTGACATCCGGCTGGTCGTCATCCTCTGCCTGAGCTTCCTTCTTTGCAGCAGACGCCTTCTTTGCCGTTGCTTTCTTCGAAACCTCGTTGGAGGAAGGAGTATTCGCCATTGCTGACGGGATTCCGACGGAAAGTCCGGCGATCAAAAGTGCGAATGCTGTAAATGACTTCATGCTAATGTCTCCACTAGGATACGCGCCGGATAGGATGTGTTGTAGGCGCCGTATCTACTTCAAAAAACTCCCTGCTGATTCCGGGACCGGCATACCGCTCGCTTTCGCGCGCTGCAGTATCGCCCAATAGTACCGGTAACTGGCCCTGTCGTGCAGCTTGCCGTTGTATTGAATCGGTCCCCATTGTGTCGCGTACGCCTCATTCAAAATAGCTGCAGCTTCACTGACTTCCGAACTTCTCGGCGCCAGCGCCTTAAGGATCGGTTTGATCTGGTTGGGATGAATGCTCCACATACGGGTGTAACCGAATTCGCCTGCTGCCCTGGTGGCATCATTGGCAACGACCGCGGTGTCCTTGATTTCGGTCGTCACATTATGCGACGGCACCTTGCCCTGTGCGTGGCAGGCGGCGGCGATCTCAAGCTTGGCGCGGGTGACCAGCGGGTGGGTGAACTGCCCCGGCGACCGCATGGCGGTGCCAGGGACAGCGCCATAGTGGGCAGAGACGAAATCCATGATGCCGAACGACAGGCATTCAACCTGCGGCAATGCGGCAATCGCATGGACGTCGTGCAGTGCCCCGTGAGTTTCGATCAGTACATGGATAGGAAGGTTCTTGCGGCCGTGTTTTTTTGCGTGCGCGTTGACCGCGTCAATAGCGCGGATGACATCGGCAACCCCTTCCACTTTCGGAATGACGACATAGGCGAGGCGCTTTGCCGTGGCCTTGGTGACAATGGCGGCGAGGTCCTGCTCGAAGCAAGGGTGGGTAATGTCGTGGATGCGAACGCCGATGCGATTGAAACGGTTGTCATCGCTGGCGATGACGGAGGCGACCAGTTTGGCATGTTCTTCTTCATTGCCGGCTGCTGCACCGTCCTCGCAATCGAGGGTGATGTCGAACACGGGGCCAAGTTCTTGCTGCAAGGCAATCGACTTTTGCATCAGTTTTTCAGAACCGGCGTAGTGATCGCAAACCGGAATCGACACCGGTTTGTGTTTGCCCTGGAATAAGACCTCGGATGGGTGCATGTGGTGCGTCGTGGGGGGGCTGGAAGGAGGGGAGGGACAAACGGCGCAGCGCCGTTTGTCCGGATGTTGCTGGTGCTTAGCCGACGAGGTGTTTCACGCCGTCGCGCTCTTCCTGCAGCTCTTTCAGCGTCAGGTTGATGCGCTCTTGCGAGAAGGCGTCAATCTGCAGGCCCTGGACGATTTTGTATTCGCCGTTTTCGGTCGTGACCGGGAAACCGAACATCGTGCCTTCCGGGATGCCGTAGGAACCGTCGGACGGGATGCCCATCGTGGTCCACTTGCCATTGGTGCCGAGAACCCAGTCACGCACGTGGTCGATCGCTGCGTTTGCTGCGGAAGCTGCGGAAGACAGGCCGCGCGCTTCGATGATCGCTGCGCCACGCTTGCCGACGGTCGGCAGGTACACATCCTTGGTCCATGCTTCGTCGTTCACCAGTGCCTTTGCGGGCTGGCCGTCAACGGTGGCGTGGGTGAAGTCGGCGTACATGGTCGGGGAGTGGTTGCCCCACACGCACAACTTTTCGATCGAGGTGATCGGCTTGCCAACCTTGGCTGCCAGTTGGGACAGTGCGCGGTTGTGGTCCAGGCGCAGCATGGCGGTGAAGTTCTTGGCCGGCAGGTTCGGTGCCGACTTCATGGCGATGTAGGCGTTGGTGTTGGCCGGATTGCCGACAACCAGAACCTTGACGTTGCGCGATGCAACAGCGTCGAGTGCCTTGCCCTGGACGGTGAAGATCTGTGCATTGGCTTCAAGCAGGTCCTTGCGCTCCATGCCCGGGCCGCGCGGACGCGCGCCGACCAGCAGGGCGACATCGGCATCCTTGAATGCGGTCATCGGATCGCTATGGGCGGTCATGCCGGCCAGCAGCGGGAACGCGCAGTCGTCGATTTCCATCATCACGCCCTTGAGCGCCTTCTGTGCCTTCTCGTCCGGGATTTCCAGCAGTTGCAGGATGACCGGCTGGTCTTTACCCAGCATATCGCCGTTGGCGATGCGGAACAGCAGGGAGTAGCCGATTTGGCCGGCGGCGCCGGTGACGGCAACGCGCATAGGGGCTTTAGCCATGATGAATCTCCAAAGTGGGAATGAAAGGGTGAAACCGTATGAATTATTCGGCAAGCCTGTAATAATAACGCCGATTCCACGCCTGATCACGGCCAGATCCCCGGCCATGCTGGGGATGGTGCGTCGCAATAACCGGAGCTTCTCACGGGCTTGCATCCTGCAAATATTGCAGGCGAGTGTATGCTTGCATGATTGCTCTGTCAATGACTATCTTATATCTTATATAAGACATATCAGTTATACATTTTGCTGGACGGCAATCGGGGTTTTGTGGTGAAATCGCTGATTATGAGTTCAGCCCCGACCAATCTGACTACCAATGGTGCGCCAGGCGCCGGGGCTGGTCTTTCCGCTTCCGGAACCTCTCCGACATTCAGTCCCCTTTACCAGCAGATCAAGGCGCTCATTACGCAAAGCCTGCAGTCGGGTGAGTGGAAGCCGGGGGAGCTGATTCCCAGCGAAGTGGAGCTCGCGAACAGATTCAAAGTCAGCCAGGGAACGGTCCGCAAGGCGATCGATGAGCTGGCTGCGGAAAACCTGGTGGTGCGCCGTCAAGGCAAAGGCACCTTCGTTGCAACGCACCACGAGGCGCGTGCGCAATACCGTTTTCTGAGGCTCATGCCGGATGCCGGCGAGCCGCACTATGCCGACAATAAAATCCTTGAGGTCAAGAGACTGAGAGCGCCTGCAGAAGTTGCGCGCCTGTTGGATATGAAGTCGGGTGATTCCGTCATTTTCATCAAGCGCGTGCAGTCGTTCGACGGCGCGCCGACCATCGTCGAAGAGCTCTGGCTCCCTGGCGCGATCTTCAAGGGCCTGACGGCCGAGCGCCTGGTCGAGTACAAGGGGCCGATGTACGGATTGTTCGAATCCGAATTCGGCACCCGCATGATCCGCGCGACCGAAAGGATCCGCGCAGTCAGCGCAGACGAGGGTACGGCAGAACTACTGAATGTCGAAAAGCAAACGCCCCTGCTCAGCGTCGAGCGCGTGTCCTTCACCTACGGCGACAAGCCGGTGGAAGTGCGAAGGGGGCTTTACTTGACTGATCGACATCACTATCAGAACGAACTGAGTTGAGATTGATGCTGCAGTCGATTTAGGCAATACCGGATAGCCACTCTTGACAAGTGGAAATTGTGCTTTCCGCGAAGGTTGCTATTGGTGTGATGCACAAAATCGGCGAAAATTACGGGATTTTCAAGCCCTGGGAGGTAATGTCATGTCCGAAGCCGTGAACAAAAACCGGCGCAAATACGGCGTAATGAGCTTTGCTCAGACCGTCCACTACCGGCTGCCGTTGGCCGGTATCGTATCGATCCTGCACCGCATCAGTGGCATGCTGATGTTCCTGCTGATCCCCTTCGTTCTGTATCTGCTCGACAAGAGCCTGACCTCAGAAATCTCCTTCGAATACTTCAAGGGATTCACCTCCCACTGGTTCGTCAAACTGGTCATCCTGGCACTGGTCTGGTCCTATCTGCACCACCTCAGCGCCGGCGTTCGCCACCTGTTCATGGACCTGCACATCGGTCTGGACAAGGACAGTGGCCGCAAGTCCGCAGTTGCCGTGTTTGCCGTCAGCCTGCCGCTGACGCTGCTGGTTGCATTGAAATTGTTCGGAGCTTTCTAAAATGGCAAATAATAATATCGGACCGAAGCGCCTCGTCGTCGGCGCGCATTTCGGCCTTCGTGACTGGCTGGCGCAACGCCTGACCGCCATCGTGATGGCGGTGTACACGGTCATTCTGCTGGTGGCATTTCTGTCGGGTAGCAACTTCTCCTACGAAGGCTGGGCTGGCCTCTTCGCGCAGCAATGGTTCAAGATCGCGACCTTCGTTACCTTCCTTTCGCTGCTTTACCACGCCTGGGTTGGCATGCGTGACGTCTGGATGGACTATGTGACTGCGTCCGTCGGTCTTCGTCTCGTATTTCACGTTGCCACCATCCTGTGGCTGGTCGGTTGCGCTGGCTGGGCCGCGCAGATTATCTGGAGAATGTAAATCGTGGCAGCAATCAAGCAAAAACTCCCCGTACGCCGTTTTGACGCGGTCATCGTCGGTGCCGGCGGTTCCGGCATGCGCGCTTCCCTGCAACTGGCAGAAGCGGGCCTCAACGTCGCAGTTCTTTCCAAGGTTTTCCCGACCCGCTCGCACACCGTAGCTGCGCAGGGCGGCATCGGCGCATCCCTGGGCAACATGTCCGAGGACAACTGGTACTGGCACATGTTCGACACCGTCAAGGGTTCGGACTACCTCGGTGACCAGGACGCCATCGAATTCATGTGCCGCGAAGCACCGAAGGTTGTGTACGAGCTCGAACACTTCGGCATGCCTTTCGACCGCAATCCGGATGGCACGATTTACCAGCGTCCCTTCGGCGGCCACACTGCGAACTTCGGCGAAAAGCCGGTGCAACGCGCCTGCGCAGCCGCTGACCGTACCGGTCACGCACTGCTGCATACCCTGTATCAGCGCAACGTCCGTGCCAAGACCCACTTCTTCGTCGAGTGGATGGCGATCGACCTGATCCGTGACCAGGATGGCGACGTGCTCGGCGTCGTCGCGCTGGAAATGGAAACCGGCGACGTCATGATCCTCGAAGCGAAGACAACCCTGTTCGCCACTGGCGGTGCAGGCCGTATCTTCGCCGCATCGACCAACGCCTTCATCAATACCGGCGATGGCATGGGCATGGCAGCACGTGCCGGCCTGCCGCTGCAGGACATGGAATTCTGGCAGTTCCACCCGACCGGCGTGTCCGGTGCAGGCGTGCTGATCACCGAAGGCGTGCGCGGCGAGGGCGGTATCCTGATCAACGCCAACGGCGAGCGCTTCATGGAGCGTTACGCTCCGACGCTGAAGGATCTGGCGCCGCGTGACTTCGTGTCCCGCTCGATGGACCAGGAAATCAAGGAAGGCCGTGGCTGCGGTCCGAACAAGGATCACGTGCTGCTGGATCTGCGTCACATCGGCGCCGACACCATCAAGAAGCGTCTGCCGTCGATTCTCGAAATCGGCCACAAGTTCGCCAACGTCGATGCGACCAAGGAACCGATTCCGGTCGTGCCGACGATTCACTACCAGATGGGCGGCATCCCGACCAATATCCACGGCCAGGTCGTCGCTCCCAAGGACGGCAACCCGGTTGCTGTCGTGAACGGCCTGTACGCGATCGGCGAATGCGCCTGCGTGTCGGTACACGGCGCCA